>JAGYLB010000076.1 GCA_018401055.1 Roseicyclus sp.
ATCTGTCGTGCGTGGTCTGCCGGTTGTCTTGGGTGGCGGCATCAAAGGCGCTATCAACGACCATTCTGCGTCAGTCATATCGCTTGCGTATCTGCCGCCTTTTCGGTCATGTTGGCGACGGGTGAGTTCGGTCCAGGCCATTGGGGTCTCCGTTCAGCGTCATAACCGAACAGAATCACAACCTGCTGAACTCACTCAACTACTTTTAAATCGGGCTCTTATCCTCTAGGGACGTTGGTCCTTGGGTTGGTCTGACCCCGCGGCGCGAGCAATCCGGGGAGCGCGACATCATTGGCGAAATCTCCCGGGCCGGCGATGCGGGGTTGCGGACTGCACTTTATCAAGCCGCGACGGTGATGTTGAATACTGCGCGCCCGAATTGGCTGAGTGCCTGGGCATGGAATGTCGCCAAGCGGCGCGGCAAAAAGCGCGCCACGGTTGCACTGGCACGTCGGATCGGGGTGGTTCTGCACCGCATGTGGCAAGACGGCACGGAATTTCGCTTTACCCGTGCTGATGCCGCAACGGCAGCCGCAGCATAAGGCACAACCAACCTCACAATCCATGCAGATCAGATTTGAAGCAAAAGGAGAGATAGGCCGCGCCTGACGGCGCTGGCTCACCGAAGTCCCAAACCGGGACGCGGTCCCCGATGATGCCGGGTGGGACCTGGTCACCAGATAATAATCTGAGTGCGCCACTGAGATAGGCACGCGGGAACCGTTCTTGGACTTGGTATAGTGTGGCAGCCACGGTGCTGACTACGGATGGAAGCATATTCCGGTGCGGGAGATTTCGGTGACGCTGATGCACGGAAGACACGGCCAAACAATAAAGTTCTGCAGCATACAGGGGAGTCACGGCTACTTTTCCCGGGGCGTTCATCGCTACGATAGCTGGATGTCTTCGCGCTGAACGCCCCTTGCCGTGGTTCTCCTGAAATGATCCCGCTCTGCCGGATCCGCTAATCGATGACACCCTCGCAGCCAACAGCTCAGCCGGGGGCGAGGCTTTTGTGAAATTATCTCTTGATACCACCCGCCCCAATATGGAAGGTCCCAGCTGTCATTGTGGGCGCTCGAACGGGCGGTGTCGGCCAGAGTGGTATCCCGCCGGGTGCCGGTGTCGACCGCTGCCTTCTCGTCGGTGCGGCGCGCGGCGGCCGTCGCAACGGAGGCCTCGGCGTCGTCTTCCTCGGTGAAGTCGGAGGCGGTGTAGGCGGTGACGGCCCAACTGACGGCCCGGGACAGCAAGCCGTCCCGGATCTGGGCGGCGAAGGTGGCCCAGTCCGGGGTATCGGTGAGCGGGGCAGTGGCGGGAGGGATCGAGGGGGAGGTCGAGGGCAGCGTCATGGGAAAGCTCCGGGAAAAGGGGTGGCCGTCGGCCCCGCCGCCGAGGGGCGGGCCGAGGAGGGATCTGCGGGTGGGAAAGTGACGCGCCGGTCAGGCGGCGAGATCGAGGTCCGGCCCGTCGACGCGACCGGGGATCGCATGGGCGTGGCCCAGGCGCATGAGGGCCGCGTCCAGCGTGGAGCGCGGGTTGCGCCGAAGTTCCGGACACTCGCTCGCGTAGATCGTGTGGCGCGTCTGCCAGTCGGCGGTGAAGCGCACGGCCATTTCGGGCAGTGCGACCATCGCCAGAATATCGAAGTCCGTCGCCGAATACGGACCGCGCCCAGTGGCGCCCCGCTCCGAGCTCTGCTTCAGGTTGAAGACATAGTCGCCGGCGGGCGTCCGCGTATGGCGCGTCTTGACCTGGATGCGCAGGGGCGTGTCACCGGGAAGAAACAGGACCCTGTCATGACGTTCGTACTCGGGCGCGGGAAAGTCCCGTTCCCCGAGGCGCATCAAGATCGAGGCAACGACAAGCTCTGCCGAATGGCCGAGGATCTTCGCATAGCGGCAGAGATCCTCGGTGGACATGTCCGGATATGACGCCAGCGCGTCACGGGCGTCGCTGGGTCTCGACGGGGCGGGTCGGCAGGGTGATGCCGGGAAGAAGAAGCTGCGTCATGCGCGCCTCCATGGTTCAGGGAGAGGGACAGGGGGCCGCGGGGCCCCCTTGCGAGGTCCGGGGCGGCTCAGGCCGCGAGCCCGGGCGCGTCGTCCGTGCCGTCATCCTCCGGCCCGGATCCCCTCCCTCCGTAGTCCGCCATCGACATGAGCCGCGCGACGCCGTCGAGGAAACGCTGCTGCAGGGCGCGTACCCGGCGAGCCGCGGGCGCATCCCCCCGCACGAGCAGCAGGTCGGCACTGCCGGCCATGACCGCGTGCATATGCTGGCGGTCGCCGTCATCCTCCACCGAGAGGAGCGCATGAAGCCCCTTCGCCAACAGGCGCAGCGGACGGTCGAGATCACGCTGTTCCGGCAGCGCGGTGACCTCTGCGAGCCGGGTAAGAAGACCTTCGCGGGCGGCCTCTGCCGCGGCCAGGTCCGCCGCGACCTCCGGAGCGAACACGTCGCTCACGGCGTCGCGCTGGATCCGCCGCTCCGCAGCCACGGAGGTCTCGAGACAGCGCAGAGCGCCGGTGAAGGCACGGCTCACCTCCGTATGGGCGGTGGGGAGATCCTCCCTGTCCGCCGCCGGGCCAGCCCCCATCTCCATCTGCACGTCCGCCGGCGGCGTGTCCTGCGGTTCGCCGGACCCGTCGATATAGCCGCCGAGCGCGTCCAGCGCGGCCTCGACGGCCGCATTATGGAAGGCGTGACCCGGCACGGTGGCCGGCAGCTGCCAGACCCAGCGCGCCACGGTCAGCCCGGCGCGAATGCGGGCCACCTCAACCGGATCCCCGGACCGGATAACGGCCCCGACCAGCACCGCGACCCGCTGGAGACCGGCGGTCTGCAGCGTGACGAGGGGCTGGGCGATCAGCGCCTCGCAGTGCTCGAGAACGCGGGCCCGGGCCTCATCGACGGCAGCCTGATAGGCGGAGAGGGCGGGGTCGAAGCCGCCATCGTCGCCAAGGTCGCGCTCGGCGGTGGTCAGATCGACCAGCGCGCGGGTCATCGCGCGAGCGCGGATGAGCGTGGACAGGGTGAAGGTGAAGGGGGACGCGGAATTGAATCCGCCCGCGTGCGGGGTTACGTAGTTCTCAGCCATGACGGGTCTCCTCAGGACACGTTGTGGTCAGGGCGGGGGCAGAGGGTAGGATCTCTGGTCTCGCCCGCTCATCGGGCGCCCGGTGACCATGTTGGAAAGTTGGGAGCGACTGTTCCGAATGTCAAGTGCACGACACAAAAAATTTAATCAGCACGAACAAGCGTACATGACTGTCTATAAATAATAATATGTCGGACATAAAAGCAGACAGACCGACGGACTGTGTGGGTCGCTAATCCGGAAGGCCTCTCGGAACGGTGCGGGAGGGTCTCCGCGCGTCTCGCTCGGCGCGACAGGTGCGGGGCTCGGTCAAAATCTCCCTCTCAAGGAGGTGTCCCCATTGGATGGGCGGACGCAGTTGTTATATATCTGAAAATCGTTGGACTGTTTGAGCGTGCCTGTCCACCGGGGCAGGCCTGGTCCTCGAAGCCAGCCAAGGAGACGCGCATGTCAGACGAAACCACTAAACATGAGGGATCTGCCGCGGATCAGATCACGCCTGAAGGGGCACCGCAGCCGCAGGCCGATCCGCTCCTGGAGCAGGTCCGTACCCGCCTGCCGGAGGACTATGAGCTGATCGGCCCCTTGATCCACCAGATCCGATCGGCCGGTCGCACGAAACCGCTCTGCGGACCGGTCCTCGTGCGCTCGCAGGCCCGCGGGGCGGATGGAACCGGCTGGAGCCTGGACGTGGCCTTCCGCACCTTCGATGGGGATTGGCAGAGCGCCGTGCTGCCGATGCGGGACCTGCTGAAGGCGCCGGCGCGGGTGGTGGCAGGGCTGGTCGATCGTGGCCTGGATCTCCGGGGCAAGCCCGGCGAGGTCTGCGATCTGTTGCGGGCGATGGAGGTCGACCGCGTCGGCCTTGCGGTCGGTGTGACCGGATGGGTTGGAACGGACTTCCAGCGGTTCATCCTCCCCTCGGGTGTGGTCCTGACCGGGTCAGGAAACTCCGATGCGGCGGGCGTCCTCTTCACCGGGGAGCCGCGTGTCTCGGCACGGCCGATGGCCGAGGCTGACCGTGCCGCGTCAGCTGCAAAGTGGCTCGAGGGGGTGATCGGGCGGACGCCAGATAATGCCGTCATGCTGGGTCTCTGCGCCGCGATCGCGCCGGCGCTGATGCCGATCACGGCGGAGCAGTCGTGGTCCTTCCTGCTGCATCTGCACGGCAGCGACGGGGCCGGCCGGCTGAGCCGTGCGGTCGCCGCCAGTGTCTGGGCGCAGCCGACCGAGCTGCATCTGACCTGGTCGGAGCCGCAGTCGCGCCTTCTTGCGGCGATCCGCGAGGCCCGGGACGGTCTGGTGCTGATCTCCGGCTACGAGCCGCGTCATCACCGCAAGATCCCGGCGATCGCCGAGGCGCTGACCGGGATTGACGCCGCCGGCCGCGGCCGGGTCGTCGTGCTCTCGACGGGCATGGTCCCGCTCCTTGGCGGCGACGGCAAAGCGCTGCCGGGTCAGGATCTGCGCAACATCATCGATATCGACTCCCGATCCTGGGAGGTGGAAGACCCCGAGCGGGTCCTGGCGGTCGCAGCGCAGCATGCGGGCAGCTTCGGTCCGGAGTTGTTGCGGGCGAGCATTGACTGGGGCGTCGGGTCACGGGGTCAGTACCTTGGTATCAGAACCGATGACATCCGCGACAGTGTGGCCGGACCGGATGACCTCCCACTTGATGCTGAAACCGAGCGTGTCGTGCTTGCTTGCGGAGCAATGTACGCAGCGGGGCATTTGGTAACACTACGCATGAAATCTTTCCTGGCCGGGCCGCAGGCCCCGCTCCAAACGAGGCTCGAGACCTTCTGCACCCACCTCCTCGAAAGCTGGATCGCCAGGCACCGTGGCGTGCTGTCGGCGCAGGATCGCGCCCTGCTCAGCCGCGCGGCCACTGCGGTTCGGGATCTCCTGCGAGACGAGGCTCTGGCGTCGCTGGATGACCCGGACGGGACCGTTCCGATCAGCGAGACCGGGTGGTTCGACGACAGCTTCGTCTATCTCACCGCGCCCACGATGGCTGGCATCGCACATGCGGCAGAAGCTGACCTCGGGCGGCTTTTCGATCTCCTGCAGGTGCAGGATCTACTCAAGCCCGGCGGTGAGCGTGGCTTCCAGTACAAGCTGCCCAGTCGGGTCCCCGGCAGGCCACGCGCCTACCGCATCTCGCGGGATGTTTTGAGGTTCGCAGCCGCCGGCCAGAGCTGAGCGCGACGAGAAGGTCGTGGCGAACGTGATGGGCGGAAAGCAGACTAATGCATATGCGGCATACTACTTGCTGGAGTTCAGAAGAGTTGCCGTTTAGAAGAACCAAGAACCACTGTTTGAGGGTCAGAAAACGGGCCACTCTGGCAGTTGTCGTGGCGTCAGGACGCGGTCGACACATGACTGCTTACCCGATCAGGCGATGTGATGATCTGATGGCGGTGGCCATAAGATCAACCGCATTTGTGGAGCAGGACAAGCCCCATATCGTCATGGCGGCCGCTGGCGGTCGGCCCTTTCAAGCAAGCAAATCGTCGGGTTCGCTGCGAGTCTTCCAAATGGACAGCCGTGGCCGCCTTGATCCAGCTGTCGACATGCTGACCCGCGGGCAACAGCCAGCCATCGGTCCAAAGTGCAAGCGCCCTGACGCTGTTGGCCCGGACCCTTACATGCCAACAAAAGTCATGACCCATGTCGCCCACGCCATCGGCAACGCCGAAGCTGAGCGGATCGCCCGGTGGTGCGGCGCGCATGCCGGCCAGACCGACTTGCAGCGCGCGTTCGCCCAGCACGGAGGCCTCCGCCAGGATAGGTTTCGCGACCCGCCGCGCATCCGCATCCGCCTGTGCCAGGCCACCAAGCAGCGCCGCACGAATGTCTGCCTCCGACTTCTGTGGATCGTCGGCGATCATCGCGGCGCGCCAGGCGGCAAAGACTGGCTCGGCGGGATGGTCACGCAGAACCGGCGGGGCGTCGTCGATCCGAAGCGCGCAATCCCCCACACCGACGCCGCGCCAGACGCCATCGCGGAGCGAGGCGACGGCAAAGGCAGCCCGAAAGCGGCGCGCGGGGTCTTGCGCGGCCTCGATCAGGTCGAAGCGGTGGTAGAGTGCTGCGATGGCATGGTCGGCCAACGCCAGTGTCTTTTCAGCAGATGCGAAAAGGTCGGGCCCGCCCTGCCGCGCGTGGGACCAGCTTTGCGCGAAGGCGGCAGCTATGGCCTCGGCGGCCAGCGCCCCGCCGGTCTGTCCATCGAAGCGCTGGCCCGTGATGTCGGTCGCCCCGTCGATCACCGCCACGAAATCGGGCGGCAGGACCAGCACGCGATCCTCGCAGGCACCGGGGGCCGCGTCATCCTTGGGCAGAACAAGGCTTTCGAAAACCCACCCTGTCATGAAAGGACAAGCCCGAGCGGCAGGGGACGGTCGAATTGGGCCGGGCTGTCGGGCATGGCGTGATGCACGTCACGAGGTGCGATCAATGCGCCGCCGCCATGACAAAACACCTGTGTCGAGCCGCCGCCATCGAGATGCAGGGCGCACATGGCGCCTTGGTCGATCATCAACTGCGCCAGATCATGTAGCGTCGCGCCCTGGGCCGGACCGTCGCGGAAGAACGAAGACGTACCCTCGACCGCACAAAAGAACAGGCGGCCATCCCTTGTGATCCCCGCCGACAGGCGCGCGGCCCGCGTGCGGTGCCAGTCGGCAGCCCAAGCATAGGGCGAGACGGGCACGCTGTCAGGGCGCAGGGCGTCGCTCGACATCAGTTCCTCGGCAAAGACATCGCGCCCGACTTCCGTGGTCTGTCCACCCTCGACGATCAGCGGACCTGACTGGACGCCGTGGTGCAGACCGGGCAGCTCGTAGGTGACCGGGCCTGTGACGACAGCTTCGGCCTCGGACCGGGTGGCACAGCGCAGCACGCAGCCCGCGCGGGGAATGGACAGCCGCCCGCCTTCCGACAGGGCAACGGCGTGGCGACCGACAACGGCCACATCCCAAACCCCATCTGCCGCTGGCGTAAGCCCCCGGTCCGAACCATGGAACAGGGCAAAGGCCGTTCCGGCACCTGCCAGCTTTGGCGGGCCGAAGGGATGCGGCGTGAACACCTGCCCCCGCACGGCCCGGATGGTTGTCTGGGCAAAGCCAAGGCGCCGGATCTCGGGGCCGGCAGCGCCGAGCAACAGACAGCTGCGTGGGATCTGCGGCGGTGTCTCGACAACACCATCGACCAACGTCAGGCCGATCGGGTCACCATATGCGTCAAACGGGTCTGCGATTTCGGCCGCAAGGAACAAGAAATAATTGGCATTTATCAAGATCTCGCCGGGTTGAAGCCCCGCCGCCACGGTCCTGAGCAACCGTAAAGGCGCGCAGGCCATACCGGATTGCGCATCGGCCCGGGCGGCAAGGCGTAGGCTGCCGCCCACGTCACGGGGTGCCATCCGCCGCGCGGCAGGCGGGACGGGAACAACCGGCTGCCCCAGCCGTGCCTCGGCCAGGACCAGCGCCAGCCGAGTCTCATCAGGGGGCGCGTCTTGCGTGAAGCAGGGCAGAATGCGGAAGCCGCGCGGCTCCAGGCGGACGATGCGGGCCGTGCTCCCCGAGGCCAGCCGCTGTTCGAGATACCGGACCTCGACCATCACGACACTTGGCGTTGGGTGCGCGTCAGAGCCTGACCGCCGCTGTTGAAGACATGCACCTTGTCGGGCAGGGCCAGTACAGTCACCCTTTGGCCGGGTGCCAGATCTGTGTCGCCCGCGACGACCGCCGACAACGCCGCGCCACTGTCGGTGCGGGCATGAACAACGGTATGCGGGCCCAGACGTTCCAGCACGCTAAGCCGCACGGGGATGCCGCCTTGCGCGACAACGGCCAGATCGTCGGGGCGGATGCCAATGCTGATCGTCTCCCCCTCCGCAAGGCCGCGACCGTCGACAGCGGCCTCGATGCGCTGGTCGGACCCGATCGTGGCAACCACGCGCAACGAGTCGGCCCGATCGACCTTGGCCTGCAGCAGGTTCATCGGCGGCTGCCCAATGAAGCCCGCGACAAAGCGCGTGGCGGGCGCGCGGTAAATGTCCATCGGCGCGCCGACTTGTTCGACCTGCCCGCCATTCAGCACCACGATGCGTTCGGCCATGGTCATCGCCTCGACCTGGTCATGGGTGACATAGATCATGGTTGTGCCCAGTTGCCGGTGCAGTTCGGCCAGTTCCACCCGCATCTGACCGCGCAATGCCGCGTCGAGGTTCGAGAGCGGCTCGTCGAAGAGGAACACCGACGGCTCGCGCACGATGGCCCGACCGATGGCGACGCGCTGACGCTGGCCGCCCGACAGCTGCGCAGGCTTACGGTCGAGCAGGTCGCCGATGCGCAGGATTTCTGCCGCCCGGTCGATGGCCGTCGCCTGCTCGGCTCGGCCCATCCGCAGCGAACGGAGCGGAAAGGCCATGTTCTCACGCACGCTCATATGGGGGTAGAGCGAATAATTCTGGAACACCATGGCGATGCGCCGCTCGGCTGGTTCCAATCCCGTTACGTCGCGCCCACCGATGCGCAGGATGCCCGAGGTCGGCGCATCCAACCCCGCGAGGATGCGCAACAGCGTGGATTTCCCGCAACCTGACGGTCCGACGATGACGGTGAAAGACCCATCCGCAATATCGAGATCGATACCACGCAGCACCTCGTTTGGGCCGAAGCGGCGGGTGATCGCGTGCAGGGAAACCTCGGCCACGTTACGCCGCCCTCATGATAGCCAGACCGGGTTGGTCCAGGCGTGGCGCCCGTGCCGGTCGCGCAGGATGATGCGGAAATACCCGTTCGCCATCCCGGCAAGTGGCAGCGTCACGCGGTTGGCGATTTCGGTGACCGCCGCGTGGGCACGCCGCGCGCGGCTGCCGACAAGCGCGGCCGTGACCACCGGCGAGCAGTCGATGACAAGCGCCTCACCCTCGACCCGGATGTCGTGGATCATCGGACCTTGGGTGGCATAGAACTGCCCTGCATGTAGGGCTGCAAGGATCGCCTCGGGTGTCAGGGCAGTGGCCTTGACCATCGTCCAACCGCCGCCAAAGCCCACGCCCAGCCGGTGCATGTCATCAGTGGCGATGGCGGTCAGGCGACGCCCTTCGTTCAGAGCCATGTCGGCCAGATACCAGCCATCGCCGCGCATCTGCCCGATCTCGGTGCCGTGATTGTAGACTTCGACGGCATGGACCATGGGGAGCGACCGCACATCCTCGGGCGTCAGGGCGAACCAGCCGGGATGGGTGAAGGCGAGAAAAGCGCCCGCTTCCGCCGCACGGGCGCAGATCGCTTCGGCCGTCTCGCCCACGACCGGGGGCGCGAAATCCCACGGCAGGCCGACCGCGACAATGTGCCAAAGCTCCCCATTGCCGAGCCGACCCTGATGCAGTTCAGCGCCCGCAAGCGTGATGAACTGCTCGCTTTGGCAAGCGCGCGTGTCGGTCACCAGATGCCCGTATTGAGGCAGGAAGTGATCGGTGATGGCGATGAAGTCATAACCCTCGCGCGCATAGGCCGCGCAGGCCTCCTCCGCGCTGTGGGCGCCGTCGGAGCCTTTGGAATGCATGTGCAGATTGCCGCGCCAGAACCGGCCAGGGGCCGTGAACGGCAGTTGCGTCTCGATCAGGTCGGTCATTGGTCCCCCGCGCGGCTGCCCTGAAGACGATGTCACAAAAACATCACCCACGCCCGCTACCGATGCCACGGCATCCGGGGGTTATCCACCTGCCGAATGATGAAGTTTTGATGACGGGGGACCCCATGAGCTTTATGAAATCCGCGCTTTGCGCATCCGCCTTGACGTGCATCGCAGGTGCAGCAGTCGCGCAAAACACCACGCTGACCTATATGCTGTGGTCGACCGACCAAGCCGAGATCGAGGAAAGCGCCATCGCGGCCTTCGAAGCGGCCAACCCTGGCGTGACTGTCGAGGTTCAGGCGATGCCACCGGCCGATTACTGGCCGCGCGTCTCCGCGCTGGCGGCCTCGGGCGATCTGCCCGATGTCATGGCGATGTCTTCGGGCTTCGTCCAGGAATGGGCGGCTGCGGGCAACCTGATGGACCTGACCCCGTTGATTGGCGGCACTTCGCTCGAGGGCTATTTTGAAAGCGCGGTCGAGATCGGGCAGATTAGCGGCCAGCAGGTTGCCTTCCCACAGAACTGGGTTGCCCCTGTGCTCTACTACAACCGCACGGCGTTTGATGCGGCGGGCCTTGACCACCCCTCGGCCGACTGGACATGGGACGATTTCCGCACCGCCGCCGAGGCGCTGACCATCGACGCCGATGGCGACGGCACGCCCGAGCAGTATGGCTACTGGGTCTATGGCCGCTACGCCCAGACCGACCCTTGGGTGTTCCGCAATGGTGGGCGCTTCGTGAACGCGGACGGCACTGCGCTAGAGATCAACGAGGAAGCGGTCAACGCGCTCGCCTTCCTCGCTTCGATCGTCGATGACGGCTTTGCCCCCCGCCCGCTGGAGCTTGAGGGCATCCGCCAGCAAGACGTGTTCGGCATGGGCATGGCGGCGATGTGGGTCGACGGATCGTGGAACATCGACAATAACCGCCGCTTGATCGGCGACAGCTTCGAATGGGGTATCGCGCAGGTTCCCGTGGGCCCCGACGCCACCCCCGAGACCGCCGTTGCCTACGCTTGGGCCGACATGCTGGCCGTGACGACCGACAGCGAACAGACCGATCTGGCTTGGGCGCTGGTGCAGCACCTGACCGGCCCGACGCTGCGTGCTGCGGATTTCACCGGCGGCAAGGTGCCCGCATGGACGGCCACCGCGATGTCCGAGGAATGGCTTGGCCGCGGCCAGCAGCCTGACAACATGGAACTGATCCTCGAGATCGGGACCCAGCCGCTCTACACCGGCTTTACCCCGAACTGGAGCGCGTGGCGCGGCTATGCCGCCGCTGGTTCGGGCGGTCTGAACGGCGAGTTGGACGAAGTATTCAACGGGCGCAAATCGCTTGCGGATGCGCTGGCTGCTGCCACCGCTTACGGCAACGACATCCTGTCCCGGTGAGCGAAATCACCACAGCACGCGCCCCCGACCCCCGGGGGCGCGTGCCCGTTTCCAAGAGCGACCACGCCCCGATCCGGCGGCGGTCGCAGTGGAAAATTTGGGGTCCGGCGCTGCTGTTTCTTTTGCCCGCGATCGTCGGGCTTTTGGTATTCCGGCTAATCCCCATCGGCTGGGCCTTTGCCCTGTCCTTCACCAACTGGCGTATCTTCAACAATATCGAATGGGTCGGTCTGGCCAATTACGCCCACATCCTGACCTCGCCCGTCGCGCGCGAGGTGCTGGGCAATACGCTGTGGTTCACCGCGATGTATGTGCCGGGCGTCATGGTCGTATCGGTGACGCTCGCGGTGCTGCTCAACAACTCGCTCCGGTCGTCCACCTTTTTTCGCGGCGCGTTTTTCCTGCCCTACATCACCGCCACCGTCGCCGTCACGCTGGCCTGGCGCTGGATCTTTTCCACCCGCTTCGGGCTTTTGAACCACCTGCTGGGGCAGCTCGACATTGACCGGATCGCCTGGCTTGCGGATCCGGCCTGGGCCCTGCCGGCGGTCGCCATCGTATCGGTCTGGAAGGATGCGGGGTTTTACATGATCTTGCTGATCGCGGGCCTTCAGACCATCGACCCCGGTCTTTACGAGGCCGCCCGCGTCGATGGCGCGCGGGCCTTTCGGCGGTTCTACGCAATCACCCTGCCGCTGTTATCGCGCAGCCTGTTCTTTGTTCTTATTCTTGCGCTGGTGCGGTCCACCCAGACCTTCGAGATCACTTATGCGCTGACCAATGGCGGGCCGAACCGGGCGTCGACCACGCTGGCCTTCTATATTTACCAAAACGCCTTTGTGCATTTCGAGATGGGCTATGCCTCGGCCTTGGCCTATGTGCTATGTTTCGTCATCGGGCTAATCACGCTGTTGAATTTCCACCTGCGGCGGAGGTGGGTCCATGAATGAAACCCTGCGCCGCGCCCCTGCGCTGATCGCGCTTTATGCCGTGCTGCTGGCCTATGCCGCCGTCACCCTGTTGCCCTTTGCCTGGATGCTGATCACCAGCTTCAAGGAAAGCCGCGATGTGTTCCGCCTGCCGCCCAGTTTCGTGCCGACGATGCTGTATGGCCCCGATCCGCTGGCCAATTATACCGAGGTGCTGACGCAGCACGATTTCCTGCTGTATTTCCGGAATTCCTTTTTCGTCTCGACCATGGCGGCGCTTGGGCAAGTGGCGACCTGCGCGCTTGCGGGCTATGCCTTTGCGCGGATGGAACTTCCGGGCAAGAACGTGATCTTCGCCCTCATTCTCGCCACCGCCTTTGTGCCGACCGAGGTGACGATCATCCCCGAATTCCTGCTTATGCGCAGCCTTGGATGGATCGACAGTTTTCTGCCGCTGATCGTGCCGTCGTTTCTCGTCGGGTCCTTCGGGACCTTCATGTTGCGCGAATATTTTCGCGAGCCTTCCCGCCGAATACGGCGAGGCCGCGCGGATCGACGGGGCGGGACCGTGGCGCATCTTCTGGCGGGTCTATCTGCCGCTGGCACGGCCCGCGCTGATCTCGATCTTCGTGATCGCCTTTATCAATAACTGGGACGAATTGCTGCGCCCGCTGCTCTATCTCAACTCGCCCGAGTTGCGCACGGTGCCGCTGGGGCTGATGCGGTTCGTTGGTGAATTCGAGGCGGAATGGACCCTGCTGATGGCGGGTTCCGTCGCCTCCACGCTGCCGCTGATCCTAATCTATGTGCTCGGGCAGAAATACGTGCTTCAGGGCTTTGCGGGCGGCGGCGTCAAGGGGTGACGCCGTCATGCGCTTGTCATCTGCGCGCGGTAGCTTTGCGGTCGAGAACAATCCGCTTCCGGACGAGGGAACCACCATGAAAACGCCGATGATCGCAACGCTTGCCGCCGCCCTGCTGGCTGGCCCCGCCTTGGCCCAGACCGCAGACGTGTCGGGGCGGCTGGTCCTTTACACCTCGCAGCCCAACCAAGATGCGCAGCGCACAGTCGATGCGTTCAACGCAGTCTATCCCAACGTGACCGTCG
>JAGYLB010000077.1 GCA_018401055.1 Roseicyclus sp.
TAAACGCGTAAGCAATTGTTATTGTTGAAGCGGGATTGCCGCTTTTGCCACAACAAGGCCGTTTCAGACGGGTGTTTTCAGGCTCAAGGCTTCGAAGAGGTCGAGTTGTTCCGGTTGCTGACGTGTGAGGGTGGTTTTGGTCGTCGGGCCGATACGGGCGACGTGCTGTTGAATGCGTTCCAGCAGATCGAGGGCGGTGCGCGGGCTTGCGCTGTGCCCCTTGGCTTTCAGCCGCATGTGCATGACGCGGTAGAGCACGAGCGCCAGGAAGCAGATCATCGCGTGGGCGCGGATGCGATCGGGCAGACGGTGGTGAACCGGCGCGATCTCGATGTCGGATTTCAGCACACGGAAGCCACGCTCGATGTCTGCGAGGCCCTTGTAGCGCGCGACGGCCTCGGCTGGGCTCAGATCCGGCGCGTTGGTGATCAGCGCAAGCTTGCCGTCGAAGAGCTCGGCCTCGGCGATGGCGCCTTCATCGATAGCCCAGCTGAAGCGGTCTGCGTTGAGATCGGCCTTGATGAACCGCGTGAGCTCGGCTTCCGCGACGGCGCGGGTGAAGCGGCTATAGGCCCCGCGGTCAGAGGCGCGACGCCCCTTGGCGGTCTGCCCGGCATCCTGGGCGTCGAGTTTACCAACCATCTTCTCAGCCATGGCGTCGAGCTCAGCGATGCGCGCCCGGCGCCGCTCGCCCTGTTCAGCGGCACGCAGCGGGTCATGGGCAACGATCAGGCGATGGCTTGAGCAAAGCGATCCTCGGTTAGCCCGGCCTCGTCGAAGGCCATGTCCCTGAAGGCCTCGACCAGGTCGCTATAGCGGCGCGCGGGGACGGCCAAAATGAACTCCAGCGTGCGCCCGCCCTGCTCGGCCAGCGATGTCAGAGCGTCGATGTTGTCGGGGCTCAGAAGCCCACGGTCTGCCACCAGGATGATGCGTTCGATAGCGAAGCGCTCAAGGACCGTGGCGAGCATGGCTTGCAGGGTCTTCGTCTCGGCCACGTTGCCCGGATGCACGGTATGCATGAGCGTCAGGCCCTCGGCGGTCTGCACGACACCGAGGACGAACTGGCGGGCGATGCCGCCCGTTTCCTTGTTCATGCCATAGGCGCGGATGTCGTCGTCAACCTCACCTTCGCCATGAATGCGCACGGTGGTCAGGTCGTAGAAGACCACAGTCAGGTCGCGGTCCACGAGGGGGCGGATCTGACGGGCCAGCTCGGCCTCCACGCGATCAACATTGTCCATCAGCATGTCCATGGCCCGCAGGAGATGATGGTGTTCGACCTTGGGCGGCATCTCGGGCATGGCCACGGTATCGAGCCAGCGCAGGCAGCCCAGTTTGCTCGTCGGGTCGCACAGGCGGTTGAAGACCATCGCCCGCACGAGGGCATCCGCTTCGATCTTGCGCCGCCCAGATCGCATGGCGCGGCCAAGGGCGCGATCGAAGCCAAGGTCTTTCCACAACTCATGCAGGGCAAAGACGTTGCCGTAGGCCTTGGAGCTTTCGATCTCGACGGGAAATGCCGTGTTGTCGCTGCGCCCGATGGCGCGGTTCAGACCATTGATCAGGGGATCAAGCTTGGCGGGATTCAGATCTTCAAGGCGGCCCAGGTTGGCGACGACGCGATGGCGGACCTTGCCCTCTTCGTTGCGAAAGCCCTCGACCAGTTGTAGATACTGGCGCCCGCCAGATCTCGTGATCTTCGTATACATGTCGCAACGATATGCACTTATACGCGATGATTCAATGCAATATTTATACTAGGCATGCCACAACAGAGATTTCGCCCAAATGCGCCCTCCCACACACGGGAAGGCCTTATTTCATTGAGCTCGGTATCGCCCAGAAGGGCCTACAATCATCGCGAAGTGTCGAAGTTGGGATGCATGGTCATCAACGACCAACAATCGAGACCAACACAAATGGGATGTATCGGGACGCATGGAATCGATCGCCGCTAGCTACCATTGAATTTATTGTATTTTAGGCGTTCTGGGCGGTCGTAAAATTCATCTGAGGGGAAGTCTGGTAGGCCCGGAGGGACTCGAACCCCCAACCAAAGCGTTATGAGCGCTCTGCTCTAACCAATTGAGCTACAGGCCCCCCGCGCACCCGATTACCAGACGCTTCCCCCGTCAAGCGCCGCTCGCTTGCCCCGACCCCGGTCCTGCCCTATTCCATCCCGCAACGCGCCCCAGACGGAGAACCCCGCCGATGCCGCCCCTGTCCCTGCTCGCGCTGCGCTATCTGGCCTGGTTCATCGGTCTGCGCGTGCTCTTCGGCCTCCTCGTTCAGTTCGCGGGCTTGCCCAATTCGGCGGCGACGGGCGTGATCCTTGCCGCGGCGCCGCTGACGGATGTCGGCATGCAGGCCGTCAGGCGCGCGACGCGGGCGTTGCATTTCAAGGACTGGGCAGCGATCTGGGGCCTGTGCCTGTCGATCTTCATCGCCGTGCAAGTTATCTTGCCGGTGATCTTTCTGGCCCCGATGCGGGCGCTGCTGGCCGATCCCGAGGGGCTGCAGCAGGTGGCCCTCATCCTCGCACCGACGGCGGCGATGATGGCGCTCTTCCTGTGGATCGGGCAACGCACTGCCAAGGGTCCCGGTCGTGTGGGCAACTGATACATGGACTGCGCCGCGGCGTCTTGCTAGGGGCAGCGCACGCGCCATGCCTGTGAGGAGTCCTTGACATGACCCATCCGCAAAACGGCCTAACCTATGCCCAGGCGGGCGTGGATATCGACGCTGGCAATGCGCTGGTCGACCGGATCAAGCCCGCCGCCGCCGCCGACCGCGCGGCCGGGCGTGATGAGCGGGCTGGGCGGGTTCGGCGCGCTCTTCGATCTGAAGGCCGCAGGATATGACGACCCGATCCTTGTAGCCGCGACCGACGGGGTGGGAACCAAGCTCAAGATCGCCATAGACACCGGAGAGTTTGACACGATCGGCATCGACCTTGTCGCGATGTGCGTGAACGATCTGGTGTGTCAGGGCGCGGAGCCCTTGTTCTTCCTCGATTATTTCGCCACCGGCAAGCTCGAGGTCGATGCGGCCGCCCGCATCGTCGAGGGCATCGCGATGGGCTGCCGCCTGTCGGGTTGCGCGCTGGTGGGCGGCGAGACGGCGGAAATGCCCGGCATGTATGCGCCCGGCGATTTCGACCTTGCGGGATTTGCCGTGGGCGCGATGAACCGGGGCGCGGCTTTGCCTGCGGGAGTGGTGGCGGGCGATGTCCTGCTGGGGCTGGCGTCGGACGGGGTCCATTCCAACGGCTACTCGCTGGTGCGCAGGATCGTGGAACGGTCCGGGCTGGCCTGGGATGCGCAGGCACCCTTTGCCGCCGGTCCGTTGGGCCGCGCGCTGCTGGCGCCGACGCGGCTTTACGTCAAACCCGCGCTCGATGCGATCCGTTCGGGGGGCGTGCATGGTCTGGCGCATATCACCGGCGGCGGGCTGACCGAGAACCTGCCGCGCGTGCTGCCCGAGGGGCTGGGGGCGGACGTCGACCTTGGGTCGTGGTCCTTGCCGCCCGTGTTCCGGTGGCTGGCGGCCGAGGGTGGGCTGGATCAGGCCGAGATGCTCAAGACCTTCAATGCCGGGATCGGCATGGTGTTGGTCGTGGCCGCCGACCGGGCCGAGGCGCTGGCGGAGCTGCTGTCGGGCGCGGGAGAAAGCGTGCATCGTCTTGGCCTTGTCGTGCCCGGTGAAGGCGTCAGATATACGGGCGCGCTGGCTTGACCAAGCGCGTTGCCATCCTGATCTCGGGCGGTGGCTCGAACATGGTGACGCTGGCACAATCGATGACCGGCGATCACCCTGCGCGGCCCTGTCTGGTGCTGGCGAATGAGCCGGCGGCGGGCGGGCTGGCGAAGGCGGCGGCCATGGGCATGCCTCACGGCGGTCGTGGATCACCGCCCCTATGGCCAGGATCGTGCCGCGTTCGAAGCCGAACTGACCCGTGTGCTGGAGGTCCATGCCCCAGACATCATCTGCCTCGCTGGCTTCATGCGCGTTCTGACCGAAGGGTTCGTGACCCGATGGCAGGGACGGATGCTGAACATCCACCCCTCGCTTTTGCCCAAGTATCGTGGGTTGCACACCCATGCGCGCGCCATCGAGGCGGGCGATGCCGAAGCCGGATGCACCGTGCACGAGGTGACGGCGGAACTCGATGGCGGGCCGATCCTGGGGCAGGCGCGGGTGCCGGTTCTGGCGCGGAGATACGCCCGAAGCGCTTGCGGCGCGGGTGCTGGTGCAGGAGCACCGGCTGTATCCGATGGTGCTCAGGCGGTTTGTTGACGGGGACCGGGCGCGGATCGATCTGTAACGTCAGAGTGCGGCCCGATGACTGGGCTACCTAGCTGATGCATGGACATCGAACGGCCCACCCTGTGACAGCGCATGCGGAAATGCCCAGATCTCGGGCTTGCCCGTGCAGCTGGGGCCGCCGGGCGGCACCTTGACCGCAGCGGCGGCGATGTCGCGCTTGAGCCGGTTCCAGCGCCGGAGCGTTGCTGGCGGGGCAGGGTGCCCGATGGCGGCTTGCGTGTTGCCGACCCATGACAGGTTGGACAGCCCGCAGGTGCTGCCGGGTTCCGCACCCTGCACGCGAACCGACAGGGAAAACAGGTTCTGGCTTGCGTGGAACAAGGGCCGTTCCGTTGCGATCCCGAGCCGGTCGGGATCATCCCGCCAGTCGGTCGCGCGGCGCTCGGTCGGGGACAGGGGCGGCCCATGGTCGGGGTGGCGCTGCTCCAGCCAGCCTGAAAACGGGTCTGCGACCTCGGCAAAGGGCAGCTTGCGGTCCGCAGCGATCACCTGCAGAGGCCCGCCGTCGACGTGCCAGAAATACATGAAGAAATGTCTTTGCCGCGGCCTGTCGAGGGTGGCGCGCCAGCGTCGCTCGCCATCGGGCGCAATGAAGGCCAGATCATCGCCCAAGATGTCATAGAGCAGCGGCAGATCACCGTCGGCACAATAGAGCGGCAGGTTTGGCGGTCTGCTCATCTGCGCTGCGTTCTTTTGGCCTGTCTGGAGATGGCGCTGTATGGCTTGCTTGGCTGTAGGGTGCGCCTGAAGGCGCACCCACAGCCTTGAGCGAAACGTCGGGTGCGCCTCTCACGGCGCACTGCCCAATCACAACAGCGACTTCACCTTGGCCGCCACGGCCTCGGCCGTGATGCCGAAATGCTTGTAGAGATCGCCGCGGGCGCGGACGCCCCGAACCCATGCATGCCCACAAAGCCCGATTTCTCGCGGCGTCCCCGCTCGCCGAAGAGCCAACGGTCCCAGCCGAAACGGATCGCGGCCTCGACCGCCACGCGCACCGGGCCCGCGGGCAGGACGCGGCGGCGTGTGGCCTCGTCTTGCTCCTCGAAAATCTCCCAGCAGGGCATGGACACGACACGGGTGCCGATCCCCTCGGCCTCGAGAAGCGCGCGGGCCTCCATCGCGATGGCAACCTCTGAGCCTGTGGCCAGCAAGATCGCCTGCCGCTTGCCCGTCGCGTCGGCCAGCACATAGGCGCCTTGTGCAACCATGTTCTTGGCCTTGTGTTCGGTCCTGAGTGTCGGCAGGGCCTGACGGCTTAGCGCCAGTACCGATGGCGTCGTTTTCTGCATCAACGCCACTTCCCAAGCCTCGGCAGTCTCAACGGCGTCGGCTGGGCGGATGACATTGAGGTTGGGCGTCGCGCGCATCATCGCCAGATGCTCGACCGGTTGGTGGGTCGGGCCATCCTCGCCCAGACCGATGCTGTCATGGGTCATCACATAGGTCACGGGCAGCCCCATCAGAGAGGACAGCCGCATCGCGGGCCGTGCGTAATCGGTGAAGACCATGAAGGTGCCGCCATAGGGCCGCACACCGCCATGCAGCGCCATGCCGTTCATCGCCGCCGCCATGCCGTGTTCGCGGATGCCGTAGTGGATGTGGCGCCCCTTGCGGTCCTCGGGCGTAAAGGTGCCCAGACCCGCAGTGTCGGTGTTGTTCGAGCCGGTCAGATCGGCCGAACCGCCCAGATGTTCGCCGAGGATCGGGTTGATCACCTCGAGCGCCATCTGGCTGGCCTGCCGCGTGGCCACCTTGGGGGCATTGTCGGAATGCTGCTTTTTCAGCGCCTTGATCGTGGCCGACAGCTTGTTTGGCAGTTCGCGGGCGAAGGCGCGGGTGAACTCGGCCTTCTTGCCGTCCGACAGCAGCGCGAATTGGGTTTCCCATTCCTGCCGCGCGGTGCGGCCTTTGGCGCCCACGCCTTCCCACCAGCTTTTCAGATCGGCGGGGATCTCGAACGGGCCGTGCGGCCAGCCATAGCCGTCTTTCGCGGCCTGCAGCTGCTTGCCATCGGTCAGCGCGCCATGGCCTTTGGCGGTATCCTGCGCGGCATGTCCCAAGGCGATATGGGTCTTGCAGGCGATCATCGCGGGGCGGGGCGAGGATTTGGCCGCCGTCAGCGCGGCGTCGATGGCCACGGGGTCATGACCGTCGACCTCGAACACGTCCCAACCGCTGGCGGCAAAGCGCGCCTTCTGGTCGGTGCGGTCGGCGATGGAGACCTTGCCGTCGATGGTGATGCCATTGTCATCCCACATCACGATCAGACGCGACAATTCCTGCCGGCCGGCGAGCGCGATGGCCTCCTGGCTGACGCCTTCCATCAGGCAGCCGTCGCCCGCGATGCAGTAGGTGTAATGGTCGATGACCCGCTTTCCCCATTTGGCGCGCAGGAATTCCTCGGCCAAGGCAAAGCCCACGGCATTGGCGATGCCCTGACCCAAGGGGCCGGTCGTGGTCTCGATCCCCTGCGCGTGGCCGTATTCCGGGTGGCCTGCAGTGATCGCGCCCAGTTGGCGGAAGTTCTTCACCTGCTCCAGCGTCATGTCGGGCGAGCCGGTGAGGTAGAGCAGGGAATAAAGCAGCATGGACCCATGCCCCGCCGACAGAATCAACCGGTCGCGGTTGGGCCAGTCAGGCGCGGAGGCGTCAAAGCTGAGGTGATTGGCATAAAGAACGGTCGCCACGTCGGCCATGCCCATCGGCATGCCCGAATGGCCCGAATTTGCAGCCGCCACCGCATCGAGCGTCAGCGTGCGGATGCAGGCGGCGCGGCGCCAATGGTCGGGGTGGGCAGTGGCAAGCGCGGTCAGATCCATGGCGCGTCGGTCCTTCGTCAGGCAGCTTTGCAAGGGGTGCGGCAGGCATTGCCCGCCCGGCACATATCGCCCGTCTCTTACCAGAGGCGGGGGCGGCGCAACCGAAGGGCGGCGAAAACCGCACGAATGGGGTGCTGCGGGCGCGGGCGCAGTGCTGCGGGTCTTGCAAATCGGGGGGAATTGCGATTCGCTGTGCAGGCAAAGACGCAGGCTACGATCTCGGGCAGGGACGGGCCGACCAACGACCGGGGGCGCAGGCACCAATGGGCGACAACGCCGAATTCGAGAAACTGTCGACGCTCGAGGCGCGGCTGGCCGCCGCACTCGACCGCA
This sequence comes from Roseicyclus sp., assembly GCA_018401055.1. The sequence goes on from JAGYLB010000077.1 coordinate 7,485, forward strand.
TCGCCGTGGGTCTGGGCGAGGCGCAGGTGATCGCGCCGGCCGAGGACCCGGGCATGACCTCGGGCGCCTTCGAGGATGCGCTGATCCGCGCCGAGACCGCCGAAGCGCGGTTGGCCGAGCTTGAGGCCTATCTGGCGGCGCAGTCCGGCAAGGCGGCGATCGGTGATACCATGTCGCTTGTCACGGCGCTCGAGTCCAAGGTGGAACATCTTTCGGCCCGATTGGCCGACCGCGAGGCGCGTATCGAGGACCTTCACGCCGATCTGGCCGCAACCGCAGCGCAGGCCGCCGACGCCGCCCGCGACGACCAGATCGACCGGCTGACCCGCGCAGGTCGCCGATCTGGAGGGCGCGTGGCGCGCCTTCGCGCCGAACGCGCCGAGGCCATCGCCGAGCGCGCGACGAGGCGCGCGACATCGCCGAAGAATTGCAGGCGGCGGGCGGCATGGGCCCCGATGACTGCGCCGCGCGCTGCGCGCCGAGGTGCAGGAATTGCGCACCATCAACGAGCGGTTGACCAAGAACGTCAATCGCCTGCGCGGCGAGAATGCGAGCGACCCGACGGTGTTGAACAAGGCGCTGGTGGTGGAGCTGGACGCGCTCAAGGCCGCGCGCGCCTCCGAGGCGGCGGAACTGGAACGCATCCTGGCCGATCTGGATCGCGCCGGGGCAGGGGAGAGCGGACATGCCTGAGGTTCAGATCGAGATCGGGGGGCGGCAATTCGCCGTCGCCTGTCAGGAGGGGGAAGAACCCTATCTGCATGCAGCCGCCAAGATGCTGGACACCGAGGCTGCGGTGATCCTTGGCCAGATCGGGCGCATGCCGGCCGACCGGATGTTGCTAATGGCGGGGCTGATGCTGGCCGACAAGACCGCCGCGCTGGAGGATGAGATCAAGACCCTGCAGGGCAGGATCGCGGCGCAGGAAAAATCGCTGGCCTCGGCCGAGGAACGTCTGGCCGACCGCGCGCGCCGCATCGGCGAATTGCAAGCACGCAGGGCTACGCACCGAATTGCCCGACCGCTTCACCGATGGTCTGGCCGAACTTGCCGCGCGCGCCGAGGCCATCGCCAACGAACTGGACGCGCGCCGCGCCTAACTTTGGCCGGTGCGGGCGCCCAACTGCCATCTGACAATGACGTTTTCCGACCGCCAAAGCGGTCCTGCGTCGATGAAGGAACCGGATTCCGTCCCGCCCATGGCGGCGTAAAAGGCCCGCGCGCGGCATTGGCGGCGACCACCGCAAGGGATGCGTCAAGCAGGCCAAGGCTGCGAAAACGGTCCAAGGCGGTCTGCAGCAGGCGCGTGCCAAGACCCGCGCCGCGCGCCTCTGGCAAGACATAAAGGTGCTTGATCTCGATCGCGCCGCGCAGCGCGGGCTGGCTGGGCGGGCCAAAGCTGACAAGGCCGAGGATGTCGCCCGACCGTTCAGCGACCATGGCCCCCGTGGTGGGCTCGCCCGAGGCCAAGGTGGCGCGCCAGTAGGGCAGGCGCCGATCCTCGTCGAGCAGGCGGTACGCCTCGGGCGGGGCGATGTGGCCGTAGGTGTCGCGCCAGACGGCCACGTGAAGCCGCGCCAGTCGCTCTGCATCCATGGCGTGGGCCGAGCGGATGTGGATCAAGACACGGGGCTGCCCGGTCAGCCCAGCAAAACCGGCAACAACCGCGCCGCCTCGTCGCGCGGATGGCTGAGGTTGTTCCGATCCTCGCCGGGGTAGAAGCGCCCGCGCACGGCGGTCGGCATCGGGTTTGGCTGCAGCAGATGCACCGCCAGCGGGAATTTCGCCGTCTCGGCCTGCCATGACTGTATCAGGGCGCGCTGCGCCGCCTTGGACATGCCATAGGCGCCGGCGTATTTCTCATCCCATCGGTCATCGAAGAACACCGCCTGCGGCTTGGCCGAGGGCGCGATCAGCGGATCGACGAACCCCACCAGCCGCGACAGCGCGCGGATGTTGGTGGCGATGACACGGTCCAGATCCTTGGCCGTGATCTGCGGGGCAGGCGTCAGCGCGCTGACGTGGATCGCCGTATGGACCCAGATGTCGGCCCGGCCCCAGCGGTCGTGGATGGACCGGCACAGATGGCCCATCGCGGCCTCGTTGGTGATGTCCATGGGCGCCAGCGTCGTCTCGCCGCCAAGCGCCTTTATGCGGTCGTCCAGCTCTTCGAGCCCGCCCACAGTGCGCGCAACCGCCACCACATGGGCGCCGCGTTCCGCCAGCCACTCGGCGCTGGCCGCACCGATCCCGCGTGAAGCGCCGGTGACCAGCGCGATCTGTCCATCGAAAGGCTTTTTCATGACGCGCCAGTTGCCCCGTTCTGCTCCGGAATACAAGGGGGCGCCGGGGCTGCGGCGGTGCGGCGCGCTTGACTTGGGCCTGCCGCGCGGGGATACCCGGAGGAACGGAATTTTCGACCCTTGTACGGAGGCGACCATGGGCCGCGACACACTACTTTCCGCCACCATCGGCGATCAGGGCACGCTCAAAAAGGTGGCCTTGGTCTTGTTGGGTGCGCTCTTCATCGCGGCCGCGGCCAAGGTCACGGTGCCGATGTGGCCGGTGCCGGTGTCGATGCAGACGTTGGCGATATTGCTCGTTGGCTTTGCCATGGGCAGCCGTCTGGGCGCTGCGACGGTCATCGTCTATCTCGCACAGGGCGCGATCGGCCTGCCGGTCTTTACCCCCACGACGCTGCCGGGGATCGCGGCCCTGATGGGTCCGACAGGCGGGTTCCTGATCGGCTTCGTCGGTCTGGCATGGCTGGCTGGTTATGCCGCCGAAAAGGGTCTGACGCGCGGCGTGTTGTCGACGTCTGCTGTCGCACTGACCGTCTCGGCCCTGCTTTATGTGCCGGGCATCTTGTGGCCGATGGCCGTGGCCAGCGCCGCTGGCCTTGAGGCCGGATGGGTTGCGCGCGATGCGGCGTTCTACTGGGGGGCCTTTGTCGCCCCCTTCCTGATCGGCGACGCGCTGAAGGCCTTGATTGCCGCTATGGTTGTGACCGGCGCGTGGTCGGTGCTCAAGCGCCGCGCTTGATCCGCCCGGAGTGTTCACGGAAAGGGCCGCCCGCAGGGGCGGCCTTTTTCATTGCGCGGATCAGGCGCGCAGATGCGCCAGCACATCATGCGCCCCCAGATCCTCGTAGAGCGCGACGATGTCCGGCGCACTCATCCCGCCGTCTTGTTGCGCGGGAAAGAGCGGATGTTTTTCGTCCGTGATCCAGTAGACGGGCATGCCTCCGCCCCCCACGGGCACGATCACGCCCTTGGTCAGCACCGGCCCCGATGACGCCGGGATGCGGCAATAGAGCCAGCCGAACAGATCGCCCAGACGGTCGCCATCGCCGCGCCCTTGCGCCGAGCGGAAGCGCGCGAAATCTCCGATCGAGAGATTCGCCCAGACCCCCAGAAAGACATGCTCGTCCGTGCCGCGCACCGGGATCGGCAGATGGGCGCGCACCAACAAGTCGCGGCCGCGCCGCGCATAGCGTTCGGTGATGATGTCGCCCCCGCCGTCAAAGGCGCTGTCGGGTTGCGGGGCGGGCGGATGGGTCCAGCCGAAGGGGCGCAGCCGCACCGCATGGGCGGCATCCACCACTTCGTTGCAACACGCGCAGCGATAGCCGGGCGCGGTCAGCCGCCGGGCCAGCTCATCCTCGGGGATCGGTTTCGGCCCCTTGCCCTTGTTGCGCCGGAACAGCTTGAGCATCACTCGGCCGGTTCGACGGCATCCGCCAGCTTGAACCCGCGCGCCATCTGATCGGTCGGGCGCACCGGGTAATCGCCCGAGAAACAGGCGTCGCAATAGGCGGGCTGGCGCGCGTCACGCCCGCCGGGCTGACCGACCGCGCGGTAGAGCCCATCGAGCGAGATGAAGCGCAGCGAGGCCACGCCCAGATGCACGCGCATCTGATCCTCGGTCATGGTGGCGGCCAGCAGCTTTTCACGCTCGGGCGTGTCGACGCCGTAAAAACAGGGCCATGCGGTCGGCGGAGAGGCGATGCGGAAATGCACCTCCGCTGCACCGGCATCGAGGATCATTTCCTTGATCTTGCGCGAGGTGGTCCCGCGCACAACGCTGTCGTCGACCAAGATCACCCGCTTGCCGCGAATGAGCGCGCGGTTCACGTTCAGCTTCAGCCGCACGCCCATGTTGCGGATCTGCTCGGTCGGCTCGATGAAGGTGCGGCCCATGTACTGGTTGCGGATGATCCCCATCGCATAGGGGATGCCGCTTTCCAGCGAATAGCCGATGGCAGCGGGCGTGCCGCTGTCGGGCACGGGGCAGACGAGGTCGGCGTCGACGGGCGCTTCCTTTGCCAGTTCGCGGCCGATCGCCTCGCGCGTTTCGTAGACCGATTTCGCGCCGATGATGCTGTCGGGACGCGAGAAATAGACATGCTCGAAGATGCAAAAGCGGGGGCTTTGCCGCTCGAAGGGCTTGAAGCTTTCGACCTTGTCGCCGGTGATCACCACCATCTCGCCCGGTTCGATCTCGCGCAGGTAATCCGCGCCGATGATGTCGAGCGCGCAGGTCTCCGAAGACAAGGCGTAGCCTTCGCCGACGCGGCCCAGCACGAGCGGCCGAACGCCCAAGGGGTCGCGCACGCCGATCAGCTTGGTGCGCGTCATCGCCACGATGGAAAATGCGCCTTCGACGCGGCGCAGCGCGTCCTTCATCCGCTCGGGGATCGTGCGTTGCAGCGAGCGGGCCATCAGGTGGATGATGCATTCGCTGTCGGAGGAGGATTGAAAGATCGAGCCACGCTCGATCAACTCGCGGCGCAGCGCATCGGCGTTCACGATGTTGCCGTTGTGGGCAATCGCGGCGCCGCCCATGGCGAACTCGCCAAAAAAGGGCTGCACGTCGCGGATCTGGGTCGCGCCCTTTGATCCGGCGGTGGAGTAGCGCACATGCCCGATGCCGATTTCGCCCGGCAGCGTATCCATGATGCTGGCCGAGGTGAAATTGTCTCGCACTAGGCCAAAGCGGCGCGCCGAGGAAAAGCCGTGTTCGGGTTCGTGCGTGACGATCCCGCCCGCCTCTTGCCCGCGATGCTGCAGCGCATGCAGACCCAGCGCGATGAAATTGGCCGCATCCGAGACGCCGATCACGCCGAAAACGCCGCATTCCTCGCGCAGTTTGTCGTCGTCACTCGGGTCGAAAGGGTGACGGGGGAGGGCATCCATGTGGGGCGAATCTCCAGGCTGCGTCGTCATGGGTGACATAGGCCCTCGGGACGGCGCTGTCATCAAACGATCACAGATTTCGGGGTGGCGGCGCAAGCTGGACGGCGGGCTTGTGCCGGCATAGCGTGGTGACGCGGCAAAAACGGGCATCGGGGGCACGCATGCGGGCAATCATCCTTCTAGCCGGGGCGGCGATGGCGGCAAGCTGGGGGCTGACATGGTTTGAGCCGCCCTTCGCCGGGTCCGACATCTCGCCGATGTCGTTGGTCCGCGACGGTGTCATCGCGCTGTCGGCGGATGCCGCATGGCAGACATGGGTCTTTGTCGGCGGCTTTGCCGCGGCGGGGCTGGCGGCCCTGTCGGCGGTTCCTCGGCCGGGGCTCGGCGATTCTTGCGCTGGCAGCGGGTCTGTCTCCCTTGGTGGTGTTGGGCGACGCGATCTTGCGCGCCGACGCCACGCGCCGGGATCTTGGACTGCCTGTCCCGGTCGATTTCGGCGACCTCGCCCAAAGTTGGGATATCTTGCAGGATTTCGTGCGTGCGGGGCTTTACGCTTACGCCGGGGGCGCGGCGCTCTTGCTGCTGGCCGGGCTCTCGGTCTTCGCGTCGCGGCGCTAGGGGCTTATTGCGGGGCGGCGCAGGTGGCGGTCAACTGCTCGTAGCGCGCCAAGATCCAGCCCGGCGCGTCCGAGGGTATTTCCGCCTCGACGCGGTCTTGCAGATGGGCAAAGACGCTGGCCGATCGGCTGTCGGACACCATCGCCACAGGCTCCGACCCGACGACGCGGTCATAGGCGATGAAGGCCACCACCACGAGCAGCACGCCCCGCGCGACACCGAACAAGAACCCCAGCCCCGCATCCACGCCGCCGATGACCGAACGCTGCACGGCAGTCGAAAACAGCGGTGTGAAGAGCGAGATCACCACCAGCGCCACGGCAAAGACACCCGCGAAACTGGCCATCACGCCCAGCTCGCAGCTTTCGCCGATGAAATCGCCCAAGTACGGCACCTCGCGGATGAGCGGCATGGCGTTGGGCGCAAAGATGAAGGCGACGACAGCCGCCAGAATCCAACCACCGATCGACAGCGCCTCGCGCACGAAGCCCCGCGCATAGGCCAAGATCGCCGAAACGACGATCACGCCGGCCACGATGCCGTCGACAAGGGTGAAACCGTCCATACGCCTGCCTTTACCCGTTTTCGCCCCGGTTCGAACCCGCGGCGCTATCCTGCCCCGAAAATCTCGCCCACGAAAGCGGGCAGATCCGCCATCGCCTGCACCTTCACACCGCTGTCGGCGCCGATCTTGCAGCCCGAGGGCGCAATGGCCGAGGAAAAACCAAGTTTTGCCGCCTCTTTCAACCTGTTTTCCGCTTGGGACACGGGTCTGAGAGCCCCTGACAGCGAAACCTCGCCAAAGACGACACAATCATGGGGCACCGCCACATCCTCGCGCGCCGACAAAAGCGCTGCTGCCACCGCCAGATCGGCGGCGGGCTCAGAATATCCGCATCCCGCCCGCGATGTTGAGATAGACGTCGAGCCCCGCGAAACTGATGCCCGCCCGCGCCTCCAGCACGGCCAAAATCATGGCCAGCCGCCCGCCATCCCAGCCCACAACCGCCCGGCGGGGCTGGCTGAGTGATGACGGCGCGACAAGCGCCTGAATCTCGACCAGAACGGGGCGCGTGCCTTCGATGCCCGCAAACACGACCGATCCGGGCGCAGGCGTCTCACGGTCCGACAGGAACAGGGCCGAGGGGTTCGTGACCTCGGCCAGCCCCATGCCGGTCATCTCGAACACGCCGATCTCATCCGCTGGCCCAAAGCGGTTCTTGACCGAGCGCAGGATGCGGAACTGGTGCCCGCGCTCGCCCTCGAAATAAAGCACCGTGTCAACCATGTGCTCGACCACGCGGGGACCTGCGATCTGGCCGTCCTTGGTGACATGGCCAACCAGCATGACGGCCACGCCCCGACGCTTGGCGAAAGTGGTCAGCTCATGGGCACTTGAACGCACTTGTGAGACCGAACCGGGGGCGGCCTCGACGGTATCCAGCCACATGGTCTGGATCGAATCGATGATGGCCAGATCGGGGGCCTCGGCCTCCAGCGTGGTCAGGATGTCGCGCAGGTTGGTCTCGGCGGCCAGCATGACGGAACTGTCGGCAAGGCCGAGGCGTTGGGCGCGCATGCGGACCTGCGCGGTGGCTTCCTCGCCCGAGACATAGATCACGCGCGCGCCCGACCGCGCGAAACTCGCTGCGGCCTGCAACAGGAGTGTGGATTTGCCGATGCCGGGATCGCCGCCGACCAGCGTGGCCGAGGCCGGGACGAGGCCTCCGCCCAACACGCGGTCCAGCTCCTGCAGGCCCGAGGTGCGCCGGGGGCGCGTCTTCCTCGGTGCGCAGGTCGGTCAGGCCGATCCGCTTGCCCTTCATCGCGCCAAGCGCGGTCTTTCCGGGGCCGGAGGACAGCGGCGCCTCTTGGCTGATGGTGTTCCAGTCTCCGCAGGCGTCGCAGCGGCCCGACCACTTCTTGTGGGTCGCACCGCAGGCGGAACAGACGAAAAGGGTGACGGGTTTGGCCATGCCAGAGCCTTAGCCGAGCCACGACCCCGACGCCAGTGCCGGGCTCAGATCACGCCGGCTTGCCACAAGGCCGCAAGGCCAAGGCCAAGGGCAAGCAGCACCCGGATGCCGACAAAGCCGCGCATCCGCCTGCCGCACATCCACCAATCCGCGATGAAACCCGAAGGCAAACCCGCCTGCCGCCAAGCCCACCGAGTGGCAAATGTCCTGCAAGCCGCAGAGCCGCGCCCGCGGCCAGCACGATCAGCCCGCCCGCCACGGGTGGTCCGGCCCGGCGCAGCAGGTTCAGCGCCATGCCCTGCTTGCGCGCGCCCATCCGCTCGCCGATCCAGACGCTGCAGCCAAGCCAGCCCGGCAAGGGCCGCATAGGCCGCCAGCAGGACGGCAAGGATGAGGGCGATCTGGTCCATGGCCCCGCGTTACCCCAAGGTTCCCCGCCGCGCCAGCCGCTTGGTCGCAAGCCCGATGCCGAAAGACATCAAGACGCAAGCAGTGAAGAGCCACAGACCCCATGCGGTTTCGACCCGCCCGACCGCGATGCCCTTGGCCAGCGTGATGTAGACCGCGATCAGGAAGACATCGGCCATGGCGAGCTTGCCCAAAAGCTGGACGGCGGGCAAAAGCGTAAGGGGCACCCGGCTCAAGTGCATGAACGCCAACGCGACTGTCTTGGCCATGGGGGCCACCAGCGCGAAGAGGGCCACGAGGGCCGCCAGCAGCGCCTCGCCCTCGGTCCAGAGGGTGCCGATGCCGGACAGGATCGAGATTTCCGAGAGGCCGAACAGCGGCAGGAGACCCGCGCGCATCAGGGGGGCGGCCCATGCGACGGGGAACAGGATCAGGAGGGCGAGGTTCAGCGCGGTCAGAAGGCGGAGCATGCCCCTATGTGAGCGGGCGCAGGGCGCTCGGCAAGGCTAGGGTCACGGCGGCGCGTCCGGGCCGGGGATGGTAAGGCCGGGAAACAACGACGGCACATTGCCCGGATCGGCGGCAATCTCGGCATAGCTGACCAGAAAGGAGAGGGCAGACACGATCACCATAAGATCGACCCAGACCGGCCGCGCCCGCGCCACCAGCGCGCCCACGAGCCAGAACAGGCCCGCGCCAAGCCCGGCGACCAGCCCCAGCACGATCCCCAGACCGGGGTCGATCCCGAGTGCCAGCAGCCCAAGCACCCCAAGGGCGATGGCCCCATTGGCAGCGGTCAGGATATGCACGATCCTGCCGCGTTCGCGCCGCTGCGCGCGCATCACCCCCGCCAGCGTGGCAGACCCGAAGACGGCAAATGTCGAAGCCGCGAAGACAAGCGCCAGCAGCAAGGGATCGTAGAGGATCGCCATCCTATCGCACCGCCGCGATCGGGCCTTCGGCCGATCCGGTTACGAATTGCCGCAGGTAGGGGTCGTCGGCGGTGTCGATCTGACCTACCGGGCCATGCCAGCGGATCTTGCCGTCGTGCAGCATCGCGACCTTGTCGGCGATGGCGCGGACGGAAGACATGTCATGGGTGATGGTGACGGCGGTCGCGCCCATCTCGGTCACGATCTCGCGGATCAACTCGTTGATGACGCCCGACATGATCGGGTCGAGCCCGGTGGTGGGCTCGTCGAAAAAGATGATCTCGGGCTCTGCCGCAATGGCGCGGGCAAGGCCCACGCGTTTTTGCATGCCGCCCGACAGTTCCGAAGGGTAGAGGTCGGCCACATCGGGTGTCAGGCCCACGCGGCGGAGTTTTTCGATAGCCGTCTCGCGCGCCTCAAGCTTAGGCCGCTTTTGCGCCCCGCGTTGCAGGCGAAAGGCGACGTTTTGCCAGACCGGCATCGAATCGAACAGCGCCCCGCCCTGAAACAGCATGCCAAAGCGGGCAAGAAAGGCGTCGCGGTCGCCCGTCGTCACGTCCTGGCCGCCCACGGTGATCTGGCCCTTGTCGGGGATCACGAGACCGAGGATGCATTTGAGGCAGACCGACTTGCCCGTGCCCGAGCCGCCGATGATGACGCAGCTTTCGCCCTTGGCCACATCGAGCGTCAGACCGCGAAGGACCTGCTTGGCCCCGAAGGCCTTGTGGACATCGGTGAGCGCGATCATGCGGAAAAGAACAATTCGGTCAGAAGGTAATTGGCGGCGAGGATCAGGATCGAGGCCGAGACGACGGCATTGGTCGTGGCGCGCCCCACGCCCTGAGCGCCGCGGCCTGAATTCATCCCGTGATAGCAGCCCATCAGTGCCACGAGAAAGCCGAAGACCGCGCCCTTGATCAGGCCCGAGGTCACATCCCAAGGCTCAAGGAAATCGACGGTGTTGCGCAGATAGGCGGCCTCGTTGAAGCCCAGCCGCGTGGTGGAGACGAGATAGCCGCCGAAGATGCCGATCGCGTCGCCCACGGCGACGAGCACCGGCAGGCTGATCGTGGCGGCGAGGATGCGGGGAACGGTCAGGTATTTCAGCGGGTTGGTGGACAGCGTCACCAGTGCGTCGATCTGCTCGGTCACCTTCATCGTGCCGATTTCGGCGGCGATGGCGGCGGCCACCCTGCCTGCGACCATCAGGCCGCCCAGAACGGGGCCAAGTTCGCGCACGATTCCGATGGCCACGATCTGCGGCACCACGGCCTGCGCATCGAACCGTGATCCGCCTAGCATAGATCTGCAGCGCCAGCGCGCCGCCGGTGAAAAGCGCGGTCAGGCCCACCACTGGCAGTGACAGCCAGCCGATGTGCAGCAACTGGTGCAGGAATTCGCGCGGGTAAAAGGGCGGGCGCAGGATGTGGCTGATGGCCTGCGCCGCATAGATCGCCACGCGCCCGATGGCCGATAGCAGCGCCAGCGTGGAGCGGCCGATGGCAGCGACGGGGAGAGCAAGACCCTCATGCGCCGATATACCGACGCGCGTAGCGCCGCCCCAGAGAGGTCAAAATCTCGTAGCCGATGGTGCCTGCGGCTGTGGCCAATTGATCGACACTCTGCTGCGGGCCAAGAATGTCGAGGTGGTCGGGCACTTCGGCCAAATCAGTGACATCGACAGTCAGAAGGTCCATCGAGACGCGACCCGCGAGGCGACAGACATGTTCTTTTGCAAAGAGTTGTGCGGTGTTGCTCATGTAACGAATGAGGCCGTCAGCGTAACCCGCGGAAACCGTTGCTATCTTACTCGCCCGCTCTGCGGTGAAGGTCGCGGAATAGCCGACGGTCTCGCCCAAGGCCACATCGCGGACCTGCACCACCGGCAACGACAGGCGCACCACCGGCTTTGCGTCGACAAAAGGCAGCCCGCCGTAAAGGCCCACGCCGGGTCGGGTGAGGTCGAAGTGGTAATCGGGGCCCAGAAGAATGCCGCCCGTCGCTGCAAAGCTGCGCGGCGCGCGCACTCCTGCGGTCATCGCGGTGAAGGCCGCGAGTTGCGCGGCATTCATCGGGTGGTCGGGGTCATCGGCGCAGGCCAGATGCGACATCACGAGGGTAAGGGGACCGGCCTCCAGATCGGCGCGGGTGGCGGCCCAATCGGGCGCCTCCATCCCCAGCCGGTTCATGCCGCTGTCAAGCTGCACGCCATAGGGTGCCTCCGGCAGCGCCGCGCGGTGACGTGCGGCCTGCTCGGGGCTGTTCAGCATCGGCGTCAGCATATGGTCGCGGATCAGCGCGGTATCGCTGGCCATATGGCCCGAAAAGACATGAATCGCGGGGCCGGGGCCCAGCGCCGCGCGCAGGCGGCCCCTTCCTCGGCCGTGGCGACGAAGAAGCTGCGCGCCCCTTCGCGGGCGAGCCGCGCCGCCACCTCGGCCGCGCCGCAGCCATAGCCGTTCGCCTTGACCACCGCGCCCGTCTCGCTCCGCGACAGCCGGGCGAGCGCGCGCCAGTTTGCCGCCAGTGCGCCTAGGTCGATGGTGAGGATGCCGGTGCCCATGGCGCTGTGTCCGGGTTCGAGGCCGCTGGGTCAAGGGGGCGTTGCCCTGGTCGCCTTTGGCGACCTCCCCGGGATATTTTCGAAACAGAGAAGCGCGCGCGTTAACCTTGATGAGAGCTGACCGTCAGTAGCCCTGATCGGCGCCCTGCTGCCAGGGCTTCACCAGATTGCCGAAGCGGGTGAAGCGACCCTCGAAGCTGAGCTCGATGGTGCCGATGGGTCCGTGGCGCTGCTTGCCGATGATGACCTCGGCCTTGCCGTGCAGAAGCTCCATCTCTTGCTGCCAGCGCGTCATCGCCTCGAGGTTCTCCTCGCCCGGTTTCTCGCGTTCCTTGTAGTATTCGCCGCGGTAGACGAACATCACGACGTCCGCGTCCTGTTCGATCGAACCCGATTCCCGCAGGTCGGACAGCTGCGGCCGCTTGTCCTCGCGGCTTTCGACCTGACGCGACAGCTGCGACAGCGCGATGACGGGGATGCCCAGTTCCTTGGCGATGGCCTTGAGGCCTTGGGTGATCTCGGAGATTTCGTTGACGCGGTTTTCCGACCGTCCCGAGCCGCGCAGAAGCTGCAGGTAGTCGACGATCAGCAGATCGAGCCCGCCCGGAGAGCGCTTGAGACGGCGGGCGCGGGCCGCGACCTGTCCGATGGGCAGGGCGGGCGTGTCGTCGATGTAGAGCGGGCAGCGTTCTAGATCGCGCGCGGCATGCAGGTATCGCTCGAACTCGGCCTCGGTCAGGTCACCCTTGCGGATCAGCTCGGATGGGATCTCGGCGGCTTCCGACAAGATGCGCTGCGCGAGTTGGGCCGCCGACATCTCGAGGCTGAAAAAGCCCACGACGCCGCCATCCACCGTGCCTTCGGTCCCGTCTTCCTTGAGGCCGCGCTTCCATGCCTTGGCGATGTTGAAGGCGATGTTGGTGGCGAGCGACGTCTTGCCCATGGAGGGGCGACCGGCGAGGATCAGGAGGTCGGATTTGTGCAGGCCGCCCAGCATCCGGTCCATGTCGGTCAGGCCGGTCGAGATGCCCGCCAGCTTGCCGCCGCGATTGTAGGCGGCGTTGGCCATGTTCACGGCATCATAGAGCGCCGACAGGAATGAGACGAAGCCGCGGTTGGTTGTTCCGGCGGAGGCGAGGTTGAACAGCTCGGTTTCCGCCTCGACGATCTGGTCGTCGGGGGCGACATCCTCGCGCATGGCCCGCGCCCGGTCGGTGACGCGCTGGCCCAGCGCGATCAACTCGCGCCGTACGGCAAGGTCGTGGATCAGCTGCGCATAGTCGCGCGCAGCCGAGGTGGCGATGGCCGACAGTTGCAGGCGCAGCAGGTATTCGGCACCGCCCAGATCCTTGAGGCCGGGAATGTCGGCGACGAAATTCTTGAGCGTGGTGGCATCGGTCGCAAGCCCCTTGGCGATGCGGGCCTGCGCCATGGCGAAGATCTCGCGGTGGACGGGGTCGTGGAAATGGTCGCGCTTGATCAGGTCGTCGACACGGTCGAGCACGTCATTGGAGGACAGGATCGCGCCCAGAAGCTGCTGTTCGGCCTCGACGTTATGGGGCAGGGAAGGCGTGTCGTCGGACGTGGCCGATCTGGTTGCGGGTACCGGCACATGCTCATTCATTCCTGACCCCCTGCTGTGTTTTTCCATCCCCGTTGCGGGTGAGGATGTGACGGCCGGTATAGGCTTGGCGCCTGCGGGCGCGTCAATCATTGAAAACTGTGAGTAAGCTGTGAGCCGTTCTGTTCGCAAGATCTGGAGGGTGTTCGATGCTGCCCTCCCATATCTGGGGGGAATGTAACAGGTCTGTGTCGGATTCGCCACGCGCCAAGCGCGATGGTGCCCGGGACGATCAGCTCAACCCGCGTGATGACCGCCAGCCGTCCGGGTCGGCAAGGAATCGTTCGACATCGGCGAGCGTGGCTTCGGAAAAATCGCCGCCGCGCCGCGCCTCGGCGATCACATCCGCCCAAGTGGCGAGATAGTGCAGCCGCAGCCGTGCGCGGCCAGCCGTTCTTCGGTGCCGGGCATCACGCCATAGTAGAAGACGACAGCGGTATGGGCGCAGGTCGCACCCGCGGCCCGAATCGCGTCGACGAATTTCAGCTTGGAGCCGCCGTCGGTTGTCAGGTCCTCGACCAGGAGCACCCGGTCGCCCTCGCGCATCTCACCCTCGATCTGGGCGGTGCGGCCGTAGCCCTTGGGCTGTTTGCGGACATAGGACATGGGCAGGCCCATGCGTTCGGCCACAAAGGCGGCGAAGGGGATGCCCGCGGTCTCGCCGCCCGCGATATTGTCGAAGGCCTCCAGCCCTGCGGCCTCCATCACGGTGCAGCACAGGAAATCCATGCACGTTGCCCGCACGCGCGGGTAGGAGATGATCTTGCGGCAATCGATGTAGGTAGGCGCCTGTTTGCCGCTGGCATGGGTGTAGAGTTGGTCGGTGTTGAAATGCACCGCCTTGATGTCGAGAAGCATCCGGGCGGTCAGGCGCGCCATGGTGGCGCGGTCGGGGTAGGCTGTGGGGATCATGACGGCGCTCCTGACTGACGGTTTCGGCCGGGTCTGCCCGGCCCAAGGCCCGAATTCAAGCCAAGTTTTGGGTGTCGGACGGAAGGTGGATGCGGAACGTCGCGCCCCGTCCGGTGCCCTCGCTGTGGACACTGGCGCGGCCACCATGGGCCTCTGCGATCTCGCGCACGTTGGTCAACCCCAGTCCGGTCGAGCTTTCGCCGGCGGTCGGACGGGCCGACAGGGTCTGGAAGCGCCCAAAGGCACGCCGCATATCCTCTTCGTTGAGGCCCTGACCGTTGTCCTTGACGCACAGGACGACTTCACCCGGCCCGGTTTCCACCAGAACCTGCACAGACCCGCCGCACGGCGTGTATTTGACCGCGTTGCTCACGAGATTGTCGATCGCAGCCACCTCGAGAACTTCGTCGATCATCATCGTGGGGACTCGGCAGGGCTTGATCTCGATCGAGATGGACTTGGCCCGCGCGGCATCCCGGTTGGCTTCCACAGCGACCTGCAAGAGCTTGGCCAGTCGCGTCGGCTGCTTGTTGAGGGCAATTGAAGCGCCGTCCTGCCGGATCCGTTCCAAAGTGCTCTGGATCATGTCCGAGATCCGCTCGGCATTGGCGAGGATCCGTTCGAAGGTGGCCGTGTTGCGGCTGCCCGCATCGTCGCGCGCCGCTCCCAGTTCGGCCTGGCACATCAATGCGCTCAAGGGGCTGCGCAGGTCGTGGGCGATGAGCGACATCAACCGCGATTTCTGCGCGTTCTCGTCGTGGAGCGACATGTAGTTGCGTCGCAATTTGCAGTTCAGCTCGGTCAGCTCGGACAAAAGCCGATCGCGCTCCGCTTCATGGCTGATGCGCTGCAACTCGGCCTGCGCGCGCTGCGCGAAAATCCGCAACGTTGCCACGGCGATCGTGGCGTCGGCGAGCGGCGCACGCGACAGGACCATGATGTGCCCGATGACGGCGCCTTCGGGGGCGGCGGAGCGCAGGGGCAGGCCGATATAGCTTTCGAAACCTTCCTCACTGGGAAAGTCTCGTGCCACATCACAGGGGATCACGACTTCCTCGCCCTCGTAGACAATCTGGCAGGGCTCGCCCTCGAGCGCATAGCACAGTTCGTCAATGACCTTGCCGTCTTCGTTGGCGAAGATCGCGCGAGCGCTGTCGGGCGGGGTGCCCTCGCCGACCGTGATGTCTGTTCAGCGCGTCGACCAGCCGCATCAGGAACGCATCGCCGAATTCACCGGCGACACTCTCGGAAATCCGGAGAAACCTGTCGTAATTCTCATCCATGACCGTTCCATGATCAACCGCTGGCCATGTCGAAGCAAGCTATGACGATGTCGCGACCACGTGCCAGTAAAGGTCATGCCCCGGGTCGAACAGGGTGAGGGTTCCCTCGTGTGTGTGGTATTTCGAGGGATAGGCGCAAGGCGTGTCGCGCTTGACCAGCGTCAGGGTCGCATCGTTGGGGGCCAGTCCATAGCGCGCAGGTCCGTTGAGCGAGGCGAAGGCTTCCAGCCGGTCCAGCGCGCCCTCCTCCTCGAAGACATGGGCGAGGCACGACATCGTATTGGGCGCTGTGAAACAGCCCGCGCAGCCGCAGGCAGTTTCCTTGGCGCCGTCCAGATGCGGCGCGCTGTCGGTGCCGAGGAAGAAGCGCGGGTGGCCGGAGGTCGCCGCAGCGCGGAGCGCTTTTTGGTGTTCGGCCCGCTTGACGATGGGCAGGCAGTAGTAATGGGGCCGGATGCCGCCCACGAGCATGTGGTTGCGGTTGATCATCAGGTGGTGCGTGGTGATCGTGCCCGCGATGTCGCCCGATGCCTCGCGCACGTAGTCGATCCCATGCGATGTGGTGATATGTTCGAGCGTCACCCTGAGGTCTGGGATGCGGCGGCGCAGGGGGTCTAGGACCGACTCCAGAAACACCTGTTCGCGGTCGAAGATATCGACGTGCGAGTCGGTCACTTCGCCGTGGATACAGAGCGGCAAACCGATCTCGGCCATCTTTTCCAGAACCGCCGTGACGCGGGTCAGGTCGCGCACGCCCGATTGGGAATTGGTCGTGGCACCCGCGGGGTAGAGCTTGACCGCGTGGACGAGGCCATCGGCGGCGGCGCGGGCGACATCGGCGGGGTCGGTGGTTTCGGTCAGGTAGAGGGTCATCAGCGGCGCGAAATCCATGCCTTCGGGCAGGGCGGCCATGATCCGCTCTCGGTAGGCCGCCGCGTCGTCGCGCGTGACCACGGGGGGCACGAGGTTGGGCATGACGATGGCGCGGGCGAAATGGCGCGCGGTCTCTGGCAGGACACCGGCCAGCATCGCGCCGTCGCGCAGGTGCAGGTGCCAGTCGTCGGGGCGGCGGAGGGTGAGGCTCTGGGTCATGGGGCAATCCGGTACAGCGTTCGGGGGCGGGCTGCAAAGGGCAATCCGATGTTGGGCGCGCTGCCTTGATGATCCGACACTGGCGGGGTGGCAAGGCCGCTTGCCTCGATGGGGGCGGGTTCGTAGCGTCCTGCCAAAGCTGCTGCCGCGCAGCCTGTATCCCGCCAGCGCGCACGTTGTGGCGACTATGGCCTAGCGATCGGAGAAAAGAATGACCTACGCCATTGCGAAATCATCCAGTCGCCCGCAAGGGGGATTTCTGGAATTCTCGAATGACGAATGGGGGCAGGAGGCTCTCAAGAATGGGTATGGCGCTGAGTACAACGGCATCTTTCGCGGAGACCCTGGCCCTCCGGTCGATCTGGAGCGGGTTCCCAGCTATGGTGTGGTGCAAAAACCGCGCCCCGAATTACCCGACATGTTCTGGGGGCGGTCGGCCCTTCTGGTCGTTTCCGGCGCCTATCACGACATCATCGAGCGTCTGGACCCAGGATTGCATCAGATGTGGCCGATCGAGATGCGGCGCAACCGCAAAGGCCCCTATCCTGGGCGTTGGTATGGGCTGAACATCCGGCCGAGGGCAAAGGCCATCAGCCCGGCGGAGAGCGATACCAAGATCGCAAAGGGCTCGAAGTTTCTGGGATCGCCCGACCGCATACGAGTTCAGAACAGTTTCAAGGTTGCCGTGCGCAAGCACGCGCTGCCGGATGCGAATTTGTGGTGGGATGACGGTCTCGACGAACCCGTCATCCTGTGCTCAGAGGCCTTGCGCGATGCGGTGCTGGCAGGGGGCTTGAAGTCGATCCCCCTGATCAAGGCGAAAGAGGTTTGAACAGATCGGGGCGGGCGTGAACCCGGGTTCGGGAGGGAACATGGAACGCTTTTCATGGCGTCCGGCGCTTGTCGCGCGCTCGCGGCAGGTGGAGGTTTCGGCCACGGGCTTTGCCGAAGCGGGCGGGCCGGTGCGCGATTGGGCGGATCTGGAGGAGATCGGCTGGAGCTTCTGATCAGATCGCGTCGACGGTCGTGGTCAGCCTGCGCCTGCGCTGGGGGCGGCGCGAGGTGGTGCTGGGCTATCGCGGGCAGGGACCCTTGCCCGCCGATTGCGCACGGATGCTGCATGTGGTGCTGACGGCCGTGGCTGGCGCGCGCCCCGATCTGGCGGTCGAGATCGGGCATGGCGGCAGGACGCGGCGGAGCATGTTCGTCATGGGGGTTGTGATGGCGCTTCTGGGGCAGGCGGCGGTCGTTCTGGGGCTGTGGTGGCTGATCACCCAAGGCTGGAGCGAGGCGCTGGGGCCGGGGATCGCGGGAACGGTCGTAACCGCGATGGCGGTGGGGCTGGCGCTGGCGAACCGGCCCTGGGTCGCCTTGCCACGGGTGCCCATCGGGGATTTCGCGGCGGACTTCGGGGTCAGGCTGGGCTGAGCCCGGCGGAGGGTTGCCATACTTGCGCCGACCCGGCCCGGTCAGACAGCATTGGGCCAGATGCATCAGCCGCAGGACCGCGATCATGAGACACACTTGGCGCAGTGCCCTGGTTCTGGAGGCGCCGCAGGCCGTCGGCCTGTCGCAGAACGGGATCGAGTTGGGCGGCGAGGTCAAGGCCTGGGCGGCGCTGAGCGATGTCGGTTTCGTCCGCTACAAGGCCCGCCGCGGAACCAACGAGGAATTGTGGCTGAGCTTCGGGCCCGGGGATATCCGCAGGCTGCGCTGGGTGGATCATCATAGCCGCCGGGGGGATTGGAAGGCGATGCTCGTCGATTTCGCGGGCCATGCCGCGCGACACCGGCCTGACCTGACCTTGCGCGACGGACCGACGGCCGCTGAGGCGCGGGGCAATGCGCGGATCGGGCTGGGCATCATGGCGATTGCCCTCTTCCTCATGTGCGCCATGCTGTTCTCGGAGCCGACCTTCCTGATGGGCTTGGTGGCGGTCTGGATCGGTCTGTGCGGGGCGCTGGTCGGCGGTCTTGTCCGGCGGTTCTACATGCGCAAGGGCGACCCGCCGCGGCTCGATTGGGCGGGTTTCGCGGCGCGCGAGGGGCGGGCGGGGGAATTGCCTGCAAATTAGGCAGCGGCCACCGGGCACGGCAGTCTTGCCGCAAGGATGCTTGCCTCGGTGTCATTGGCTTGCCTAGGCTTTGGTCAAGATGTTCGACGAAATGCCCAGCCAAGCGCAGATGCAGCGCGTCGCGGGCCGCGCCGGGGCCGTGATCGGGCCGGGCGGGCGGCTGGAACGGCTGTGGCAACAGGGCTCGGCCAAGGCAATGCTACCCCGCATGCATGGCCGGGCGCCGGAGGTTGTTTTTCTCAACACCGCGGGCGGGCTGACCGGGGGCGACCGGCTGGATTACACGCTCGAGGTGGGCGCGGGTGCCGTCGTGGTCGGTACGACGCAGACGGCCGAACGCGCCTATCGCAGCAGCGGCGGCGCGGCGCGGGTCGAGACGCGGCTTATGGTAGGGCCGGGGCAAAGCTGCACTGGTTGCCGCAAGAGGTGATCGTGTTCGAGGGCGCGGCGCTGGACCGTCGCCTGAGCGTCGAGATGGCCGAGGATGCCGAACTGGTGGTGCTGGAGACGCTTGTTCTGGGCCGCGCGGCGATGGGCGAGCGGCTGGCGGATATCGCGCTGACCGACCGGCGCGAGGTGGTCCGGGGCGGGCGGCTCGCCATGCTGGAGGCGATCCGGCTGGGGCCTGATGACCTGACGCGCGGGGGCGCTGCGGGCCTGTCGGGGGCTGTCGCGGTGGCGACGCTGACGCTCTTTGCGCCGGATGCCGTCGACAGGCTGGCGCGGTTGCGCGCGGTGCTGCCCGAAGGTGGCGCTGTGCGCGCGGCGGCATCAAGCTGGGACGGGCGGATCGTCGCGCGCTTCATGGCGCATGAGGCGTGGCCCCTGCGCCGGGCGGTCGCCCGCGCGGTTGAAACGCTTACGAACGGCCCGCTGCCGCGGGTCTGGCAAATCTGACGGACGAGGACGGACATGAACCTTTCCCCAAGGGAAAAAGACAAGCTTCTGATTAGTGTGGCGGCCATGGTGGCGCGCGGGCGGCTGGCGCGCGGCGTCAAGCTCAACCACCCCGAGGCGATTGCGCTGATCACCGATTTCGTGGTCGAAGGCGCGCGCGACGGGCGCAGTGTCGCCGATCTGATGGAGGCGGGCGCACATGTGATCACAGCCGAACAATGCATGGAGGGCGTACCTTCGATGATCCACGATGTGCAGGTCGAGGCGACATTCCCCGATGGCACGAAGCTCGTGACCGTCCACCACCCGATCCGTTGAGGGGGCAAGGCAATGATTCCAGGCGAGATTTTTGCGGTTCCGGGCGATATCGAGCTGAACGCCGGGCGCGAGGCCATCGTGCTGACCGTGGCCAATACCGGCGACCTGGCCGGTGCAGGTCGGCAGCCATTACCATTTCGCGGAAACGAACGCCGCGCTCGACTTCGACCGGGCGCTCGCGCGCGGCATGCGGCTTGACATAGCGGCGGGCACTGCGGTGAGGTTCGAACCGGGCCAGACGCGTGAGGTGCAGCTTGTCCCCTTTGGCGGGGACCGCGCGGTCTGGGGGTTCAACAAGGCGGTGATGGGAACGCTCTAGGCGACCCACACCCCACGAGGCGACACAGGCAAGACGGCGTCGGGCGGCACAACATCCTTGCAGGGAAGGACAAGACTATGTGTGGCCATTGCGTAATGGAAAACGTGAAGGAGCGGATGCTGTCGCGGCGGAATTTCTTCCGCGGAACGGTCGCGGCGGCGGGGGCGGCGGCGCTGGAGTGGTGGGGGCGCCGCGTCCGGCCGTCGCGCAGGCGGCGCGGCGGGTCGGTCGACATGACCCACGAGCTGTCCGAGGAGTTTCCGACCTTCGGCGGCGTGCCGGGTATCCGCTATGACAAGCAGTTCGATTTCGCGGCCGACGGTTACAACCTCTACACGTTGTCGATCGACGAACATACCGGCACCCATATCGACGCGCCGCTGCATTTCTCGCCCGACGGGCAATCGGTGGCCGAGATCCCGGTCGAAAGCCTTGCCTGTCCACTGTGCGTCATCGACATCCGCGCACGCGCCGCCGAGGCAGCAGATGCACAGGTGACGCCTGACGATCTGACCGCCTGGATCGCGGCGCATGGCGACATTCCGGATGGCGCTTGCGTGGCGATGAATTCGGGCTGGGCGGACAAGGTGGGCACCGACGCCTTCCGCGGGGCGGACGGGCGGGTGGCCTGCATTTCCCGGGCTTCCACATCGAGGCCACACAGATGCTGCTGGAACAGACCCGCGCCGTGGCCATCGCCGTCGATACCTTGTCGCTCGATCATGGCCCGTCGCCCGATTTCGCCACCCACTATGCCTGGCTGCCTGCCGGGCGCTACGGGATCGAATGTCTGGCAGGCCTTGATGCGATGCCCGCATCCGGGGCGACACTGATGGTGGGCGCGCCCAAAGTGCGCGGCGGCACCGGCGGGCCGGCTCGGGTCATGGCTTTGGTCTGAAGGGCGGTCTGATGGGAACCGTGCCCTTGCTGAAGGACGAAGACCTGTCGCCCGAGGCGCAAGCGGTCTTTGCCGAGATCCGTGCCCTGAGGGGCACGGATTACGTCAACAATTTCTGGCGCGCGATGGCGCATGATCCGGTCGGCCTGCGCGCGCTGTGGGATCGGCTCAAACTCGTGATGGCGCCGGGCGCGCTTGACCCGCTGGTCAAGGAGATGATCTATGTCGCGGTGTCCACGGCCAACGGTTGCGACTACTGCATCCACAGCCATACGGCGGCCGCCAAGGGCAAGGGCATGACGCCAACCCAGCACGCGGAACTGATGGCCGTGATCGGCATGGCGATGCAGACCAATGGTCTGGTGCAGGGCTTGGGCGTCGAGGTGGACGAGGTGTTCAAGGCGTGAGCGGGTCCCGAGCCAAGACAGTCGATATCGTGCCCATCCGAAGCCCGGAGGATGTCGAGGCCGCCAAGGTGATGGTCATGGAACTGTTCGACGTCTTCTTCGAGCGGTATCCGGAAGAGATCCCGATGATCCGGAAATATATGGAAGATCAGGATATTGCCGGTCAACTGGACCGTTTTGTGGAGACGTTTGGCCCGCCGTTGGGCGAAGCCTTGATCGCGCGGGTCGATGGCGGTGCGGTGGGCATCGTCATGCTGACCGACAAGGGCGACGGCGTGACCGGGCGCCAATGCGAAATGAACAGGATGTATGTGCGCGCGTCGGCGCGTGGTCTGGGTGTCGGGCGCAAGCTTGGCCTCGCGATCCTGCAAGAGGCCCGCGAGTTGGGGTTTGCCGAGATGCGGCTGGACGGTGCCAAACGTCACGTCGAGGCGATCCCGCTCTATCAAAGCCTCGGCTTCGGTCCGGACCCGGCGCCCTCCATACATGCTGCGTCCGATCCGATGATGTTTTCGATGCGGATCGCTCTGTGACCCATCCGCCTCGCAGATCCGAGACCTGGCTCGATCCGATCCGGCCTGCGCCTTCAAGGGCCGTTCTCCCGATGCTACGCGCATGACAGGAGACCGATTGCCAAATGCCCACCCGCTTTCCCCGAAGCACCCATGCCGAAAGGTAGGGCGCCATCACCGGTGACCGCGTGCGGCTGGCCGTGATCGGCATTGCGATCCGGACCAACGGTCTGGTGCAGGGCTTGGGCGTCGAGGTGGACGAGGTGTTCCGCGCCTGAATTCAGGCGGCGGCCTCGGCCTCGGGCAGGGTCAGGCGGTAGCCCGTGCCGTAGAGCGTTTCGATGGCGTCGAAGTCGGGGTCGATGTCGCGCATCTTGCGGCGCAGGCGCTTGACGTGGCTGTCGACGGTGCGGTCGAGCACGAAAATGTCAGTGCCGTAAAGCCGGTCCATCAGGAAATCGCGCGTCCTGACATAGCCGGGCCGTTCGGCCAGCGTCTGCAGCAACCGGAACTCGGTCGCGGTCAGGTGCAGCGCCTCGCCCCGCCAGCTTGCCACCATGCGGTTGGTGTCAATCTCCAGCGGCGGGCAGGAGATCACGCTGTTACTCTTGTCGCTCTGCCCGGGGCCCGAGGCCCGCGCGCGCCGCGACAGCGCCCGGATGCGTTCCGCCAAAAGCTGCGGCGACCAGGGGCGGCGCACCACGGCATCGGCGCCCATGCGCAGACCGACGATTTCCTCGACCTCATCCTCGCTGTCGGTCAAGATCACCACCGGCAGGCTGCTGTGCTCGCGCAACCGGCGCAGCACGGCATAGGCATCCAAATCGTCCGTGCGCATGTCGAGCAGCGCGACCTCGGCCTTGCCGGCCATCAGGCCCGGCAAGGCGCTGTCCGGGCGCAGGTGCGAGGAGACGTCAAAGCCCCTGCGGCGCAGGTCGCGGTCGAGCGCCGACAGCGCGCGCGGATCGGAGTTGACGATGGCGATCTGCACGCGCTGGGCATCGGGTGCGGCAGCAGGCCCGACAGGTTGTGCGACAGGATGGATTGTATCGATCTTCACGGCGTGTAACCCCCACGGTTTCAAATGTGGGTAACGGCCGGGGTTGCGGGATTTTAGGCCGCGTGGCGAAAAATCGGCCGCAGGCATGGGCTGGCCAGTTTTGAAATCTGCCCGGAATTTGGGCATCTGCGCTGTGCCTCTGTGCGTTTTTCGGCCGGAACAGGGGGCGCGCGGCAATCTTGCATCGTCCCCGGCGGTCGGCCCGGCCAGCGTCAGGTCAAGTTCGCCAGCCAAGGACAAAGCATGCCCACCCGCATCTCCCGCGCCACCTATGCCGACATGTATGGACCGACCACCGGCGACCGCGTCGGAGGCTGGCCGATACCGACCTGATCATCGAGGTCGAACGCGACCTGACCGCGCTGAATGTCGGCGCTGCGATGACCGGCGGCACCGGGCCGAATGCGGCGGTCTACGGCGAAGAAGTGAAATTCGGCGGCGGCAAGGTGATCCGCGACGGCATGGGCCAGAGTCAGCGCACACGGGCCGAGGGCGCGGTCGACACCGTCATCACCAATGCGCTGATCGTGGACCATTCGGGCATCTACAAGGCCGATGTGGGCCTGCGTGACGGGCGCATCCATGCCATCGGCAAGGCGGGCAACCCCGACACGCAGCCCGGCGTCGACATCGTCATCGGGCCGGGGACCGAGGCCATCGCGGGCGAGGGGCGCATCCTGACCGCAGGCGGTTTCGACAGCCATATCCATTTCATCTGTCCCCAGCAGATCGAGGATGCGCTGCATTCGGGCCTGACCACGATGCTGGGCGGCGGCACCGGCCCGGCGCATGGGACGCTTGCCACCACCTGCACGCCGGGGCCGTGGCATCTGGGGCGGATGATGCAGGCGGCCGATGCCTTTTCGATGAATCTGGCCTTTGCGGGCAAGGGCAATGCCTCGCGCCCCGCAGCACTGGTCGAGATGATCGAGGCGGGCGCCTGCGCGCTGAAGCTGCACGAGGATTGGGGCACCACGCCCGGCGCGATCGATTGCTGCCTGTCTGTGGCCGAGGACATGGACATTCAGGTCATGATCCACACCGACACGCTGAACGAGAGCGGCTTTGTCGAGAACACGCTGGCCGCCATCGGCGACCGCTGCATCCACGCCTTCCACACCGAAGGGCGCAGGCGGCGGGCATGCGCCCGACATCATGAAGGTGGTGGGGTTCCAGAACATCCTCCCCAGTTCCACCAACCCGACGATGCCCTACACGGTCAATACGCTGGAAGAGCATCTGGACATGCTGATGGTCTGCCATCACCTCGACAAATCCATCCCCGAGGATGTGGCCTTTGCCGAGTCCCGCATCCGCAAGGAGACCATCGCCGCCGAGGATATCTTGCACGACATGGGGGCCTTCAGTGTCATGGCGTCGGACAGTCAGGCGATGGGCCGGGTGGGCGAGGTGATCATCCGCACATGGCAGACCGCCGACAAGATGAAGAAGCAGCGCGGGCGTTTGGCTGAGGAAACCGGCGACAACGACAATGCCCGCGTGAAACGCTACATCGCGAAATACACCATCAACCCTGCCATCGTGCATGGCATCTCGCGCCATATCGGCAGCATCGAGGTCGGCAAGCGCGCTGATCTGGTTCTGTGGAACCCGGCGTTTTTCGGGGTGAAGCCCGAGATGGTCTTGATCGGCGGCACCATCGCTGTGGCGCAGATGGGCGACCCCAACGCCTCGATACCCACACCGCAACCAGTTTACTCACGCCCGATGTGGGGCGCCTACGGCCGGTCGGTCGAAAGATCCTCCGTCACCTTTGTCAGCGGGGCGGCGCAGGCAGCCGATATCCGGGGGCAACTGGGACTGGCCAAGGATACGCTCGCCGTCGAAGGCATCCGCGGCGTGCGCAAGCGCGACCTGATCCACAACAACGCCACCCCCCATGTCGAGGTGCACCCCGAAACCTACGAGGTGCGCGCGAACGGCGAATTGCTGACCTGCGCCCCCGCAACCGAATTGCCGATGGCGCAAAGATACTTCATGTATTGACGTGCCACAGGCCGGTCCCTGTGGCCGAGCTTCGGGAGGGTGAGATGGTTCGGATCATGGCGTTTGCGGCGGGCGCGCTGCTGGCTGGAACGGTTGGCGCTGTGGCTCAGGGCAGCTGCCCCTCGGGCCTCGCCCGCGACGGGGTCTGGGTCGATTTTCCGGACCGGTCGGTGCTCACGCGGGTGCTGTCGGATGGGCGCATCCACGAGATGGAATTCGCCCGCGACGGCACTTACCTGAACATCTACATCACCAGCGCCCTCGGCCTGGTGGAGCAAAGCTGGGCGCTGAACAACGGACAGGCTGCCCCCGACGAGGTCGAGCGGATGACCTATGCCGGAACACCACCGACCATGCCTGCGCCTGTGGCCGGGGCGCGGTTCGACGGTATCGTGACCTCGGTTTTCGGCTCCGAGGCGCCGGTGCGGTCTTCGATCAACCTTGTGGTGGGTCAGCCGCAGCCGGTCGTGATCGGCGCCTGCAGCTACACCGGTCTGCCGGTCGACGTGATCCGGATCGAGATGGGGGGCGGAACCCCCGAGCGTGACAGCATGCTGCACCTGACCGAGCTTGGCTTGACCATCTATCTCGGGTTCGCCGAAGGCGATGCCCCCGCTCAAGATGCGCTGCCCCTTTCTATTTCCCTCGATCCACCAGCCCCGGCAGGCGCGACATCCGGCTTTTTGCCGCCACCGCTGCCGGGCGCGCCCGATCCGGATGCCGGGAAATAGATGGACGCGATCAACGAAGGACAGCCAATGGGACAAGATGCGACCGTCGGGCAGATCCACCGGGCGGGTGCCTGGTCGGGCCCTGCCAACGACAAGGTGGTGCTGGATTACGAGGGGCGGTTTCTCAGGCGCAAACGTCTGAGCCTCGCCTCTGGCGCAGCGGTGCTGGTCGACTTGCCCGAGACGGTGTCGCTTGATGCCGGGGATGCACTGGAAACCGGCGATGGAAAGCTGATCGAGATCGTGGCCGCACCCGAGCCCTTGCTGAAGGTGACGGGCGATCTGACGCGGCTGGCCTGGCACATCGGCAACCGGCACACGCCGTGCCAGATCGCGGGCGATCACCTCTTGATCCGGGCCGATCATGTGCTGGCCGACATGCTTGTCCGTTTGGGCGCGCGGGTCGAGGCTGTGAGTGGCCCCTTCACGCCAGAAGGAGGGGCCTATGGTCACGGGCGGACCCATGGTCATGACCATGGACCGGCGCGAGATCACGGCCACAGCCACGGTCATGACCACAGCCACAGTCATGACCACGGCCATCACCACGATCCCGCGACCGGGCGCTGATGCACGAGGCCGATCTGCTCAAGCTGACGCAGTGGCTGTCGCCGGGCTTTCCGGTGTCGTCCTACGCCTATTCGCATGGCCTTGAGGCCGAGATCGATGCGGGTCGCGTGCGCAGCGCGCGCGACCTGGAGGATTGGGTGACGGCAGTTCTGGCGGCAGGCGCAGGGCGCAACGATACGATCGTGATGCTGGCCGCCCGGCGCGGCACGCAGGGCCCGGAGGCCTTGAGCGATCTTGCCTGCGCGCTGGCCGGGTCGCGCGAACGGCTGGAGGAGAACGCAGGCGCAGGGTCGCGCGCTGGCCGAGACGCTGGCGGCACTGGGCGTGGGGGACGGCATGCGCGCCCCTATCCGGTGGCGCTGGGCTGGCCGCGCGCGGCCTTGATCTGCCCGACGGTCTTGTAGCGCGGCTCTATCTGCAGGCTTTCGCGGGCACGCTGGTCTCGGCCGCGGTGCGCTTCGTGCCGCTGGGGCAGGCCGAGGGGCAGCGCGTTCTGGCGGCGCTTCATCCGGTGATCGAGCGGGTGGCTGCGGAGGCGGTCGCGGCGGGGCTGGAGGGATCGGATCGGCCGTTTTCGGCGCGGATATCGCGGCGATGGAGCATGAAGGGCTGGAGGTACGGATCTTCCGCACCTGAGGGCTGCGCCGGTTGGATCAGGGGGCTCTGCCCCTCGTCGCGCGCCGCGCCCCCCCGGAGTATTTGGAACGCAAAGAGGGGCGCGGAGGCCCGTGTGACCCTGAACGGAACGTGAAGGAGGCGACAGGATGGGCAGTGCGAACGGACCCTTGCGGGTGGGCATCGGCGGGCCGGTGGGGGCAGGCAAGACCACCCTGACCGAAAAACTGTGCCGCGCGATGGCGGCCGAGTTCTCGGTCGCGGTCATCACCAACGACATCTACACCTCCGAGGATGCGGAGTTCTTGCTGCGCGCGCAGGTCCTGCCCGCCGAGCGCATCATGGGGGTCGAGACGGGCGGCTGCCCCCACACCGCGATCCGCGAGGATGCCTCGATCAACCTGGCCGCCGTGGCCGAGTTTCGCGCCCGTATTCCCGACCTCGACGTGATCTTCATCGAATCCGGCGGCGACAATCTGGCCGCGACCTTTCGCCGGAACTGGCCGATCTGACGCTTTACGTCATCGACACGGCGGCGGGGCAGGACATTCCGCGCAAGAAGGGACCGGGGGTGACGCGGTCCGATTTCCTGATCGTCAACAAGATAGATCTGGCGCCCCATGTGGGCGTCGATCCGGTGCTGCTGGAAAGTGACGCGCGGGCGGCGCGCGGCGAACGGCCTTTCGTCATGGCCTCGCTCAGGCAAGGACATGGCGTGACCGAGGTCGTGGCCTTTCTCAAGCAGGCGGGTGGCTTGGCGAGGTGAGCGTCGCGGCTAGATCGGCAGCCGCGCCTGCCGGGTGACATCGGCGGCATAGTCTGGCGATGCGGCGGGCGCGGTCGAACTGGCCTTGGCTTTGGGCTATCTGTGCCAGACGCCACAGATACGCGGGATCGGCGCGGCGCACCGGGCGGATCAGTTCGGCGACGCGCGCACGCGTCAACCGCCCGTTGGCCAGCGCCCTGAGCAGCGGCACCAACAGTCCGCCCGTGGCCACCAGATGATGCGGCGCGGGACCGGTGAAGCGCAGGGGAGCACGGGTGACCTGCGCGCCCCGGAACTGGGCCGCATGGGCCGCGGAGGCGGGATCGGTCGGATCGAACAAGATCACCACATCGCGCGCGGCCGCGACAAGGGTCGGCGCATCGCCATAACGGCTGAAATCGCGGATGCGGTCGCGGCGGAAGCGTCGGTCAAAGCCCGCGCGCTCGGCGTCGAGTGTGGCCACCGGGGCCGAGACCAGAACTCGAAGCGCCCGGCGCGGGCCGAGGCATAGGCGCAGGCGGCATGCCCGTTGGCGGGGCCGAAGCCCAGAAAGATCACTTGCGCGAAACTGTCGAAGAAACCGCTCTCGGCCAGCGTGTCGAAAAACGCCATCACATCTTGCGACCGGAACCAGCTGTCGCCCGTCGACAGGATCGACAGAAGCGACCATTCGCGTTTCTGCACCGCCTCGAAGCCCGGCGGCAGCCCGTCGCGTTCCTCGGAACAGACCCGGGTGGCGCGGTCGAAGCTGACCACAAGCGTGTCGCCCTCCTGCACGAAAAGCGCCAGCGCCTCGCTGCCCACGCGTTCGAAGAACCCGTGGTTGCGCCCGATGTCGGACAGCCGCGACAGCCAGTCTGCCCGGCTGCGGTCGGCACCAGCGGAGGTCCGGTTTGGGGAAGGGGCAAGGGTCATCTGGCACTCGATGCGTCGAAAGGGTGACTGTGCAGGACATATCGCGGCCCACTGTGTCAAAGAAGGGAAATTGTGGCGGCGTTTCAAGGGGATTTGGTTGCCGATCCGTAAACGAACTGATGCCGCATCCGTGGCTCGGCCCTTGACCGCCGTCACCCCGGCGGGGTTCATGAAGCGGATCAGACGACAGCAGACGGAGGCGATGGCGCGATGAATTCGATCGACGAGGTGCAGGCGGGCCTTGCCGCACAGGGCTATGTCTGCGGCCGGGCGCTAGCCACGGTGGTGTTCTTGTCGCTGCGCCTTGGCCGCCCGCTGTTTTTGGAAGGCGAGGCGGGCACCGGCAAGACCGAGATCGCCAAGGCGATTGCAGCGGCACTGGGGCGGCGGCTGATCCGGTTGCAATGCTACGAGGGGCTGGATGCCTCGAGCGCCGTCTACGAATGGAATTTCGCGGCCCAGATGGTGGCGATCCGGGCCGCCGAGGCGGATGGATCGGCCGACAAGGATGTGCTCAGGCGCGATCTCTTTTCGGGCGATTACCTGATCGAGCGGCCGCTTTTGCAGGCCATGCGCCCCGATGCCGGGGGTGCGCCGGTTCTGCTGATCGACGAGATCGACCGCACGGATGAGCCCTTCGAGGCCTACTTGCTCGAGGCGTTGAGCGATTATCAGGTCACCATCCCCGAACTGGGCACGATCCGCGCGCCCGAGCCGCCGATCGTGATCCTGACCTCGAACCGCACGCGTGAGGTTCATGACGCGCTGAAACGGCGCTGCCTCTACCACTGGGTCGATTACCCCGATCTGGAGCGCGAGCTGGCCATCCTCAAGGCGCGCGTGCCCGAGGCCGCGGACGCCCTGAGCCGTGCCGTGGTGGGCTTTGTCCAGCAGCTCCGGACCGAGGACCTTTTCAAGCGTCCGGGGGTGGCCGAGACGATCGACTGGGCCAAGTGCCTGCTGGCGCTCGATGTGCTGGAATTGTCGCCCGAGGTCATCGCCGACACGCTGGGCGCAATCCTCAAGTATCAAGACGATATCCAGCGTCTGCAGGGCTCGGAGGCCAAGCGTATCCTCGACCGGCTGGCGGCCGAGGTGCCGACCTGACACGCCATGGTAGGGTTTTCCCGCCACCGTGCGTCTTTTCTTTGACAGGTCGCCGCCCGCAGGAGTTAACCTTTGCGCCATGGAACCTAGTCCATTTGGGGATTGATGATGGCACGTCTGAAGCTTGTTCTCGCCGCGCTGTTTGCGGCGATTGTGTTCACAGGGGCGCAAACCGGCGGTGCTTTTGCGCAGGGCTGCCCGTCGTGGAACAACCCGACCGTGTTCGGCTCGGCCACGCTCAACGGGGGGTTCTTGCCTGACCCCTATGTGCGCAACCTCACCGCGGGCGGCACTGTAAACCTCGCGTCCTGCACCAATGGCCAGTGGAGCGGCTGGGTCGTGACTCGCCCCGATTTCCGCCTGTTCTACAACGGCGGCTCGCCGACGGGGCGGCTGACCTTCGCGCTCGAGGCGCGCTCGAACGTCGACACGATCTTGCTGGTCAATGCGCCTGACGGGTCGTGGCACTACAACGATGATTACCGCGGCTTCAACTCGGCGGTGGTGTTCAGCAACCCCATGTCGGGCCAGTATGACGTCTGGACCGGCAGCTACAATCGGTCGTCGAACAACCCGGCGCAGCTGATCGTGACCGAATACAACTACTGATCGCGTCAAGTCCTTGTTGCACGGCGCCCGGATGCGTGTCGCACCGGGGGCAGGCAGCGGCCAGCGGCGCGGCTTGACCGGCGCGGGCTTCGGTTGTCTTGATGGGGCATGGCCGAACATGCCCCGCTCAGCTTGCCCGACGACCCGCAACTGGTGACCAACATCACCCATTTTGCCCGTGCGCTGCGGGTGGCGGGCCTGCCCTGCGGGGCCGGGGCGGGTGGCCGATGCCGTCCGCGCGGTCGAGGCGGCGGGGTTCACCAACCGGGCCGACTTCTATCACACGCTGATGGCCTGTTTCGTCTCGCGGCCAGAGCATCGGGCGCTCTATGACCAGCTCTTTCGGCTTTACTGGCGCGATCCGCGCTATCTCGAACACATGATGTCGCTCTTGACGCCGCAGGTGCGCGGCGTGGCCGAGGAACGGCAGCTGCGCGCTCTGCCGACCAGCGCGCCGCCGAAGCGCTGCTCCATGGCGTCGACCGCGACCTGCCCGACATGCCCGAGCCCGAGGATCAGGGCACCGAGATCGAGATCGACGCAAGCCTGACCATGAGCCGCGAGGAACGGCTCAAGACGCTGGATTTCGAACAGATGTCGCTGGCCGAGATGGCCGAGGCGAAACGCATCATCGCCCGCCTGTCGCTGGCCGTGCCGCCGCTGAAAAGCCGCCGTACCATGGCCGCGCCAAGGGGCACCCAGCCCGATTGGCGGCGCACGATGCGGGCGGGTCTCGCACAAGGCGGCGAGATCACCGAATTCGCCCGCAAGACGCGGCGCACCCGCTGGCCCGCGCTGGTGGCGCTTTGCGACATCTCGGGGTCCATGTCGTCCTATTCGCGCGCGGTACTGCATTTCCTGCACGCGGTCGCCAATGAAAAAGGGGCGGGCTGGGCGCGGGTGCATGCCTTCACCTTTGGCACGCGGCTGACCAACATCACCCGGCATTTGGCGCAAAAGGATGTGGACGCAAGCCTGAAGGCCGCAGGCGCCGAGGCGCAGGATTGGGAGGGCGGCACGCGCATCGCCAGTTGCCTCGAGACCTTCAACCGCGACTGGTCGCGGCGCGTGCTGGGCAGGGCGCGGTCGTCTTGATCATCACCGACGGGCTGGACCGCGACGCGCCGGAAAGGCTGGAGCGCGCCATGGAACGGCTGCACCTGTCTGCGCGCCGGGTGATCTGGGTCAATCCGCTTTTGCGTTGGGAAGGCTTCGCGCCCAAGGCGGCGGGCATCCGCGCCATGCTGCCCCATGTCGACACGTTCCGCGCGGGCCACAACATCGCCGCCCTCGAGGGTCTGGCCGAGGCGCTGTCGCGGCCCGGTGACGTCGGCGAAAAGGCGCGGCTCTTGGCAATGTTGCGCTGATTTCGCCGATTGCGGTGCGATGTAGTTGGTTAACATCGCGGTTCCGATCATAGGTGAGGCAACCATTCATGGTCCTGTCCAACAGATCGAGTCTCCCAAATGCGCCGAACCTTCCGCACCACCACCGCCCTTGTCGCCAGCCTGTCCATCGCCGCAAGCCATCTGCCCTTGGCCGCGATGGCACAGGATTTCGACGCCAGCCAATGTGTCGCCGGAGAGACCCCTGAATCCTGCCTCGCCCGACTGATCGAAGAGGGTGCGGTTGCCGCACCGGGCGCGCCCGTTCAAGACCCTGAAGCCGAGGCCGCCCGTCAGGCCGAGGAAGCGGCGGCAGCAGAGGCCGTGCGTCAGGCCGAGGAGGCGGCGGCGGCGGAAGCTGCGCGTCAGGCCGAGGAAGCGGCGGCGGTAGGGGCCGCGCGTTTGGCTGAGGAGGCTGGCGGCGGAAGCTGCGCGTCAGGCCGAGGCGGCGGCGGCGGAAGCTGCGCGTCAGGCCGAAGAAGCGGCAGCGGCTGAAGCCGCGCGTCTGGCGCGGAGGAGGCGGCGGCGGCGGAGAGCTGCGCGTCAGGCCGAGGAAGCGGCAGCGGTGGAAGCTGCGCGTCAGGCCGAAGAAGCGGCAGCGGCTGAAGCCGCGCCGTCAGGCCGAAGCGGCGGCAATAGAGGCCGCGCGTTTGGCTGAGAGGCTGCAGCGGCGGCTGCAGCCGCTTCGGCAGCACAGGGAGGTCATGCCAGTGCCGCGCCGGTCCGAAGAAACCCTGGCCGAAGATCCTGCGCCCGTCGCGCCCGAGGCCACTGTTCCACAGGCCACGGCAGAGGCGCCTGTCTCTGAGACCGCCCCGCTTTCGGAAGCGGATGCGCTTGCTGCAGCCCTTGCGGCAGCAGCGGTGGCGGCAGGGCTCGGTCCCGATGCGATTTCGCCCGAGGATCAGGCCGAACTGGCCGCCGCGCAGGAAGCCGCCGCCGCCGCCGAACTGAGCGTTGCCGATCCAGTGGACCCCATCGCCGAGGTCGAGGCGCAGATCGCCGCCGAAGCCGAGGCCAGCGAAGACGCGCTGCAATCGCTGGCGCTGATGCCCGGCGCGGCACCCTCCAGCGAGGTCGTGACCGAAGTCATAACCGAAGAGACCGCCCGCCAGTCCGACGAGGATTTCGGGGCCATCGTCACCTCGGAACCGGCTGCACCTGCCAACACCGCCGCCGCTGAAGATTCGCGGGATCGCGGCCGGATCGAGGGCGCGATTTTGGGCGGTATCGCCGGGCTTGTCGTGGGCTCCATCCTGTCGGGCAACCGGCAGGTGGTGAACCGCGCCGATGACCGGGTCGTGGTGCTGCGCCCGCAAGGCGATTATCAGGTGATCCGCGACGATGACGCGCTGATGCACGCCGTCAGCAATGCGGTCGTCACCGAAAGTTTTGCCGACGGATCGTCGCGCAACATCATCACCCAGCCCGACGGCACGCAGGTCATCACCGTGCGCGGCCCTGATCTGCAGATCCTGCGCCGCACCGTGGTTGCCCCCGATGGCACCCGCACCGTGCTGATCGACGACACCCGCCGGTTCGATCCAGTTCAGGTCTCGCAACTGCCGCAGATCCGCCCCGGCGCGGGGTTGGCTGCCGTGGGCACCTCCTCCGATCAGGCGGCGCTGGCGCGCGCGCTGGCGGCGCAAGGCGCCTCTGACCGGGGCTTTTCGCTGGCGCAGGTGCGCGGCATCCGGGCTGTGCGCGATCTGGCGCCAGCGGTGAACCTCGAGAATGTCACCTTCGCCACCGGGTCGGCGGCGATCACCCCCGATCAGGCGGCGCAGCTGCTCTCGCTTGGCCGCTTCATGGCCGATGCCATCGCGCGCAATCCCGGCGAGATCTTCTTGATCGAGGGGCATACCGACGCCACGGGCGGGGCGGCGATGAACCTTGCGCTGTCCGACCGGCGGGCGGAAACCGTGGCGTTGGCCCTGACCGAGTTCTTCGGCGTGCCACCGCAAAACATGGTGATCCAGGGCTATGGCGAAGAGTTTCTGCTGATCCCAACGCTCGACAATGAACGGCTGAATCGCCGTGTCGCCGTGCGGCGCATCACCGACCTGCTGCGGGTCGCTGCCGCCAACTGACGGGCTGCCTTTGACAAGCCGCGCCCCCTTCGCCATCGTCGCTTCAGGCAGGGACGGGGAGGGGGCGCGGATGTCGGAGGTATCGCTGGAACGCATGCCGGAACTGGCACTCGACTGGCACCGGGCCGGGCGCGGGGCCGTGATCGCCACCGTGGTCGAGACCTGGGGATCGGCGCCGCGCGCGGTCGGATCGCAGATGGTCGTGTCGGGCGCGGGCGAGATGGAAGGCTCGGTCTCGGGCGGCTGTGTCGAGGGCGCGGTTGTGGTTGAGGCGATGGAGCTTGTCGGCTCGGGCGCGGCCAAGCTGCTGGAGTTTGGCGTCAGCGATGACGAGGCCTTTGCCGTGGGTCTGGCCTGCGGCGGGCGCATCAGGGTGCTGGTGGAACCCGTGGGCGGGGCGCTGCCCGTGGATCTGCTGGAGGAGTTGGTGGCAGCCCGCGCGGCCCGCCGTCAGGTCGCCTATGTCGCCGATCTTGAAGGCGCTGCGCGGTGGCTGGCGGGGTTTTCGGAGTTTGCCGACCGTTTTCGCACGGACCGCCCGGGTGTGGAGGAGGACGGGCGCACCTTCGTCCATGTCCACAACCCGCCGCTCCGAATGCTGGTGGTGGGCGCGGTCCATATCGCGCAGGCGCTGGTGCCGATGGCGCGGATCGCGGGGCATGACGTGAGCGTCATCGACCCGCGCCCGGCCTTTGGCGCAGAGGCGCGCTTTCCGGGTGTGGATATTGTAGAAGAATGGCCCGACGAGGCGCTGGCGGCCCTTGGCCTTGATGCGCGCACGGCAGTGGTCACGCTGACCCATGACCCCAAGCTCGACGATCCGGCAATCCGCGCGGCGCTGGCCTCGGATGTCTATTACCTTGGCTGTCTAGGCTCTGGCCGCACCCATGCCAAGCGCGTCGCGCGCTTGACCGAAGCCGGCTTCACCGACGACCAGATCGCGCGCATTCATGCGCCCGTCGGCCTTGATATCGGGGCGCGGGGACCGGGCGAGATCGCCGTTTCGGTACTGGCGCAGGTCACACAAAGGCTGCGCCGGGGATGAGGTTCGGGCCGGTTGCGGTGGGTGATGCCGAGGGCGCGGTGCTGGCCCATGCCGTGCCCGTGCCGGGTGGCAAGCTGAAAAAGGGCCGCGTGCTGTCCGGGGCCGATCTGGCGGCCTTGCGCGCGGCGGGGCTGGCGCAGGTGATCGTCGCACGGCTGGACCCTAGCGATGTGCCCGAGGATGCGGCGGCCGCCAAGGCTTGCGGCGGCGCTGGTGCCAGACCCTGCGGCGGCGGGCCTACGGCTGGAGGTGCCCTTTACCGGCCGGGTCAACATCCGCGCGACCGGGCCGGGGTGGTGGCGCTGGACGCGGGCGCGATTGCCCGCCTGAACGATGTCGATCCGATGATCACGCTTGCGACCGTGCCGCAATGGCAGCGGGTCGAGGCGGGCATGATGGTCGGCACGGTCAAGATCATCGCCTATGCCGTGCCCGAGGTTGCACTTTCGGAGGCTTGTGTCGCGGGGGCAGGGGCCATGCGGCGGCTGGCACCTGTGCTCGCCTCGGCCGATCTGATCGTGACGGAGACAGCGCCGGGTGCCGCCGCCGAGGAGGACAAGGGCGTGCGCGCTGTCTGGGCGCGCGTCGCGCGGCTCGGTCTGGCGCAGGGGATGACGCGGATCGTGGCGCATGAGACGGGCGCGGTGGCGCAAGCCATCGCGGGATCCCGGGCCGACATGGTGCTGATCCTGACCGGATCGGCCACCTCGGACATCGCCGATGTGGTGCCGAGCGGTCTGGTGGCGGCGGGCGGCACGGTGGTCCGCTTCGGCATGCCGGTCGATCCGGGCAATCTGCTGGTGCTGGGCCGGATCGGGGCGCGGCCTGTCATCGGCCTGCCCGGTTGCGCGCCGGTCGCCCGCGCTGAACGGGGCCGATTGGGTGCTGGAACGGCTGGCCTGCGGGGTCGCGGTCACTGGGGCGGATATCGCGGCGATGGGGGTGGGCGGCTTGCTCAAGGAAATCCCCACGCGCCCGCAACCGCGCGAGCGCAAGATTACGCCGCCGTGATCCCTCCAACCATCGGCTGGGACAAATTTACCGTTTGCCTTTTGCCTGTTTGGTGATTGGATGTGCCCATAACCGAGGGAGGAACTGAATGACCCAGGTGACGATGACCGTGAACGGCAAAGCCGTTTCCGGCGACGTTGAAGGCCGCACCCTGCTGGCCGAATTTCTACGCGAAAAGCTGCGCCTGACGGGCACCCATATCGGCTGCGACACCAGCCAGTGCGGCGCTTGCGTGGTGCATGTGAACGGCAATGCGATCAAGAGCTGCACAGCCTTGGCCGCCGATCTGGACGGCGCGAGCGTCGTGACGATCGAGGGTATGGCGAATCCCGATGGGTCGCTGTCGGTGATCCAGCAGGCGTTTCAGGATCATCACGGGCTTCAGTGCGGATTCTGCACGCCCGGCATGGTGATGTCGGCGGCGGCGCTTCTCAAGGAAAACCCCAAGCCCACCGAGACCGAGGTGCGCGCCTATCTGGAAGGCAACATCTGCCGCTGCACGGGCTATCACAACATCGTCAAGGCGATCCTGGCCGCCAGCGGGCAGGATGTGAGCGCCATCGCCGCGGAATGACCCTGCCCGGCCCGCGGAGGAGGCGGGCCGAGCTTGCGTACTTCGGGAAAGGTGAAGGGGCGGCCAAACGCTCCTATCCCCAATGCCCCCTATGGTGGTGGGCTGGGGAGGTGACTTTAGGGAGGAAGACCATGCCCAAGGATCATGGCATAGGCGCCAGCAGCAAGCGGCGCGAAGATGTTCGGTTTCTGACCGGAAAGGGGGCCTATACCGACGATCTGTCGATGCAGGGCCAGGTGCACGCGGTGATGGTGCGCTCGACCGTGGCGCATGGGCGGATCGTGGCGATCGACACCAGTGCCGCCGAGGCGATGCCGGGTGTGCTGGCCGTGTTCACAGGCGCGGATTTCGTCGAGGTGGGCGGCAACCCCGCCGGCTGGCTGATCCACTCGCGCAACGGCGAGCCGATGCGCGAGCCAAAGCGCCCGGTTCTGGCTCATGGCAAGGTGCGCCACGTGGGCGACGCCTATGGCGCCGTGATTGCCGAGACTTATGCGCAGGCGAAAGATGCCGCCGAGGCCTTGGCCGCGGGCACCGAGATCGAGGAACTGCCCGCGGTGATCGACATGGCGGCCGCCGTCGCCAATGCCGACAACCGCGTGCATGACGAGATCCCCGACAACCTGTGCTTTGACTGGGGCTGGATCGAGGACAACCGCGAGGCGGTCGATGCCGCGATGAAATCGGCCGAGCATGTCACAACGCTGGAACTGGTGAACAACCGGCTGGTGCCCAACGCGATGGAGCCGCGCGCCTCGATCGGGGAATACAACCCCGGCACCGGCGACTACAAGCTGACCACCACCAGCCAGAACCCGCATCTGACGAGGCTTCTGGTCTGTGCGTTCGTCCTTGGCATCCCCGAGCACAAGCTGACGGTCGTGGCGCCCGATGTGGGCGGCGGCTTTGGCTCGAAGATCTACCACTACGGCGAAGAGGCGCTGGTGCTGGCGGCGGCGAAAAAGCTGGGTCGCCCGGTGCGCTGGACGGCGGAACGCTCGGAAAGCTTCTTGTCGGATGCGCATGGCCGCGATCACGTGACGACCATCGAGATCGGCGCCAAGAAGGATGGTGAGATCGTCGCGATCCGGACCAACACGTTGGCCAATGTGGGCGCCTACCTGTCGAATTTCTCGACCGCCACGCCGACCTTCCTGCACGGTACGCTGATGGCGGGCCCCTACAAGGTGCCGCATGTTTACGTGAACCTGAAGACGGTCTTCACCAACACCGCGCCGGTCGATGCCTATCGCGGCGCGGGCCGGCCCGAGGCGACCTATTCCATCGAACGTGCCGTCGACAAGATGGCGCGTGAGCTTGGGCTCGACCCCGTGGAGGTGCGGCGCAAGAACCTGATCACGCCCGACATGTTCCCCTACACCACCCCCGTCGCGCTTGTGTATGATACTGGCAACTACCAGGCGACGCTCGACAAGGCGTTGCAGCTGTCGGATTACGCGGGCTTCGAGGCGCGGGCTGCCGAAAGTGCCAAGCGTGGCAAGATGCGCGGCATGGGCCTGTCTACCTGGATCGAAGCCTGCGGTATCGCGCCCTCGCATCTGGTGGGCCAG
The DNA here is from genome assembly GCA_018401055.1 of Roseicyclus sp. The sequence continues at coordinate 45,566 of JAGYLB010000077.1, forward strand.
TTGGGCGCCCGCGTTGGTCTTTACGATGCGGCCACGGTGCGGGTCAGTGCGACCGGAACCATTCAGGTCATGGTCGGCGCGCATTCCCACGGGCAGGGCCATGAGACGGTCTTTGCGCAGGTCGTGGCCGAGAAGCTGGGCATACCGGAGGATGCGATCGAGATCGTCCATGGCGACACGTCGAAGATCCCGTTCGGCATGGGCAGCTACGGCTCGCGGAGCCTTGCGGTCTGTGGCTCGGCGATGTCCAACGCGGTCGACAAGGTGATCGCCAAGGGCAAGAAGATCGCGGCCCACATGCTCGAGGCCTCGGAGGGTGACATCACCTTCGAGAACGGAAGCTTCACCGTGGCCGGCACCGACAAGGCCAAGACCTTCGGCGAGATCGCCTTTTCGGCCTATGTGCCGCACAACTACCCGCTGACCGAGCTGGAGCCGGGGCTGGAGGAAACCGCTTTCTACGACCCCAACAACTTCACCTATCCCGCCGGAGCCTATCTTTGCGAGGTCGAGGTCGATCCCGATACCGGTGTCGTCGATATCATGCGTTTCACCTGCGCCGACGATTTCGGCAACGTGATGAATCCCATGATTGTCGAAGGGCAGGTGCATGGCGGGGTGGTGCAAGGCATCGGTCAGGCGATGATCGAGCATACCGCCTATGACAGCCATGGCCAGTTGCTGAGCGCATCCTACATGGATTACGCAATGCCGCGGGCTGATGACGTGCCGATGATCACGGTCGATCATTCCTGCGCCACGCCGTGCACCCACAATCCGCTTGGCGTGAAGGGCTGCGGCGAGGCAGGGGCGATCGGATCGCCGCCTGCCGTGGTCAACGCGGTGATCGACGCGCTGCACCGGGGTGGCATGACTCATGTGGACCATATCAACATGCCGCTGACGCCCGCACGCGTCTGGGCCGGCGATGCAGGGTTGAGGGCGGAGGGAAGCGGGGGCCAGCCCCGCGCGCCCCGACCGTATTTCAGGAAAGATGAAGGGTCAGGGCCCTTCGGGAGGATGACAGATGTACAACTTCGAATTCGCCAAACCAAAGACCATTGCTGATGCAGTGGCAGCACTGTCCGCAGACGAGGCGCAGGCCCTCGGCGGTGGCCAGACGCTGTTGCCCACAATGAAGCAGCGGCTGGCATCGCCCGGCACGCTGGTCAGCCTCAACTCCATCCCCGAGATGATCGGCGTCTGCGTCAATGATGCGGGCGAGGTCTGCATCGGCGGGGCCACGACCCATGCGACGGTGGCCGCGCGAGGCGGCGGCCAGTTACCCGGCGCTCGCGGCGCTCGCCAGCCATATCGGCGATCCGGCGGTGCGCAACCGCGGCACCATCGGCGGCTCGCTTGCCAACAACGACCCCTCAGCCTGTTATCCGGCGGCAGCCCTTGGGTCGGGGGCCACGATCAAGACCAACCAGCGCGACATCGCGGCGGATGACTATTTCCATGGCATGTTCGAGACCGCGCTGGAGGATGGCGAGATCATCACCGAGGTGCGCTTCCCTGTGCCGCACAAGGCGAACTACCAGAAATTCGTGCAGCCTGCCTCGCGCTTTGCCTTGGTAGGGGTCTTCGTGGCGAAATACGCGGACGGGGTGCGCGTGGCGGTGACCGGTGCGTCCTCGGAGGGCGTTTTCCGCTGGGCCGAGGCAGAAGCCGCGCTGAGCGCGGATTTCTCGAAAGCGGCCCTCGAGTCGCTGTCGTCGCCCGAAGGCGCCATGATTTCGGACCTGCATGGCACAGGTGAGTACCGCGCCCATCTGGTCAAGGTGATGACAGGGCGCGCGGTTGCCGCAGCGGGCTGATCCATAGGTCACGCAGAACAGAAAACGCCGGGCCTGCCCGGCGTTTTTCGTCGAAAGACGTCAGGCGTATTTCTGAACCATCCGTGCGGCCCGCGCCATCTTGCGCATGGCTGACGGGCTGACGCCCAGCGTGTTGCGCACGGAGCGCGAAAAGCCTGCTAGCGTCTCGAACCCGCTGGCGCGCGCGATCTCGGACACGGGCATGGCGGTGTGGCGCAGCAACTCCGCGCCATGTTTCAGGCGCAGCGCAAGGTAGTGGTCCGAGGGCTTTACCCCAAGTGCTCGCACACAGCGCCCGCGCAGCGCCTTGCGGCTCAGGCCCAAACTGTCGGCCAGATCGGCAAGCGACAGCGGATCGGCCAGATGGGCGCGCATCTCGGCCTCCATCTGCGCGATCACCGGATCGTCGGTTTCGGGCCCGTCCTCGGCCATCGGGCGCGGGTCGCGCAGACGCCCGGTGCTGAGCGCGCGCGCGACTTCATCTGCCAGTGCAGGCGTCGTCGTCTCGGCGATCCAGGCGCACAGCGCATCGCCTGCGGCGACGCCCCCCGCGATGGTCAGGCGGCGGTCGTCAAGGACATGCGGTCTTTCGCTCATCTCGACCGTGGGGAAGGTCTCGTCGATTGCCAGCGCGTCGCGCTGAACAACCGCCTTGCGGCCATCCAGATGCCCAAGCCGCGCAAGGATCGTGGTGCCTGTGGCGATGCCGCCCAAGCGCCCCCCCGCTACGTCCACCTGCGCGAGATAGGCTTGGAACCCGTTCGGAATGCGCTTGGGCAGGCTGTCGCCCGCCATCACCAGCACAAGGTCCACCGTCTCGGCGCCGTCCCAATCGGGTCGGTCCGGTGCCATCACAGCACCATTCGAGGCGCTGGTCTGGGCATGGCCCGGAATGCGCGTGTCACAGGAGACAATGGGCTGCCCGGACAGGCGGTTGGCGATGTCGATCGCCTCGCGCGCAAGGGCATAGGCCAACATCGGGAAACCGGGGAAAAGGACAAAGCTCACATGTGCCATGCGTCGGAGGATGCCGCAGCATCCCGGTCGGTTCAAGACAAGTCACACTCAGGCCGCGAAATCTGCGCAACCGCGGCAGCGCGGCCACAAATCACCGACGCCGGGGGATGGCGGATGAGGTCTGCGGCGGCGATGCGGCCTCCAGAGTGTCGAGGTCGATCTCGAAGGCAAAGGTCAGACCGCCGTCCGTGGTGTGGCTCAGGCGCATCTGCAGATCCAGATCGGTGATCAATCGCACCGTGCCGGGGGCGGGCCCATCCGATCCACCGGTCAACCCCATCGAAGCCGTGCCGGATATCTCGATTCCGTCCGCCGGCGCAGCGCCAGCGGCGCAAGACAGCGTCACGGCAAGGGTAAGGCGGGCAAGGGATCGAGCAGGCATGCTGCATCCTATCTGCAATCGCATCTTGCACCAACCGACAAAAAAAGGCGCGCCAAGCGGCGCGCCCCGGGTCGGATCAGGCCAGTGTCACTTGGACGGGCCGATCATCATGACCATCTGGCGGCCTTCCATCTTCGGCATGTTCTCGATCTTGCCCAGCCCCTCGACATCGGCTGCAACCCGTTCCAGCAGGTCGCGGCCAAGGTTCTGGTGCGCCATCTCGCGCCCACGGAAGCGCAGGGTGACCTTCACCTTGTCGCCGTTTTCGAGGAACTTGGTGACGCTGCGCATCTTGACCTCGTAGTCATGCGTGTCGGTGTTCGGACGGAACTTGACCTCCTTGACCTCGATGATCTTCTGCTTCTTGCGGGCCTCGGCCTCGCGCTTCTGGGTCTCGTACTTGTACTTGCCGAAATCCATGATCTTGCACACGGGCGGTTCGGCGTTGGGCGAAATCTCGACAAGGTCAAGCCCGGCCTCCTCGGCCATGGCCATGGCGCGTGCCGGGGTCACGACCCCGACGTTTTCGCCCTCGGCGCCGATCAGGCGGATCTCGGGGGAACGGATACGGTCGTTGATGCGCGGGCCGGTTTCGCGTTGCGGCGGCGCATTGTGGGGTCTGCGGGCTATGGGGGGCCTCCTGAAGTTGCCGGGTATCGAGGCGGCAAGTTACGCGCAAGGCCTGCGTCTTTCAAGGCGATTTGGGCAGGAGGCCGCCGGTTTCCACCGGACGCTGCAGCGCAGCATTGTGCTTGCGTCCGGACAGGGGTATGCGCCGCGTTCCAACAGTCATCCGAAGGGGGACATCATGAACCGGGCCTTGATCATCGTCATCATCCTGGCTGCGGTCGGCGCAGGAGGGTATTTCCTGATCCAGTCGAACGCGAACCAGGCTGCGGAACAGGCCGCCGCGGAGGCTCGCCGAAGCTGCTGCTGCTGCCGAGCAAGCCGCCGCCGCCGAGGCTGCCGCCGCCGCCAGCGCCGGCCGCCGCCGAAGAGGCTGCTGCCGCCGAAGCCGCCGCCGCGCAGGATCCGCCGAAGCCGCCGCCGCCGAAGCTGCGGCCGCTGCTGAAGCTGCCGCCGCAGAGGCCGCCGCCGCCGCCGAGGCTGCTGCCGCGGAAGCTGCCGCCACCGCCACTGAAGCCGTGGACGCCGCCGCTGCCGCTGCATCCGACGCCGCCACCGGGGCTGCCGACGCCGCCGCCGCCGCAACCGAGGCCGTGACCGAAGCCGCCACCGAGGCCGCCGAAGCGGTCGAGGGCGTGGTCGATGCCGCCACCGCCGAAACCGCCGTCGCGGCGGAAGAAGCAGGCGATGCCGCGCTGGCGCAGATCTTCACCGCCGAAGGCTTTGATTACGACCAGGCCATCGCCGCGCTGGAGGCCGCCGACATCTCGCCGGTTACCCGCACCGCTGTGACCACCGCGCTGGAAGGCGCGCGCGACAACCCCGCGCTGCTTGAGGCGGCGCTGGTGCAGGCGCGCCAGGCGCTCGGCATCGCCAACTGAATCATCACGACGCAGAAAAAAGCCCCCCGCGGATCATTCGCGGGGGGCTTTTTCATGTCCGGAGGTGATTGGCGTTCAGTCGAGAAAGGCCTTTTCGACAACATATTCCGCAGGCTTGGAATTCGCCCCTTCGGTCAGACCATAGCCTTCGAGCATCTCCTTGATCTCGAGGTTGAAGGCAAGGTTGCCGCAGACCATCGCGCGGTCGCTCTCAGGGCAGAGCGGGGCCACCTCCAGATCGGCAAAGACCTCGCCCGAGCGCATCAGGTCGGTGATCCGGCCCATCTTGGGGCTCTCTTCGCGCGTCGTCGTGGGGTAGTAGCGCAGCTTGTCGGCGAACCCCTCGCCTATCAGCTCGGCCAGCAATTCATCGCTGCGAATGTCCTCGATCAGCTTGGCACCATAGGTCAGCTCGCCCAGCTCGCGGCAGGTGTGGGTCAAGATGACCTCGTCGAAATCGGCATAGGTCTGCGGATCGCGCAACAGGCTGGCAAAGGGCGCGATGCCGGTTCCGGTGGCAAAGAACCAGATCCGCTTGCCCGGGATCAGCGCATCATGGACCAGCGTGCCCACGGGCTTGGGGCGCAAGATGATCTGGTCGCCCGGCACGATATGCTGCAGCCGTGAGGTCAGCGCGCCATCGGGCACCTTGATCGAATAGAATTCCAGCTCGTCATCCCAGGACGGCGAGGCGATGGAATACGCGCGCAAAAGCGGCTTTTGCTTGCCCGTCTCGGGGTCGGCATCACCCATCAGACCGATCATCACGAACTCGCCCGACCGGAACCGCAGGGTCGGCGGCCGCGTGCAGCGGAACCGGAACAGTCGGTCGGTGTAATGCTCGACCTCGGTCACGGTCTGCGCGTCGGGCAGGGTGGGGGTCGCCTTGGGGATGTTCGGTGCGTCGATATCTTTCACGGGTCTGTGCTCGCTCATGTCCATCTGGGCACCTCTCTAACGCTCGGTGCCTGTCTAAGCCTTGATCTGGGTCAGGGAAACCCCGGGTTCAGCCCCTCAGCCGCGCCTGATGGTCGCCCGCGCGCCAGTCTGCGCGCGCCAGCCACTGTTCCTCGGGCTGGCGGGCCGCGACCTTGGGGTCCACCTCGACCTCGTCAAAGCCCGCGCGCCGTGCCATCGCATATTGATCGGCGAGGATCGGCCCCGCCGCGCGCAGGCGCCGGTGTAGCCCATGGCGCGCAGGCGCCGCGCCACGGTAAAGCCGCGCCCGTCCGCAAAACCGCCAAAGCGCACCCGGATCAGCGCGATCCGTCCCAGATACGGGGCCAGCGCTGTCAGATCCTCACCGGGGTCCAGATCGATGCCCAGAACACCGGCCGCCCCCGCCTCGGCCAATGGTACGACCCCACCAGCCCAATCATCGCCGCGAAAGCCGTCGTCTTGCATCAGGATTGCCATCTGCCTGTCCCTTCATCTTCCCCAAAATACGGATGGCAGAACGCCGCCACCCGTCACGACGCCGCCTTGAGCGGGCCGCGCACCATGCGGCCATCCACGAAATGGATGCCGCATTCCTCCTTGTCTGTCCCACGCCAGCGCCCGGCGCGCGCCGTCCTCGTAAACTGCCACGGGCGTGGTGCAGGGCGCGCAGCCGATGGAGGGATAGCCGCGCGCCACCAGCGGATGGCGGGGCAGGCGGTTGTTGACCATGTAATCGGCCACATCTTGCGGCGCCCAATGGGCGAGCGGGTTGATCTTGATCCGGCCGGTGCCCGCCTCGGCCTCGAAAAAGGCCAGCTCTGCCCGGGTGCCGGACTGAAAGCGCTTGCGTCCGGTGATCCAGGCATCAAAGGGCGCCAGCGCGCGCTCCAGGGGCTCGGTCTTGCGCAAGCGGCAGCAAGCGTCGGGGTCGGTCCGGTGCAGGTTCCCCTCCGGGTCATGGGCGGCGACACGCACGGAGGTGGCGCGGATGATCCGCAAATCCTCAAGGCCCAGCCGCGCGGCCACCTCGCCTTGATACTCCAGCGTCTCGGGAAACAGCATCTGCGTGTCGACGAACAGGACCGGTGTGGCCGGGTCCACCACCGCCACCATATGCAGCAGCACGACCGATTCCGCCCCGAAGGACGAGACCAGCGCCACCGCCCCGATATCGCCGTCGCGCAAGGCATGCTCGACCACCGAGGTGGCCGCGCGGTGCTTGTAGCGCGCGTTCAGCCCCGCGATCTTGTCCGCAAGCCCCGCGTCAGGCGGCATCGGCCCGCGCCTCCGGACCATCATAGAGGGCTGCCTTGAACGGCGCCATGCCAAGACGGCGATAGGCGTCGAGAAAACTCTCGCCCGGTCCCTCGCGCAGCTCCAGATAGGCGCGCAAGATGCGCTCGATCGCGGGAATGATCTGGTCGCAGGCGAAACCCGGCCCGGCGCGTTCGCCGATCTCGGCATCCGGCCCGCCATCGCCGCCCAGTGTGATCTGGTAGCTTTCGACGCCTGCCCGATCGAGCCCGAGGATCCCGATATGGCCCACATGGTGATGCCCGCAGGCATTGATGCAGCCCGAGATCTTGATCTTGAGCGGCCCGATCTCGTGTTCCAGCCGCAGCTCCTCGAAGCGCAGGGCGATGCCTTGCGCCACGGGGATCGACCGCGCGGTCGCCAGCGCGCAGTAATCCATGCCGGGGCAGGCGATGATGTCGGAGACAAGGCCCACGTTGGCGGTCGCAAGGCCAGCGGCCAAAAGCGCCTCATGCACCGCCTTGAGGTGACGTTTCGGCAGATGCGGCAAGATCACGTTTTGCTCGTGGCTGATGCGCAACTCGTCATGGGCGTAGCGTTCCGCCAGATCGGCCAGAACCCGCATCTGCGCGGCTGTCCGCATCGCCGGGCGTCTCGCCATGCGCCTTGAGGCTGACGGTCAGGGATCGCATAGCCCGGCTGCCGGTGGGCCACCACATTGGTGTCGGTGAAGGCGCGGAAGACCGGGTCAACCGCCCGCCATGTCTCGTAGCTGCCGATGCCGCCGCCCTCGAAGGCGGGCGGCGCGAATTGTGCGGTGATCGCGGTCAGCATTCGCTGGTCTATGCCGGAGAACAGCGGCTTGCGTGCGGCGAATTCCGTCTCCACCTGCGCGCGGATCTCCTCGATCCCGGTCTCGTGGACGGTGATCTTGATGCGCGCCTTGTACTTGTTGTCGCGCCGCCCGAGCAGGTTGTAGACCGCGACCGTTGCCTCCAGATAGGGCAGCAGGTCTTCCAGCGGTACGAACTCCGCCAGCACCTTGCCGATCATCGGCGTCCGTCCCAAGCCGCCGCCCACCAGCACGGTCGCGCCGATTTCGCCGCCTCGTTCCACCAGGCGCAGGCCGATGTCATGGGCCGCCGTCACGGCGCGGTCATCCTTGTGGCCGGTGACCGCCACCTTGAACTTGCGCGGCAGGAACTGGAATTCCGGGTGGTCGGTCGACCATTGCCGGATCAGCTCGGCCACCGGGCGGGGGTCGATGACCTCGCCCGCCACCGCACCGGCAAAATGGTCAGCGGTCACGTTGCGGATCGTGTTGCCGCTGGTCTGGATCGCATGCATGCCCACATCTGCCAGCGCGTCCAGCATGTCGGGCACATCGGCCAGTTTGGGCCAGTTGAACTGGATGTTCTGGCGCGTGGTGAAATGGCCATAGCCCTTGTCCCAGCGGTCCGCGATCATCGCAAGCTGGCGCATCTGCGCGGAATTCAGCGTGCCATAGGGGATCGCCACGCGCAGCATGTAGGCGTGCAGCTGCAGGTAGAGACCGTTCATCAGGCGAAAGGGCTTGAATTCATCCTCGGTCAGCGACCCGTCGATGCGGCGGGCGACCTGCGCGCGGAACTGGGCCACGCGCGCGCGGACAAAACTCTCGTCGAACTCGGAATAGCGATACATCACTGCGCCCCCTGCTTGCCGTGCGGGTAGTTGGACGGGCCGCGCGTGCGGAAGGCCTCGCGGAAATGGGTGGGTTCGGGGCCTTGCGGGCCGGGGCGCGCGTCGACCAGATAGGCGCCGACGACCTCATGCCCGCGGGCATGGGCGTCAAGCAGATGCAGATCAGCGGTCGCCTCATCCTCGATCAGGGCGGCCTGATCCATCCGCCGTGTCCACTGGCCGTTTTGGTCCAGCCAGACCACATCGCCTTCCAAAAGCGCGTTGGCGGTCAGCACCTTGGGGGTGAATTGGCGCGACATCAGGCGAATTCCTCTTTCAGATCGGCGCTCAGCCGGGGCAGGGCGGCCTCGGCCCCGCGGGGGGCAAGACCGTAGAGCAACATGACCGGGCCGGTCGGCGCGGCCTCCTCCAGATCGGCGGCAAGGCGCCCCAAGGTCGTCGCGATGGTCCGCACCTCGGGTCGCGCGGCGTTTTCCACCGCCGTTACGGGCGTGTCGGGGGGTGCGCCGTGCATCATCAGGCGCCCTTGGATGAAGCGCGCGCCGCGCCCGCCCATGTAGATCGCGGCGACCGTGCCGGGTCGGGCCAGCCCGCGCCAATCGTGATCGGCAAAGCCCTTCATGTCGTGGCCGGTCAGGATGCGCAGCGCGGAATTGCGGTCACGCTTGGTCAGGCTTTGGCCGATCTGGGCGCGGCAGCACTTGCCGCCGTGATGCCGGGCACCACCGACCAGTCCAGCCCCGCCGCATCCAGCGCCGCGATTTCCTCGTCCAGCCGGCCGAACACCGAAGGATCACCCCCTTTCAGGCGGACCACATGCGCGCCCTTTGCCGCGTGCTCCACCATCAGTGCGCAGATCCGGTCTTGCGCCATGGCGGGGCCGAAGCCCTGTTTTCCGGCGTCGATCAACAGCGCCTCGCGCCGGGCCAGTTCAAGGATCGCAGGCGCGACAAGCCGGTCGTGGATCACCACATCGGCCCGGTCGAGCAGCTTGCGTGCCTTCAGCGTCAGCAATTCCGGGTCGCCGGGGCCTGCGCCGACAAGGTCCACGCGGCCCTGCGTCGGCCCCTGCGCCAGATGCCTTTCCAGCAAATCCGACAGAGCTGGTTCCAGCCCGGCTTCGCCTTGTTTCTCCATCGCCTGAGGGGCGGTGCTGAAGTAATACTCCCCCCAGAACTCCCGCCGCTTGCGCCCCATCGGCAGGGCATCGGCGGCCTTGCGGAACGCCTTGCCGACACGCGCGGCCAGCCCCAGCGATACCGGCAGCCGCTCCTCCAGATCGGCCTTGATCGCGCGGGCCAGAACCGGGGCCGCGCCTTCGGTGCCGATGGCGATGGTGACGGGATCGCGGTCGACGATGGCGGGGGTGATGAACTGGCTGTCCTCGAGATTGTCGACGATGTTGACCAGCGCCCCGTCCGCGCGGGCCAGCCCTGCCACGCGCCGATCCTCGGCCGCGTCATCGTTGGCGGCATAGACTAGCGCGGCACAGAGCGCGTCACCGGGGCTAAAGGCGCGGGCGACGAGCCGGATGCGCCCCCCGGCGGCCAGTGCGCGCAAGCCTTCCTCGGGCGTCTCTGCCAGAACGGTGATGCGCGCCGTGGTCTTGAGCAGCAGGCGCAGCTTGGCCAGCGCCGTCTCACCCCCGCCCGACACCACGATGCGGCGGCCGGAAACTGCAAGGAAGATCGGGAAATGGTCCATGGCGTGCCGCCGTCCTGTTCTGGAAACTTGCCCTAGATGTAGAACAATTTCCCTCTGAATGGCAGATATGCCTTGTCAAAAGGAACGCACGTTTGCATCTTGCGGCCCAGCCGATGTCGGCGTTCCTCCATGGCAAGGGCCTGCAAGATGACTGACCAGATCGACGCCCTAGACCGGAAAATCCTCGCGGCATTGCAAGACGATGCCTCGCGTTCGCTCGACGAGATCGCGCGCGTCGTGGGGTCCTCCAAGACCCCGGTCTGGTCGCGGATTCGCAAGATGAAGGAGGCGGGGATCATCGGGCGGCAGACCGTCCTGCTCGATGCCGAAAAACTGGGGTTCGAGGCCTGTTTCTTCGTTCTCATCCGCACCTCGGAACACGAGGCGGATTGGCAGAAGAAATTCCTCGCTGCCCTCAAGGCCCGTCCCGAGGTGCAGGAGGCGCACAGGCTTGCGGGCGAGATCGACTATATCCTCAAGGTCCGAGTGCCCAACGCACGCGCCTATGACGCCTTTTATCAGGCGCTGATCTCGGAGGTGAAGATCTACAACGTCACGGCGCTCTTGAGCATGGAAGAGATCAAGGCGTCACCGCTTCTGCCACTGGGGCCAGCTTCGTGACGATCTCGGCGCTGCTTTCCAGCGTCTTGTGAACCGGGCATTTGTTGGCGATTTCCAGCAGCTTGGCGCGGTCTTCGGGCGAAAGATCGCCCTCCAGCCGGATCAGCCGGGTGAAGCGGTCCAGCGTCACGGTCGGCGCGCGCGCGTCTTGCGCATGGACCCGGTCATGGGTGACATCGACCGCGACATGGGACAGCGCCACGCCCTTGCGCCGCGCATACATGCGGATCGTCATCGAGGTGCAGGCGCCAAGGCCCGCCGCGACCAGCTGATAGGGGGTCAGGCCGCGGTCTGTTCCGCCATATCCCACAGGCTCGTCGGCGCGGATATGGTGGCGTTGGCCGACATGGATGTCTTGCAAGAAGCCGTCGGGGTCTGCCTCGGTCACGCGGGTCACGCCCTCCGGCGCACCGGGCGGCGGCGCGGGCGCGCGCAGGTCAAGGTATCGCCCCGCCCATGCGGCGATGACGGCGGCGGCGTAATCGGCATCTTCGGGCCGCGTGATCAGGTGATCGGCATCGTCGAGTGTGACGAAACTCTTGGGATGATGCGCGGCGGTGAAGATGCGGGTGGCATTGTCGATGCCCACGACGTCATCCCGGGGGCCATGCAAGATCAAAAGCGCCTGTTTCATCTGCGCCAGCGCCGGTTCCAGCCGGGCCGCCTTCACATCCTCAAGGAAAGCGCGACCTATGTTGACCTTGTGCTGGCCGAGCGTCACCTCGGCCACGCCATTATAGGCGATCCGCCCCAGCGCGCCGCCGAAGTTCTTGGTGACATGGCCCGGATCGAAGGGCGCGCCGATGGTGACCACCGCCTTGACGCTGTCCAGTTGCGGCGCAGCCCGCAGCGCGGCCGCGCCCCCCAGCGAGTGACCGATCAACAGGCCGGGGGCCATGCCGCGTTCGCTCAGCGCGCGTGCGGCCGCCAGAAGATCCTCGACATTCGAGGTGAAGGACGTGTTGGCAAACTCGCCTTCGGAATGCCCCAGACCCGTGAAATCGAAACGCAGCACCGCGATCCCCATTCCCGCCAGCCGCGCCGAGATGCGGCGCGCGGCGGCGATATCCTTGCCGCAGGTGAAGCAATGCGCCATCAGCGCGGTCGCCAGATGCGGCCCCTCGGGCAGGTCGAGGCGCGCGGCCAGCGCGTGGCCGTCATGGCCGGAAAGGTGAAGCGGTCGGTGGTCATGGGCACGGTCTTTCTCTGCGGACACTCCGAGGATGGGCGCGCGACCCGGCGAGGGCAAGCGGACCCGGGGCTGTCTCACGCCCTCGTGCGGCGCGGTGTCCGCTGCGTGAGCGGCGATCTTGCGCTTAGGGGCGCGATGGGCTTTGGTCTGGCGGTTCCAGCCCCAAGAAGGCCCCGATGGACCCGATCTGCCAGACCAAGCTGCCCCATCTACCCTGGATGGACCCGGCCACCGCGCGGCTTCCGGGCGTCCAGCCGCTGGCGGCGGAAGACGGCTGGCTGATGCGCGATGATGCCTTTGCCGGGCAGATGGCGCTGCGCGACCGGCTGGTGGCCGAGCGGCGCGGCGCGGTTATCGCTGCCCTGCCGGGGTCGGAGGGGGCGGTCGAGGCGCTTTACGTCGAGGTGCTGTACCGGCTGGCCGCCGATCCGGGCTATAAATGGGGCGATGGGGCGGTGAAGCGCCCTGATGGTGTCGTTGTGCCGCTCGACCCTGCCGACCGGCTTGGCACGCTTGCAAGGCTGGTGCAGGAGGATCTGTGCCTGATGGAGCCGCGCGGCGGGGAACATGTGATGACGGCAGCGATCTTGTGCTTTCCGGCCAGCTGGACCCTTGCCGAAAAGATCGGCCGCCCGCTGACCGGCATCCATACCCCCGTCGCCGTCTATGACGCGGGCATGGCCGCGCGCGTCCAGCGCCTGTTCGACATGGTCCGCCCGGACCGTCCGCTTTGGCGGCAAAACGCGCTGGTCTATGCCGATGCCGCCCTTCACCAGCCCCGCCCCGAGGCTGCGCCGCGCCGCGAGAAAGCCGCCGAGGGCCGCTACCTCAGGTCTGAAAAACAATGCCTTGCGCGGCTGTCTTCATCTGACGCTGTGGTGTTTTCCATCCACACCTTCGTCGTGCCGCTCAGTGCCATTCCGCCCGAGGCTTTGGCTCGCATTCCACCAAGGGACACCGTGATTTGAACCGCGTCACCGACCAATACGAGGCCTTTCCCTACCCGGAACGCGACCCGGATGATGAGGCCAAGCGCCTGATCACCGGCTCGCCCAGCCATCCGCTGGAGATCGACCATTTCCTGTTTTCGGGCACGCGTGATTGGTCGCAGCCATTGCGCGCGTTGGTGGCAGGCGGCGGCACGGGCGATGCGCTGATCCAACTTGCGCAGGTGCTGACCAGCGCGGGCAAGCCCTATGACATCACCTATGTCGACCTGTCCACCGCCGCGCGCAAGATCGCCGAGGGGCGGGCCAAGGCGCGCAGCCTGACCGGCATCCGATTTGTCACCGGCTCCTTGCTGGACGCGCCTGCAATGGGCCCCTTCGATTACATCGACTGCTGTGGTGTTTTGCACCATTTGTCCGATCCGCAGGCGGGATTTGACGCGCTTGCGGCCGCTCTTGCGCCCGAAGGAGGCATGGGCCTGATGGTCTACGCCCCCTTTGGCCGTTCGGGCGTTTATCCGTTGCAAGAGGCCTTTGGCAAAGTGCTGGAGGGAACCCCGCGCGACCGGCTGCGCCGCGCCAAGGCGATATTCGAGCGCATCCCCGATGGCCACCCGTTCAAGCGCAACGCCCAGCTTGGCGACCACAAGGCAAGCGATGCGGGGTTTTACGACCTGCTGTTGCACAGTCAGGACCGACCGTTCCGCATCGGCGAACTGCTTGATGTTCTGGACCGCGCCGGGCTCTCGATGACCGGCAGCCCGCAGGCGCATCTTTACGACCCGCTGCCCATTCTGGGCGACAAGGGGCTGCTCGCGGGACTGGACGCGGCCGCGCGCATGGATCTGGCCGAGGCGTTGCGCGGCACGATCCGCACCCATGTGCTCTATGCCGCGCCCAAGGCCGGGGCCGAAGAGCGCGTCGCGCAACCCGGGCCGCAGGCGGTGCCGCATCTCAAAGGCGTGGCGGGCGGACCCTTGGCGCAGCATGTGATGAAACATGGCGTGATCCCCGTGACCCATGAGGGCGAGCGCTTCGAGATCCCGGTGCCCGCCACGGCCGCGCGCGCGCTGGCCCAGATCGACGGGCGACGCACGCTCGACGAGATCGCCAAGGGCATGCGCACCGATTGGCTGGCCTTTGCGCCGATCTGGTCGGGCGTGTCGCGCGCCATGACCGGCCACGGTTTGCTCTACTACTCACGGCTGCTGCGCGGGTAGGGCGCGGCTTACGGCTTGAAATGTTTCGACAGCTTCAGGCCTTGACCCTGATAGTTGGACGCGATGCCAGAACCATACAGCCGGGCGGGCAGGGCGGCCATGCGCTCGTAGACCAGCCGCCCCACGACCTGCCCGTGTTCCAGCACAAAGGGTGCCTCGTGGCAGCGCACCTCCAGCACGCCGCGTGCGGGAATGCCGTGGCCGAAGCCGGGATCGAAAAAGCCCGCGTAATGCACCCGGAACTCGCCGACCATGGCCAGATAGGGCGACATCTCGGCCGCGCAATCGGGGGGGATCGTCACCGCCTCGCGGCTGACAAGGATGTAGAAGGCGCCGGGGTCCAAGATGATGCGCCCATCTTCGCTGCGGACCTCTTCCCAGAAATCGGGGATGGTGTGGGCCGCGATCTTGGTCAGATCGATCACGCCGGTATGCGGCTTGGCGCGGTAGCCGACGATGCCTGTGGCCGTCGGCGTCAGATCGACAGAAAAGCCAAGGCCTTCGTCGATCACCGGCACGCCGTCGACCAGCGGGCTGTCAGCGTGGCGGGCGGCAAGCTCCGCGTCGCTCAGCACGGCCTGCCCACGGCGGAACCGGATCTGGTTCAGTCGCAAGCCCGGCGTGACCTTGACCGAAAAGGACCTTGGGCAGATCTCGGCATAAAGCGGGCCTGTGTAGCCTGCGGGGATGCGGTCGAATTCCGTGCCGCCATCGGCGATGACGCGGGTCAGGCAATCGACGCGGCCGGTAGAGCTTTTGGCGTTGCACACGGCGGTGACATCTTGCGGCAGGGCCAGATCCTCGCGCAGCGGCACGACATAGACGCAGCCCTTTTCCAGCACCGCGCCACCGGTCAGATCCATCCGGTGCATCTCGAATTCCGCGATGCGGTCGGCAACGCGGCGGCCGTGCCCGGCCAAGAAGGACGCGCGCACCCGGTAGGCCACATCGCCCAGCCGCAGATCGAGGCTGGCAGGCTGCACCTGATCGGCATCCGGGCTGTCACAGGTGATCTGGCCGCCTGCGATCATCGCCTCGAGCGCGTGATCGGGCAGCACGCCCTGAGTTTGATCGTTCATCCGGGCATCCCCCCTGTTTCGCCCAAGAAAAAACCGCCCGCGCCGGGGGCGCAAGGCGGTTTTCGCGGGGTCCCGCAGGATGCGGGAATATTTTGGTCGGGCTAGCAGGACTTGAACCTGCGACCTTCCGTCCCCAGACGGACGCGCTACCAGGCTGCGCTATAGCCCGACGTGTCGCCCTTCTACCCATTTTGCCGGGGGGCGCAAGGGGCAGGCTTGGGCTTCTGGCTGCGATCAGGCGGTCGGGCCCGGCGGGTCGCGGCGCATGCGGTCGCGCAGGGCCACAAGCGCGGGACGCAAGGCCGCGATGTTGCCATCGCGCAAGGAGTCAAGGGCTGCGACACGCGCCGCCAGCCGGTCCATCAGCTCCACGCTGTCGTGGGTTGTCTCGTCGGTCTCGGCGGTCTCGTCGGGCGAAGCTTCGGGCGCGAGGTGGGTGGCAGGCGCCGTGGCCTGATCTGGGGCCTCTCCCTCAGGCTCACGCACTGGCCTGCATCGGCCATGGCCGCTGGCTGCCTTTGAGCGCCCCCGTCGCCGTTCCCGTCCCCGTCGAACGGTTCGGGTTCGGGTTCTGGCTCGTCGAAGGCAAGGCTTGCTTGCCGCGTGCCGCCCTCCGCCAGTTCGGGCAGAGCGCCCACCTCAAGCTGATCGGCCAGCGCGTCTTCGGTCCAGGCTTCGACGTCTCCGGCGGTCTCCCCCTCGATCACGAGCCCTTCGGGCAGGTCTACGGGGGGTGACAGGGCGGCGACCGCGGCCACGCCTTCTTCGCTGATCATTTCTGCACGCCCCGGATCGTCAGGCCGCGGTCATGCAACAAGACCTTGATTCCGCCCACAAGTTCCATGTCAGCGGGGCGGTAGTAGCGCCGTCCGCCCGCGCGCTTCACCGGCCTGATCTGTGGAAACTTCGATTCCCAAAAGCGCAACACATGAGCGGCAACATCCAGCCAATCCGCGACTTCACGGATGGTGCGAAAGGCTTGCGACGATTTCGACATGGCCGGTTTGCCCGCCTCTGCTCTAGCCTGCTGTCGTCTGGTGCCGCGCCTAGCCCCTCAGCCGCGCGGCGCCGTCAGTCGCGGTTGCCCGCCGCGACCCTGTCCTTCATCAGGTGCGAGGGCCGGAAGGTCAGCACACGGCGCGGGCTGATCGGCACCTCTTCCCCTGTCTTCGGGTTGCGCCCCACCCGGGCGGTCTTGGACCGCACCGAAAAGGTACCGAAAGACGAAATCTTGACCTGTTCGCCCTCAACGAGCGCATCGGACATCAATTCAAGCACCCGTTCCACGAGCTGCGCGCTTTCATTGCGCGACAGGCCTACTTCGCGAAACACCGCTTCGGATAGGTCCATCCGTGTCAGCGTCTTGCCAGCCATCTGTCTGTGTCCCCCAAATGTATCGCCAAGATGGGCGAAGGGATTTCTCAAGTCAATCTAGAGACTTGGGCGCTGGCGTTTATCTGCCGTCCCAACCCTACCATCGGATCACCACCGCGCCCCAGGCAAGGCCCCCGCCGATGGCCTCGCACACCAGCAGATCGCCACGTTTGATCTGGCCTCGCGCCACCCCCACCGACAAAGCCAGCGGGATCGAGGCGGCCGAGGTATTGCCATGGTCTTGCACCGTCACCACGACGCGGTCCATGCCCACACCCATCTTCTGGGCGGTCCGCGTGATGATGCGCAGATTGGCCTGATGGGGCACGATCCAGTCGATCTGTTCGGGCTGAATGCCGGCCTTGGCTAGCGCGGCCTCGGCAGTTTCTGCCAGCTTTTCAACGGCATGACGGAACACCTCGCGGCCTTCCATGCGCAGGACCCCGGTGGTCTGCGACGACGACACACCGCCATCGACATAAAGCAGGTCGCGGAAGCTGGCCGTCGGAATGCAGGTCGGTGGCCAGGATCCCGCGATCGGCGGGCGTGCCGGCACCGATCCTGCGCCTCGAGGATCAGCGCCCCCGCCCCATCGCCGAACAGGACACAAGTGCCGCGGTCGGTCCAGTCCATGATCCGGCTGAAGGTCTCGGCCCCGATCACCAGCGATGCGGTCGGCCTGACCGGCCAGGATGAAGCGCATTGGCGGTCGAGCCAGCGCATAGACGAATCCCGCGCAGACGGCCTGCACGTCGAAGGCGAATCCCCTGGCCATGCCCAGGCCCGCCTGCACCATTGTGGCGCAGGACGGAAAGGTCAGGTCCGGGGTCGAGGTCGCCACGATCACCGCATCGATATCGTCGGGGTCCAGCCCGGCATGGGTAGAGGCGCCTGCGCGCCGCCGCGCATCGCCATCTGGCGTGGTGGTCTCGCCCTCGGCGGCGAAATGGCGCCGCTCGATGCCCGAGCGCGACCGGATCCACTCGTCCGTGGTGTCGATGCGCGACTCGAACTCGGCATTGGTCGACGATGCGGGCGGGCAGGTAATGCCCGATCCCGACGGGAACGGCGCGTCAGTGTCATTCCTGGTCCTCGTGGCGGGCTCGGGTCTGGATCGCGGCGGCGGCCGCTTCCTCGGCGGCGGCGATCCGGGCGGCCAGCCGCTCGTTGAAACCCGAGGCCGCAAGGCGCGCCGCCAAGCTTGATCGCGGCGGCAAACGCCCGTCGCATCCGAGCCGAACCGTGCGATTTCACCACCGTCCCGTTCAGCCCGAGAAAGACACCGCCATTCACCCGGCGCGGGTCGATCCGCTTCGACAGGCGGCGCAAGGAGGTATAGGCCAGCATCGCCGCGATGCGTGACAGCGGCGAATAGCGGAAGGCATCCCCATGCAACTCGCGGATCCAGCCGCGCGGTGCCCTCGCCGGTCTTGAGCGCGACATTGCCCGGTAAACCCGTCGGTCACGATCACATCGACCCGGTCCGAGGGCAGATCGCCCCCTTCGACGAAGCCTATGAAATCGAAATCCGCCGCCGGGGCCACCCGTTCGATCAGCTCATGGGCCAGTTTCAGCTCGGCGCGGCCCTTGTGCTCCTCGGTTCCGACGTTCAGCAGCCCGACCCGCGGGCGCTTGAGGTCCAGCCCGTTGCGGGCATAGCTGACGCCCATCAGCGCATATTGCAACAGATCCTCGGCATCGGCGCGGATATCGGCACCCGCATCCAGCATCACGTTGAACCCGTGCGGGTTGCGCGAGGGCCAGAGGCAGGCGATGGCGGGGCGGTTCACGCCTTCGATCTTGCGCAGTCGAATCATGCTCAGCGCCATCAGCGCGCCGGTATTGCCGCAACTGACGGCCGCGCCAGCCTCTCCATTGCGCACGGCCTCTGATGGCCGACCACATCGAGGTGTTCTTGCCATGGCGCATGACATGGCAGTGGCTTGTCATCCATCGTCGACGACGACCGTCGGCGTGGCGCAGCTCGCAGCGGTCCGGCAAGGTCAGCGCTTGCGCTCGATCAGGCCGCGTCAATGCTCCGGGCGTGTCGCCATGCACGATGAAGCGCAGGGCCGAATTCTTGGTGGCCGATTTTGCCATGCCGGCAACGATCACAGCCGGACCCATATCGCTGCCCATCGCGTCGATGGACAGGACGGTTCCGGGGATCGTGCTGGCCGTGAGCGCCGTGCCTTGCGTCATTCCCCGGGTCGCCTCGCCGCCTCGGGCTGATGTCGGATCAGGCCGCGTCTTCGTCGAGGTCGATCTCGTCGGCCTTCGCGATCACTTCGCGGTCATTGTAGGTGCCGCAAGACGGGCACACATGATGCGGGCGCTTGAGCTCCCCGCAGGACGGGCATTCGTTGGGATTGCCGCCCTCAAGAAAATCATGGGAACGGCGCATGCCGCGCCGCGAGCGCGTCACTCGGTTCTGGGGGACAGCCATGTCACAACCTCGGTATTTCGGGGGCGATCCCGGTGTGGCCGCCCGATCCAGTCAAAAACGTCTCGTCTCGTCCGTCGCCGACCGCATAGCGCGAAGCGGCCTGTCTGACCAGCGCGGATATGCTACGGCGGGCAGTCGGACCATCCTGCGGGGCGGGCGCCCGAATGAGGCCGGGAACATACTCCGATTCCCTGCCCATGCAACCCCTAAACGGCCCCGCAAGAAGCCGTGTTTTCAACCTTCTTCGCTGTCGTTTCCGCGCGGCGAAAGGCGGTCACGGAGCGCCGCCAGACCGGCCAGAGGCCGGGCATCCTCGTCGGTCAAGGGCGCCACACCCGGGGCGGCGAACACGGTCTGGGTCAATGCCGCATCGGGCGCTCGTGAGGTAGAGCGGCAGCGCCAGCGCCAGCGCCTCGGCCATCACTGCCGAAAGGTCAAGGACATCGGGCAGGGGTTCGGCGCTGTCATCCTCGGGCATCTCGACCTCGTCACCTTGGGGCTCGGGCATCTGAGCGAGATAGCGGCGCGTCACCGGGTCGTCGATGCGGGTGGTCACGGGTTCGGCCGTGACCACGCAAGGTTGCACAACGGTCGCGCCCAGCTTTGCCTCCAGCCGCCAGTCGCGCACCCTCAGGCAACAATTCCCCGGTAAAGCGCAGTTTCCGCAGCGTCAGTAGACCCAAGTCATCGGCCAGCGCCGCCCGCGCCGTCCGCATCGGGCACGATCTCGAAGCTGCGCGCACTACCGCGCGGCAGGCGGGCTAGGGACAGGCGGGGGCGTCATCGGTCATGATAGCTTCCTCCTCGGGGATGCGGCCGGAGTGCGTCGCAAACTTGCCCTGTGGGCCGGGGTGAGTTAAGCGGATAGAAAGCTTCGGACAGCTTCGCAAGCGAATGGCGCGGCATCCGGGAACAGAACGGGGCAAGAGGGCGATCATGCACAAGTCCAAACGCGGCTTCCGGACAGGTCTCATGGGCCTTTTTCTGGTGCTTGGGCTTGCCGCCTGTTCGAGACCTTCGTCAGCCGGCTTCGTCCCCCGCCGGAGGATCTGGCCGAGGTGAACATCGGCGACACGCGCGAGGCGGTGGCCGAAGCCATCGGCACCCCCGGCGCCGCGGGCGTCATGCGCGACGAGGCGTGGTTCTACGCTGCCTACCGGGTGCGCAACTACGCCTACCGCGCCCCCGAGGTGATCGAGCGTCAGGTCCTCGCCGTGTCCTTCGACGGCGGTGGCCGGGTCAGCAACATCGAGGAATTCGGTCTCGAGGACGGGCAGATCGTGCAGTTGTCCCGCCGCGTCACCAGCAGTTCGGTGCGCGAGATCTCGTTCTTGCAGCAGATCCTTGGCAATTTCGGCCGCGTCAACATTGGCGAGGCGCTGGGCGGCAACTGATCGGGGCACTCTTGTCGCAAGATTGTCAGAGGCGCATCCTATACCTTGTGTCGCTGCAGCAGGGGCGGCAAGGCAGGAGCAGACCCGGATGTTGAATCTGGCCAAGGGACGGTATCGCGCGCGCATCGCCGCGACGGAGGCGGATCTGGAGGCGGCGCGCAGGCTCAGGACGCTTGCCTTCCGGGGACCGGGCGCCACCGATCTGGACCGCGACGATTTCGACGCCGCCTGCACCCATGTCATGGTCGAGGATACGCGCGACGGCGATCTGGTCTGCTGTTTCCGCCTGATGCATCTGGGATCCGGGGCTGAGATCGGGCGCAGCTATTCTGCGCAATTCTACGAATTGTCGGCTTTGGCCGATTTCGACGGCCCCATGGTCGAGATGGGGCGGTTCTGCATCCACCCCGACCGGCGCGACCCCGACATTCTGCGCGTCGCGTGGGGCCGCGATGACCGCCTATGTGGACCGCGA
>JAGYLB010000078.1 GCA_018401055.1 Roseicyclus sp.
CCTAAACAGTAATTCTTGGAGTGATGCGCAGGCTGTATTCTCCGCAAGAGCGGCGTGGGGCAAACATAATAAAGGTGCAATTAGCAGGTTCCTCATTCGTCGATCCTTCCAAAGTTCAGTTATTTGATTCTGTGGTTGCTTTGGGGGTGCTTCGAGCTGTGTTTAAACGCTCTTGGATGCCCCGTTATACTATCACGACCCGCCCGGTCCTTATGCTCTCATCCGCCGCCAGACAGATGGCGAGCGAGCGCACCGCATCCGCCATGTGCCGCGTCAGGTCGATATCCTCGGCGATGGCGCGCAGCACAAAGGCCTGTTCCGCGTCGCACAAAGCCTGATGCCCCGGCTCGTCGGGCAGATCGATCAAGGTGTCTCCCTCGGACCGGTGCAGCAGCAGCCCACCGACCTTTGTGTGCCCGTCGATATCGGCGCTGTCGCCCTTGTCGGCATCGGTGATGGAGACGGAGCCGTTGGGGCTGATGATGTCCTTCACGAAAAACGCCGTCTCCGACATCATCGGGCCCCAGCCGGCCTCGTACCAGCCGACGGAGCCGTCGGCGAAGACGACCTGAAGCTGGCCGTAATTGTACATGTCGGGCGCGATCTCGTCCGACAGGCGCAGGCCGATGCCCTGCACGCGGACCGGCGCGGCATCGGTCACCTGGCACATCACGTCGACATAATGCACCCCGCAATCGACGAGGGGCGAGGTCGTTTGCATCAGCGCCTTGTGGGTCGCCCACTGCTCGCCGGTCGATTGCTGGTTGAGGTTCATGCGGAACACATAGGGCCCGCCGAGGGCCCGCGCCTCGGCGATCAGGCGGGTCCAGCTGGGATGGTGGCGCAGGATGTAGCCGACCACGAGCTTGCGGTTGATGCGGAGGGCGGTGTCGACCACGGCCTGCGCCTCGGCGACGGTGGTGGCCAGCGGTTTCTCGACGAAGACATGCGCGCCCGCCTCCATCGCGGCGATGGCGAGGGGGGCGTGGCTGTCGGCATAGGTGGCGATGACGACGAGGTCGGGGCGGGTGGCCATGCCAGCCTCGAAGCTGTCGAAGCGGGGGTAGGCCGAGAGCGCCTCGGGCAAGGTGCGGGGAGAGCGGTTGACGAGGCCCACGATTTCGCTCGCGGGGTTCGTGTGATGGGCCAGCGCATGGCTGACCCCCATGTTGCCAAGGCCCACGATCAAGACGCGCATCATCCGGTTCCCCTCTCCGTTTTCGCCACGATGACGGGCTGGGGCGCGGGGTGCAAGCGGTGGACATTCGGCCCGCCCGCGGGCAGGTTCCGCGCAAAGGAGAGCGCTCATGACCGACACGCTGATGGCCGAGGAAATCGCCGAGATCCCGCAGGCCGCCGCCCGCCTGCTGGAGCAGGGCGCAGGCGCCATTGCCGCCGCCGCAGGTGCTGTGCGCGCGGCCGATCCGGCCTTCGTCATGACGGTAGCGCGGGGGTCATCGGACCATGCCTGCACCTATCTCAAATACGCGTCGGAGCTGTTGCTGGGGTTGCCCGTCGCCTCGGTCGGGCCGTCGGTGGCGTCGATCTACGGGGCAAAGCTGCGGGTCACGGGCGCGCTGTGCCTGTCGGTGTCGCAATCGGGCCAAAGCCCGGACATCGTGGAGATGACGCGTGCCGCGCGGGCGGGCGGTGCGCTGACCGTGGCGCTGACGAATGATGCAGGGTCACGCCTTGCGGGCACGGCGGAGCGGGTGATCGACATCTGCGCCGGGCCGGAACTGTCGGTGGCGGCGACCAAGACCTTCGTCACCTCGGCGCTCGCCGGCCTGTGGTTGATGGCGGAGGTGAAGGGGATGCGGAGCTGCTGGCCGCGATCCGGGCGCTGCCCGAGGCACTGGACCGGGCGCGGCGTGTCGACTGGTCGCCTGTGGCCGAGGCGCTCAGGGCAGGGTCGATCTACACGCTGGGTCGCGGGCCGTCTTGGGCGATGTCGAACGAAGCGGCGCTGAAGTTCAAGGAAGTCTGCCAGATCCATGCCGAAAGCTATTCTTCGGCCGAGGTGCTGCACGGGCCGGTGTCGATCGTGGAGCGGGGGTTCCCGGTGCTCGCCTTCGCCGCTGCGGATGCCGCCGAGGGGGCGCTGGCGGAGGTGGCCGATGCGCTGGCGGGCAAGGGGGCGGTGGTGTTCGCTACCACGTCGCGGGTGCGGGCGGCGGCCGCGCTGCCGGTGGTGCGCACGGGCCATCCACTGTGCGACCCGCTGGCGCTCATCGTGAGTTTCTACGCGATGATCGAGGGGCTGGCGGTGGCGCGCGGGTTGAACCCGGACGTGCCGCGGCATCTCAAGAAGGTGACCGAGACGACTTGAGGGCCTGTACGATCCTGACCCGGCGCTGCGCCCCTGGCAGGCGGCGGGACGCCTCCGGCGGCCATATTTGGAGGGATAGAGATTGGACGGGTTGCGCGACATCCTCCCCGGCTATCCCTGAGGGCTTCACCGGGGAGGATGTGCATCTCCATCCACGGTCATCGGCATGGCTGCCTGTACCGTAGCCTCACTCTGTCACGTTAACCTTAATGATCGGTGAACTGGCAGCTGCATCTTCATCCTGAAAAATATGGCCGCCGGTGGCGTCCGGAAGGGGCAAGCCGCGCAGGTCTTGGGGCAGGGCGCTGCGGCCTGCCACGGGTGGGCGAACCCATGTTTCGCGCACCCCCTCTGTGGCGGAGCCGACGCTCCCCCCTTCGGCGTCAGCTCTCCAGTCGCCGTGCCGCGCCTACCGCCACCTCCTGCCCGGTGATGCGGGAGCGGACGGCGGCGAAGGCCATGGCCAGCGAGTGCAGGTTGGCGCGCGCGCTGTTGGACGGTGCGCGGCCGTCCTCGATGGCACACAGCAACTCGCCCATTGTGCCGCGGAAGCCGTCGTTGAACCATTGGCCCTCGAGCGTTGGCCGGGCGATGCCGTGGGGCGTGGTGAGCGTGACCGTCTGTGCGCCGAGGTCGGGGCCGTCGGACAGCAGGCTGCCGGTGGTGCCGCCGACAAAGCTGGTGTCGCGCGGGCCATGAGCCGCACCGCCGTCGAAGACGAGGCTCGCCTGCCCGCCGTCGAGCCGCACCAATGCCTGCGCCAGAAGCGGCACCTTGTTGGTCTGACCGCGCGCATGGGCGGAAGTGGCGAAGACGCTTTGGGCGCGGTCGCCGGTAACGGAGGCGATGAAGTCGAACCAGTGGACGCCGAAATCGTAGAGGATCAGGTCCGCGATGGCATCGAAGGGCGTGCCGGCGGTCCAGCCGTGGTTCCAATGGATGCGGACATGGGCGGAGATGACGTCGCCGATGAGGCCCGCAGCGACTGCCTCGCGCATCCAGGCCTTGTGCGGCGCCCAGCGGCCGTTCTGGTTGACGGCAAGGTACAGCCCGCGATCCTCGGCAAGTTTCACGAGGTCGAGGCCTACGTCGAGGTCGGTGACGAAGGGCTTCTGGCTCAGCACATGCTTGCCCGCCTTCAGCGCCGCGCGGATGATCTCCACCCGATGTTCGGGGTGGAGCGTCACGTCGATCACGTCGATCTCGCTGTCGGTGAGCATCGCCTGCCAATCGTCCTCGATCCGGGCAGCGGCGCAGAATTCTGCCGCCTTGGCCTCGGCCTTGGACCGGGTGCGGTTCCAAAGCGCCGCGACCTCCCATCCGGCGGTGCGGTAGGCGTCGAGGTGGCTGGCGGAGATGCCCCCCGTTCCGATCATGCCGATCCGGGGGCGGTAGGCGCGTGGCATCGGCGGGCGGTAGGGAGGTCGGGGGCCGGGATCTCGGGCAGGGCAGCGGATTTGAGGGCATAGGTGTCGGTGTCGGCGGCATCGCTCATAGGATCAGCTCCAGCGTGCGTTTTTGCGCGGCAGACAGGGCGGCCGTGTCCACGATGCGTTGGGCGGTGAGGCAGAGCGCGGGGTCGAGCGGGCCGGAGACGGCTTCGCCGCGCTTGAGGCAGCCAAGGACGTAGTCGATGGCGTTGGCCTCGCCCTCGGGCAGAGGGTCTACGGGGATCTCGTGCCGCTCGGGCCGGGCGCGGGTCTGGAGGGTGAGGTGGCTCGCGTAATCGGGCGAGGCGATGGTGCCGCCCGTGCCCACGAAGGTGAAGCCGCAGGTGGGTTGGGGCTGGTGCGTCCAGGGGTCGGTGAAGGTGCCCCAGCGGGTTTCCATCTTGCTCAGGCCACGGGCGTAGCGGCAGACGGCGATGGCGTGCTGGTCGACCTCGATGCCTTGGGTCTGGTCGATCACGCAGGTGACCTCGAGCGGGGCTTCGCCATTCATGAACCAGGTGCCGAGGGTGGCGCCGTAGCCCATGTAGTCCAGCAGCGACCCGCCGCCCGAGGCGCGTTTGTACCACCAGCTGTGGGGTTTCTGGCGCTCGACCTCCTCCGGGCTGACCTCGACCTTGTCGGCGAGGTGATAGAGGGGGCCGCGGTTGCCGTCGTAGAAATGGACTTCGAGAAGGTCGCCGATCATCCCCTCGTCGATCAGCCGCTTGGCTGTGACATGGCTTTCGACCCAGCGGAGCGGCCAGTTGATTGCCAGTTGCTTGCCGGTGCCCGCCATGGTCGCGATCATGCGGCGGGCGTCGGCGACAGAGGCCGCGAAGGGTTTTTCGACGAAGATGTGCAGCCCGTGGGGGGCGAGGCGCTCGACGTAAGTCGCGTGGTCGGCGGTGGCGGCGCACAAGATCGCCATATCGTATGGCCCCGCCGCCATGCAGTCGTCGAAATCTGTGAAGAAGCGGTCATGCGGAACATCGAAGGGGGCGGCGACGCCTTGCATCTTGGCAAGGTCGGGATCGAAAAGGCCCGCAATCTCGGCCTCGGGGTGGGCATGGACGAGGCGCAGCAGATCGCCCATGTGCATGTGGTCGAAGCTGATGCCGACGATGCGAAACATCGCTTGTCCTTTCTATTTCGTGCCGGTGATCCGGACGTAAAGCGCCGTGACGGCGAGGATGATGAGGCCGAACAGGGCGGTGCGCGCGCCCTCGGGCATTTGCAGCAGGGTCAGCATCGTGTCGAGCACGCGCAGGATCAGCGCGCCGACGATGGCCCCCGCGAAGCTGCCGCGCCCGCCGAAGATCGAGAGTGCCGCCGATGACGGCGGCGGCGACCGAGGGCAGCAGCAGGGGGTTGGCAAGGTTGAGCGACGGCGTGCGGATCATGCCGAGGTAGAGCAGGCCCGCCAGCGCCGCGATCAGGCCCGAAAGCGCGTAGAGCGCCATCAGGACCTGCCAGGATTTCACGCCCGAGAGTTTCGCGGCTTTCTCGTTCGAGCCGAGCGCGAACAAGAGCCGCCCGAAGCCGGTGGAGCGCATCAGCCAGATGATGAAGAGCGCGAAGGGCACGAACAGGACCAGCCCGTTGGGCATGCCCCATGTCCGGCCCGTGCCCAGCCATTCGAGAAAGGGCGGGATCAGCGTGCCTGTGTTGATGGTGAAGCGCTGGTAGACCTGCAGGCAGCCGGTGGCGATCAGCCCGGTGCCCAGCGTCATGATCAGCGGATGGACCCGCACGATGCCCACGCCAAAGCCGTTGACCAGCCCCACGACAAGGCCCGTGGCCAGTGCGATCATGACGGCCTGCGGCACGCCCAGCGTGGACGACAGCGTGGCGCAGACGAAGGCCGCGACGGTGGCGACAACGCCGACGGACAGGTCGATGCCCGCCGTCAGCATGGTCAGCACCTGACAGGCTGCCAGCATCGCGAGCGGGATGGCGAACTTGATCAGGTTCCCGAGCCAGAAGCCCGAGATCAGCCCCTCGCGCCCGGCCCGGATCGGCATGACGATGCCTGGGCGCATGATTTCCAGCGCCACGACAAGCAGCAGAAGGAAGGCGATCAGCGGAATGATCGGATTGTCGCGCAGAATGCGGCCAAACCGGACAAGGGCCGGATCGGTGGGGGTGTCGGTTGTGCTCATCGTCGCGCTCCCCTCAGGGTCAGGGCGGTGCCCAGCATCACGACGCCGACCATGATGACGCCCTCGACGATGGTGGTGACATTGGGGTCGATCGCCATCAGGGTCAGGATGGTGCGGATGATGCGCAGGATGAAGACCGCGATGATCGGACCGAGAAGCCCCCCCTTGCCGCCGCCCAGCACCACCCCGCCCAGCACCACAGCGGCGACGGAGGCCATCAGATAGGGGCCGGGCACGGGTTCGCCGATGCCTGTGAGCGCCGCAAGGCTGAGGCCGCCCATAGCGCAGAACAGCCCGCAGATGCCGTAGGCGATGATCTTGGTCCGGTCGACCGCCACGCCCGAGCGGAAGGCCGCCAGCGGGTCGGAGCCGGTGGCGTAGATCGCAAGGCCCAGTTTGGACCTGGCGGGTGGGAAGCCAGATGACGGCGATGGCAAGTGCCATGATGACCAGCGCCATCGGCAATCCGTTGATCAGGAACGAACCACGGGTCGCACCGCTGAGCCAAGGCGCAACCGACCCGCCCGGCGAGGACAGGATCAGCAGCGCCACGCCTTCCCAGACGAAGAGCATCGCCAGCGTCACCACAATGTCGGGTACGCGGGTCAGCACGATGAGCGCACCGTTGATCAGCCCCATGGCGAGGCCGACGCCCAGCACGATCATCAGGGCCGGGACGCCCGCCATGCGTTCCATCAGGACGGCGGCGGTGACGGCGCAGACGGCCATCATGGAGGCGACCGACAGGTCGATGCCGCCGACGATGACCACGACCGCCATGGCGGCGGTGGCGAAGGCAAAAGGCAGGGCGGAGCGCGCAAGGCTTTCCAGCCCCGGTGCGCCGAAATTGGGCTGGATCAGCTTGGTCAGCGCCAGCAGCAGCGCGAGCAGGACGGCGAGGCCGATGACCCAGGCATGCTTGCGGATCAGCGCGGTCATGCGGCGCCCTTTGCCGCGGTCAGGCCATAGGCGGCGCGCATAAGCGTTGGCTCGTCCGCTCGTCCGGCGTCGATGATGTCTACAACGCGGCCGTTGAAGATGACGACGGCGCGGTCGCAGGCGAGCCTCACCTCGGCCAGTTCGGAGGTGTAGAAGAGGACGGCAGCACCTTGTTCGGCCAATTCGCGCACCAACGGGTAGATCTGGCGCTTGGTGCGCACGTCGATGCCGCGGGTGGGGTCGAACAGCAGCAGGGTCTGCACGCCGGTGGCCAGCCAGCGGCCGATGGTGACCTTTTGCTGGTTGCCGCCCGACAGGCGCTGCACCTCGCCCTGCGCGCGAGTGTCGATCTGCAAACGCGCGATGGCGTGGTCGGTGCGGGCGCGTTCCATCTTGCGCTTCAGCGAGCCCCAATTGCGGGGCCGGGCCGAGAAGGGCAGCGCGATGTTCTCGCGCACCGACCGCTCGGCCATCAGCGCCTCGGCTCGGTTGCCGGGCACATAGGTAAGGCCCGCGGCGATGGCCTCGCACGGGTGGGCAAAGCGGGCGGGCTGGCCGTCGATGGCCAGCGTGCCTGCGGTGGGCTTGCGGAAGCCTGCGAGGACGTCGAACAGCTCGTCCTGGCCCTGACCCTCGAGGGCTACGACGCCCAGCACCTCGCCCGCGTGCAGGTCGAAGGAGACATCGGCGAGCTTGGGCGCAGCGGCGAGGTTTCGGATGGCAAGGCGGGGTGTGCCGGTGCGGGCGGCGGCGGCGGCGCCTTCGCGCGCGCCGAGTGCAAGGCGTTCACCCAGCATCAGCTCGACCGCGCGATCTTCAACGCCTTGCTCTATCCTCAGGTCGCCCACGGTGCGCCCGTCGCGCAGCACGCTGGCGCGGTCACAAAGCGTGGAGATCTCGGTGAAGCGGTGCGAGACATAGATGACGCCCATGCCCTGATCGGCGCGGGCGCGCACGACGCGGAGGACGTTTTCCACAAGGTCGGTGGGCAGGGCAGCGGTCATCTCGTCCAAGAGCAGCACATCGGGTTGGCTTGCCAGCGCGCGGGCCAGATCGAGGATGCGGAGCGTCGCAAGCGGCAGGTCGCCGATGAGGTCGGTCAGCCGGATGCCGGTGATGCCAAGCTCCTCCACCCATCGCAGGAAATCGCGCGCGGGCGTGTTGCCGAGCCGCAGGTTGTCGCCCACGTCAAGATCGGGGATCAGCGAGGGTTCCTGATAGACCGGGACCAGCCCTGCACGCCGTGCCTGTGCCGGGCTGCCCATGCGTGCTTCGCGCCCGGCGATCACGATGCGGCCGGTGTCGGGTCTGACTGCGCCGGTCAGGATCTTGACGAAGGTGGATTTGCCCGCCCCGTTGGCCCCCATCAGCGCCACGATCTCACCGCGCGCGACGGTCAGCCGCGCGTCGGTCAGGGCCTTCACGGCGCCGTAGCTTTTGGCGACGCCGCGCGCATCCAGAAGGGGGGTGTCGGTCATCTTGTCCGTGGCGTGGTCTGTCGAAAGGGTGCTCCGGCCCCTGCGGGAGGGGCGGGGCCGGAGCGGTGCGATGGGCCCTTATGCGGGGCCTTCGCAGGCGATGATCTGTTCCAGCGTATAGTCGGTCCAGCCCGGGATCTGGGTGGAAACCGGCCATTCCGGGTCAAGATCGGGGTTCTGGGCTGCGGCGATGGTGGCGCGCCCATCCTCGGTGGTATTGTCCCACAGGACCGGGTCGACCAGCACCACGTTGCTGACGGGCGCATTGCCGTTCAGGATGTCGACCGCCAATGCGATCCCTGCGCCACCCACCGAACCGGGGTTGGTGACGGCAGCGCCCGCCAGCCCCTCGACCGATTGCAACTGGCCCACGAAGCCCGCGTTGTCCGCGCCCACGATCGGCACCAGCGGCGCGCCGGATTCCACGAAAGCATCCACGATCACGTTGTCGATGCCCGAGGTCCAGACACCGTCAAACGGGATGCCGGTCGCGAGGAAATCGAACATCTGCTGCTTGCCTTGGTCCTGCTGCCAGCCGGTGAAGACCTCATGGACCACGTTGACGTTCGGAAACTCCGCCAGCGCGCGGCGGAAGCCGTTGTCGCGGTCGGTGTCGGCGGAAACACCCGCGATGCCGCGCATGTAGACCACGTCGCCCGCGCCGCCGATCTGCTCGAACAGCCAGCGCGCGCCGAGATAGGCGTATTCTTCCTGATTGTTCGACAGGATGTAGGCGCCCTGCGCCGTCACGCCCGCGTCGACGGCCACGACGACGATGCCCGCGGCCATCGCGGCCTCGAGCGCGGAATTCAGCGCGTCGGGGTTGGAGGGGTTGAGGACGATGGCGTCGACGCCCGCCTCGATCAGGTTGTTGAGGTCTTCAAGCTGGCCGGCGCTGTCGGTGTTGCGATGGGCGACGATCAGGCCGGTGACGTCGGGTTCTACAAGAGCCTGCGCGCGCATGGCGCAGATCATTTCTTCGCGCCAGCCGTTGCCTTGCACGGTGTTCGACACACCGATGGTGTATTGGGCAAAGGCAGCGGGCGCGAAGGCCACCGTGGTGAGCAGCGCAAGCGCGCCGGTTGTGAGTTTTCTCATGGTCTTTCCTCCCAGTTGGGTTGCGAGATGTGAAGAACGGGGCGTTTTCGCCCTTCTCATTTGATGAACGGGCTGAGCACGTCGCGGGCGAGGCAGAAGCCCCGCTTGATCTTGTCGTCGGTGCCTTCGAACAGGCGATCCTCATGCTCGATGATGATCGGCCCGTCGTAGCCCGCGCGGTAGAGGCCGGAGAAGAAGTCGCCCCAGTCCACATCGCCCAGACCGCACAGACGCGGGATCTGCCAGCCCATGCCGACTGACATGATGCCGTTTTCATAGAGCCCGTCGCGGTCGATCATCACGTCCTTTGCGTGGACATGGGTCATGTGGGGCCCGAATTCCTTGATGAAGCGGGTCTGGTCGATCATCTGCCAGATCAGGTGACTGGGGTCGAAATTCATACCGACCGTGTCGCCCCATTCTTCGAAGATCCGCCGCCAGATCTTGGGGCTGTAAGCGATGTTGTGCCCGCCCGGCCATTCGTCGTTGGAAAAGATCATCGGGCAGTTTTCGAAGCAGAGCGTGACGCCGCTGTCTGCGGCGTGTTTGACGACCGGCGCAAAGATGGTCTGGGCGCGGGTCCAGTTCTCGTCCACCGTCAAGCTCCGGTCGCCGCCGAGGAAGGTGTTGACGACTTTGACCCCCATGGTGCCCGCAGCGGTGATGACTTTCATCAGATGCCCGATCACCTCGTCGCGGTGGGCGGCGTCGGAGTGGAGCGGGTTGGGGTAGTAGCCCAGCCCCGAGATCTCGATGCCACGCGTCGCAAGCCCGCCGGTGATGTCCTGTGCTTTGGTCTTGGTCAGGCCATCGACGTCGATGTGGCTGGTGCCCGCATAGCGCCGTTTCTCAGCCCCGCTGGCGGGCCAGCAAGCGACCTCGAAGGCGGAAAAGCCGTTGGCGCCGGCCCAATCGGCGACCTCCATCAGGGGGGTGGTCTCGAAGGGGGCTGTGAGCAGTCCGAGTTTCATGTGCGTCCCTTCCCTAGATCTCGTCCAGCCGCACCCAGCGGCCCTCGCGCGCGGAGAGCAGGACCGCGTCGCAGAGTTGCATTTCGTAATGGCCATCCTCGAAGCTGGCCCATGTGCTGGCGGGCTGGCGCGCGCCTACATGAACGTCGGCGTAGACCGCGCGGAAAAAGTTGAAAAAACTGTCGGCAAAGCCCTCGACATGACCGGGCGGCAGGCTGGCGGCTGCAGTGCCTTGGGCATTCATCAGGGTGAAGTCGCGCATGAGCATCTGGTTTGGCGCATCGCGGTGGCCGACGAACAGGTGATCCGGCATCTCGCTGTCCCACGCAGCGGAGGCCTTGGCGCCCGCGATGTCCCACTGGAGCGAGTTCTTGCGGCCGGTATTGATCTGGCTCGTGCTCATCACACCGCGCGCGCCGTTCGGGTAGCGGAGCAGGATCATGGCGGCGTCGTCGGTGTCGATGCCGACCGACTCTCGGTCGCGCCTGCCGCGCTGGAAAACGTCTCGACGGGGCCAGTGGGGCGCTGGCGCTCAGGTAGGAAGGTGGCCAGTTCCGCCATAACGGCCTCGGCGCGCAGCCCGGTGATGAAGCTGGTCAGGTCGATCCAGTGGGTGCCGATATCGCCCACGGACCGCAGTGCGCCGCCCATCTCGGATTGCAGGCGCCAGTTCCAGTCGGTGGGTTTGGCGAGCCAATCCTGATGGTAATGGCCCGTGATGAACCGGATATCGCCCAGATCCCCCGCGGCGACCATGCCATGGGCCTGCTGGTTCAGCGGGTAGAAGCGGATGTTGTAGCAGACGGCGGCGACCTTGCCCGACGCACGGGCGATCTCGACCATCTCGGCCGATTCCGTGCTGGTCATCGCCAGCGGTTTCTCGCAGATAACGTGTTTTCCGGCGGCAAGGATCGCCTTGACCTGCGCGTAATGGGCGTGGTTGGGCGAGGTGACGTGGACGACATTGACCGACGCGTCGGTGAGCAGCTCGTCGAGGTCGGCGTAGGCATGGGCGACGCCGATCTGCGCTGCCCGCGCCGCGCCGCGTCCCGCCGACGATCCCAGCACCCCACGCACCTGCACGCCGAGGCGGCGGAGCGCCTGAACATGGACCGTGCCGATGAAGCCGGTGCCGATGACCGCCGCGCCGATCTGCGCGTAATCCGTCATGCGTTCCCCCTCAGACAACGGAATATCCCCCGTCGACAGGCAGGCAGGCGCCCGTGATGAACCCCGCCGCGCCCGAGGCGAGGAAGAGGGCCGCGCCCGCGATGTCGGCGGGCTGGCCCCAGCGGCCTGCGGGCGTGCGCGCCTCTACCCCGGAGACAAAGGCCGGGTCCTGCCGCGCACGGGCCGATTGTTCGGACACGATGAAGCCCGGCGCGATGGCATTGACGCGGATGCCGTCGGGGGCCCAGGCGATGGCCAGCGACTTGGTGAGTTGTTCGACGCCTGCCTTGGAGGCACCATAGGCCGGGTTCCGGGGGCTGCCGAAGCGGGCATACATCGAGGCGATGTTGATGACGGTGCCGCGCGCGGCCTTGAGGGCGGGATGCAACGCCTCGGCGGTGCGGAGCGAGCCGGTGAGGTTCACGTCGAGGACATGGGCGAAGAAATCGGGGGCCATTTCCTCGCCCCGGCGGGTGATCGCGGCGCAGTTGACTAGCACGTCGAGACGGTCGTGGCGGGTGGCGAAGGCGCGGACGGCTTCGGTGTCGGTGACATCAAGCTGCGTGTAGGGGAAACGGGCATCCTCGGCGGCGGGCGCATCCTCGGCCCCGGTGATGGCGACATGGGCGCCCGCTTGCGCAAAGGCGCGCGCGATGGACGCCCCGATGCCGCCACGGCTGGCACCAATCACCGCGACCTGCGCGCCGGAAAAGTCGAAACCGACGCCTGTCATGGGCGGGGCCCCGGGCCGATGCGGGCCGGTTTTGCGATCACGTCATCCTCCCTGTCTTGCGGTTCGTGCCGCATCTGTAATCGTTTACATGATCTGCCAAAGATGTTTGCGGATCATGAAATCGATTACATACTCCTGTCAGGGACAGATTCGTGTCAAGCGGGGAATCGCGACGCCAGACGAGAAACCGATGAGCAGAAAGACCGCCCAGAGAAGCGCCACGATCCTTGATGTGGCCCGCGTCGCAGCCGTGTCGACGGCGACGGTCAGCCGCGCGCTGTCTGCGCCCGACAAGGTCTCCGACCGCACGCGGGAGGCCGTTCTGGAGGCTGTGCGCGCCACGGGCTACCGGGTCAATCAAGCCGCGCGCAACCTGCGCATGCAGCGGGCGGGTGCGGTGCTGGTGCTGGTGCCGAACCTTGGAAAACCCTTTTATTCCGGCATTCTGGCGGGCATTTCTGACGGGTTCGCGGGGAGCGATTACGCGGTGTTGATCACCGATACGGAGAACAACCCGCTGCAAGAGGGGGCCCTCGCGGGCTACTTCCTCGACGGGCGGATCGACGGGGCGATCTGTCTCGATGGGGCCTTGCCAAGCGGCGCGCTGGCGCAGTGCGTGGCCGAAGGGGTGGGCGACCGGATCGTGTTCCTGTGCGAATGGGTGGAGGGCGAGGAATTCCCCGTCATCGCCGCCGACAATGCCGAAGGGGCGCGGTTGGCCATCCGGCATCTGCACGCGCTGGGGCATCGCAAGATCGCCCATGTGACCGGGCCGGAGGGCAACGTGCTGACCGCCGCGCGGCGGGCGGGGATGCTGGCGGAGCGCGCCCGGCTGGGCCTGCCCGCGCGGGAGGATTGGATCATCCGGGGCGATTTCTCGCTCGACTCCGGTCATGAGGCGGCGCGGCGCATCCTGGCGATGGCCGACCGACCCACGGCGGTGTTTTGCTCCGCCGACATGGTGGCCTTCGGCCTGATCGCGGGGCTGAAGGCGGGGGGGCTGGACGTGCCGGGCGACATCTCGGTCGTGGGCTTCGACGATATCGAAATGTCGGGGTCCTTCGTTCCCGCGCTGACCACGATCCGGCAAGACCGGCCAAGGCTCGGGCGCAGTGCCGCGGCGGTTTTGCTCGACCGGCTGCGCGGGAGGGTCGGCGCGCTGCCCGAGACGCTGATCCCGGTGGAACTGGCGGTTCGGGCCTCGAGCGCACCGCCGCGCTAGCACGGCGCGCCCGTCACCGCCTGCTCCAGATCAAGCGACACGCCCGTCATCGGCGCCGAGGCGTCCGAGAGCAGCCAGACGGCGTGGCGCGCGGCCTCTTCGGCCGTGACATGACGCCCGAGGGGAAGTGTCGCGCCTTGAGCCTCCAGCCAGCCTGTGCCCTTGCCCAGTGTGACCTCGTGCAGGTGCCGCTCGGTCTCTGTGGCGACCCAGCCAAGGTTGATGCCGTTGACGCGGATGTGGTCGGCCAGATGGGCATGGGCGGCGTTTTTTGTCAGCACCTGAAGGGCGGCCTTGGTCGCGGAATAGACGGTCAGGTCGGGGGCGCCGGCGTGCACGTTCATCGACTGGATGTTGACGATGGCGCCGGGGGCTTTCCGTGCCGTCATGTCGGCGATGGCGCCCGCCATCAGGAAGAAGGGCGCGCGCGTGTTGACCGAGAACATGCGGTTCCAGAACAAGACATCGGCATCGGCGAAACTGCCGCGCGCGGTGAGGCCGGCGGCGTTCACCAGCCCGTCAATGCGGCCGAAGCGGGCGAGGGTGGTAGAGATGATCGCGGGCGGTCCCTCAGGTGTGGCGAGGTCTGCCTGCACGCTCTCCGCCGGGCAGGGCCAGTCGCCGGGGACAGGGTCGCGGTCAGTCAGCACAAAGCGCTGCGGCCCCGCTGGCCGCGGCCTGAGCCGCGATGGCCGCGCCAATGCCGCGAGCAGCGCCGGTGATCACGATGACCTTGTCTTTGAG
>JAGYLB010000079.1 GCA_018401055.1 Roseicyclus sp.
GGGATGGGCGAAAGCGACTTTGCTTGCAAAGTCTGCGGCTCCTCGGTGGGAAACTGGGTGCTGGGGGTGCAGGCGGCGTTCATCAATGCGTTGAAACCGCAAAAGAACCCGAATTTTATTGCATCATTAACGTGTCGGAAATCGCCGTTGCTGAGGTGACAGGCAAAATGAACTGTATCTCCCCAGTCTCACCAATAGCAGTGAGAACGGTCCCGCCCATCGGCGATATTGACCAATCCTGCGGTAGGCTTGTAATTCGGTCCGCGTCTTCATAATAAAGTCGGATTGCTGAGTAATCCAACTCGATTGCGAAGCTGGGGCTTGCGGGTTGACTTGCAGCGACCTGCCCACCTGTCACCACTCCAATGGGCCTGTATTGCGCATCAACAATTATTGCGCCAGTTATGCTACTAGCGAACGGCGCCTGAAACGGCGTGGTTGGAACGCCCGAACAATCTTCTTGTACGCTTATGAGATTAGAGGTCAAGAAGTTGATTGTCATGCGCTCACCTTCTGGTTCGCATAATTCAAAATTAAATCCAGTTTCCCTGAACTCATCGATTGTAAGGAGGCGACCCTTCGAAGGATTTGTTCGGCTATCAATGCGGTAGTAAGCATTCGGCGCAAGACCAATCGGATAAGATTGCAGAGGGCCCAGATCGTCGCTCAAGTTTGTTTGAGAAACGGCTACGGACCCAAAAAGCAAAGTTTTTGCTATCAGTCCAAAAAGTAACTGTCGATGGTACCATACTCGCGGTCGTATCTTATCATCCATGACGGACTTCCTATATGTGGGGTGTAGTGATAATAACTCAGGGAGCCAGAATTAAATATTGAGTAAAGTCGCGTAGGAGACTCACCCATCGACGCTTCAATAGCAGCTCGCAACTCTGCTCCCGGCTCGGTCCAACGTAGCCCAAACTCATTCCGCATTGCATGATTTCGACCATTTTGGTTCGCAAAGAAAAGTGAGTGGGACAGCACACTGAATATAACGGCAACTGCAAGAACGGCGAAAAATCTTGAATTAATCGGAGATCGGCGCTCCCAAGCATAGACGGCATACCCTGCAGCCCCAATTAAACTTGCAGCAATCATGGCAATCGCGTCAGTTTCCCTCAGGGTATAGGACAATCCCGAGACAGAGTGGACTAATATCTCTTCAAATCCCAAATTAAGCTCGTTCACAAAAATATTGAAGTATCCAAAGTATCCATCTAAAAATCCATAGCCAATGACATAAATCATTGCAGCCAATAGCGTGCCAATCAAAAAGGAAATGAAGTGGTCCACTATTTTGACTCCGCTACATTTATTTACTAAAGCATAATTCTTAAGTATTTTCAAGTAAGAGCGACCCGTTCTAGCGCGTTCCACCCCACCATTTCCGGCCGCCGACCGCCCACCCGCTTGGGGTACCCCCCACTGCGAGATCGTTTCCGATCTCGCGTCAAAATCTTCGGAACCTCCACCCGACGCTCCGATCCGCCCCACAGGCCGGACCCACGCCCCCCTCCTTGACCCACATCAACGACACCGCCCCTCCCCTGCACTACCCCTCCCCCCGAACGCGCCCACGTCGTCCCGGAGGCCCCCATGCGCCTGTTTTTCCTGATCTTCACCCTCGCCTCGACCGCCCTTGCGGGCATCGGCGTGACCGCCGTGCTGGCCGCGGGCCTCGACGGGTGGGAGCCTATCGTGATCGCCGCCGGTCGGGCCGGCGCTCGGCCTGCCCGCCGCGTGGTGGGCTGAGGGCAAGATCCGGGCGCTCTGAGCCCTCAGGCGTCGGAAAAAGGCGCGGATCGCGGCCTCGAATTCGGCGCGGGCGGTCGGCAGTGCAGCAATGGCCCGCGCCGGGGATCTTGGCGAAGCGCGCTGCGGAAATGAAGCGCCTTGATCGCCGGGCGATGCTCGGGGCGGACATAGTCCGAGGCCGCGCCCGACAAGATCAGCGTGGGGCCGTCGAAGCGGCCGCCCAAGTCCGGCCAGCCGAGGATCTGGGGCATGAAACGTTCCAGCGTGTCGAGGTTGAAGCGCCAGCGCCGCCCCTTCACGTCCAGCGATTGCAGGAGGAAGGCGCGCACGCCTGCCTCGGCCACGGTCTCGGCCAGTTGGCGGTCGGCATCGCCGCGCGTCTCGATCCGCGACAGGTCCACGGCGCGCATGGCGTCGATCAGGTGCTGTTGCGTGTGGCCATAAGCCACCGGCGCGATATCGGCCACGATCAGGCGGCGCAGATGCGCGGGGCGGATCAACGCCAGCGCCATGGCCGCCTTGCCGCCCATGGAATGGCCCAGCACGTCGGCCTGCCCGCCTTGGGCGGCGATGACCTGCGCCAGATCCTCGGCCAGATCGGGGTAGGTATGGCTGTCGGTCCAGTGGCTCTCGCCATGGTTGCGCATGTCGACGGTGATGACCCGGCGGGTATCGGACAGGCGTTTCGCGATCACGCCCCAGTTGCGGGCGGACCCGAAGAGGCCATGGGCGATCACGATGGGCGGGCGGGCGGTGTCATCGCCCTCGGTCAGGATGCGCAGCATGGGCCGAGTGATAGGACGGACCGGGGGAGGAGTGGCTAGAGGCGCCGAGGGGTGGAGGCAGGGCCTGCGCGCGGCGTATCCTTGGGCCATCCTATCGCCGGGGGGCCGATCCCATGGACAAGACCGCGCTTGACGCGCTGCACGAGGATCTGCGGCAGGCGATGGCCGCGCGCCTGAACGTGCGGGCGCGCAGTTTTCGCGGCGCGGTGCGGCGGGCCGGGCGGCTGTTGCCGGCGCAGGCGCGGCTTGCCGCCGCCGAGATGACGGCGCTGGAGGCGCGGCTGGCCCATCCCAAACTGGCCGCACGCACCGATCCGGCCTTGGTGATGCAGGCAGCCGACAGGTTCCGCGCGGCCTTGGCCCGGCAGCGCCCCGGCGCACGGGCGGCGCGCGACCGGTCGTTTCTGATGGCTGAGATCGGCTTCAAGCTGGCGGTGCTGATCGGCCTTGGTCTGGCCTTTCTGCACTGGCAGACCGGGGCGTAACCCCGGTCAATGGGCGGGCTTGATGCCCCCTGCCTTCAATGGGCCGGCTTGATGAACGTCCCGTTCCTGAGGTCGCGCATCGCCTGCTGCAATTCGGCCTGCGTGTTCATCACGATGGGGCCGTGCCATGCCACCGGCTCCTCGATCGGCGCGCCTGAGATCAGCAAGAAGCGCACGCCCTGCGGCCCGGCCTGAACCGTCACCTCGTCGCCCGAGCCGAAGCGGATCAGCGTGCGGTCGCCCGACAGATCGCGGATATTGACCTCGCGGCCCCTGACTTCCTTTTCCAAAAGCACGCCTTGAGGCTTCGAGGCATCGGCGAACTTGGCCGCACCGTCAAAGACATAGGCGAAGGCGCGGCGGTAGGTGTCGATCTTGAAGGTTTTGCGCAGGCCCGCAGGCACGGTGATGTCAAGGTATTGCGGATCGGCGGCGATGCCGTCCACCGGCCCCCGCTTGCCCCAGAATTCGCCCGTGATCACGCGCACATGGGTGCCATCGTCATCAGTCACTTCCGGAATTTCCGCGCCCGCGATGTCTTGGTAGCGCGGCGCGGTCATCTTTTGCGCGCCGGGCAGGTTGCCCCACAGCTGGAAGCCGTGCATCTGGCCGTGCTTGTTCCCCAGCGGCATTTCCTGATGCAAGATGCCCGACCCCGCCGTCATCCATTGCACCGACCCCGCCCCCAGACGCCCGCGATTGCCCAAGCTGTCGGCATGCTCGACGGTGCCTGCCAGAACATAGGTGATCGTCTCGATCCCCCGGTGCGGGTGCCACGGGAACCCGTCGCGGTAGAAATCGGGGTGGTCGTTGCGGAAATCATCGAACAGGAGGAACGGGTCCAGTTCGGTCGGGTCCTGAAACCCGAAGGCGCGGTGCAGGTGCACCCCCGCCCCTTCCATAGTCGGGCGGGCCTTGCGGGTTTCCAGAACGGGGCGGATCGACATGGGGCTTCCTCCTGTGGCGCGGTTGCGGCAGATGTAGCAGGCGGGCACGGGCACACAATGCGGGTCGCCACACCGCGCCTGTGCATCGGCGCAGAGGTCGCAATCGAGCGCGACAGGGCGCGCGGGCCCCGTGAAGGATGCGCGAAACAAAGGCGGGAGGGCCGGGAATGCGTGTCGGTTTCATCGGACCGGGCGGGATGTGGAGCGAAGCTGGCGGGCACGCTCTTGCGTAATGGGATCGCGATTTCGGTCGTCGATCTGGATGCAGCCAAGGTGGCGGAGTTCACCGCAAAGGGCGCGGGCACGGCCGAGACCCCGCAGCGCTGATGGCCGGCATGCGACGTGGTCATCACCTGCCTGCCGCGCCCCGACATCTCGGCCGTCGTGGTCGAGGGGCCGGGCGGCCTGCTGGAGGCGATGGGGCCGGGCAAGATCTGGCTGGAGATGAGCACGACCGACGCGACCGAGATCACGCGTCTGGGCGAAAAGGTCGCCGCCGCGGGCGGTGCCGCCGTCGATTGCCCGGTCTCGGGCGGGTGCCACCGGGCGGATACCGGCAATATCTCGATCTTTGCGGGCTGCGACCGGGCAACGTTCGAGGCCGTGCTGCCGCTGCTCACCACTATGGGGCGGCGCGTGCTGCACACGGGGCCGATCGGGTCGGCGAGCGTGCTCAAGGTCATCACGAATTACCTTGCGACCGCCAATCTGGTGAGCTGCACCGAGGCGCTGACGGTGGCCGCCGGGGCAGGCCTTGACCTTGGCACCGCCTATGAGGCGATCAAGATTTCCTCGGGCACTTCTTTCGTGCATGAGACCGAGAGCCAGGTGATCTTGAACGGGTCGCGCGACATCAGCTTCACGATGGATCTGGTGGCCAAGGATATCGGCCTGTTTCAAGACGTGGCCGACCGCGCCGGTGTGCCGGTGGAGGTGAACCCGCTGCTCATTTCGATCTTTCAGGACGGCATCCGGCGTTACGGTGAACGCGAGCTTTCGCCCAACATCATCAAGCGGCTGGAGGAGGCGACGGGTCTGGACATCCGTGCGCCGGGCTTCCCGCCCGAGATGGTCGATGACGAACCCGAAGAGACAGGCGCCGAGGTGATCGTCAAGCGGGGCTGACCCCCTCGCCAAGCGCCGCGCGACCGGCTAAGGGGCGGTCATGGCGAAACGCAAGCGAGACCCCGACCCGAACGAGGTGCTGGCCACCATCGACCCGCAGCCGGTGCGGCGCATCTTCACGACCGGCGTTGTGGGGATGCTGGGGGTGATCTTGCTCTATGTCGCCGCAGCGACACCGCCGGTCGATCCGGGCTGGCTGGTGTTCCTGATCGCGATGGGGATGGGCGCGCTCTATCTGGCGTGGCGGGTCTGGCTGGCGACAGCCATCACACTGGAGCTGACCCGCAGCGAGCTGCGCGAGGCGGGCGGGCGGGTTCTGTTCGCGCTCGACGAGGTCGACAGCATCGACCGCAGCATCTTTGCCTTCAAGCCCGCAGGCGGGTTTCTGGTGCGTCTCAAGGTGCCCACGACGCGGGGTCGGGTCTATGCGCCCGCGCTGTGGTGGCGCGCGCGCAAGCGGGTG
Source organism: Roseicyclus sp. (assembly GCA_018401055.1). The sequence continues at coordinate 5,561 of JAGYLB010000079.1, forward strand.
GCCGTGGGCGGGGCCACCGCGGGCAGTCAGGCCAAGCCTGTGGCCGATCTGATCAGCATCATCGTGGCGGATCGCCGGGGCGACCTGCCCCGGCAATAGGTCGCGTCAGATACCCTTGGCCGTGTAGCTTTTCGCCACCCGGTCGATGCTGACAAGGAAGGCCGCCGTGCGCAGGTCGGTCACCTTGTCATGGCTCCACCAGACCTCGCGCATCGACTGGTAGGCGGACCGCATGGTGTCGTCGAGGCCCGAGCGCACCAGTTCCAGCTCGCCCGCGCCGCGCAGGTAGCGGTCCTTGAAATCGGGCGAGAGTGTCCAGTTGATCGAGCTGTCGCGGCTGATGCGCTCCAGCTCGTCCACGATCAGCTGGTGGCGAGATTCTTCCTGACGGCGCTGCATCCGGCCGAAACGGATATGCGACAGGTTCTTGACCCATTCGAAATAGCTGACCGTGACGCCACCTGCATTGGCGTAAAGGTCGGGGATGATGACGGTGCCCTTGTGGCGCAGGATCTCGTCGGCGCCGGCGGTCACGGGGCCGTTCGCGGCCTCGATGATCAGCGGGGCCTTGATGGCGGCGGCGTTGTGCATGTTGATCACGCCTTCCAGCGCGGCGGGGATCAAGATGTCGCATTCGGCCTCGAGCAGCTTGGCACCGTTCTCGTGATAGGTGCCGAAGGGGCAATCCTTGACGCCCCCGTTGCGGACGATCCAATCACGCAGCGCCACGATGTCGAGGCCGTCGGAGTTTTCCACCGCGCCGTCGCGTTCGATCACATGGGTGACGCGGCAGCCATCCTCGGTCGAGAGGAACAGGGCCGCGTGATAGCCGACATTGCCCAGGCCCTGCACCACGACCCGCTTTCCGTCGAGCGTGCCGGACAGACCGGCCTTGGCCACATCCTCGGGGTGGCGGAAAAATTCCTGCAGCGCGTATTGCACGCCGCGCCCTGTCGCCTCGACCCGGCCCTGGATGCCGCCTGCATGGATCGGCTTGCCGGTGACGCAGGCGCGCGCGTTGATGTCGGTGGTGTGCATCCGGGCATATTGGTCGGCGATGATCGCCATCTCGCGCTCGCCCGTGCCCATGTCGGGAGCGGGCACGTTCTGCGCCGGGTCGATCAGGTCGCGCTTGATCAGCTCATAGGCGAAGCGGCGGGTGATCTTTTCCAGCTCGTCCTGCTCCCAGTGGCGCGGGTCGATGCAGAGCCCACCCTTGGAGCCGCCGAACGGCGCCTCGACCAGCGCGCATTTGTAGGTCATCAGCGCGGCCAGCGCCTCGACCTCGTCTTGATTCACGGAGGGCGCGTAGCGGATGCCGCCCTTGACCGGCTCGGTATGCTCGGAATGGACGGATCGGTAGCCGGTAAAGGTGTGGATCTCGCCGCGCAGCCTGACCCCGAAGCGCACGGTATAGGTCGAATTGCAGACTCGTATCTTTTCCTCGAGGCCCGGGGGCAGGTCCATCAGCGCGGCGGCGCGGGTGAACATCAGGTCGACGGATTGTCGGAAACTCGGCTCGCCGGTTTGAGTGTTCATTGGCCTTTCCTCCCTCAGCCGTGATGCCACCCGGTCTGCGCCGCGGCGACTCGCCCTCAAACAGGTCACACAGGCACGCTTGGCACAACCCCGGGCGGTCCCTGAGTATTGTCAGCAAATTGTAACCAACTCGTTTCCAGCATGATGCTGCCCCAATTTTGCCGCGCTTGACCGTCAAAGAGACCTCTGGAGTGACGTGTCCCTGCGTCACGCAGTGAATTTCAACGGTTGGAGTGCACCCATGCGCCACCATGATGCGAACAGTGTCGCGACAGACGGGGTCTTGCGGATCGCGCGGCGCTTGCCGCGTCGGTTCATGTTCCGCGAGGACGGGTCGACGACAATCTTCGCGACGGTCGTTTTCGTGCTGATGATCGGCATCGGCGGCATCGCCATCGACATCATGCGGTTCGAGACCCAGCGCGTGCAGTTGCAATACACGCTGGACCGCGCGGTTCTGGCCGCCGCATCCCTGTCGCAAACGCTCGATCCGGAAGAAGTGGTGCAAAGCTATTTCGAGACCGCCGGTCTGGAAGGCTACCGTCTGCGTGTTGACGTGGAGGATGGCATCAACTTCCGCCGTGTCGAAGCCCGCGCCGAGATGGAGCTTCAGACGCTGTTCATGAGCATCTTCGGCCAGCCGATGCTGACCTCGCCCGCCGCCGGGGCCGCCGAGGAGCGGGTGCGCAACATCGAGGTGTCGCTGGTATTGGACGTGTCGGGTTCGATGGGCGGGTCGAACCGGATGACCAACCTGCGACCCGCGGCGCGCAGTTTCGTGACTTCGGTGCTCGAGGCCAACAACAACCCCCTTGGCGAGCAGCTCGTGTCGGTCTCCATCGTGCCCTATGACCATACGGTCAACATGGGCACAACGTTGTCTTCTGTATTCTCGCTGACGGGTGAACACACCCATTCGCGCTGCGCACGGTTCCAAGCCGCCGATTACACCTTTGCGGGCATCAACCCCACCGTGCCGCTCCAGCGGATGGCCGATATCGACGTCGACACCAACAACTTCTCGAACCCAGCCCCACGGCCGGCCTGCCACCGCGACAATACCGCGGCCGTCATTCCGTGGTCCAACAACGAGACGCAGCTGCACAATCTGATCGACAGTCTGGACCCCAATGGCTGGACCGCGATCGACCAGGGCATGCGCTGGGCCGTCGCCCTGCTGGACCCGGCCGCGCGTCCGGCGCTCTCGGGCCTTGTGTCCAACGGCACGGTGCACGCCGATTTCGACGGCCGCCCGGCAGCCTATCTGGACCCCGAGACGATGAAGATCATCGTCTTGATGACGGATGGCGAAAACACGCGCCAATGGGACGTCCACGAGCAGTTCCGCAGCGGCCCAAGCCCGTTCTGGCGCAACCCGGCGGACGGGCGCTGGTCGGTGTTCTATCCCCAGTGGAACCTGTTCTGGCATGAAAGCCGGGACCGGTGGCGCACCACGCCGGACGGCGGAGCCAATGCCGTGCGCCTCGATTATGCCGACGTCTGGCACCACATATCGGTTCGGGCGCTGCGGGCTCGCATGTTCCATTCCCATGCATGGCAGCGCCACGAGGGGACCACGTCCAGCGTCAACAACTGGCGCCAAGCCACAGTGCAGGCGATGCAACAGCAATTCAACTACTGGAACGTCGTGAACCAGTATTCCGGCGACAACGGCGTGGTCGGGGATGAGCGTCTGCGCGACATCTGCAACGTGGCCCATGCGCAAGGCATCACGGTCTTTTCGATCGCCTTCGAGGCACCGTGGCGCGGCCAGCAGGTGATGCGGCACTGCGCCTCGTCGGATGCCCACTACTACGACGTCGACGGCATCGACATCTCGAATGCCTTCGCCTCGATCGCGCGCACCATCAACCAGCTGCGGCTGATCCAGTGACAAGGTCCTGACATGCCCGGACTGCTTCGCCATATCCGCGCCTACCTGCACGACGAGCGGGCGACCGCCACGATGGAATTCGTGATCATGTTCCCCGTGGTGATCACCCTCTTCATCGCCGTGTTCGAGACCGGGATGATCCTGTCGCGTCAGGTGCTTTTGGAGCGCTCGCTGGACGAGGCGGTGCGGATCTTGCGGCTGGCCAACGGCCTGACCTTGACGGCGGACGACATCGAAGACGCGATCTGCGAGAACACGCGCTCGATCCCCAACTGCGAAACTGCACTGGTAGTCGACTTGCGGCTGATCAACCGCTCGACCTATGTCATCCCGACGCCCGACGTCGTCTGCGTGAACCGCAATGACATCACCATCGAGCCCAGCAACCTGTTTCAGCAGGGGCAGGACAACGATCTGGTCCTGATCCGGACCTGCGCCATCATTGACCGCATCCTGCCGTTTTCCGGGTTCGGCCTGAATCTTGTGCGCGATGACACGGGCGGTCTGCACATCGTGGCAGCCTCGGTCTTCGTGAACGAGCCGAATTGAGGAGCTAGAGCATGTTGACCCGTCAGATCCGCCGCTTCTGGAAGGATGACAGCGCCGCCGTCGCGATGGAGACTGTGCTCATCACCCCGGTGCTGGTCTGGACCTTCATCGCAAGTTTTGTCTTTTTCGACGCCTTCCGCACCTACAACAGCTCGATCAAGGCGACCTATGCGGTGGCCGACATCGTCTCGCGCCAGACCAACATGGTCTATGGTTATGATATCGAAGGAATGGCACAGATCTTCGACCATCTCGTGCGCAACAATGGCGACGCGCGGCTGCGCGTGACGCAGATCTTCTATGACGGGGTCAACGACCAACATACCGTAGACTGGTCCTATGCCACCAATGGCGAAGCGCGGCTTTTCACCTCGAACATGGTCGACATCGAGGAACTGCTACCCGTGATGGCCCATGCGGAGCGCGTCATTCTGGTGCAATCCTTCATCCCGTATCAGCCGATCTTCAATTCGGGCCTCGACGTTATCACCTTCCGGAATTTCACCGTCACGCGCCCGCGCTATGCCGGACAGGTGCCGTTCGACGGATCGCAGACGGCTTTCCCCTCGAGCTAGGCCAGATGTTCCGTCGCGCCTGACCTCTGCGGTGTCGCGCGCGGGCTTTCCTTTGCGCAGGGGCCATCCGATAGTGGCGGGGGCATTGGGCCGCGTCGGGAACACGCATGCGCTATTCAGGCTGGCAGGTGCTGGCACAAGGGATCACGGGCAATCGCGGCTGGCGCCCGGCATGGCGCGATCCGGCGCCCAGGGACAGTTACGACATCGTCATCATCGGCGGCGGCGGCCATGGCTTGTCGACCGCGCATTATCTGGCGAAAGAGCATGGGCTGACCAATGTTGCCGTGCTCGAAAAGGGCTATCTGGGCGGCGGCAGCGTTGGGCGAAACACCACCATCGTGCGCGCCAACTACCTTCTGGACGGCAATTCCCAGTTCTATTCCCATTCCCTCAAGCTGTGGGAGGGGCTGGAGGCCGACCTCAACTACAACGTGATGCATTCGCAGCGCGGTTTGATCAACCTGTTCCATTCCGACGGCCAGCGCGACGCCTTCGTGCGGCGCGGCAACATGATGATCAATCAGGGCGACGACGCGATCTTGCTCGACCGCGAAGGGTGTCGCAAGCTGCTGCCCTATCTGGACTACGAGCAGACGCGCTTTCCGATCTATGGCGGGCTTTACCACCCGCGCGGCGGCACGGCGCGGCATGATGCCGTGGCGTGGGGTTATGCGCGCGCCGCCGACCAGCGGGGTGTCGACCTGATCCAGAATTGCGAGGTCACGGGGCTAGACATTGAGGGCGGGCGCGTCACCGGCGTTCAGACCACGCGCGGGGCGATCCGAGCGAAAAAGGTCGCCATCGTGGTGGCGGGCCGGTCGAGCCAGGTGGGCGCCATGGCGGGCCTGCGCCTGCCGATTGAGTCCCATGTGTTGCAGGCCTTCGTGACCGAGGGGCTGAAGCCGGTGATCGACCACGTCATCAGCTACGGCATGGGCCATTTCTACATCAGCCAGTCCGACAAGGGCGGGCTGGTCTTTGGCGGGGACCTCGATTTCTACGCCAGCTACGCGGCGCGCGGGAACCTGCCCATGGCCGAACATGTGGCCGAGGCGGGGATGACGCTTATGCCCATGATCGGGCGGGCACGGATGCTGCGCAGCTGGGGCGGGATCATGGACATGTCGCCCGACGGCTCGCCCATCATCGACAAGGCGCCCATCGACGGCCTCTATCTGAATTGCGGCTGGTGCTATGGCGGGTTCAAGGCCGTTCCCGGCTCGGGGCATACCTTTGCCCATCTGATTGCCACAGACCGACCGCACCTGCCGCTGCCGCCTATCGGCTTGACCGCTTCGCCACGGGCCGCGGCCTGATGGATGAAGAAGGCACCGGCAGCCAGCACAACCTGCATTGAGGCGCGCAAGATGCTGATCCCCTGCCCCGTCTGCGGCCCGCGCGACAGCCGCGAGTTCACCTGCAAGGGGCACGCAGTGACGCTGGCCCGCCCGCAGGCCGACGCGCCGCCCGAGGCCTGGGATGCCTACCTGCACCTGCGCGACAACCCGGCCGGTCCCACGCGCGAGTTGTGGCACCACAACGCGGGCTGCACGGCTTGGCTGGTGGTGGAACGCAACACCGTCACCCATGCCGTCACCGGCGCGCGCCTTGCCGGGGAGGTCGCCGCAAGATGAGGATCGACACGAACTGGCGCGGCGATCCGGCGGAAAGAATCGTCTTCACCTTCAACGGTCAGCCGGTCGAGGGCTACAAGGGCGATACGGTCGCCGCGGCCCTGCTGGCGAAAGGCATCCGGCTGGTCGGGCGGTCATTCAAGTATCACCGGCCGCGCGGCATCTTCACCGCCGGGTCAGAGGAACCCAACGCGCTTGTCACCATCGGTTCGGGTTCGGATCAGAGGCCCAACGTCCGGGCCACCCTGCAAGAAATCCACGACGGTCTCGAGGTGCGGAGCCAGAACCACGTCGGCCCGCTGCAGCGCGATCTGCTGGCGGTCAATGACCTGCTGCACCCGTTTCTGGGCGCGGGGTTCTACTACAAGACCTTCATGTGGCCCCGCAGCTTCTGGGAAAGGGTCTATGAGCCGGTGATCCGGCGCGCGGCCGGTCTGGGCGCGTTGTCGCGTGACCATGGGGGGGACGGGTCTGAAAAAGCCTTTGCCCATTGCGACGTGCTGGTGATCGGCGCAGGCATCACCGGCATCATGGCAGCCTTCGTTGCCGCGCGGGCCGGGGCCGATGTGCTGCTGGTCGATGAAAACATGACCCTGCACAACCGGCACCGGCACATCGACGACCCTATTCGGGACGCACAGGGCATCACCCATTTCTCGCCCGAGGATTTCGCCTTTTTCCATCTGAACGCGCTTCAGGCGATGCCAAACGTCCGGATCATGACCCGCACGACGGTAACCGGCATCCATGACGGTGGCAGCTATGGCGCGCTGGAACGCACCGGCTTGCATCTGCCGCGCGATGCGCACCCCGACCTCCCGCGTGAGACGTTCTGGCGGATACGGGCACAACAGGCGGTTCTCGCGACCGGTGCGCTCGAACGGCCCATCGCCTTTCCCAACAATGACCGGCCCGGCGTCATGATGCTGTCGGCCTTCATGCGCTACGCTGACAGCTTCGGTGTTCTGTGCGGACGCAAGCCCAGCTTTTTCGTCACCAATGACGACGCGCACCGGGTCATCGCCGGTCTGATCGGGCGACCGGAAATCGCCCGGGCCATGCGGCGCTGCACGGTGATCGACCCACGCCCCGACGCGCGCGCGGAGGGGACTACGCCTTGATCGCAGGCGGCGAGGTCATCGACACGCGCGGACGCCACAGCCTGCGCGAGATCACCGTGCGACGGGGCGGGTCGGAGACGCGGGTCGAGACCGACCTGCTTGCGCTGTCGGGCGGCTGGAACCCGACGCTGCACCTGACCTGCCATCTGGGCGCGCGCCCGGTCTGGAACGCACAGGCCGCCATGTTCGTGCCTGCGCCCGATGCGGTGCCGGGGCTGCACCCGGCAGGGGCGTGCAACGGCACACTGTCCACCGGTGGCTGCCTGCGCGAAGGACATGCCGCCGCCCTACGCGCCATCGCGGCGCTTGGTCTTACCGATCCCGCCGTGCCCGTGCCGCAGGCCGGAGACGATGCGGGTGACGGGATAGCGTTGTGGCAAGTCGAGGCGCGGGGCCGTGCTTGGCTCGACCTGGCCAATGACGTGACCACCAAGGACGTCGCGCAATCCGCGCAAGAGGGTTTCACCTCGGTCGAGCACATGAAGCGCTACACCACGCAAGGCATGGCGCCCGATCAGGGCAAGTCCTCCAACATCGGGGCCTTGGCGATCCTGGCCGACGCGACCGGGCGCAGCATTTCCGCGACCGGCACGACGACCTATCGCCCGCCGTTTGTGCCGCTGACCCTGGGCGCGCTTGGTGCGGGTGGCGAGGGGCACGGCTTTGCCCCCGAACGCAAGATGACAAGCCATGCCGCCACCGTGGCGCGCGGTGCCCCGATGATCGAGGCAGGGCTGTGGTATCGCCCGTCCTATTTCCCCGCCCCGGGCGAGACGACATGGCAACAAGCCTGCGACCGTGAGGTGCGGATGGTGCGCGAGGCTGTCGGCATCGTCGATGTCTCGACCTTGGGCAAGATCGACATTCAGGGGCCGGATGCGGGGGCGTTTCTGGACTTCGTCTATACGAATACCTTCTCCACCCTTCCCGTCGGTCGCATCCGCTATGGCCTTATGCTGCGCGAGGACGGGCATGTGATGGATGACGGCACCACCGCGCGACTGGGGGCGCATCACTATGTGATGACCACCACCACCGCCGCCGCCGGTCAGGTGATGGCCCATCTGGAGCTTGTGGCCCAAGGGCTGCGGCCCGATCTGGATGTGCGGCTGATCTCGGTCACGGAACATTGGGCGCAGATGTCGGTCGCGGGGCCTTTGGCGCGCAGGCTGCTCAACAGTATCGTCGATGCGCCCCAAGAGGCTTCGGATTTTCCCTTCATGGCCTGCGGCGCGGTGCGGGTGCATGGGGTTTCGGGGCGGCTGTTCCGGGTCTCATTCTCGGGGAGGAGGCCTATGAGATCGCGGTGCCCGCGCGCCACGGCGATGCGCTTTACCGCGATCTGTTGGCGCGGGCCGAGGCGCTGGGGGGCGGGGCCTACGGGCTTGAGGCGCTGAACGTGTTGCGGTTGGAAAAGGGGTTCCTGACCCATGCCGAGATGCATGGCCGTGTCACGGCCTTTGACCTTGGCTTGCAAGGCATGATGTCCCCGAAAAAGGATTTCATCGGCAAGGCTGCCGCCGCGCGCCCCGGCCTGCTGGAGGAGCGGCGCGAGCGTCTGGTAGGGCTGAAGCCTGTCGCGGCCGGCGGCACCCTGACGGCGGGGGCGCGGCTTTTCACGACAGGGGATGCGCATACGCGCGCACATGACCAGGGCTATGTCACCTCGGTCGGGGCCTCGCCCACGCTGGGGCACATGATCGGGCTGGGGTTCCTCCGCCACGGGCCGGAGCGGATCGGCGAAACCGTCATGCTCGTCGACCACCTGCGCGGCATCAAGACGCCGTGCGAGGTCTGCTCCCCGGTCTTCTTCGACCAAGACGGAGGGCGCGCGCGTGGCTGAGTTGGTCGCCAGATCCCCCGCCCATGGCCTTGTGCCGGTGGACACGGCGGGCGCGCCTGACCGAGGCGCCGCTGGCCCCGATCTGGTCCATCGCGCCTTACCGAGGCAAAACGGCCGCGGTGTCCGATGCCTTGAACACGGCCCACGGCCTGTCCTTTCCCGCGCCGGGCACCTTGCACGAGGGCAAAGGCGTCCGGATCGCATGGAGCGGGCTGGATCAGGCATTCCTCATGGGCGCGGAACCCGCGCAGGGGCTGTCGGTGGACGCGGCGGTGAGCGATCAATCCGACGGCTGGGCGCATCTGATCCTTGAGGGGTCGGCCGCCCGCGCGGTGCTGGCGCGGCTGGTGCCCATCAACTTCGCACCCGATGCCTGCCCGCCGGGATCGGCGCGGCGGACGCTTCTGGGCCATATGACGCGCTGATCCTGCACCCCGGCGGAGATCGGTTCGAGATGCTGGTCTTTCGTTCGATGGCGGAAACGGCAGTGCACGAGATCGCGCAGGCAATGACCGCCGTTGCGGCCCGGGCCGCGATCGGGAACTAAAGCCCCTCGTGAGGCCGGACGCCACGGATGCGCATCGCGTGGTCGATCATGATGAACATGTCATTGGCCAGATCGGGGCGGTCATAGCGGGGGTCGCCCACGCGGCCCGCCCATGTGCGGTGGGCATTGCGCAACTGGGTGTCGGTGCGTTCGGTCGGATCGAGATAGGTCTGAAAGCGCGAGCGCACCTGAAGAGGTGTGAACTGCCGGATCTCGCGCCCCATCATCTGCGTTCATCGCCTCTTCGACGGGATCATTGCGCACCGGGGCTGCCTCGGGCGCGGGGGCGGCCACAAACAAGAAAACGGCCATCACCGCCGCGACCACAAGGGCCACGCCGGCATGAACACCGCCTCGACGCGCGCGGCACCCGAATCCCGTCCGAGAAATCGCTGTAGGTCCTGCATGATCACGATGTGCCACCCCTGAATGTCGAAACAATGACGGGAAACTTGGGCAGGATTGGGACGACATCGCGAACAGCCTTGGGCGTTTCATCCCCAGCCTTTCGCCGACCGCATCTGGACAGGCCGGGGTTGGCAGCCGATATTGCCAGCATGTCGCTTCCCCCCGGTTTCCTCGACGAATTGCGCAATCGCGTCTCGATCAGCCAAGTGGTCGGGCGCAAGGTCATCTGGGACAGCCGCAAGTCGAACCAGGCCAAGGGCGACATGTGGGCGCCCTGCCCTTTCCATCAGGAAAAATCCGCCAGTTTCCACGTCGATGACCGCAAAGGCTATTATTACTGCTTTGGCTGCCACGCCAAGGGCGACGCCTTGGGGTTCATCCAGCAGACCGAGAATGTGGGCTTCCATGGTGGCTTGCCGATTTCGCGC
>JAGYLB010000080.1 GCA_018401055.1 Roseicyclus sp.
CCCTTCGCCTCAAATGCCTCGATTGCTGCAATGACTCTGCGCAGGAGGTGCGGCTCTGCACAGCGGTCGATTGCCCCAGCTGGCCGTTCCGGATGGGCAGGAACCCGTGGCGTGCACCGCTGAGTGAAGGCTGTCGTGAAGGACGACTGGCTCGGTTGATGCCAAAGGGCGCGTCTGCGCCAACGGAGGCCCTGAAAACTCAGGCCCAAATCAACACCTCGCGTTCCGATGGGGGTAGGGTGCTGGAAGATACGCTTGCCGAATTCCTCCCCACAGAAAACAGCGACGATGCGGGAGGTGCATCATGAAGGCGATGAGGTTTCCGCCGCGATCCGTGCCCGCTCTGCCTTCGTGCGCCGCCGCCGGCCACTTGGCCCCTCGATCACTTCCAGCCGGAAACCCCAACACTTTTCGAGCCGTCCAAATGGACGCCCATTTTGCCGTCTATTTCCAAAACCCAAACCCTCCGTCATGCACATGCGCGCAGAATGGCCGGATCAGGTCAGAAATGGCAGGAGGGGGTCGGCGTTGCGCTTACAGAGCGGTATCCACCCCATCTCTACCTCAAGCCTGTATTTCATCAATATCGCCTGAGCGCCGACAAGCCGACGACGGCGTCCCGATGCGCGGTTTCTTTGTGGCGGCCGGGTTTGTGCACCACGGGTTTCGACGCCGGCTTCTCGCAGAGCATCATACTGACGTCACGATTCCCGGGCGGCCCATTCCATATCCGGATCGAGGGGAAAGATCGGGCGGGGCACTCGGTCAGACCCAGCTTGCTCAGGACAGGAGTTGTCAGACCGGGGACATCGACTTCGAAAATCTGCTCGGGCGTATGGTGTTCGTCAAAGCCCGCGCGAAAATGGCCCCGGGACTTGACGACAAGGACGCGCAAGTCTGCAATGATAAGTCCGAGCCGTTCCAGAAACACTGGGATCGGCGAAAGCGTTGCTGGCGGGCCGTCGCCACCGCCACCTGAATACCGTCAGATCCAAGAGCGCGCATCGGCCGAGATCAAGCTGTCGTCGCTCGAACAGGCCCCGCCGCCCGACGCAGTCTCCTTCGCCAGCCGTACCACGCGGGCCTCGGCCTCGAACGGCCAGGAAAACCGGGTCGTCTCGTTGCGGTTGAAGACAGGCGCGAAACTGCGCCCCCTCGCCCAACTTGTGTGCCTCGAAGGCAAGTTCGGAGTCGACGATCATGCCGACGACGACATCCCTTAACCTCTGGTCGTGCAGACGCTCGAGAATGAACATGGTGTTGCCGCGCCCGCCAGCGCCGGATTACGTCGGCGACGTCGGCCAGAATGATGGGCGGGCTGGCCGGATTTTTGGTTGCCCTTCGGGCCAGCACAACGGCATCGTCCAGTGTGGTCAGCCGGGGCTTGTACCGGTGCCGGTCCGCCCAGGCCCGCTGTGCCAGCGTCACCGCGACCCGCCGGGCTGCTGTGGGCGCGTCCGCTGCACCCGCATCGGCGGTGACGACGATCGACATCCCGTTGGTTGATGCATTGGCCGGAGCAAAGCCCGGAAGGATCGAGACATTCAGGATCGGAGCATTGACCAGCGTCTGGCCAAGATCGACGAGATCTGCAAAGGGCCCACGTGCAGTCAACAAGGTGACGGCAGGGCTGATCATGGGAACCTTGATCAGCGTGCTGGGTTGTCCTGAGGCCCGCCAGCATGGCTGATGTGATTTGCGCGGCTTCGGCCCCGCGTTCCCTCTGATCGACGTGGGGGTTGGTCAGATAGGCGATCATGACATCGGCCGAGCGCTGCATGCGCGGCGTTACATGCCCGTGCAAGTCCAGGGTCGCGACGATCGGCACATCCGGCCCCACCGCCTCGCGGACCATGGAGAACACCGCGCCATCTGCGTCATCTTCCTGCGTGCTCAGACCGGCGCCATGTTCGGAAATGTAGACGGCGTCGATGTGTCCTGCCTCGGCAAGTGCGTCACGCATGGCTTGCAGCATCTCCAGGAAGAAGCCGTGATCGGCAGGTCCGCCAGGAGGCGCCTCGGCCAGCAGGATCGGGACTGGCATCCAGTTTCCCTCTCGGTCCATCTCTTCGCAAAAGCCCTGCACCGTGCCCGGCAGGCGCGACCGGGTGCCGTTCATCTCGTCTTGATCGCGGCGGCATCCAGATAAAGGGAATCGACAAAAGCCTGCCGGCCACCGACGGGCGCGCTTCGGTTGGACTCGAGCGCCGAAACCAAGGATCGCAATTCTCGGGTTTGCGGGCGGTGTCATGTTGCCTCTCCACTTGTTGTGTCGGGATCGACAGCGGCGTTTCATCGCTCGCACCGCCGCTTCGACCTTTTGGGTCGCATCGGCGCCGGGGCAGAATACGCAGGTCCAGCGCGAGGGCCGTTGCCGTTTCTCCGGCGGCGGCAGGCCCGTTGTCGCCCAGAAAACAGAACGTCTGCCCACCCACGGTTCCGTGGCTCGACCCTGCGAAGTGCAAGCGGTGGCGGGACATGCCCTGCGCCAGCAGCGGTTTGTCCGTCAACGAGACAGACCGAATTGTCGGGCGCCTCCAGCGAGCCGAAGTCTCCGCAAAAACCGCTCGGGCCTTTCCGGTCGCGTGTCGAGTCGCCTGCGGTGGCGATCGACACAAGCCGGGATCCAGTTCGCCGCTCAGGGCCTCAGCAATGATCCGGTGCCCGATGACAGCCGATGGCGCATCCGCCATGTTCGTCGCGACGGCAACGGACAGCGCTTTTTCCGGCACATAACCGACAAAGCTTGAGATGCCGGGTCGATGGCCCGTGTGCCACGCCAGGCTGTGACCGGCAATCAGCCGTGTAACCTCGAGGCCCAGCCCATAGCGGGATGTGGACGCCGGCCGCGACGCCACGGGCAAGCTGTTCGAGATCATGTCGTGCGCCTCGTCCCGGCCAAGCAAGCCGGAGGTGCCGTCCAGAACCGAAATCAGGCGGCACATGTCACGCACGGACACGACCAGCCCGCCGGCAGGATCAAAGAGCGGAGCATCCCAGAACCCGCAACTCTGGAAACCGGATCCCGCGTGCCGCAACGGCATCGCCAGATCGTCGACAGCCGCGGTTGCCGACGCTCCGATCACGCTTCTGTTCATGTGCAAGGGACGAAAGACAAGCCTTTCGGCAGCTTGCGCGAACGTGCATCCGTACAAAGTTTCAAGTATGCCGCCCAAAAGGCAGAAGCTTTCGTTGCTGTAGCTGATGCAGCTTCCCGGTGGGCCGAGGTAATCAAACCTCAGGAAATTGATGGCCTCGACAAGTTGGTCAGGCGTCAGAATTGGATCTGGAATTTTTTCGCTGCTCGAACGTGACGCCATGTGTCGGAACGGAAGCCCGGGAAACCCAGCCGAATGTGATAGCAGGTGCTGGATGCGAATCTTGCCGTCGCGTGCGCAATCAAGCGCGGGATAGAATTTCGACATCGGATCCGACAGCCGCACCAAGTTGTCCTTGCGGGCCAGCATGACCATGACAGCTGTCAAAACCTTTGTCACCGACGCCACGCCGAAAAGCGTGTCGCCGGAGACCGGAAGCGCAAGCTGCGCGTCGCGCGATTCCGCAAACCTTTGCGCAAGTAACCTCGGTGCCGTTCCTGAATACCGAAACAGCCAGTCCGGGCAGAGCATGCCGAGAGGCGACATCCCGGAGGTGGTCTTCGAGACGCTCTTCCAATCCTGTCAATTCAAGCGACACGAAACGCCTCCTGCATGGTGCATCGGCTTTTTTCGGGTCTGTCTGCTCACAGAAGACATGGGGGCAGATGCACCCGGCACCGGGTGCAATGTGCGCCGAGACTTGCAGGGCGCCTCGGTCGCGGGGGCGGACGGCCCTTTGTTGTCGGGAAACAAAGAGAAGGCTGCCCTCATCCGTCGGCCAGGTACAGTCACGGCAACTTGGCCATTGCGACCGGGGACCACGACCGACCCGGCACGGCTTCGAGCAATTCCTGCGTGTAGGGATGGGTCGGGTTTGCGAAAAGCTGGCTGGTCTCGCCATACTCGACGACGACCCCCTTGGACATGACCGCGATATGGTCGCAGACCTGTGCTGCGACGCGCAGGTCGTGGGTGATGAACAGCATCGAGAGTTTCAGGCGCTCGCGGATTTCGTCGAGCAATTCCAGCACCTGCGCCTGAACAGAAACGTCAAGTGCCGAGACGGGTTCATCAGCGACCAGGATGTCGGGGTCAAGCGCAAGTGCCCGGGCCAGGCCGATGCGCTGGCGCTGGCCGCCCGAAAATTCGTGTGGGAAACGGTTCGCTGCGGTAGCCTGCAAACCCACCAACTCAAGCAGTTCGGCCGCGCGCCGATAGGCATCTGCCGAGGACGTTCCGTGGACGATCATCCCTTCGGCAATAAGCCGACCGACGCGATAGCGTGGGTTCAGCGAGCCGAAAGGGTCCTGAAACACCATCTGCACCCGGCGACGCATCCACAATAGCAAACACACGGTCACCGCTTGCCAAACGGCGTCGGGTACAATTGATTTCCGATGCTGTGATTAACTATTAAGGTGGGATT
>JAGYLB010000081.1 GCA_018401055.1 Roseicyclus sp.
TGCCCTCGCGAAAGCGTTCTCCCGATCCGGCTGCGGCCGGATTTTTCCGTTGTTTTCGAGGGTTATGCGGGTGGGGCTGAGCACTGGCCCCGGCGCCAGTTGGCCCGGAAGCGGTCTCTCAGGGCCGATATTCTCCGGACCTGATGACTGCGCGAGTTTAGTGAATGTCTCATAAGTCCATGTAGATGTTGAGGGAATTCAAGCCGCGGAAATTGTTTGGATTGGAGTCGCATTTACGTCTGCCGCGACCGGGCTCGGAAATTCTCAAGCCATGGCCCTACCCAACTTCTGCTTCCAACGCTCCCAATCGGGCATCAAGGAGGCGCAGCGGCTCCTGAAATGCCCTGCTACCCGGGGTAAGCGAAACCGCTGGATCATGGCTTGTGCGTCGCTGAACGTGACCGGGTACAGCCGGGGAGGCCTCCAATCCAATGTTGGCACCGCCGGTGCAGCCGCCGCGTTCGCACGACCTGCCGTCCCATTCCTTTCGTTCCACTGCCCGCGTCACTCGCCCTGAACGACAATGATAAGGCCTCAGGTATTTATGGACACCTTGCCATTCAGAAAATCTGGGAGGCGCGAAATCGGATGCCCGCCAAGCGCGTTGAGCACGTTCTTGACGACGCCCGGCGAAACCGTCGTCCGATTGCCGGGCAGGATGATAGTCGGTGCCCCAGGCTTCTTCAGTTTGACATGCGATCCCTTTCCGCCGGCGACGGGCTGATAGCCATAGTGCCGGGTCAAAGCACCTTCCAACACCTGGCTCGACACCGTCGCACCAGGATCGACACTTGTGGGTCGAAAGATCGGTCGCGCGCCCTTCGGCAGAACAACATAGATGTCATCTGTAATATCTGAGAGGGCGGTGATCATATTGGGCGCGACAGACCAGTTTGCCTTCGGCATACTCGGTGGAAGCCTGCCGTCAAGCATTTGTGATTGCAGGTCGTAGAGCCCATCCCGATAGAGCGCTTCCGAAAGAAAATTCATACCCTCCCGGTAGCCGGGAGGTTGCTGCGGAATCGACCATTTAAGATAGCGCCGGAGCCCTTCGCGGATTGCCGGATCAACACGCTGCACATAGCGTGGTTCGCCAAGTCGGCGGTAGCTTTCTGCGTTGGCCAAGCTCTCCTCGATGCAGTCTGCCGTGTTGAAGGTCCGGCGGTACACGTTGGTTTTGTAGGGCCGGTAACGGTCGGTGCCGGTCGAGACCAGCAGGCGGAAGCCGAGGCTTTCGACCTTGTGGTGGAACTGCTCATGCAGAAAGAAAACGTAGAAGGCGCTGCGCAGTAGATCCCGCGCGATGACCGATTGCGGAAGATGCATGGACGGCCAGTGCACAAAGCTGGCGATGTTGAGGGCGTGTGACAGAATACAGCTCTCGCGAATGTAGATGCCCCAGCCATGGCCGAAAAAGTGGATTGGGCAATACCAGGCACAATGCGGCTCCGGCTGCTCGACTGCCCGGCCAAGAACCCTTCCCAGCAGGCCGTCGTTGGGCCAACCCCCATTGGTGCTTATGTCGATGATTTCCCTCAGGCTCCCCTGCCATTCTCTCATGCGTGGATCATCGAGATCGAAACCGTCGAGCGTGTCGGTCCCCTCGCCATCGCCTCGGCCGAACACTTCGGAGATAGATGTCGCATACACGCCTTCTCCTTCCCCGATCTCGCCAATGCCCGGCAGCTCGGCCTCGGCATAGTCGTCGTCAAGAGGATTAATGCCGTATTGGCGCAGAACGTCTAGGATTTGGTCGGTGGCTATTGGCATGGGGCCTCGTTAGTTCAATCTTGGTGAAGGCTCATTCCGCTGCCTCCGTGACTGCGTCGGCGACAGGCTCGAGGGCCTCGTAGTGTAGGGCTTCGAGGAGGCGGGCACGGATGGCAACGGTGGTGGCGAGGGCGGCCCCCAGCCGGTCGTAGAGGGCCATGAGGGCATCGACCTTGGCCTTTGTGCGTTGGCCTTCGGCGAGAGGTGGTAAGGGGATGGGATAGCCAAATGAGCGCTGTTCTTCCTGCATTGCCTAGTAATACTCTCGGATATAGCTATATGCCTTTTCGAACAGCTCGGCGTCCTGATGCAGCTTGTAGCGGAAAAGTGTCTGGCGTAGCGCTTTCTTGACCTCGCGTTCACCCGCATGCGTGGCCTGCCATCCCTCAAAGCGGACCTCACGCACGATTGCATCGATATCGTCAACGACCCGCTTGACCATTACCGGCGTATCGCCGTTCCGGGCCTCCTCGAAAAGCGCAGTCAACGCCGCCTTGCCCCGGTCGATATCCTCTTCCTCTGGCGTCTCGCGCTCGGTTTTCACCACGTCTTGCGCTAGAGCCAAGAGCTCTTTCAGGAAATCAATTGACAGCAACAGGCCCTGCTGGTGACGGTTCTTCAGGTCCTCCAGGCGATCGCCCAGCGCCTTGAACTTCGGATTCCCTGCATGCTTGCGCAGACGACCCGCCAGCTTGACCGAGATTTCCTTGGCCTTCTTTTCTGGGTCCGGATTGCCGAGAACGGCCTCCAGCAGCTCGGCATCCAGAACCAGCGTATCAAGATCGTCCCGCACCGCGTCCACATGGACGTTCTCGTGGATCAGCTCGATGGTCTTGGCGCCCAGACGATGCCAAAGCAGTCGCCCTGTGCCACTGGAGGGCTTCAGGGACTCATAGACCTGAGCCAGCCAGCGATAATCGGTCTCGTACTGCGTCAGCACCGGATCGGGCGACAGGGCCTCCCAGATCCGCGCGAGCACGCTGAAGTCGGCCGCAAAAGCGTCGCGCAGGTCGTTGTTCGGGATGCACTCCTGCGCGGCGATCAGGCCCTCGTAGCCGGTCAGGCTGCGGTCCACGCCCGTGAAATAGGCGAGGCACTTCTGCAGGGCGGTCGGCAGGGCGTTGATCAGCTCGACGATGTTCGACACCGCCTTCTGCACGCCTTCCTCATCGAACTTCAGCGCCTGAGCGACGTCATCGAAGATGCCGAGGTAGTCGACGATCAGGCCATGTGTCTTCTGCTCGCCATAGGGGCGGTTCGTCCGGCAGATCGCCTGCAGCAGCGTGTGGTCGCGCAGCGGCTTGTCCAGATACATCGTCTGCAGGATCGGGGCGTCGAAACCGGTCAGCAGTTTCGACGTGACGATGATTATCTTCAGCGGGTCCTTCGGATCGCGGAAACGGTCGAGCAGCTTCTCCTCGGCATCGCGGTCGCGCTTGTATGCCGCATATTCCGTCTCGCCGCTGTTGACCGAGATCACCACGTCGGAAGCCTCGGGCGGCAGGTGCCTGTCGAGCTCCTGCTTGTAGAGCACACAGCTTTGACGGTCGAAAGTCACCACCTGCGCGCCGAAGCCGTTGGGGGCAACCTTCTCCTGGAAATGCCTGGCGATGTCGCCGCAGATCGCGCGGATGCGCTCGGGCGCCTTGACCAGGATCGACATCTTGGCCGCCGCCTTGCCCAGCCGATCCCGGTCCTCGTCGGTCAGGCCCTGCGTCAGCTCGGCATAGGCCTCCTCGATGGCCTTCTGGTCGATGTGCAGGTCCACCAGCCGCGGCTCGAAATGCAGCTCCTTCGTCGCCCCGTCTCGGATCGCGTCGTTCAGGCCGTAGCGGCTCATGTAGCCGCCTTCGTCAGTATCGGCGCCAAAGGCGTAGAAAGTGTTCTTGTCGGCGCGGTTGATCGGCGTGCCGGTCAGACCAAACAGGAATGCGTTCGGCAGCGCGTCCCGCATCTTGCGGCCGAGATCGCCTTCCTGCGTGCGGTGCGCCTCATCCACCAGAACGATGATGTTGTCGCGGGCGTTCAGAACGCCCTCGGCCTCTCCAAACAAGTGGATGTTGGTAATCGCAACCTTCCGCGCGTCGCTTTCAAGCAGGTGTTGCAGATCCTTTCGCTTTTCCGGTCGCACCAGATTCGCCATATCGGCAGCATAGAACGTGCCCGCGATCTGGCTGTTCAGGTCGACCCGATCCACGACGATCAGCACCGTGGGGTTCTTCAGCGCCGGGTGCAGCCGCAGCTTGCGTGCAGCAAACAGCATCAAAAGCGATTTGCCCGACCCCTGGAAATGCCAGATCAGGCCCTTGCGCGGCTGGCCCGCCACGACCCGCGCGACGATCTTGTTGACGCCGTCCACCTGCTGATAGCGGGCGATGATCTTGATGCGGTGCTTGCCCTTTTGCGTGGCAAAGGCGGTGAAGCTGTCGAGCAGGTCGAGCACCATCGCCGGGCGCAGCATCGACGCTGCGGCCTTTTCCACCTCGCCCAGCGATTGCTTGCCGTCGCCGTCACGCCAGGGGCCCCACATGTCGACCGGCATCCGCACCGAGCCATAGCGGAACTCCTTGCCCTCGGTCGCCACTGAAAAGACGTTGGGCACGAACAGCTCCGGGACGTTCTTCTCGTAATCGTCATGGACCTGGATGGCGGCGTCGAGCCAGCTTTGGCTGGACCGCACCGGCGTCTTGGCCTCGATCAGGACCAGCGGAATGCCGTTGACCAGCAGCACCAGATCGGCGCGCTTTTCGGTCTTGCCTGCGCGGATGATGAACTGCTGGGTGATGACGAAGCTGTTCTTCTCGATATCGTCGAAATCGATCAGGCGGATGGTGACGTGTTCGCCATTTGCGCCAAAGGGCATCGAGCGTTCGCCCAGTGCCCACGCGGCAAATTCCTCGTTCGCCTTCACCAGCCCGTCCGACCGCGCGCCCATGACGATGGCGCGCAGGCGGTAGAGCACGTCATCAGCCCGGCCGGGGTTGGCGGCGATGTCGGGGTTCAGGCGGATCAGGGCGTCGCGCAGGTGAGGTTCCACCAGCACCTCTTGCGGCTGGCGGGGAAGGTCGGAGGGGGCGACGTAGTGCCAACCGAGGCCCGCGATCCTGCCGCCCGTGCGGGCGAGGCCGATGGAGAGTTGCGCCGGGCGGGCCGAGGCCGCCCCGCGAGAAGGTCTCGCATATGGGCTTCGACGGTGTTGGACTCGTTGAAGGTCACTCTGCGCCTCCGGAAATGGCTTTAAACAATTCGCGCTTCATATCTCGCAATTTCGCAAATCGGGCCTGAATCGCGTTGGCCTGCAGATCGAGCGCACCAAGAGACTTTACAGCTTCTCGCTGCGCGTCCATCGGGGGAACCACAAGAGTGTGCGCGCGGATGTCCTGCCCGTTCACCTTCCAGATTCCGTTCGACGACTTCGCCCGAGAAATAAGGCGGCCATGGACAGCGGGGTGGTTCCATTGCGCAACGACGAAATCAGTCATTAGCCGCGACGGATCGAACCTCATCCGGATCAGTAAGTCCGGGTAAACCAAATCAGGGTAGGTTTGCCAACTTTTCCCGACACGACCGCAGATATCGCGGTTGCCGTTTCCGCGAACGGCGAAGATATCTCCTGACTGCACGATGAAAGGACGCGCTTCGGCTGCAGTCATTTCTACGAACTTGATGCAGCCTTCCGGGTCGAAAATGCTATCGCGGACAGCGCTGATGCTGACCGTCTTGAAGCCCGTCTCTCTATCACTGGGTGCAGGCGAGCGGCCATTGGTCGGGCCATCCACAAGCAAGCTGCCGACGCGCACCTTTTCCGCCGCATCACCGCTTTGACCTATGATATGGCTGACATAGGCAGACCGCGTTGCAGCAAGATTGTCGGCGGCAACACCAAGGGCTTCATCAGCATTCCGATATGCCGACAGCGCCTCCACCAACCGCGCCTGCTCCTGGATCGGCGGCAGCAGGAACTCGAAAGCTTCAAGGTCCGAGAAATTGATGTAGGGGTTCACCGACCCTTTCGAATGCTTGATCGAATAAGTGTGGAACGCCTCGGTCTGCATCAGGAAGGGCAGAAGTTCGGGCATCAGCCGGGCGGGGTCTTTCGACTGGAGAACGAAGGTCGTGTTCGCCGTGATCCCTTCGAAATCCGCCACCGCCACCTTGCGCAGATAGGTCCGGCGCGACCCATAAAGCACATGCCCCGGCTTGAACCGCATGTGAAACGCGGGCCCGAGGTAGTCATCTCCGATCAGGCCCCAGCGCCGGATGCGCAGATCGTCGGTATCCATGTGTTCCCCGGCGACATAGCGTTCCAGCCCGGTGTCCCACGGATCGACCTTGTCGTTGCCCTTGCGCACCACGTCGCCAAAAGCCACGTGCGTCCACCCTGCCTTTGAAATCGGCCGCTCAAGCATCGGCATCCTCCGCAGGCGTCAAGCCATCGAGCATGTCCACCAGCGCGTCCATGCCCGTCCAGAAATCGCGCCCGTCCTCGTCAATCGCCGCCCAGGTCGCCGCCAGCGTGGCACCACCCGCCACCGCCGCCTTGGGCCGCTTCACATAGCGGGCAATCGACAGGTTGCCGTCCTCCGCCAGCACATCGGCCACATCCGCCACCGTGGCAAAGCCGGGATCATCGGCAAAGGTCTGATATGCCGACAGGATGCGCGACTGGTGCTCTGGCCGCAGAAAGCTTTGCGCCCGTTCGCGCGCAATCTCGGCCACCGCGTCGATGAACAGGATGCGCCCCTTGCGCGCCTCGGGCTTCTGCG
This sequence comes from Roseicyclus sp., assembly GCA_018401055.1. The sequence goes on from JAGYLB010000081.1 coordinate 6,537, forward strand.
ACCGGCAGATCACCACGCAGGCCTCCATCGGCGAGTTGTAGAACAGCCCCGGCCCCAGCCCCAGCACGCATTCGACACGGTCGGATTCGACCAGCCTGCGCCGCATCTCGGCCTCCTCATTCCGGAACAGCACGCCATGCGGAAACAGGATCGCGCAGCGCCCGGTCTTGGGGTGCATCGACGACAGGATGTGCTGGAAGAAGGCGTAATCCGCCCGCCCCTGCGGCGGGGTGCCAAGGAAGTTGCGCCCCCAGGCATCCTGCCCCCACGCGCCGCGGTTCCATTTCTTGATGGAATAAGGCGGATTGGCGAGGACCACGTCGAAGGTGCGCAACCGGTCGCCCTGCACGAAGGCGGGCGTGGCCAGCGTGTTGCCGCTGGCGATGTGGAAATCATCCACGCCATGGATGACCAGGTTCATCCGCGCGATGGCGGCCGTGATGGTGATCAGCTCCTGCCCGTAAAGGCCGGTGGTGCGGATGTCGCCCCCGCGCCGTTTCACCTCGGCGAGGCACGAGATCAGCATGCCGCCGGTGCCGCAGGTCGGGTCATAGATGCTCTCGCCCGGCTGGGGCTCCAGCATCTGCGCCATCAGATGGACAAGGGTGCGGTTGGTGTAGAATTCCTGCGCTGTGTGGCCGCTGTCGTCGGCGAACTTCTTGATCAGGTATTCGTAGCCGTTGCCAAGCTCGTCCTCAGGCACGGCGGCGAGGGTCAGGTCGTGCTTGGAGAAATGCTCGATCAGGTTCTTTAGCGTGCTGTCCGGCGTCTGGGCCTTGTCGGTCCAGTTGGCGTTGCCGAAGACGCCCTGAAGGCGCTCCGGGTTCGCGGCCTCGATGGCGAGGAAGGCCGACAGCAGCGCCCGCCCTACATCGCGCGGTGCCGCGCGCACGTCGTTCCAATGCGCGCCTTCGGGGATCACGAAGCGGTCGTTGGCGGTGTCGGTGGCACACCGAAAAAGCCGCAAGCCGCCAGCAACCGCGTCCTGCCATGCGGTGCAGAGGTTCAGGAGGCCAATCTGGCCCACGCCAACGCGCCGCGAATGCAAAGCCGATCAAGGCACCTACCGCCCATGTGGCCGTCAGAAACGTGGTTTCGGACGCGCACGCTCGGACCAAGGATTTCACCGCCACTAAGGCTCAAGCAGCACGTCTTGCATATTGAAGGCCATGGTGCCGAGAAACACCACAGCCAAAAGCCGCCCCGCTGGTCCACCTTTGGCAAAATCACGCCATGCGTCACCAAAGCTTGGCGCGGGTTCACCGCGCGTTCTGGCCCCGGTCAGCTGGGGCGGAGGCGTTCTTAGCCCCCGCTTCAGGGCCACCATGTTCAGAATGAGGGTCGCCACGGCCGCGCCCCTGCACAACACGGATCAACGTCAGGCCAGAGAAATCGCGCAGCAGCCACCCGATCACAAGTGCCGATGCCGCCATCCCCCAGAGATACATCACATAGAGCAGCGCCACGACTCCGTTGGCCGGGTCTCCTCGGTTTGCGCGATCAGCGGCCAGAGGCCAGACCCGCCGTTTGGGTCATATGCATCCCCAAACCTGTCATCACAAAGGCCAACCCCGCGAGAACCTCGCCAGCGAAAGGCAGGTCATGGACGACATCGCCGCCCAAGACCAACAGACTGGCAGGCATGATCGCCAAACCACCGAGGTGCCACAGCGTGCCAAACCACAGGTAAAGGTATCCGCTTCCAGCCCAGCGCGCTCCGATAATGGTCCGAGATTTAATGTCCCAAAAGGCACGGAACGGCGCAATCGCAAACGGGCAGGGCTACTATGATCGCGACCAGGCAGGTCGCGCGAGGCGGCCGACAGCTCCACAAATCATCCGCACGGCTGAGCGTGCCCGGAAGCATCTCCCCGCCGCCGCCCACCGGAGATCGGGAACAGCGACAGGCGCCGAAAGCAACTCGCCGTCAAAGGGCGAGGTGCATCCCACTGGCGAGCGTCCGAAAGCGAGCAGGAATTTGGGTGGAGATGCACGCCAGATTGCTCATATCGCATACTCCAGACAGGATGAGATGTAGAAGCCGCGCGACACGGTTCCGACCTCTGATATCGTGCCTGATGCGCCTGTCAGAGACGCAGGCCAATAGCACGTAGGTTCTGGGCGCGTCCGTTGCGGGGATACATGCACAGGTGACCGATCCGAGCGCGGAAACAATTTTCCCAATCCCCAAAACACCATCAAAAATGGCGTGCGCGGTGCCACCGTGAACACCACTTTTCCCGATACGCGATGACACAGATGCGCCAAGGCCTGGCCCAGATCAGGGGCCTGGTAATAGATCATCGGGTCCATCGCGATCACGCATGATCGAACCGCCCCAATTCGGGGGCGAGCATATCGCCCGAGCGAAA
>JAGYLB010000082.1 GCA_018401055.1 Roseicyclus sp.
CCGAACCTTTCCACCCCGGCGCTCTACCAGCAGGCGGGCATCGGGGTGGAACAGGCGCTCCGCGTGATGCGGCGCAGCCCTGACCGCATGGTCGAGTTTGGCGCGGCGCGGCTGGTCAGTGACAGCGTGGTTCTGGATGTCCGCGTCAGCGATTGTCCGGAACTGGCCGCAGGGGATCGCTTCGAGATCGCAGGCGAGATCTTTGTGGTGCAAGGCACGCCGCAGCGCGATCGCGAGCGGCTGGTCTGGACGGCGGAGCTGCTGCCCTGGTGGCCTGACCCACATGCTGATGTCACGGGATAAGGAAGGGGTGCGCATGATCCGCATGGAAATCGCCGGCGATATCGCAGCCATGATGGCTGCCGAGATCACCGCTGGCGAAAAGGCCGTCACCAAGGCCGTGGGTGACGCGGGCACCAGCCTCAAAACTGCCTGGCGCGCGCAGATCACGGGGGCAGGCCTCGGCCAACGGCTTGCACGCACCATCCGCTCGGAGCTCTATCCCAAGGGTCAACCCAGCCTGAATGCCGCCGCACTGGTTTGGTCGCAAGCGCCGGTGGTTGTCGGCGCGCATGATACGGGGCCGCTCATTCGCTCTCAGAACGGCTTTTGGCTCGCAATCCCGACAGCGGCCGCGGGTAAATCCGCGCGCGGTGGGCGCATCACGCCCGGCGAATGGGAACGCCGGCGCGGGTTGCGGCTGCGGTTTGTCTATCGGCGCAACGGGCCGAGCTTGCTGGTGGCCGAAGGGCGGCTGAATACCCGCGGGGTCGGCGTGGCCTCGCGGTCCAAGACCGGGCGCGGGCTGACCACCGTGCCGATCTTTCTGCTGGTGCCACAGGTCAAGCTGCGCAAACGGCTCGATCTGGACCGGGCCGCCAAGGCTGCACAGGACCGGATCCCCGGCGCGATCATCGCCAACTGGGTGGAACAGATCGGCTTTGAGAGTCAGACGCGTGCTTGTGTCGTTTTTTCACGGCCTGTCGCGCGGCGGCGTCGCCGAGGTTCGTCGGTGTCCCCCAGGCCCTCCAGAGCAATTGGAGCTTTGCCTGGAAACTCTACCATAAGCTTCAGGTTGCCACCCATTGCACGCACATAGCTTGTTAGCGTCGACAGAAGAAGGTCGCTTTGCCGCTCGTATTTTGCGACCGTTGCCTGCTGAATGCCAAGTGTTTCAGCCAATTGCACCTGGGTCATTTCTTTCGCTTTCCGCAATTCTTGCAAGGTGAGATATTCGGTATGCAGACGGTCAGCCTCAGCCTCCACATTTGCACGGCGTGCAGCGTCGATAGCGGAGAGTTTGTCTTGGAGGGTTCGTGCCATAGTCATGATCCTTTGCGTCGTTGCAGATGATTGTCGAACCGTTCGTCGGCTCGCGCGATCAACTGCTTATAAAAGCGCTTTTCGTTGCCTCCTGACTTGTCCCCGCCGACAAGCATGATCGCCTGTCGATCAGGATCGAATGCGAAGGCAATGCGCCAAACACCGTCTGCTGCATTGCAGCGTAATTCTTTCATGTTTGCATGCTTTGATCCGGTAAGGGTGTCTGCATGCGGTCGTCCGAGTGCGGGCCCTTCGCGTTCCAGAAGAAGCGCACGAGCAAGGATGGCATCCTGCACCTGGAGCGGAAGTGAGTCGAACTCAGGTTCGAATTCGTCTGCGAATAAAACGGTCCACTGCATTCTGCTCTCACTGCTTTAAGGCTATATAGCCTTCAGGCTCTTAATTTGCAATGCGGAAATATGAGCTGGCCTTCATGCCTACCCCTCGCGAAACCATCCTGACCGCCCTGGCGGACCTGTTGCGCACGGTCCCGCATGTGCCGGTGCTGCGCGGCGAGGTGCTGCCCGAGCGCATCCCACCCTCGGGCCTGATGATCCTGCGCGACGGCAACCCGGGCGAGCCCGGCGTGACGCTGTCGCCGCTGATGTATCATTACCAGCACCGCGCCGAGCTTGAGGTGATCGTGCAGACCGGCGAAGAGCGTGATGCGCGCTTCGACCGTCTGATCGGGCGCATTGGCGCGGCCATCTCAGCCGACCGCACCCTGCGCGGGTTGTGCGACTGGGTCGAGGCCGAAGCGCCCGAGCCGGTCGATCTGCCCGTCGAGGGTGCGGCCACGCTCAAGGCGGCCGTCGTGCCCATCATCCTGCATTACGCCACCAGCGACGCGCTGGCCTGACAACACAGCTGACATTCAAGGAGAGACACAATGGCACGAGCCCAAGGGGCGCGGGCGCAGATGGCGCTGGCGTTCGAGACGACTTATGGCACGCCGCCTGCGAGCGGTTTCACCCGCATGCCCTTTGCCAGCACCACGCTCGGGGCAGAGCAGCCGCTGCTGGCCTCGGAACTGCTGGGCTATGGCCGCGACCCGCTGGCCCCGACCAAGGATGCGGTCACGGCAGACGGCAATATCGTCATTCCGATTGACGCGGCCTCGATCGGGTTTTGGCTCAAGGCCGCCTTTGGCGCACCCACAACTGCTGGAACCACCAGCAAGACCCATACCTTCCAGTCAGGCAGCTGGAACCTGCCGTCCTTTGCAATTGAGACCGGCATGCCCGAGCTGCCACGCTATGCGATGTATGCCGGCTGCAAGCTCGACAGCCTGAGCTGGCAGATGGGACGCGCGGGGCTGCTGACCGCGACGGCAAGCGTTGTGGCGCAAGGCGAGACCAGTCGCGACCGATGAGCGCGGCTGGCTCGCCGGCCGATCTGACGCTCGACGCGCTTTGGCCATTTCAACGGCTCGATCAAACGCAACGGGCAAGCCATCGGCAATGTGGTCACGGCCGATATCACCTATGCCAACAACCTCGACCGGATCGAGACCATTCGCTCGGATGGCAAGATCGACGGGGCGGATCCGTCAGTGGCCGCGCTCACCGGCAATATCGTGGTGCGCTTCGCCGATCAGACGCTGGTCACACAAGCGATCAATGGCGAGGCCTGCACGCTGGAGTTCGACTATGCCCTTGCCTCTGGCGTTGGTCTCAAGCTCACCGCCCATGCGGTCTACTTGCCGCGCCCGCGCATCGAGATTGCGGGGCCGCAAGGCATTCAGGCGACCTTTCGACTGGCAGGCGGCCAGCGATGCCGGATCCTGGGGCGCATGTGCACCATCACGCTCACAAACGCGCGCGAGGAGTATTGACCATGCTGAGACTGAACCTGACCAATGAGGCGCAATGGCTCGATCTTGGCCATGGCGTCGAGATTCTTGTCGCGCCCATGACCACGGCGCTGATGATGGCAGCACGCAAGGAGGCGCAGGGCCAGATCACTGTTCCCGATGCGCACTGATCGCGACGAGCGACCTCGACACCGACGCCATTGCGCTCGCGATGGCCAAGGCCGTCGCACGCATCGCCATCCAGGACTGGAAAGGCGTTGGCGATGACAACGGCTTTTCATTCCGGTGAGCCCCGAGGGCATCGACGCTCTGCTCGACATCTGGCCGATCTTCGAGGCCTTCCAGACCAGATACGTCGCCCGCGCCATGATCCTGGACGCGGAAAAAAACGCCTCACCGCCCTTGCCGATTGGGAATTCGGCGGGGGCGGAGACTACTGCCAAGCCTGCGAAGGCGCGTGCCCGGACTGCCCGCAAAGCCTGAACGCGCCGCAGACTTTCGAGGGCTGGCAGGTCTGGGACTCTGGTGCAGCGCCTCGGTGGGCAGCTGCGGGTATCCGGCTCAGCTGTCATCGGCTGGGATATGGGTGCCGCACTGCAGCTGGGCGCGGCGCTTGGGGTTTCCCCCATGGCGATCGCGGAACTGCTGCCGCCCATCGAGGCGGTGATGGTGCGCAAGATCAATGATGAGATGCGCTCAGGCAGCGCGTAGCGGCTCAATATCTGAGACGTCGACCGTTTCGCGGGCGCGGGCCAGATCCCAGGCCCGCTGCAGGTTCATCCAGTATTCCGGTGTCGTTTGGAAGAATGTCGCGAGGCGCATCGCAGTATCGGCTGTGAGCGCTGTCTCACCTGCTGACCAGACGTTCGATCCGCGTGCGGGGAACCCGAAGCTGCTTGGCCAGCGTCGGTGCCTTCATACCCAAAGGCTCGAGATAGAGTTCGCAGAGCACTTCGCCGGAGATGGGACGGATGCGTCGGTAGGCTCATGGCGGCTCCTTTCAGTGGTAGTCCACAATTTCAGCGTCAGCTGGCCCCTGATCGGTCCAGACAAAGCAGATGCGCCGTTGACCATTTATACGGACCGAATGCTGGCCCGCGTCACCTGAGCGCCTCAAGATGGCCCGGGCGAATCCTCAAGCTGCGCCGCATCCAAAGCCAAAGCATCGCACGTGTTCGTTTGACCAGATCAGCGGGGAACCCCTTGCCGAACCGGCCCGTCATGGCCTGCTCGGCGAGCTTTCCGCGGATGCTGATGATCATGACACCTCATGTAAGCATGATACATATATCAAGGACTCTGACCATCAGACGGTCATCAGGGGAAAGCTTTGCGATGAGCGTCACCCCGGGAAGCCCTTCAAAATGCGCGTCGCAGGTCAGGACGCTCGCCCCTTGCGATCGGGCAGTCGCAAAGATGACCGCATCTGCGGTGGCCAGCTTGTATTCCCGGCAGGCTTCGGCCGCTGCCAGCGCAATCTCGGTGTCGAGCGGCACGATCTGGCAGACTTGGGTGAAGGCGATGACCTGATCTGCCTTGTCCTCGCCAACTTCGCGCGTCAGCCATTTAGCCAGCTCAAGCTGAACCATGGTTGGCACGAGCCAATCCGACTGCGTAGGAAGATACTCGACCAGGCTTTCACCCGTGGCGGAGCCAATCAGCCATTCGATCCAGGCAGATGTATCGACGAGTATCATCACACCCGGTCCGAGCGGTCACGATAATCGTTGGGGGCGGCGCCGCGCGCCAGGCCCTTGAGGGCATCGCGTTTTGGGACCGGGACCAGAAGCACACCAGTTCCCTTTGGAATGAAGGCAAAGGTCAGACCAGCCTCCCAATGCTGTGCCGCCCGAACGGCCTTCGGGATCGAGATTTGGTACTTGGCAGACAAGGTCGCTGTCTCTGGCATGATCATACGCCTCCATGATCGATAAGAACAACGTAAGACAAGTAGTCCCCTGATTCAAGGACCAAGCCCGATGGCCACCAAGCAAGTCTCTGTCCGCCTGTCCGCCACGGGCGGGCGCCAAGTCCGCTCAGAATTGGAAGGCGTGGGTACGGCAGGCCGCAAAGCCTTTGAGCGCCTTCCGCGCGATGTGGAGCGTGCGAATGCTAAGCTGGCGGCTTTCGCGCGCCGTGTTGCTGTGGCCAGTGCTGCGGCGGCAACGGCAGCGGCAGCCGCAGCCGTCACCGCGACCAACGCCGCAATGGACCGCGCCTTTGAGGTCCAGCGTCAGGCTGCGGTCGCAAATGCCGATCCGCAGGTCTTTCAAGGCATGGCAGCAGGTGCCCAGACCGTGGGCATCGAACAAGAGAAGCTCGCCGATATCCTCAAGGACGTGAACGACCGGGTTGGTGATTTCCTGACCACCGGTGGCGGTCCCATGGCTGACTTCTTCGAGAGCATCGCGCCAAAAGTGGGCGTGACCGCTGATCAGTTCGCTCGTCTGTCCGGGCCGGAAGCGCTGCAGCTCTACGTGTCCTCGCTGGAACAGGCCGGTGCAAGCCAGCAGGAGATGACGTTCTACCTCGAAGCCATGGCGTCCGATGCCACGCGGCTCATCCCGCTGCTGGCAAACGGCGGGGCGGAGATGGGCCGTCTTGGCGAGCAGGCGCAGGCGCTTGGGGCGGTGCTCGATACTGACGCCATCGCGGCCATGCGCCGGTCGGAACTGGCGCTGGTCAGCATGGGTCAGGTCTTCACCGGCATCCGCAACAAGGTGGCCGTGGCGCTGCGCCCCTCGCTGGAGGCCATGGCCAATGCCTTTGTCGCGCTGGCCTCCTCGACCAACCCCGTGACCCGCGCCTTTGATGCGGTGCTGGCCAACCTCGACCGGCTGGCGATCTATGCCGGAACCTTTGCCACCTTCCTCGCCGGTCGCTGGGTCGCTGCCATGGCGGCAGCCGCCCTTTCGGTACGCGGGCTGGCCACGGGGCTGGTGTTTCTGCGAGGGCGCGCTGATCCGCACCGGGATCGGCGCGCTGATCGTTGGCGCAGGCGAGTTGGTCTACTGGTTCACGCGCCTCGTGGAAGGCGCCGGTGGATTTGGCGCTGCCATGGGGCTTTTGAAGGATGTGGCCTCCCAGGTCTGGACGCGGGTTTCCCTGTCGGCCCAAGCCTCCTGGGCGCGGGTGGAAAGCAGCTGGGCAGCGGCGCAGGCCGTCATTCTGGATGGGTTTCAGAGCTGCCACGGATGCGGTGACCGGCTGGGCCAATGCCACGGTCAACACCTTCGAGGGGACATTTCTGGCCGTGCAGGCGATCTGGAACGCGCTGCCCGAGGTCTTCGACCGGATCGGCGCGCTGGCGATCAACGGTCTCGTCATCCGCCATGGAAACCGGCCTCGGCGGCATTACCGAGGCGGTCAATGCCGTTCTCACCTTGGGCGGGCGCCGTCCCGATTGGGCGATCCCCGCGCCGGACCTGTCAGAATGGAAGACCACCGTCCCGGAAGCCGTGCAGCTCGGCGAACGCGCGGCAGAAGCCTATGGCCGGGCGTTTGAGGACAACCCGTTTGAGGCGCCGCAGCTCTTTGGCGGCATGGCCGAGGACGCCCGCGGCCGCTCAGCCGGATATGCCGAGGCGGCACGGATGCTGTCAGATGCAGCCGCGCGTCCGCTGACGGCCTGGCAGACCCTGCGCGCCAGCCATGGCGGGCAGCGCCGAAGATGGGGCCGCGGCCTTGGAGGATGCGGCAACCTCCGCCGATCGGATGGAGCACGGCTGGCCGGGGCCGAGGAGCAGTTTCTGGCGAGGAAGTTGCGTCCGGGCAGCGCGCGGGAAGTGCAGCCCAATCGGCGGCCGAGCAGATCCGCGATGCGGGGAAGTGGCCGCAGCGGTTGGGCCGCCGTCAGTGATACGCTCGCCTCCTACGCGCGAGACGCCATGGATTGGGGCAAGGGCCTGGGCGAGACGCTGGTCGGCGCGTTTCGCGGGGCGGAGAACGCGTTTCGGGACTTCGTCCGGACCGGCAAGCTCGATTTCAAAGGGCTGGTGGCCTCGATCCTCGAGGATCTGGCTGTGCTGCATTTCAGGAACGCTGTGCTCGGGCCCATCGCCAATGCGCTCTCCAGCGCCTTTGGCGGCTGGGGTGGAAGCACTGTCACCGCGGCCGTGTCGCATGCCGGTGGCATGGTGGGGATTTCAGGGCATTCCCGGCAGGTACCGGCGCTGGCCTTTGCCGGCGCGCCGCGCATGCACGCTGGCGGCTGGGCCGGTCTGCGTCCCGACGAGGTGCCAACCATCTTGCAAAGGGGCGAGCGCGTGCTTTCGCGCAGGGAAGTGGCCGCCGGCACCCAAAGTGCTGGGCCGCAGCGACTGGAGATTTCCGTCAATGTCGAGGGTGCGCGCGGCAATCGCGAGATCGAAGAGATGGTGAATGCTGGCGTCTCAGGCGCGCTGCAGGAATATGACCGGCTGGTCGCGCCGCGCACCGTCGCCCGCGTCAGCCAGGATCCACGGCGGAGGGGCTGATGGCCCTGACATATCCGCTCACCTACGCCCAGTTTCTCGGGGCGCTGCGCGTCGAGGAGGTGACGTTTCGGCTGTCCCATCCGCAGGAACACACCCGCCTTGGCGATGGCACGGTGATCAGCGCGAGCCTTGGCGCGTCGCTCTGGACCGGGACGATCCGGCTGGCGCAGGCCAACCACCCGCGCCACGCACAGATGGAGGCGCTGATCGCGCTGATGGATCAGCCGGGGGCGACGTTTCTGTGCCATGATCCGCGATATCTGGGGCCTGCCAGCGATCCAACCGGGGCGATCCTTGGCAGCAGGACCGTGACCATTCATTCGGTGGCCAGCAACATGCGCGAGCTGCGGCTGACCGGGCTGCCCTCGGGATACGTGCTGTCGGCAGGCGACATGCTGGGGTTTCAGTATGGGGCGAACCCTGTGCGCTACGGGCTGCATCGCATCGTTGTCGGCGGCATAGCCTCGAGCACCGGGCTCACGCCCATGCTCGAAGTTAGTGCCTAACCTGCGGTCCGGTGCTGTGGCGGGGCTGACGGTTTCGCTGATCCGACCAGCCTGCAAGGCACGACTGCTGCCAGAGCCGAGCTATGGCTCGGGCCGCCAGGCGCTGAGCCGCGGCGCCAGCTTCGATTTCATCCAGACGCTGCGGTGAGGAAGCCAGATCATGACAAGGGCTAGCCAAGCATATCAGCTGAAGTCAACAATGCGCGGAACGACAGAGACCCTCTCGGGCTCAAAGTCGATATCCGAAAGCCCGGGCGCGCCAAGCGTCGCGACCAGACTTTGCCGCCCCTCGACCAAGTGGCGGTAATTCGCCCAACTGAGGAGGACATGAGATGGTTGACCTCATCGATGATGACAACTGACGTTCGTTTGCCATGCGCAACATCCGGTCGGGATCCTGCTCGAAGTCTTGGTTTGAGATATTGTGCGAACGCATTTTCGCCTCGGTAATGTACGTTGTCACTTTGGCAGATTCCACGATTGAACAACACGGCGATCGGTGTGCGTCATTCATCCGCGTTGGCGGCGTCGCGCGAGAAGCGTTCTGCCGCCGGCGACTTTCCGCGGAACCTGCGCAGCTCTTCGAGGCGGGCTTTCGCGTCGCCCTGCTCCGCGCGGGCAATATCGGCCTCGACCACAGCAATCAGGTCTTCATCGCCGAACTCCTGTGCCGCTTCGCGATAAGCGGCACGGGCCTCGTCGGTCTTGAGACGATCAACTGGGTCCCAGGGAGATGTCTTCATCTTCATGTCGCGCGGGTCAGAGCCCCGCGGCCTTCTTGAGATCCTCGTCGATCCTTGTCTGCCAGCCGGGTCCGGTCGCCTTGTAATGCGCAACCACTTCCGGGCTCAGCCGAATGGAGAGCGGCACCTTGGTCGGCGCCTTTTGCGCGCCCCGGGTCGTACGCGGAAAGGCCGCCAACACGTCGGGCGGCAGCACCGCATTGGGCCGACCGGCCTTGGCAAAACCGGCCTTTGAGTCCATTCGGGGATTGTCGAGGGTCAGCTTTCTTGGTCTGCGACATTCCTCCCATGCGCATCCTCGATCCAGCCTCCAGCGGCGTGTCTTCTCCGCCCGCAGCGGCGTGGCCAGCCGCCACATGGTGCATGTCATCGCCCGCAACCGGGCGACCGGGCACCAGGAGGCCCTCGGCCTCTGGCAGGGCGACGACCACCTGACCATCGCCATAGGTGGGGTCAACCGGACCTATTACGGTGCGGGCGGCTTGATCGGGGTCGAACCGATCCGGGCGGGCATCGGTCTCGAGGTGCGCATGCTGCAGCTGGCGCTGAGCCCGCTGACGCCGGAGGTGGCCCAACTTCTGCGCGGCTATGATGCGCGCCTGGCCCCGGCCGAGGTTCACCGTGGGCTTCTGTCGCTCGAGACCGGTCAGCTGATCGCCGAGCCGATCCGGGTGTTCCGCGGCTGGGTCGATGAGGTGAAGATCCGCACCGGCGAAGTGGGCGGCACTGGCGAGGCAACGGTGGCCCTGGCCAGCGCCGCGCGTGGTCTGACACGCCCCCTGACCCTGACCCGCTCTGACGCCGAGATGCGCCGCCGGAACGCGGGCGATGCGTTTCGCCGCTATACGGACATCGCAGGCGAGGTCGGCGTCTGGTGGGGCGAGAAGCGGGAGCGCGCCTGATGGACCGGCTATCTTTGCTCATTGCCTATGCGGCCGAGGCCGGTGCCCGGCCGTTTCGCCCGGGGCGCCACGACTGCGCGCTCTTTGCCGCCGGCTGGGTAAAGCTTGCCACCGGCCAGGACCACGCCCGCGGCTGGCGCAGCACCTATCGCAGCCTCAAGCGCGGCCAGCAGCTGCTGGTTGACGCCGGTTTCGCCGACCACGTGGCACTGGCCGCTGCCCATCTGCCCGAGGTTGCCCCGGCCTTTGCCCAGGCTGGTGACCTGGCCGTGCTCGACGATCAGGCCTTCGGGATTGTCGCCGGCGAGATGATCTATTGCCTGCGCCCTGAGGGCCTCGGGCTTGTCCCGCGCAGCGCGATGCGCCGCGCCTTTGCTGTGAGAACGCTCTGATGCCCCCTGTTGGTGCAGCGATTGCCGCCATTGGCACGGCCATTGGCGGGGCGATCTCGGCTGTCTCGGCCTTCGCCGCGAGCTCGTTCATCGGCTCGCTCCTGGTCAATACCGCGATCTCGGTCGGGATTTCGCTGATCGCGCGGGCGCTCACGCCCAAGCCCAAGATCAAACAAAGCGGCATCCAGACCGCGGTCACCACCACGGGCGGCACCGAACCGCAGGGGTTTATCCTGGGGCGCACCGCCACCGCCGGCCACCATGTCTGCCCGCCCATGAGCCATGACGATGGCGGCACGCCAAACGGGTTGCTGACCTATGTCGTTGAACTGAGCGATCTGCCGGGCATCGGCCTGAGCCGCGTGATCCTGAACGACGGCTATTCCGACTTGGGCCCCACCGCGCATGCAGATTATGGCTTTCCCCTGCTGAAGCAGCGTGTGGGCGGCACGGACCATGCCTGGATCAAATTCTACGATGGCCGCCAGACCGCGGCCGATCCGATGCTGGTTGCCAAATACGCCAGCTACCCGGACCGGCCTTGGAGCAGCAGCTTTGTCGGGCACGGCACCGCCTATGCCATCCTGACCTTTCGCTATAACCGCGAGGTCTTCAACAACCTGCCCAATGTCCGCTTCGAGCTGGACGGCATCCCGCTTTACGATCCCCGCTACGACAGCACTGTTGGGGGCGCCGGCACGCAACGCTGGTCCAACCCGGCCACCTGGGCGCGCTCGGCCAACCCTGCCGTGATGATCTACAACATCCTGCGCGGCCTGCGCCTGCCCACCGGCGAGATCTGGGGCGGCGATGTGCCGGCCGACGATCTGCCGACGGGCAACTGGGTCACGGCCATGAACGCCTGCGATGCGCCAATCGGCACCCGTCCCAGCTTTGTCGCTGGCCTCGAGGTCAAGCTGGACATGGACCCGGCCGAGGTGATCGACGAGCTGGCCAAAACCTGTCTGGGGCAGGTCAGCGAGATGGGCGGGGTGTTCCGCATGCGCGTGGGCGCGCCGGCCGCGCCTGTGCAGTTCATCACCGATGAGGACATCGTGATCTCCGCGCCGCAGGAGCTGGACCCGTTTCCGGGCCTTGCCGCCAGTGCCAATGCGATCTCGTCGGAATACCCCGAACCTGCGAGCCTGTGGACCTCGCGCGCAGCACCGCCCCTGTTCAACGCCGCATGGGAGGCCGAGGACGGCGGCCGGCGCCTGCCCACCAGCGTCAACTTCCCGGCCTGTTCCAACCAATCCCAGGTCGCCCAGCTGATGACGGCCTATATCAAGGACGCGCGGCGGTTTCGGACGCATCGCCTGGTCCTGCCGCCCGAGGCCTTTCTGCTGGAGCCGCTGGACACCATCGCCTGGACCTCTGCGCGCAACGGCTACACGAACAAGATTTTTGAGGTCGTCGAGATCACCGATCAGCCCGGCACCATCAATCAGGAACTGGTGCTGCGCGAGCGCGACCCCGGCGACTATGGCTGGAGTGCCGCGCAGGACCTTACCGGCGGTGGTGCCGGTCACCGGCCTCTCTCCGCGGCCCGCGCAGGTGCTCGCAGGCTGGTCGGTACGTGCCATCACGCTGAAGGATGCCTTCGACTTGCCCCGCCGGCCTGGGCTGGAACTTAGCTGGACCGGCAGTGCCGCCCTCGATGCCAGCCTGGTGCGCTATGAGATCCGCCTTGCCGAGAGCCTACAGGTCGTCGTCACCGGTCTGGCGGATCGCGCCGCGGGCTTCGTGGTGGTGAGCGAAGGCCTGCTGCCCGCCACAGCCTATCAGGTTCGGGGTCGCTATGTGCTCGATCGGTCCACTGCCTGGTCGAGCTGGCTCGATGTCACCACGCCCGCGACCTTCCTGTCGATGGAGGATCTGGAAGCCATCCTGCGCGAGACCATCACTACCGCGCGCGACAACGCGGTTGAAGCCAACGCGCGCCTTGATGCCATCACCGGCGTGATCGAGGCCGATATTTCGGGGGCGCTGGGCCCCGGCGGGGCCATTCGTGCCGAGATCGAGGCCGCTCGGGCCGCGGTCAAGGGAGAGATCGAGGCGCCAGGCAGCCTGCTCAACCAGGCCATTGTCACCATGGGGCAAAGTGTCGGCGACAGTGTGCGGGCCACGCTCTCAGCCGATTATTACACCATCACAGCAACCGATCTGGCGATTTCAGGGGCGATCACCACTTTCGAGAACCGCTTTGTCGCGGACAACAATCTCGTGGTCACGGCCACGCTCACGCAAAACTACTATACGCGCAGCGCGACAGACGGGGCCATCGCGGCGGCAATCACGAGCTTTGGGACGAGCTTCGGTGCCGACATCCAGGCCACACTGGATGCAGGCTACTATACCAAGGCCAGCGCGGATGGCGCGATCAGCGCGGCCACAACCAGCCTGCGCGCGAGCATGGAAGCCTCCGATGGCTCCGTGGGCCTCGCCACATCCGCAGCCGCAGCGGCGAATGCGCTCGCCAGCAGCAAGGGCCGAATGATCTACAGCAACACCGCCCCCGCAGCGGCAGACCGGCTGGCGCAGAACCTCTGGATCGACACCACGGGCGGGGCCAACACGCCCAAGCGCTGGACGGGTTCCGCCTGGGCCGCTGTGACAGACAAGGCAGCTCTCGATGCCGCAGCCGACGCAGGCGCCGCCCTGGGGGCCGCGAATGCCAAAGGTAAGGTGATCTTTTCGACCACAGCCCCCGCTGCGGCAGACCAGCTGGCCCAGAACCTCTGGATTGACACGACAGGCGGCGCCAACACGCCCAAGCGCTGGAATGGCTCCGCATGGGTGGCGGTCACCGACAAGGTTGCCTCCGACGCCAAGGCGGCAGTCGATATCCAGTCCGCCGTGCTCAGCAATCTCAACGGCAATGTCGCGCGCTTCACCGCGATCACCTCCGCCGGGGGACAGACGACGGCAGCGGGGATCGAAGCGGTCTCCTGGAACACGACGGTCAGGGCACAGGCTCGGCCCTGCGCCTTCTGGGCGACAATGTCATCGTGCCCGGATCGCTCAGTGCCTCAAGCCTGACGGTCACCGATCTGGCTGGCAATCTGATCCCCAACGGCGCGTTTCGTTTTGGCGATCTGCGCGGCTGGAGCGCGGTGCACGGCTCGTTTCAGGTCGTGGCACGCAATGACGCCTCTGGCACCAACGCGATCAAGACCGCACCCACGCCGCATGTGGTGCAGAACGTCACCGATGGCGCGACCCGGACGGCGACGCTGGAAGATGGGATCATCGTCAAGCCGGGCGATCGCTTTGTCCCGAGCCTGGCCCTCGCCGCAGGCGGCAGCAGCCCCAATATCCGCTGGCAGCTCGTGTTTGTATTCGGGAACGCAACCGGGGCTATCCTCGCAACTGTCACTCGGAGCTTTACCAGTACGACGACAAGCTGGACGACCCAGACCGGTGCCGTGGTCGAGGCCCCACCTGATGCAGCCACATTGACGATCCAGCTACGCCGCTCGGGCGGTGGCAGTTTTACCGGCACGGCCTTCGCGACCAATCTCGAAGTGCTCCGCCAGCGCGATGGCGCAACACTGATCACGCCCAATTCCGTCACAACCGAGCAGATCTTCGCTCAGAACCTCTCCAGCCTCAGCGCCGATATGGGTGAGGTCACCGCCGGCGTGATCCGCAGCGCCGACGGCAAGTTCAAAATCGACCTCAATGCCAAAACCATCACGATCACCGTGTGACGACCACAAAGATCAGAGCCCCATGACCCAACACGAACTGCAAGACCTCTCGCCCCTGATCGCGGCGAGCGAATACTGGGCCGAGGATCCCAGCCGCCCCCTCTGGCTGCGCCATGAGGCGGGCCGGATCAGCCTCGCGCTAAGCCAGCCACTAACCCTCTTCGCCCATCTGCGCACCGTGCCAGATCTTGCAGCTGTTGAGGGAGACGTGACCGAGCCCACGGTCTTCGTGGAATGGCCGAGCGGCCGGCACCGGCTGTACCTTCCCAGCAGCTGGGAGAGCGCCGCGCCCTATGAGGGCCGGCCTTACGTCTTGGGCCAGTATGACTGCTACACCGTCGTGCGCGACTGGATGGCCCGTGAGCGCGGCCACGAGATGGCCATGCTGACCGACACACCGGAGCGGCTGGTCAACCAATGGCTGACGGACGGGGTCTTCGTGACCAACCCCGAGCTGCACCGCTGGGAGCGGGTGATCGTGCCGCAAGCCGGGCGACGGGATCCTGTTTTCTCTGTCGCGGCGCGACGAGGAAAGCCCGAACCGCGCCAACCATTGCGGCGTCTATCTCGGCGATGGCCGCTTCCTGCATCACTTCCCCAACCGCGCCTCCTGCATTCAAGCGTTCGATCAGCGCTGGCGCTCCTGGGTGGTGAGCTTCATGAGGATCAAAAGCTGATGGCCCGCACCCTTCACGCCGATGGCACAACCGGCAAGGTCTACATCTACAAGGGTGACGCTGCCCCTTCGACCTATGAGACCCCGACCGGTCTTCAGCTGGGCGATCTGCATTTCCACTCGGACCTGAGCTATCTCGGCAACGCCCAGGTGATCGATGTCACGCTGAGCCATCCCGAGCGCACGCGCAGTTCGTCGACCTCCAAGGGGCTCTTTGGATCCAGCACGTATTACAATCCCCGCCAAGGCACAGAGACGTTTGATCTCGCTCCTCACAGCTTCGGCCGCGTCGTGCCCTTCATCCCGTTCTATGGCGCCGCGCAAATGCCCTCGGGCACCGTCGTCCAGCAGGCCGGCGAAAGCGCGCGCGCCGTCAGCATCTATCTCACAGGCACCGCGATCCGCGCCTTCGAGAACTGGGTCACCTTCGACGACACGCTCCCCGCCATCACCCGCCGCTACCGGGTGTTTCTGTTCGAGACGCTGTTTGCGCCCTCGGGCAACGAGAGCATTCGCATCGCGCCCACGCTCTTCCGCGCGGGCTTTGGCAAGCTCAGCACCGCCTATCGCTATCTCCGCGAAAGCGATGCCCCGGATGTCTTCGTGACCGCCGGCAAAACGGCCGATGTGCAAAGCGGCGGGCTCAAGGTCGTCCTGCCCGATGGCACCCTGGCTCTGCAGTCGGCTACCTATACCGGCAGCTTTGCCCGGATCCCTGGGCCGCGGGGTGCAGATATGAGTTTCGAGGCCCGCGACAACATCATCCGCGTCACCGACACCAATGGTGATGTGGTCTTCGATACCAGCATGCCCATGCCGCACATTGCGGCCGTGCTAACCCACACCGTCACGCACGCTTTCCCCGAAAGCGGCGACACACCCGTGGCTTTGGCCAGCGGCTTTGTCAGCGCCTTCATGTCGGGGTGCCGGGATTTCCGCTGCAGCCTCGAATATGTCTGCAACGACGTCTACACCTGCGGCTACGATTATGTCTGCGGAACCCAATATGTCTGCGCGTACGATTTCTCCCTCGGCCGCAATGTCTGCGGCTACCAATATGTCTGCAACAATGTCTATTCCTGCGGCTATGAGGAGCGCTGCGGCTTCGAGAATGTCTGCGACTGGGTTGACGTCGAGGGCTATTACACCTCCAGCGGTAACCGGGTCTCGGCGCTGGAACACAGCCAGACCTACACGCTCGGCACGCTGCCCACAGGGACCAACCCGGATTTCCTGCTGGTCTTGATGCGCGCAAACCGCACTGTCGCGGGCAGCCAGAGCGATTTTGGGACCTTCGTCAGCGCCATCCCCAATGGCGAGATGATCGCCGCCAATGGATCAACCGTGCTGGAAAGCGCCTTCATCCCCGGCGGTGCGCCCTGGCTCAGCCGGATTGTCACCGTGTTCCTGGAAGGCGATGCGGTCAAGGCAGAGTTCAAGCATTCAAACCGGCAATACACGAGCGTGCGGGCGACTGACTACTCGGAGAGTTGTTTCGGGTTCCCCTCAGCCTGGGCGCCGCCCAGACACCACCAGTTCGACCTGGGAGATCACCTTCGAGGTCTATGTCGGGAAGTTCACCACATGACCAAAATCAAGCTCATCAGCCTCGCCCGCGACATGGTGGGCAACATCGCCACCATCCGTGCCGAGATCCTCGAGAATGCCGGGGCGTATTTCCGGGTCAAGGACACGATCGAGATCGAGATCGAAGGCGGGGCGCGCATGAATGACGCCCAGATTACCGCCATCATTGAGGAGACCTACCATGGCTGAGACGCCTCGCTACCTCTCACTGCCCTTCGCCAATACACCCGTCCTGCAAGACGGCCAGCATGTCGGCTTCACCGTGGGCGTCACGCTCACCCATGACGGCCAGACCGTCACGGAAGCCGTCGATGTGATCTGCGGTGCAGAACAAGCGGCAGCGCTGACGACTGGCCCGATCGAGGCCTATACCGCCTGGTCGCGTCAGGCGCTCATCGACCACGACCTCGTCACCAAAGCGAATGCCGCGATGGATGCCAAGCTGGCCGCTCTGCCGTGGGCTGACGCTAGCACGTCAGTCGCCCCGCCCCGTGGCACCCTTTCACCGTTTCACCACCACCCCAATGGCCCGCCTCTGGCGGGTCTTTCTTGTTTCAAGGAGACCCACCCATGTCCTTCCAATTCTCCCCAGCCGCACGCAACGCGGCCCTTGATGCCATCGAGACCGCCATTGGCACCAGCCCAAAGCTGCAGCTGCGCTCGGGCACGCTGCCCGCCAATACCGCTGCCACCGATGCCGGCAATCTGCTGGTCGAGATTGCCCTGCCCTCCGACTGGCTCGAGACTGCGGCAACGGGCGTCAAGACCATCAAGGGCATCTGGACCGGCACCGGCACGGCCGCGGCTGGCGGCGGCACAAATGCGGGCCATTTCCGCATCAAGAACACCGCAGGCACCATCACCCATGTGCAGGGCACGATCACCATCACCGGCGGCGGGGGCGATATGGAGCTCGACAACCCCAATATCGCCCAGAACCAGTCGGTGACCGTCACCACCTTCACCCTGACCGCAGGCGGGGCATAAGCCATGGTCAAGCTCGTCAACCGCGCCAAGGTGACCACGCCCACCATCGGCACTGGCACCCTGACGCTGGGACCCGCGGTTGTGAAGCGCCCACCATCGCGCACCGATTCCTTGCCTTAGGACCCGCGGTTGACGGGTTCCAGTCCTTCGCGGATGCGGGCGTCGCTCAGCGGTGATACCCTGCGCTATGTCATCGAGGATGGTGACGCCTGGGAGATCGGCCTTGGCAGCTATTCGTCTGCCGGGCCGAGCCTACGCGCAATCCATCCGAGGCAGCGCCGGAGGCAGCGCCATCGCGCTGAGCGGCGAGGCCACCGTCTTTCTGACCGTCACCGCGGCAGATCTTGACGCCAAACTCGAGGCGACCGATCCTCGTCTGACGGATGCACGGGAATGGAGCGCATCCACAATCACGCAAGTCGAGGCCGAAACCGGAACGGCCACCACGCGGCGCGCTTTTACAGCGCAGCGCATCCGTCAAGCGCTCCTCGCTTGGTGGGCGGGCTCCGCCGAGAAGACCAAGCTCGACGGGATCACCGCTGGGGCCGAGGTGAATAGCGTCACCTCCGTCGCGGGCAAAACGAGGCGCCGTCACGCTTTCCGCCGCTGATGTCGGCGCGGCCAGCGCGAGACCACAGCCATGCGGCCGCCACCACTTCCGCGCGGGGTTCATGTCGGCCACAGAACAAGACCAAACTCACGATGGGATCGCCGCTGGCGCGCAGGTCAATGTGCCGACCAATCTCGGCATCAGCGGCACCGGCGACAGCCGGACCCTCACCTCCTCGACGGGCAGCAATGTCACCATTCCCGTGGCCACCACCAGCACCGCCGGGCTGATGGCCGCCGGCGATAGTCCAAACTCGGCGGCATTGCCACTGGGGCTCAAGTCAACAGCGTCACTTCGGTCGCGGGCAAAACAGAGCGCCGTTACGCTGTCCGCCGCGAAGACGTCGGTGCGGCCGCGGCCACGCACAACCATAGTGAGGCCACAACCAGCGCTGGCGGGTTCATGTCGTCCTCCGACAAGACCAAGTTGAATGGCTTTGTCGCCGCGGGCGCACAGGTCAATGTGGCCACGGACCTCGCGATGGGCGGCATCCGGCAACGCGCGCACGATTACCTCCAGCACCGGCAACAACGTGTCCGTCCCTGTGGCGAGCACGTCGAATGCCGGGTTCATGTCGACCGATGACAAGACGAAGCTCGATGGCCTGTCCGCCTCGCCAACCACCACGCTGGCCAGTCTGACCGATACCAATATCGCAGCGCCCGCCTTTGGCGATGTCGCTGTACTTCAACAGTGCGGCTTGGGTGAATGTCGATCCCGACACGGCGGGGCTGGTTGCCAAGTCGGGCAACCAGACGGTGGCAGGGACCAAGACCTTTTCATCCGCCGTCATCCTGTCCGCGGCTGGCACTGCGACAACCCATGCCGTTCGGGCGGATCGCAGCATCAGCGCCTCGACCGGTCTGTCTGGCGGCGGGAACATGACGGCGAACCGCACGATTTCACTTCTGAACATCGCAGCCGGTTCATCGAGCTCTGGCGCGTTGTTTTACAATGGTACAGGGCGCTCAGCGGGGCGTCTCTACGGCGGCACCACCAATCCTATCTCAACGACGCGGCTCAATTACGATGGCAACCTGCATGTGAATGCCCTGACCGCAGTGGGCGACATCACCGCCTTCTCGGATGGGCGCCTCAAGTCCGACCTCGCACAAATCACCGACGCGCTGGCGAAGGTGAGCAGGCTCACCGGCTACACCTACACCCGCAAGGACACGGGCGCGCGCCAGACAGGCGTTATCGCGCAGGATGTCCGCGAGGTCCTGCCCGAAGCCGTGATCGACTGCGGCGATCACCTGGCGCTGGCCTATGGCAATATGGTCGGCCTGCTGATCGAGGCCATCAAGGAGCTCAAGGCCGAACTGGAGGCGCTGAAGAATGGCGCTTCCTAGCTCCGGACCCCTCGCGATGAGCCAGGTGAATGTCGAGCTTGGTCGCGCGTCCAACGCGGCCATCTCGCTTGGTGAAAGCGCGGTGCGCGATCTGGCGGGCATCTCCTCCGGGGTGATCTCGATGCAGAGCCTGCGCGGCAAGTCCGCCATGCCGCCCACACTGGTCTATGGCCAGCAGGCCTATACCAGCCCCGGCACCTACAGCTGGATCGCGCCGCCCGATGTGTACGGGGTCTCGGTCGTCTGCATCGGCGCGGGCGGCACCGCGGGCGCTTACGGCGCAAGCGGCGGTGCGCTGGCCTGGAAGAATGCCATCCCTGTCACCCCGGGGCAGGCTTACACCGTCATCGTCGGCGCCTCGAACACCCGCAACTTCGAGAGCCCCTACGAGTTTCCTGCTGACCCGTCCTCGGCCCTGGGCGTGCTCGCCAATGGCGGGATCGGCGGATATTCCGGCAAGAGCATTCCCTCGTGGAACACCAACCCCCAGATCGGCAGCGGCTTTGATGGTGGTGGCGTGGGCGGCTTTGGCAGCAGCGATTTCTTCCAAAGCGGGGTTGGCTATCGCCGTGGTGCCGGCGGCGGCGCCGGGGGCTACACGGGCAAGGGCGGCAATGCAGGCTTTGGCAATACCGGCACAGGCCAGGCGGGCGCGGGCGGTGGCGGTGGGGGCGGCACTCCAGCCCCGAACACCTCGCAGGCCGGGGGCGGCGGTGGCACCGGCATCTTCGGGCAAGGCGCAAACGGTGCAGGCTCGCCCGCCCATAGCGGTGCGGGTGGCGGTGGTGGCTCGGGCGGCACCGATGGCGGGCTTTATGTCGGTGGCTTTTATGGTGGCGGCTCGGGCGGCATGGGCAGCGGCACCCCAATGGCGAAGGGCGTCACGGTGCCGTGCGCATCATCTGGGGCGCCGGGCGCGCCTTTCCCTCAACCAACACCGGAGATGTCTGATGCTGATCAAACTCGAGAATGGCAGCCCCGTCGGGCACCCCGTGCTGGAGGCGAACTTCCGCGCCCTCCATCCGGACACAAGCTTTCCTGCGGTCCTGACGCCCGAACTGGTCGAGCCCTTCGGCTTTGGCATGTTCGAATACAGCCAGATCCCGGAACCGGCGCACCATTACGACAAGGCCATCGAGGCGCCGGCAATCCGCGATGCGCAAGGCGTCTGGCGGCAGGTCTGGGAGCTCGTGCCAATGTCCGAGGCCGAGCGGCTGGAGGCCGATCACGACCAGGCCGTGATCATGCGTCATGCGCGCGACATGGCGCTGACGCGATCTGATTTCAGCCAGATGGCCGATGCGCCGTCCTGGGTCGACCGGGCGGCCTGGGCCGCCTATCGCCAGGCGCTGCGGGATGTTCCGCAACAGGCGGGGTTTCCCTGGCAGGTCCAGCTGGCCCTTAGCTCCGGACGCCTGATCCATGCTTGCCTTCCCACCACCGCCAGCGCGCCGCTGGGCCGCTGGGTGCATCGCCGCCCTTGCCGGCAGTGGTCGCGCGAGGTGCCAGACCGCCGTACTTCTCGCGTTCGGCGGCGCGTCACGGCACTGGACCCAGATCGGCGCGCAGAGCGCCGACCTCTCAGCGCGCCTTTCGCTTGGTGGTGACGCGCGCGCCAGAGCGGCCTGTCAGGGTCGGGCGCGCCCGATCTGCGGCTTGGCATTCGGGCGCATGTCGGATCCTCGACGGAAGCTGGGGCGGGGGGCTTGTTCTTATCGTCCCCGGTGCTGCGTCGGTCAGGAACACCCCGGCAGCGCGACTGGACGCAGGGCTCCTGCTCCTCCCCGATGGCAGGGCCGAGGCGCAGAATCACAGAGGGCACGCCACGGCGGCCATGCCCGGTCTTGCTGGGGTGGCAAGATGCGGAGCCCGCATTGACGGCAGGGCGAACACTCTGCTGGGTCTCCAGCGCAGCTCCGAGGCCGACAGCCAGATTGACGTGACCGCGACGCGCAGCCTGCCGCTTGCGGGGAGCGCGTCAGCCGTGCTGGCGGGTGAAGGGACGAGCACGAGCGCGGTTTCTGTTGCCATCACCGCGCAAGGGCGCACGGGCGTGGTGCCGCGGGCTGTCAGTCCCATCGCCCTTGGCGGCGCGGCAAAGGCCGCAGGCGTCTCCTCAGGCGCTGCGGTTGGACAAGGAGCGGTTGGCGGTCTGAGCGCAATGGCCAGTCGCGCCTCTGCCGAGATCGTGCAGGTGCTTGAGATCACCAGCCATGCGCGCAGCGCGCCGGCCCCTGGTCCGGTCTGCGGCCCTCGTTCCATGCAAGCCTTGGGACCTCGGTGGTTATTGCCGGGGAAATGGAGAGATTTCCCTCGGCATGGGCCTTGACGCGGAGGCCACGACGGCCTGTCGGCCGCGGCTGGCGGTGGTATTCACCCGTCGGGTCAGGCCAAGCCTCCAAGCGTCCATTCTCGCCCAATCGCAACCACCATCGCAACTGGCGCTCGCCGGCAGCGCTGTCGGCACAAGCCTGGAGCCGCGCGAGGCATGCGTGTTCGGGAGCCTTGCATCTGACCGGCCAGGGCCATGCGACCGGCGCGCCTCGATGCCAAAGGGCGATGGGACGGTTGTATTCGCCAACCCTCGTTGCCAGCATCTGCACGATCTCGCGCAGCCCTTGCCGGTCAACTCGAGCCTCTGACCGGGCGCTGGAGGCGGCTCTGCTCGTGGGTGGCGAGGCTCGGCGCGCCATGGCCCTTTGCAGGGGCCGCGCGGGCGACCGCGCAAACCTCTGCGGGCGCGCAAGACCCACTTTGGCGGTCGCATGCGAGGCAACTGCGCGCCCGTCTGGCGGCGAGTCGCAATTGGCGGTGCAGATCTGGCTCTATGTGGGGGCGGCTGGCGGCCTCGGGCGCCGGCGTATCGGCGGCTGGGCATCCTGGATCTTGGATGCAGAGATCCTGATCTCGGGAGCGACGGTCGGCGCGCGGGGCACATTGGCCCCGGCGCTCGATTTACGCGGTGCGGCCCTCTGCGTGGCTGCGCATCGCGGCTGCGGGCAGAGAAGGCCCGCCTGCGTGGCAGGCCCTTGCCTCGGGCGAGACTTGGCGTGGGCTTGGGTCTGCCTTGCCTTAGATGGCCCCGGCCTCTCCGAGCGGCACGTCGGCGGCGATGGCCATCCATGGCGCATCCAGCAGCGCCTTCGCGGTCACCCGCGCCTTTGCCCGGTGATGTCGATGTCCAGGGCGACAGCGCCCGCCAGATCAGTCTGGGCGGCGGTGCGTGCCAGCGCGGACCACAAGCCGCACCCAAACGTCAGCAATCTGTCGTCGAGGTCACCGGGAACGCGGGGGCACGCGCCACCGCGGCGGTAGCAGCCGCGGCCAACGTCGCGCCGCCTTGCTCGGCAAAAGCGGGCGTGCCCGCGGCCGCGACAACCTTGCCTCGATCGGTTGGCCTCACCGAGGCCGCAGCGACGGCCCCGCGATCGGGACAATGCCAGGGATGCTGTCGCTTGTCGGCATCGGTCAGGCGCGGTCTGCAGCTGAGAGGAGCGGCGGCTGGCGGTCTTCTCGTCATCGCAGGCGATCTCGGCGGCGCGACAGGTCTCAGTGCGGAACTGCAGGTTTGATCTTGCTCTGGAGGGGGCACGGCGGAGGCGGCGCCCCCGCCTCGGGCGGCCCAAGGGACCGGACGGTTCGCGATTGCGCGGGGCAGTGATGCAGAGGTGCAGGTCGCAGCCGATGCCGCACGCTTGCTGCCTCTTGCCGGCACTGCCGCAGGGGCGCTCGCCGCAAGGGCAATGCGCGTCGATGGGGCGGTTGCGCTTGCTGGAAGCGCCAATGCGCGGGGGAAACAGCGGCTGGCCTGCCCACAGGCGCGATCCTTGATGTGCAAAGCCATGCGACCGGCGCAGCGCGCATGCAGGCCATCTGCTCTGGCCGTGTTGCCTTTGTCCGGCTGGGACAAGCTGATGTCCCCGTTGCCGCGGGGGCCGCGCATGGCATGACCCTTCTGGGATCTGCGCTGGCAGGCAATGTCACGCAGGCCACGGCCAATCTGCCCCTCGAACCTCGGCTATCGGGAACCGCCACCAATGTAATCAGGGTGGAATTGGCGGCGCGGAGGTGGGTGTCGCAGCGCGCGGAAACGCGATGCTGGGCGTGTCAGGCAGGGCTGTCGCTCAGGATCTGGGCCCGTTGCAGCATTGCAGGCGCTGCGCGCGCCACCAGCGCTGCGCCGATCCGAGCCCACAAAATACGGGCTGAGCGGACGGCTCACCCCCAGCAACTCCGGTCGCATTCTGCGAGGCTGATTGTCATGCCTCGGTTCACCATCAAACGCGGCGATAGTCGCCTGCGCTGCGTCTTCGTCTTGCTGCCTGACAGCGTATCGCTCGCCGGGGCCACCGTCAGGTTCCAGATGCGTGCGCGGGGCGGGCCCACCGTGATCGACCGGCCAGCGATAATCCAAAGCTCCTTTGAGCCTGCGGTCGTCGCCCATCTCTGGCTGCCCGGCGAGACCGACGCACCCGGGCGCTTCGACGCAGAGTCTCCGCGTGACCTACATGGACGGCACCGTCGAGACCTTCCCCAATCTCGGCTTCATCGAGGTGTTTGTCACCGAGGATGTGCCGGGCTTGCCGGACTGAAACGCCACTGCGCCCAGCGGTGCTCAGCATATCCTGCTACACACCCGTAAACGAAAAAAACAAGGAGGTTTCCACAATGGAGATCGAGCTCTGGACCCTGTTCGACGCCCTTCTGTGGTTGCCGCCCGTAGTGCAAGAAGTTTTTGACCCTTTTGGCGTGTGATCGAGTGCGGTCTTCTGTAAGGCCTCGAGATGCGGCATTTCCAGAAGCCGCGGGCCGGGATGGTGATCAGCGGATCAGGTCCAAATCTGATGAACGTGCTTTCTGCACTCAGGGCGTCTCTGGTTTTCCCAATCCGGATCTGTTCGATCATTTTGCCCATTCAGGTCGTCGTCTTCTTACACCCCCCTTGGCACCGTTGCTAGCGGTTCGACATGAGCTTCATGCCGCGACCACCAGCGCCGGATCCTTGTAATCTTCGTTCTTCGTCAGCATTGCCCAAATCTGGCGGGCCATTTTGTTGGCCAGCGCGATCGCAACCAGCATCTTGGGCTTGCGCGCCAACATGCGTGACAGCCAGCTGCCCTCACTAATGGTGCGTTGCCCAAGCCAGTTCAGCCTCGACATTGCCCCTATGATCAAAAGGCGTCGAATATCGGCTTGGCCAGCCTTGGTCATGCGGCCGAGGCGCTCCTTTCCTCCTGAGGAATGCTGCCTCGGCACCAGCCCCAACCAGGCCGCAAAGTCACGCCCTGTTTTGAACTGCGCCATGTCGGGTCCAAACGCCTCTACAGCGACGGCCGTCAGCGGCCCGACGCCGGGCATAGTCTGAAGTCTGCGCGCCCTGTCTGACTCGGCTGCAAGCGCCTTGAGTTTCGCGGTTCGCTCGATAATACGCGCCGTTTTCTCTGCAATCTGCGCCAGCAGGTCTAAGCACTCTTCCCGGATGAGCGCATGCAAGTTGGAGGTTTCATCCTCCACAAGTGCCTTCATGCGGATAAGGCTTCGAATTCCTTGGGGAAACACGTGCCCATATTCATATAGTAGTGCCCTCAATGCGTTCACATCGCCCGTGCGCTGATGAACCAGTCGTTCGCGGCCACGGAAAACCGCTGCGCGTGATTGCTGATCAACAGTCTTGGGTGCAACGAAACGCATCTCTGGCTGGCGAGCTGCTATGACAATCGCCTCCGCATCAGCCGCATCATTTTTCTGACGCTTTACGAACGGGCGAACGTACTGTGGCGCAATCAGTTTTACCTCATGGTCAAGAGCTCCCATCTCATGCGCCCAGTAATGCGCGCCGCCGCAGGCTTCAAAAATGACTAGGGAGGGCTCCTGCTGAGCCATGAACACGAAAAACTGCTTCCGCGTTAGCTTCTTGCGGAACTGAACCTCCCCGGTACGCAAGGCCCCATGAACCTGGAAAACATTCTTTGCCAGATCGACCCCGATCATCATATCCTTCATCTCGCCGTCCTCCTCTTCGCTTGGCGTTGAACACCACGACCTTGGCACATTTCGTTGCCGTCTGGGGAGGGCGGCAACCACCCCATCTGATGAAATGGGTCATCATCCCTGTGGCCGCAGTCCTGTGGGTGCATAACCAGAAGCTGGGCAGTCATGAAAAGGAAGTCCTGCGCATCATGACGCTGCTCGCCGAGCGCAAGGACCAGCGCGACGAAGACCGCGCCGAGCTGAAAGAAGCCCTGCGCGATCTGCGCGCGGCCATCCTGCGGCTGGATCAGCGGCTGGCGGATTTTGCCCTGGCGCAGCCGTTGGCCCCGCAGGCGGCGAGACCCGCCGTTGCGCGGCGCGTCAAGGGCTGAGACGCACGGCCCACTCACACCCCCTAACCACAACCCACCCACCAAGCCCGTCGCCTCCGCGGCGGGTTTTGTCGTTTGAAAAGGACCACCCCATGTCTGATCCCATCCGCACCTTCCGGCATTTCCGCGACGTGCCCCAAAACCTCTGGCGCTGGAAGAATTTCAGCCCTGCCGAAATCGCCTGTCGCGGCACAGGCCAGCTGAAGCTCCACCCCGAGGCGCTGGACAAGCTGCAAGCCCTGCGCGACCGGCTTGGCAAGCCGCTGATTGTGCGCTCGGCCTATCGCAGCCCCGAGCACAATCGCGCGGTCGGCGGTGCGAAAGCCTCGAAGCACATGGACGGCACCGCCTTTGATATCGCGATGGCGCAATCATGACCCGGTGGCCTTCGAGGCGGCGGCGCGGGAGGTGGGGTTCCTCGGGTTTGGCTATTACCCGCGCTCGGGCTTCATGCATATCGATCTGGGGCCTGCGCGCAGCTGGGGCGAACCGTTCCCGGCGCGGGCGGTACCCTTTGCGGTCGAGACCCCGCCTGCGCGCGAGGCGCTCGCCGAGAGCCGGACGCTGCGCGGGACCGGTGCAGCGGGGGTCGCAACCGTCGGTGCGGCTGGGCGTTGAGGTGGCGCAGGAGGTGCTGGCCGAGGCGCAGGGCGCGATCCTGCCGCTGGTGCCTTATCTCGACACCCTGCGCTGGCTGTTCATCGCGCTGGCGCTGGGCGGGATCGCGGTGGCCGTCTGGGCTCGGGTTGATGACTGGAAAAAGGGGCTGCGCTGATGTGGGCGGTCTTCGTGGTCGGGCTCCTCGCCCGGCCATGGGCGCGGCGGGTGGCGGGTTTCGCCCTCGCCGCGCTCACCATCACCCTGTTCATTCTCAACCTTCGCCGCACGGCCGAGCGCGCTGGCCGCGCCGCCGAGCGGCTGGAAAACCTGGAGCGCACCCATGATATTCAACGCCAGATGCTGGACGCCGCCAGCCGCCGCCCTCGTGATCGCGATGATCTTCTTGACCGCCTGCGCGAGGGTGGGTTCTGAGACACCGCCCAGCGCTTGCCCACCCCTGGTGGATTACAGCAGGGCCGAACAAAGGCGCGCTGTGCCGAGGAGGTGGCCGCGCTGCCCGAAGGAGCGATGATCATTGGCTGGCTCGCCGATTATGCTGTCTTGCGCGATCAGGCGCGCAGTTGCCGATAAATGCGCGTCACCGATCCCGAATGCGAGACCAAGATCATACAATCTCACTGGGAAGCGCGCTATCAATTCGATCACGCAGGTCTTTGCCAGTTTTCGCAAAACCGAGGAGCCGAGCGGTCGCGACGATTAAGTCTTCTCTCTGCATTTCTCCACTCTCTGCGATCACACGCGCCGCAGCAGCTCGTATCTCGAGCGGCGGAAGTAAATCTGCCTTGACTGGCGCGTTGTCGGCTGAACGGTCACGCACAGGACAATCGTCGCGCTGGTCCGCCGTCATGGCAAAGTCACCGTCCATTTCAAGTGATGCCGAGCGGATAGCAGCAGCAAGTGCCTTGTCTGATGCGCCCTGAATTCGACCACCTGTCCGGACTTTGCCGAAAGCTGCAGAGACCCGACGTGCCACCAAGTCACGATGAATGGGGCCTTCGGCTGTCACGATCCTTGTCACCAAGTCGACCAAAAGATGCATTGGGGCCTCATGAGGCTCCACGCTCATCTTAACTGAAAAACTCGAGGGAACGTAAGCTGGGGCGCTGAGATCTGGCGGCGGTGGCAAGACCGCATCGCTCCCAGGTTCTGACGCCGTTTCCGCAACAGGCACGTGCCGGCCACCTGTATTTGCGCCAGAAAACGCTGGCCCCTCTGCAAGGGCGGCAGCCTGGAGAGCAATCCTTAAACGCTCGATTTCAGCAGTACGGCGATGAAACCAATCGGTGCTCCAGATCCGGTGGAAACGCCAGCCGAGGCCTTCCAAGACGTCCTGACGCAGGCGATCACGTTCGCGGGCCCAAAGAGCGGAGTGATATGTGGCACCATCACATTCAACTGCGAGGATGTAGCGACCGGGTTGCTCCGGGTGCCGCACGCCCAGATCGATCCGGAAGCCAGCAGCCCCAACCTGGTGATCGCAAGGGTAGCCAAGACGCTCGATCACGTCTGCCACATCGGACTCGAGCGGACTGTCAGGCAACTCCCCTGTCGCCTGCGGCTGGGCCATCTGTCCGCTGCGCGCAAATTCGAGAAAGCGCTTAAGCACCCTCGGCCCATCGCGACTGGTTCGACTGGTGTCGATGTCATTGGGATCGAACGAGCAGAAGACAACGCAGCGCGTCCTGGCACGCGAGAAGAGAACGTTAAGGCGACGCTCGCCGCCCTCGCCATTCACAGGCCCGAAGGACATGGACGTGAGGCGACCATTTGGCTCGGCCGGGCCATACCCGACCGAAATCAGGATCACATCGCGCTCGTCGCCCTGCACGTTTTCGATGTTCTTGACGAAGACATCCTCCGACCGCCCCTCGCGCAAGAAGTCATTGAGGATTTCGTCTTGGCGCCGGGCGACTTCGAGTACCTCTGTCAGCATGTCAGATTGTGCCTTTGAGAAGGCGACCACCCCAAGGGAAAGGTCGGGGCGGGTGCGCGCGTGCTCTGCAACCGCCTTTGCGACGGCCTCGGCCTCAATCCGATTGGTGCCAGGCCGACCCGTCCCGCGAGATCGGCTCGTGTAAACCCCCGGCACGCGCTGAAACGCGAGCCCGTACTCAGGATCGTTTTGAACTGGGGACGGCGGAAGGATCAAACGGTGGTCATAGAACTCTGCATTGTTGACCATGATGAGCGATGGATCGCGCGAACGATAATGCCATTCGAGCATTGCCGGGTTGAGGCCGCGGGCTTCACAGAGCGTCAGGACGCTCTCCATCTCCGTCGCAGTCGCAGTGCGGACTTCCTCCTCGGCTTCCTCATCCAACTCCACATCATCAGATCCGGCGATCCGATCAAAAAAGCTGGTGGGCGGAAGCTGCTTCTGATCGCCGACTACTACGATTTGGCGGCAACGCACAATCGCGCCCAGCGCCTCCTCGGGTCGCACTTGGCTGGCCTCGTCGATAACCAGCAAGTCGAATTGCGCGGCCCCCGGCGGCAGATATTGCGCGATGGAGATGGGGCTCATCAGCAGGACCGGTTTGATCCTCTGCACCATTTGCCCGGCAGCTTTCATCATTTGGCGGATCGGCCGATGCCGGCGCTTCTTTGCCATCTCCCCGCGCAGGAAGCCCATCTGCCCAGCAGCGCCTGTTGGCAGTTGCGCCAGGTGCTTCGAGCGAACAAGTAGCCTGGTCTCATCAAGCCGTGCAGCCTCAAGACCACGAAATGCCTCCACGAGCGCATGACGATCCAGATAGGCGAGTTCGTTCATGCCTGGGAGCGCCGCACGGGCTGCTTCCCAGCGTGCCTCTGCAGTTGCATAGAGAAACTCGTCCACCGCCTTGTCAGGTAAAATCTCACCTACGTCCAACATCGTGATCAGAGACCCGAGGCCGTTGCTCTCCAGTTCACCTGACAGATGCGTGAGGCGGGCCCATTCGCCGAAACGATCAAGGGCGACGCGCATGGCGTCGATGCGCTGCGCCAGCGTTTCGAGGGAGATGCCATCACCTTCTGGCCAGTTGATCGCAAGCCTTGCGACAAGCGGATCCAACAGAGAGGTCAAGCCATCCAAAGCGGCAGTCAATTCGGGTTCACCAGCGGCTGCTGCGCTAATCCGATCAACACTTTCAGCGTCAGCGGACGGAACGATCGCTACGATCCGTCCCAGCCATTCGGCCTGAGCGAGGAGCGATGTGAAAGGCGTGCGTTCGCCGCGCCACGCTGACCCCA
This sequence comes from Roseicyclus sp., assembly GCA_018401055.1. Next base: position 29,291 of record JAGYLB010000082.1, read on the forward strand.
GGACCTCCTTGAGCCAGCCTTCCTCATCCGCCAGCTCTTTGCGTCGACGTTGAACAATAACCAGTTCGTCGACATGCTTAAGGCGATCTGCAGGCGCGCTGGGCAGAGGGCCGCTCAAAACAGTCGCAAGTTCCTTGCTAGCGGCGCGATACGTCCCGAACAGCCGTGCCCAAAATGAACCCACGCCAGGTGCCAATCGTGCGCGCAATGTATCGGCTGAAATCCCGAACGCCGGCTCGGCAAAACGCGTGCCGGCCGCTTCGCGCGCCTCTACCCACGCGCGGCCAGCGCTGAGGGCTTCCTGAAGGCGAGGATCGCTCGCATGCGATAGCAGAACCGCAGTCGCGTTTTGGGCATCTGCCGGCCTACCGGCCGCTGCGCACAGAAGGTCTCGCAAGGTGAGGCAATCGGGCAGTGAGGACGGCTCAGCCCTGCTCGTCAACACTGCCAGGTGCAAGGCCGTCACTTGCAGCTGCTTGATGGCTTCCGATACTTGGCGCAATTCGGGCTCTAGCCTCTGCAGATCTGTCGGCTGCAAGCTCGTTGATCCAACACCCGCGAATGGATGGCTTCGCCGCGGGCCGGATGATTCAAGCAGATCAGCATAGATCTTGATGCGATCCGCCAGGTTTCTCCGGGTTGCCTCGTCAAGAGCGGCCAACCCGTCACGTGCCAGCCTTGGTGGCTGCAGCTCCCTGCCCACAAAACGTGCAATTTCCGCCATCGCCCGATATGGCGTGAAATCATAACCGGGAACGGGTTCATGCAGCAGCGCGCTGACACTGTTCAGCCTGTCTCGTGCCTCGCGCAGCGCATCTGGCGGTTCCGGCATCTCCGGCGCTGCTCGCCCAGCGTTCAAGGTACGCGCGAGTTCCTCAAGGAATAACTTCTTGTTCGCGGCGCGTGAATGGATCTCAAGGCATAGGTCGCCCAGACCGACTTTCTGCAGCCGATGGTGTACGACCGACAGGGCTGCCATTTTCTCGGCCACGAAAAGCACTGTCTTGCCATCATGGGCAGCGCCCGCGATGATATTCGCTATCGTCTGCGACTTGCCTGTTCCAGGCGGCCCTTGGACGACGAGATTGCGCCCCGCGCGAACCTCCTCAATCACCCGGGTTTGCGACGCGTCTGCAGGGACCACATGCAACAGATCCGAAGGGGTAAGCCGAGGATCAAGTGGTTCCTGCGGACCGAAAAGCGGCTCTGATCGTTCGAACCCACCTCCGAGCAGTCCACCGAGAACAGGGTGATCCTCAAACGCGCCCTCTGGCCATTGCACAGGCTCCAGGTCTCGCATCATCAAGAGCTTCGAGAACGAAAAGAAGCCGAGCTGCATACCATCGCGATCGATCGACCAGCGGGTTCGATTTTCGATGCGCTCAGCCAGATCGTCGAAATACGCTTCCGGCGCGAATGTTTCGTCCTCGGCAATCTCTGGCAACTCAAACCCGAAATCAGCCCTCAAGCGTTCTTGAAGAGGAAGGTTCGTTACGATTTCGGTATCACGCGCGCGCAGATCGAACGTCGCTCGCCGTTCATCTCGGACCAACTCGACCGGAAGCAGGATGAGTGGGGACTCGCGCAGGGTCTGCGAACTCTCACTTTCGTACCAGCGCAGAAAACCCATCGCGAGGTAAAGGATGTTGAAGCCCTGCTCTTCCTCTGACGTGCGGGCGTCCGTGAACAACCGCAGCAGTCGGCGCTGAAGTGCTTCCTGCCCAAGCCGAGTTTCGAGGAATTGATCCTGGTATCGCGCTGCTCTATCGGTTTCGTCGACGTCACCAACGGACAGCAAGAGGTCCTCGCTGTCACCTTCATAGTCAGCGTCTTCTTCATCTCGCGCCAGGAAACGCATCCGCTTTCCTTGAGCCCTGACAAGATCGAAGATGTCGGCCGTGCGCTCACCATCGATGTCCAGTGCGTTTGACCGCTTAGATGAACGGTTCACATGGATAAGTCGGTTCCGCGTG
>JAGYLB010000083.1 GCA_018401055.1 Roseicyclus sp.
GCCCGTCACCCGTCTGGAAGACAGCCGCTTCCTGACCGGTCGCGGCCGCTACGTCGATGACATCGCGCCGCAAGACGCGTTGTACGGGTTCGTTCTGCGCAGCCCGCAGGCCCATGCCGACATCGCCGGTCTGGACGTGACCGCCGCGCGCGCGGCCCCCGGCGTGCATCTGGTGCTGACCGCCGCCGACCTGACGGCGGCGGGGCTGAAGAACGCCATGCGCTATGCGCTGGTCAAGACACGTGGCGCCAAGCCCCGCCGCCCCCGTGCGCCCGATTTTGGCCGAGGGCGGGTGCGTTTCGTCGGCGACCCGGTGGCCTTCATCGTCGCCGACAGCATGATCGCCGCGCGGGATGCGGCGGAGCTGATCGAGCTGGACCTTGATGAACGCCCCGCCAAGATCGACCTCGCACCGGGTGGCGAGACGATCCACGCAGAGGCCCCCGACAACATCGCCTATGACTTCACCCTGGGCGATGCCGAGGCGACCGAAGCCGCCATTGCTGGTGCGGCCCATGTCGTCAGCCACACCAGCCACGACAACCGCGTCATCGTGAACTCGATGGAGCCGCGCGGCTGCTATGCCGAGGTCGAAGGCGGGCGGCTGCATCTGGCCTTCAACGGGCAGGGCGTGTGGGACATCAAGGCCGATCTGATCCGCTGGCTCGGCCTGCCCGAGACGGATGTGCGCGTGACCAACCCCGATGTCGGCGGCGGCTTTGGCATGAAGGGCATGGGCTACCCCGAGCATTTCCTTGTCGCCCATGCCGCGCGTCTGCTGGGCCGCCCGGTGCGCTGGATGTCTGAGCGGACCGAGGCGATGTTGTCCGACAACGCGGGCCGCGATCTGGACGTGACGACCACGCTGGCCTTCGACGCCGATCTGAGGCTGGTGGCCTTCAAGACCGACAGTATCTCGAATCTTGGGGGCTATGTCTCGGAGTTCGGGCAGAACATCCAGTCCTCGCTTTATGCCAAGGTGCTGACCGGCCCCTATGACGTGCAGACCTACCATTTCCGCAACCGGGGCGTCTTCACCAACACCACGCAGGTCGACGCCTATCGCGGCGCGGGCCGCCCCGAGGCGATCTATGCCCTTGAGCGTGCGATGGATTTCGCCGCGCGGGAATTGGGCATCGATCCGCTGGAGCTGCGGCGGCGCAACTTCATCGCCCGCGATGCCTTTCCCTACCGCAGCGCCACCGGCGAGCTCTATGACGTCGGCGATTTCCACCGCGTGCTGGCCCGTGCCGAGGTCGTGGCCGATCTGGCAGGCTTTGCCGCGCGGCGCGCCAAGTCCGAGGCGCGGGGCCGACTGCGCGGCCTTGGCATCTGCTATTACATCGAAAGCATCCTCGGCGACCCGAGCCGAGGCTGCCACCATCGAGATCACCGAGACCGGCGCGCGGGTCTATGTCGGCACCCAATCGAACGGTCAGGGGCACGAGACGGTCTATGCCCAATTGCTGCACGACCAGACCGGGTTGCCATTGGAGGCGATCGAAATCGTGCAGGGCGACAGCGACCGCATCGCCACCGGCGGCGGCACTGGCGGGTCACGGTCGGTAACGGTGCAGGGCATGGCGATGCGGGCAACGGCGGACACACTTATATCCCAATTCTGCGCTTTCCTCAGTGACATGATGGACCAGAAGGACGTGACATTCGACGCGGGTGAGGGTGTGTTCCGCGCGCCCGGCTCCAACGTTGTCATTACGCTTCTCGAGGCCGCCTCCCGCGCCCGCGCTGCAGGCCAGCCCGGCGTCGCCACCGCGACCCGCACCACCACCCTGCCCGGACGCTCCTACCCCAACGGCTGCCATATCGCCGAGATCGAGATCGACCGCGACACCGGCGCCACCCGCGTCGACCGCTACACGGTGGTCGATGATTTTGGCAATCTGATGAACCCGCGGCTGGCCGAGGGACAGGTCCATGGCGGGATCGCGCAAGGGATCGGTCAGGCGCTTACCGAACATGTGGTCTATGACGCGGGCGGCCAGTTGCTGACCGCAAGCTTCATGGATTACGGCATGCCGCGCGCCGATGATACGCCCTTCATCGCCTTCTACACCGAACCCGTGCCCTCCACCGCCAACCCCTTGGGCATGAAGGGCTGTGGCGAGGCGGGCACGGTGGGTGCGCTCGCCGCAGTGGCCAATGCGGTGCAAGATGCGCTTTGGCCCTTGGGTCTCAGGCAGGTCGACATGCCCTTCACCCCCGCCCGGGTATGGGCGATGTTGCAAGAGGGAAAGGCTGTTGCCGCCGAGTAGCCGCCTTCTTGCCCGACTCGCGGGCTACCGCAGTGCGGCCCCGCGGCTGGCCCAGATCCGCGCGCCGGTGACCCATGTGGTATTGCTCGACGGAACGATGTCGAGCCTCCTGCGCGGGCGTGAGACCAATATCGGCCTGACCTACCGCCTGCTGCAGGAGCTGCCGCGCAGCGCGCCGCTGACGCTCTATTATGAGCCGGGTATCCAGTGGCGCGGCTGGAAACGCAGTGTCGAGGTGATCGCGGGCATCGGCATCAACCGCCAGATCAAGCGCGCCTACCTGTTTCTGGCGCGCAACTACCGCCCCGGCGATACGATCATGCTGATGGGCTATTCGCGCGGGGCCTATGCGCTGCGCTCGCTTGCCGGGCTGATCGACCGGCTGGGCCTGCTCCGCGCGGCACAGATCACGCCCGAGACGCTGGACAGGGTCTACGGCCTCTACCGCGAGGCGCCCGACAGCGCCGAGGCGCAGGCGCTGCGCGCGTCGCTCTGTCATCCCGAGGTGCCGATCCGCTTTCTGGGCGTCTATGACACCGTGCGCGCCCTTGGCCTGCGCTGGCCCGGGCTGTGGCGCCTGTTGCCTATGCCCCACACACTTCATTCCCACGCGCTCGGCCCCGCGACCCAGATCGCCCGCCACGCGCTCGCCCTGTCCGAGCGGCGCGACGCCTACGCCCCGGTGATGTGGGAAACGACGCCCGATCAGGCCGCAAGCGGCCGGGTGCAACAGGTCTGGTTTCGCGGCAGCCATGGCGATGTCGGCGGCCAGTTGGACGGGGCAAGCGCCGCGCGCCTGCTGTCAAACATACCGATGGTCTGGATGCTGGCCGAGGCGGAGGCGGCGGGCCTGCTCCTGCCCGTCCATTGGCGCCAGCGCTTCGTGACCGATGCAAACGCACCCGCCATCGGGATGAACCGGGGTTTCGGCAAGCTGTTCTTCCTGCGCCATGCCCGCGCGGTGGGAAAAGACCCGTCCGAACGCCTGCACCCCTCGGCCCGAAACGCCGCGAGGGCGCGCGGGCTGCGCCTGCCCGATGCCGGACCCGCCACACCGGCCTGACGCTAAAAAGGCCCCCGCCTGCTTCACCTTTCTTCAAATACGGATCGAAAGTTCCAACGCCCCGCGGCCTGTCAGGCGAAAACATCCGTCGGATAGCCCACGCCCGTCAGATACAGACCTTCCGGCGGGGCGACCGGCCCGCAGGCCGCCCGGTCGCAGGCCTCAAGGGCTGCGCGCAGGGCATCTGGCGACCAAGCGCCCGCGCCCACCCGTTCCAGCGTGCCGACGATGGAGCGCACCTGATTGTGCAAAAAGGACCGCGCGCGCAGATGGAACAAGATCTCGCGGCCATTTGGCTGCGCGACCTCCGCCACTGTCACCTCGTCGAGCGTTTTGACCGGGCTTTGCGCCTGACAGTGCACCGCACGAAAGGTGGTGAAATCATGCCGCCCGACCAGATGGGCGGCGCCGGAGCGCATGGCCACGACATCCAGATCATGCTTGACTTGCCAAGCCTGTCCACGCGCATGGACCAAGGGCGCCCGGCGGCAGATCACGCGGTAGGTGTAGCGCCGCTCGACGGCCGAAAAGCGCGCGTGCCAATCCTCGGCCACCCGCGCACAAGCCACGACCGCCACGGGGGCGGGTTTCAGATGCCAGTTCAGCGCTTCGGACAGGCGGAACGGGTCCCAGTCCCGGGCCATGTCGCAATGCGCCACCTGCCCTGTCGCATGCACCCCGGCATCGGTCCGCCCTGCCGCCGCGACCGACGGCACGCCGGGCTCGAGTGCGGCCAGAGCTGCCTCCAGCGCGCCTTGCACGCTGGGCTGGTCCGCCTGCCGTTGCCAGCCGGCAAAGGGCGCGCCGTCGTATTCGAGTTTCAGGGCATATCTGGGCATGCGCGGCACATAGGGCCAAAGCCACGCCCGCGCCAAGGGGGAAGCCACCGGTCATTCGCCCCCTCGCAATGGGGACACGCGATGCTTACTCTGTGGGAGAATACAAGAAAGGGGCCAGTGCCGTGGTCATCGGAACCATCGCCGACGCGGTCGGCCGCCAGATCGAAGGCGTGGCACAGGGCGTGTCGGGCCTGTTCTTCGAGCCGGTCATCCGGCTGGGCGTCACCGGCCTGAGCCGCGCAGGCAAAACGGTGTTCATCACCTCGCTGGTGGCGAACCTGCTCGACCGCGGCCGGATGCCGGGGCTTGCCGCCGCGCGTTCGGGACGGATCGAAGCGGTCTTTCTGCAGCCCCAGCCCGACGACACCGTGCCGCGCTTCGAGTTCGAGAGCCATCTGGCAGCCCTGACCGGCCCGACGCCGCATTGGCCCGAGAGCACGCGGTCCGTCTCGGAACTGCGCCTGTCGCTCAGGGTGCGGCCCACGGGGCTGCTGGGCGGCATGTCGGGGCCGCGCACCGTGCATCTCGACATCGTGGATTACCCCGGCGAATGGCTGCTGGATCTGGCGCTGCTGGATCAGGATTTCGCAAGCTGGTCGGCGCAGGCCCTGAAGCGGGCCGAGGCGCGCACCGAGGCCGCGCCCTTTCGCGCGAGAATGGACTCAACCGATCCCACGGCGCCCCTGTCAGAGCCCGGAGCGGCTGGACCTGGCGCGCGACTGGACCGCCTATCTGCAGGCCGCACGTGTCGCGGGCTATTCCGATTGCACGCCGGGCCGGTTCTTGCTGCCCGGCGATCTTGAGGGCTCGCCCGTGCTGACCTTTGCGCCCCTGCCGCCGTCGGCCGCGCCGCGCGGATCACTGGCGCGCGAGTTTGCCCGCCGGTTCGAGGCCTACAAGGCGCAGGTGGTCAAACCCTTCTTCCGCGCCCATTTCGCCCGGATCGACCGGCAGGTGGTGCTGGTCGATGCATTGGGGGCGATCCATGCGGGGCCGCAGGCCTTGGAGGATCTGCGTCAGGCGTTGGCCGGTATCCTCGGCGCATTCCGGCCAGGTCGGAACGCGTTCCTCTCGGCCCTGCTCGGCCAAAAAAGAGTGGACCGTATCCTGTTCGCCGCGACCAAGGCTGACCACCTGCACCACAGCCAACACGACCGGCTGGCCGCGATCATGGCGGCGCTGGTCGCCGACGCGCGCCGCCGCGCCGATTTCGCCAGCGCGCAGACGCAGGCGATGGCGATCGCCGCGCTGCGTGCCACGGTGGAAGAGGTTCGCTTCGTGAACGGCGCCGAGATGGACCTTGTCCGCGGCACACTTCTGGAGACGGGCAAGCAGGCGGCGCTGCATCCCGGCGACCTGCCGGCTGACCCCTCGGCGCTGCTGGCACCGGCGCGCTCCGGGGCCGATCGCTGGCTCGATGGTGACTACGGCGTGATGCGCTTTGCGCCCGCGCCCCTGTCGCTGCGACCGGGCGATGGGCCGCCGCATATAAGGCTGGACCGGGCGGCCGAGTTCTTGCTGGGCGACAGGCTGTGAGGGCGGGCATGGACAATACGGGAGCAAGGGGGCGCTGCCCCCGCCGCCTGCGGCGCCTCCCCCCGGGATATTTTGGAAACAGAGAAGCAGGGAGGAGGTCCATGAGCGAGCGCAAGGGCCCGGTCCTGATCGAACTCGACGACGGAGCTGTGGCGGCGCCGCAAGACGCGACACCGGTGCCCGACCTGACTCAGGCGCCCGAGGGGCGGGCGATGCAGATGGCGGCGACGCTGGCCGCGCGCCGGCCCAACCGTTTGTCGCGGTTGTTCTGGGGGGCGCTTCTGGCGCTGGTGGCTTTGCCGCGTCGCTGGCGGCGTGGGAATTCGTGACGGGCCTTTTGGCGGCGAACCCGATCCTGGCGGGGTGGCGGCGGGGCTGGTGGGTCTGGTTCTTGTCACGCTGGTCTTGATCGCAGCTGCGCGAGGCGGCGGCCTTTGCGCGTCTGGGCCGCCTCGATGATCTGCGGCGCGAGGCGGAGGCGGCCTTGTCGGCGGCGGATCTGCCCGCGGCACGGCGGGTCGTTGCGCGGCTGGATGCGCTTTACCGGGCGCGGCCCGAGCTCGCTGGCGCGCGCCGAACTGGCGCAACGCGGCAGGGAGGTGCTGGATGCCGACAGCTCTGCTGGCGCTGGCGGAGGCGCGGCTGTTGCTGCCGCTGGATGCCGCCGCCCGCGCCGAGGTTGAGGCCGCCGCGCGGCAGGTGGCGACCGTCACCGCCCTGGTGCCCATAGCGCTGGCCGATGTGGTGGCGGCGCTGACCGCCAACACCCGCATGATCCGGCGCATCGCCGAGATCTACGGCGGGCGCTCCGGCACGCTGGGGGCCTGGCGGCTGACGCGTGCGGTGCTGACGCATCTGGTCGCCACCGGGGCGGTTGCCATCGGGGATGATCTGATCGGGTCGGTGGCGGGGGGCTCGATCCTGTCCAAGGTCTCGCGCCGCTTTGGCGAGGGGGTGGTGAACGGCGCGCTGACCGCGCGCGTGGGCGTTGCCGCGATGGAGGTCTGCCGCCCCCTGCCCTTTGGTGACAACCGCCGCCCCAGTGTTACATCGCTGGTCAGGCGGGCTCTGACAGGGCTTTTCGGGCAAAAGGAGTGAGTGGGAATGGAATCGCTGGCCGCAGACCTGCGCACGATGGTGCGCACGCCGCTTCACCCTGACCACATCGAGGCGATGCGCAGAGCGGGCACCGAGGAGGTGATCGAGGCGGGCGCGTTCTTGTACCACGTGGGCGATGTGCAGGACCGGCTCTGCCATGTGCTGGACGGCGAGCTTGAGGCCGTCGATGCGCGCACCGGCACGCGCTATGGGGATGCGACGCTGGGGCCGGGGCAGTTCTTTGGCGACATCTCGTTCCTGTCGGGCAGCGCGCTGCAGTTCGGCGCACGCGCGGTGAGCCGCACGCGGCTGCTGTGCGTTCCGCGGTCGGAGATGCTGGCGCTGATGGCGCGGATGCCCGAGATGTCGGACATCATCATCACCGTGCTGGCTGCACGGCGGCGGCGGCTTCTGGAAAGCGGCGAGGCGAGCCTGACGCTGATCGGGGCCGAGGCGGACCGCACCATCCGCGAGATCGCCAGTTTCGCGGGACGCAACCACATCCCCTACCGGTCGCTCACGCTCGACGAACACGAGGCCGAGGTGGTCGCAGGCCAATGCGCGTTGGGGGCTGTGCGCCCCGCCGTCATCTTCGGCAAGGGCGAGGTGATCGCGGAGCCCACGCCACGCAAGCTGGCGGCACGGCTTGGGCTCGACCTGACCTTTGACACGGGCGAGCTGCATGACGTGCTGATCGTGGGCGGTGGCCCCTCGGGAGTGGCAGCCGCCGTCTATGCCGGGTCCGAAGGGCTGGCGCTTGTGCTGGAGGATCTGGCCATCGGCGGGCAGGCTGGAACCTCCAGCCGGATCGAGAATTACATGGGCTTTCCCACCGGCATCTCGGGCGCCGATCTGTGCTGGCGCGGCGAGGTGCAGGCGATGAAATTCGGCACGCGCTTTGCCGTGCCGCGCCGCGCGAGCGGGCTGGCGCTGCGGGCGGATGGCACGTTTTGCGTCACGCTTGACGATGGGACCGAGACCTGCGCCCGCGCACTGGTGGTAGCCACGGGCGTGCAGTACCGACGTCTGCCGCTGGACCGGCTGGAGGACTTCGAGAGCGCGGGCATCTATTATGCCGCGACGGATGTGGAGGCGCGCTGGTGCCGCGACGCCGAGGTCGCCGTGATCGGCGGCGGCAATTCCGCCGGGCAGGCGGCGATGTTTCTGGCGCGGACCGCGCGGCATGTGCATGTGCTGGTGCGCGGGGCGTCGCTGGCTGCCTCGATGTCGCGGTACCTGTCGGACCGGATCGAAGCGCATCCCCGCATCACGGTGCATTACGGCACAGCCGTGACAGCCCTACACGGTGGCGACACGCTTGAGGCTGTCACGATCCGCATTGAGGGGGCAGACCCCGCCGAGCGACGGCTGGAGACGCCTGCGGTTTTCGTCATGGTGGGGGCCGCGCCCAACACCGGCTGGCTTTCGGGCCTTGTGGCGCTGGACGACAAGGGGTTCGTGCGGACCGGCCAAGGGGTCGGGGCGCAGTCGGCCTATGGCACATCGCAACCGGGGATCTATGCGGTGGGCGATGTGCGCGCCGGGTCGGTCAGCCAGGGTGGCAAGTGCGGTGGGCGAAGGATCGGTTGTGATTAGCGAGGTCTGGGGCCATCTGAACCCGCCCGCCTGAGCGGCGTGGTTAGGCGGGTGACATCGGCGGGGAACAGGGCATAGCCCGTTGCATGCCCTTAACGCCCGATCCGTTCCGTCATCACCCCGCCCTGCGCGACAAGGTCAGACCCTTCGCCACGTCCTATTTCCGCACCTTCACCACACAAAGCGTGCGCGCAACCTTGGCCGAAGCAGGGATCGAGGAAACCTTGCCGTTCCATTCAGACGCAGAGCGCGAGGCTCTTCGGGCCGAGGCGCTGGCGGGGCATGAGGGCGATCTGCTGGTCTTTGCCTATGGCTCGCTGATCTGGGACCCCGCGCTGGATTTCGCCGAGCTGCGCCGTGCCCATGCGCCGTGCCACGCGCGACGCTTCATCCTTGTCGACACCCATGGCGCACGCGGCACGCATGAAGCGCCGGGGCTTATGGCCGCGCTGGACGAGGGGGCGGGCTGCGACGGGTTGGTGTTCCGCATCGCGGCTGACAAGGTCGAGACCGAGACCGAGATCCTGTTTCGTCGCGAGATGATCGCGCCGGGCTATCACGCTCGGTTCATCCCCGTCATTGTCGATGGGCAAGAGGGCCGCGCGCTGAGCTTCATCGCCGACCATGACGATCCGCTGATGCAGGCCGACATCGCGCGCGAGACGCAGATCCGCTATGCCGCGACCGGTGCGGGGTTTCTGGGCACAAGCTTCGATTACCTGCACAGCACGGTCGCGCACTTGGCCGAGGTAGGGATCGACGACCCTGATGCCAGCGACCTGCTGGCTGCGGTGCGGGCGTATCGCGCCAGCGGCGGGTGGTTCGCCCGCGTGACAATCCCGCGCCGGCAGGGCAGAACAGGGCCATGACCCACCCCCACGCCGACCGACCGCTTCTTGGCATCGTGCTGATGCTGGGGTTTTGCGTGCTGATCCCGTTTTCCGACGCGCTGGCCAAGCTGCTGGGGGGCGTTTTCCCGCTGCTGCAGCTCATCATCATCCGCTTCATTGCGCAGGCGGGGTTGTTGTTGCCGCTGGCGCTGGCGCGCGGCGCGGTGATCTTTCCCTCGGCCCGGGTGGTGCGGCTGGCGCTGGTGCGGACCTTGCTGCAGATCGGCGGCATATCCCTCATGTTCAGCGCGCTCGGGTTCCTGCCGCTGGCCGATGCGGTGGCCATCGCCTTTGTCATGCCCTTCATCATGCTGATCCTTGGCCGCTATATCTTGCACGAGGAGGTGGGGCCGCGGCGTCTGGCCGCCTGCGCGGTGGGCTTTGCCGGCACATTGATGGTGGTCCAGCCCAGTTTTGCCGCCGTGGGCTGGCCCGCGCTGCTGCCCTTGGGCGTCGCCGTCATCTTCGCCTTCTTCATGCTGGTCACGCGTCAGATCGCCAAGGAAATAGACCCGATCGCCCTGCAGGGTCTGGGCGGCATCCTTGGCCTGCCGATCCTTGTGCCCTTGTTGCTGTTGCCCGAGTTCGGCGGCACCCCGCCGCTGATCGGCTGGACCCCTCCGCCAGACGCCGCCGCCCTGTGGCTGCTGGTGGCTCTGGGTCTGACCGGCACGCTGGGGCACCTCTTGATGACATGGTCGCTGCGCTTTGCACCTTCGGCGACGCTCGCGCCGATGCAATATCTGGAGATCCCGGTGGCCGCCATCGTAGGGCTTGCGATCTTCGGTGAGTTTCCCAACGGACTGGCCTTGGCGGGCATCGCCATCACCATCGCCTCGGGCCTCTCGGCATCGTCTTTCGCGAGCGCAACCTGAGCCGGGCGGCGCGCAGGGCTACACCCGCCCCGCCTGCGGGTTGATCCAGCGCAAGGCCGGGCGCTGCGCCCTGCCCTAGCGTGGCGCCATGCCCCGCGAACATGGTCACAGCCAGGCAGAGGTCGAAACCCGTATCGGCGCGCCTGCGGGCCGGGGCTACCTGCGCGACATGATCTATGGCGCGATCGACGGCGCTGTGACGACTTTTGCCATCGTGGCGGGGGTCGCGGGGCAGGCCTGTCGACCGGGGTGATCCTTGCGCTTGGCCTCGCCAACCTGCTCGCCGACGGGTTTTCCATGGCGGCGGGCAATTATTCCGGCACCAAGGCCGAGCGTGACGATATCCGCCGCCTTGCCACAGTGGAACGCCGTCACCTTGCCCAGAACCCCGAGGGCGAACGGCGCGAGATCCGGGAAATCCTGCGCCTCAAGGGCCTGCGCGGCGACGTGCTCGAGGCCGCGACCGACCAGATCTGCGCCGACGGCGAGGCGGCTGCGGCCCTCATGCTCACAGACGAATACGGCCTCGCCTCGGTGGAGCCGCACCCGATGCGCGCGGCGCTGGCCACTTTCGGGGCTTTCGTCGTGGCGGGCTCCGTGCGCTTGCGCCCTTCGTGCTGGGGCTGACGGATGCCTTCGGGCTGGCCGCCGGGATGACCTTTGCCGTGTTCTTCGCCATCGGCGCGGCCAAAAGCCTGTGGTCCGAGGCGGCGTGGTGGCGCTCGGGCCTTGAGACTCTGGCCATCGGTGGGGTGGCGGCGGGGCGTGGCTTACTGGCGTTGGATCGCTCTTTGCGCATTGATCTTTACGCGCTTGCTGGCGCGGCCTATACCGACGCGCATGACGCAGACACCCGCCATCGTCATTCGAATTAGCCGCCCGGCGCTCTGAGACCTGAGCCGCCGGGACATAGGTGCTTGAGCTATCGCACCGCCCCTCGTATTCCCCGAAACGACCCGACAGATGAGGAGCGCCCGCGATGTGCGCCGATACCCCCGCCGTGGACTACAAAGACACCCTGAACCTGCCCGAGACCGAGTTTCCGATGCGTGCAGGGCTACCCCAGCGCGAACCTGGCTGGCTCGCCCGCTGGGAGGAGATCGGGGTCTATGACCGCCTGCGAGAAAAGGCAGAGGGCCGACAGCCCTTCACCCTGCACGACGGCCCCCCCTATGCCAACGGCAACCTCCATATCGGGCATGCGCTGAACAAGATCCTCAAGGACATGGTGGTCCGCAGCCAGCAGATGTCGGGGCGCGACGCGCTACGTCCCCGGCTGGGATTGCCACGGCCTGCCGATCGAATGGAAGATCGAGGAGGCCTATCGCGCCAAGGGGCAGGACAAGGACAAGGTCGATGTCGTCGATTTCCGCCAGGAATGCCGCCGCTTCGCCGAAGGCTGGATCGACGTCCAGCGCGAGGAGTTCAAGCGGCTGGGCATCACCGGCACATGGGACAAGCCCTATCTCACGATGGATTTCCACGCCGAACGCGTGATCGCCGAGGAATTCCAGAAATTCCTGATGAACGGGTCGCTCTATCAGGGGTCCAAGCCCGTGATGTGGTCGCCGGTTGAGAAGACAGCACTCGCCGAGGCGGAGGTGGAGTATCACGACCGCCAGACGGATGCGGTCTGGGTGCCGTTCGAGGTGGTGGATGTCGCCCATCCGGTTCTGGATGGCGCAGGCTCCCTGTCCGAACGTCTGGCGCAGGTCGATGCCGCAACGCTCGAGCGGATCGGAATGCTGGCGCAAGCCAAAGTCATCATCTGGACCACCACCCCCTGGACCCTGCCGCAGAACCGCGCGATCTGCTTTGGGCCGGACATCAGCTATGGCCTCTACGAGGTCATTGGCCGTCCGCAGGAAAGCTGGGTCACTATCGGCCACCGCTACTTGATCGCCGACAAGCTTGCCCCCGAGGCGCTGGCGGCCATGCGGCTGGACCCCACGATGCACCGCCGCCTGCGCGATGTGAGCGCCGAGGAACTGGCGTCGCTCACCTGCGCCCACCCCCTGCGCGGGGCTGACGGCGCCAACGGCGAATGGGACTACCCCGTCCCCCTCTTCCCCGGCGACCACGTCACCGACGACGCGGGCACCGGCTTCGTCCACACCGCCCCCTCCCACGGCGACGACGACTTCGAGATCGGGCGCAAGCACGGGCTGGAAATGACGTGGAACATCCTCGACGATTCCAGCTTCCGCTCCGACCTGCCCTTCTTCGCGGGCGAACAGATCATCCGCCCCAACGGCAAGCCCGGCGATGCCAACAAGGTCGTCATCGACAAGCTGGTGGAGCTTGGCAAGCTGCTCGCCCGCAAGCGCATCACCATCAGTGACGCGCATTCTTGGCGCTCCAAGGCCCCCGTCATCCGCCTCAACCGCCCGCAATGGTTCGCCGCCATCGACAAGCCGCTGGGCGACGGGATGGACACCTATGGCGAGACGATCCGCACCCGCGCGCTGACCTCCATCGACCAGCTCGTCGACTGGACACCCAAGACCGGCCGCAACCGGCTCTATTCCATGATCGAGGCGCGGCCCGATTGGGTCCTCTCGCGCCAGCGCGCCTGGGGCGTGCCGCTGACCTGCTTCACCAAAAAGGGCGCGGCACCGACCGACCCCGACTACCTGCTGCGCGATCCGGCGGTGAACGCCCGCATCCTCGAGGCCTTCGAGACCGAGGGCGCGGATGCCTGGTACAAACCCGGCGCCAAGGCGCGCTTCCTCGGCAACGAACACGACCCCGAGGCCTACGATCAGGTCTTCGACATCCTCGACGTGTGGTTCGATTCAGGCTCAACCCATGCCTTCGTCCTGCGCGACCGCGAGGACGGGTCCGAGGACGGCATCGCCGACCTCTATCTGGAGGGCACCGACCAGCACCGCGGCTGGTTCCATTCCTCGATGCTGCAGGCCTGCGGCACCATCGGCCGCGCGCCCTACCGGGGCGTGCTGACCCACGGCTTCACGCTGGACGAGAAGGGCATGAAGATGTCCAAGTCCATCGGCAACACCGTCGCCCCGCAGGAGGTCATCGACCAATACGGCGCCGATATCCTGCGGCTCTGGGTGGCGCAGTCGGACTACACCGCCGACCTGCGCATCGGGCCGGAGATCCTGAAGGGCGTGGCCGACAGCTACCGGCGTTTGCGCAACACCATGCGCTTCCTGCTCGGCTCGCTCGGCGATGTGACGGCGGCGGACCGGGTCGAGCCCTCCGATATGCCGGAGCTGGAACGCTGGGTGCTGCACCGCCTTTCGGAACTCGACGAGACGGTCCGCAAGGGCTACGCGGCTTACGACTTCCAGGGCGTGTTCCAGGCGCTGTTCAACTTCGCCACCACGGACCTCTCGGCCTTCTACTTCGACATCCGCAAGGATGCGCTCTATTGCGACGGCGACACGCCGCGCAGGCGGGCCGCACGCACCGTGCTGGAAATATTGTTCGAGAGGCTGACCACATGGCTTGCCCCGGTTCTGGTCTTCACCATGGAAGAGGTCTGGCTGGAGCGGCATCCGGGCGACACCTCCAGCGTCCACCTGCAAGCGATTTCCCCGAGACGCCCGCAAGCTGGCGCAATGAGGCGCTGGCGGCAAAATGGGCCGACATCCGGCCGCGTCCGCCGCATCGTCACCGCCGCGCTGGAAATCCAGCGCCGAGACAAGGTCATCGGCGCGTCGCTTGAGGCGGCACCGCTGGTGCAGATCGCAGACCCGGCGCCTGGCCGCCACGATCAAGGCCACCGACATGGCCGATCTTTGCATCACATCCGCGCTGACCGTGATGGAGGGCGAGCCGCAGACGATGCCTTCCGCCTCGACGATCCCGGCATCGGCGTGGTCTTCCACAAGGCCGATGGGCAGAAATGCCAGCGCTGCTGGCAGATCCTGCCCGATGTGGGCAGCCACGCCCACCCCGGCGTCTGCGCCCGCTGCGACGAAGCTCTCGGCTAAGCCAACCAGACGGGCGGCGCGGCTTGCGCGCGGCCCGTCACCGCCGCCTCGGCGCAGGCGGCAATCCCCCCGAAACGCACCGCCCGCGCGCTCAGGCCCGGCGCATAATGGGCGTATTTGCCGGAATTGGTCATCAGCGTCCGGGCCTCACGCGGAAACACCGGCTCGGTGATCGAACACCAGCACAGGTCCGGGATGACCTGCACCCCCGCGCCTTCCAGCCGCGCCAACAGCCCCTCGCCCCGCGCCGCCTCCAGCACGTCGCGCCCGACCGTCAGGATCGCCGCGACATGCGCGCCAGGCCCGCCCCGCCAGCGCCGCATCGAACGCCCGCAATTCCGACAGCGCCGCATGGGGCTGCCGATGGCGATCAGATCCACCCCCTCAGGCCCCTGATTGAACTCCGCCCAAGCCTGCGCGATATCCTTTCGCGTGATCCGCAAAACCTGTGCCCCGGGATTGGGCGGCACATCCCCCGGGCGTCACCCCGCCACATGCAGCAGCGCTGAGGCCGAGGTTGTGCCAAAGGCGGCACAGACCGCCCGCAGGTCCATCCCGGCGTCGGCCGCAACCCCGCCAGCCCCCGCAACAGCGGTACCCGGTCCGGCGCCAGCCGACCCGCCAGCCACCCCAACAGCGGCCAGAGCGCATCATCCGCCCCCTCGGGCGCCTCGACCTCGATCACCACCTGCGCCACCCGGTTGGCGTCGAGATACACCCCCGTCTCAGGCGCGCGTCCTGTCATGGCGATGAACAGATCGAGGTAATCGGGATGCTTCGCCGTCCGCGCCCCCAGCACGGAATTGGCATAGATCACCGCATTGGACTCCGACCAGCCGATGACCTCGCCAAACTCCGGCACCGAAACGCCCTGATAGGGCGCACAGGTAAAGGTCGGCGCCACGCCCATCCGCACATAAGCATCCGCCAACCGGCTGGCCTTGTTGCCGAACACGGGCGGCACGCCGCGCGCGCGCCAACCCTGCCGGTCCACGGAAATCGCGTTGATCGTGGTGGGGATCGCGACCCGCGCCCCCATCTCCGCCATGGCTTCGGCAAAGATCAGGTTGGCGTCATGGGCCAGGATGCAGCCATCGATATGGCCGCGCGTCACATCGATCAGCCGCGCCGCACCCTGCACCGCCGCCATCGTCCCCAGCACCTCTTGGGCCAGTTGCACCGCACGGCCCCCGGCCCCCTCCAGCCGCGCAAGGTCGCCCGCATCCAGCGCCAGATCGCCCGCCGTCACGGGCATGAGCCCTCAGGTCCAGCACCCCCGCCCGCAACCGCCCGCCCGTGATCTCCGCCCGCCCCTCCCGCGCGAGCGCCGCGCAGCTCTCCGCCGTCAGCCGCAGCACCGCCAACGGCTTGTCGAACATCCGCGCCGCGATCAGCGCGCCCAGCGTCAGGATCTCCTCCGCCTCTCGGAACACCAACGCGGCGGGCGCGTGCCCCGACAGCGCGAGTTGCAACAGCACGCCGCTGCCCGAACAAGACCCCCGGCTGGTCGGCATCAGCAAGACCTTGCCCGCCAGCCCCTGCCCGTGGCCTTGGTGATGCGTGTCGATCACCCGCCCTGTGTCGGGGTCGACCCCGCCCCAGAAACTGATGCCCTCGTCAAAAGCGACGATCTCGCCCGCGGCAGGCACGGCAAGGATGATCCGGTCGGTTGTCTGCATGGCGCCCCTCGGTCGCTGCGGCGTCTCAAGAGCGCCGGGGCGCACGCTGACCTGCGCACGACGCCTGTGCAAGAGCGGCTGTTGGGGATCCGGCAGGCGCGGCCTATGTCTGGACAAGACAAGAGCGTGCACGGAACAGGGACCCCACCGCGATGACCGAAAACTACACCCCCCCGAAAGTCTGGATCTGGGACAAGGAGAACGGCGGCAAATGGGCGGGCCTGAACCGGCCCATCGCAGGCGCGACCCATGACAAGGACCTGCCTGTCGGCAAGCACCCGTTCCAGCTCTATTCGCTGGCCACCCCGAATGGGGTCAAGGTCACCGTCATGTTCGAGGAATTGCTGGCCGCAGGCCATGCCGCCGAATATGACGCCTGGCTCATCCGGATCGGCGATGGTGACCAGTTCGGAAGCGGGTTCGTCGAGATAAACCCGAATTCAAAGATCCCGGCGCTGATGGACCGTTCCGGCGACAAACCCGTCCGCGTGTTCGAATCCGCCGCAATCTTGATGCATCTGGCCGAGAAATTCGACGCATTCCAAGGCGCCCCCGAAGATCGGCCAGAACTGCTCTCCTGGGTGATGTGGCAGATGGGCAGCGCACCTTACCTCGGCGGCGGCTTTGGCCATTTCTACGCCTATGCCCCCTACCCGATGGAATACCCGATCAACCGTTTCGCGATGGAGGCCAAGCGCCAGATGGACGTGCTGAACCGCCATCTGGAAGGGCGCGAATGGATGGTGGGCGACCAGTTCACCATTGCCGATATGGCGATCTGCCCCTGGTATGGGCGGCTTGCCTTGGGCGAGGCCTATGAAGCGGGCGAGTTCCTGTCGGTCCATGAATACCCCAACGTCATCGCTTGGGCGGAACGGTTCTTTGCCCGTCCGGCGGTGCAACGCGGGCGGATGGTCAACCGCACTTATGGCCCGCCGGAGGGGCAATTGTGGGAACGCCACGACGCGTCGGACTTCGACACCAAGACGCAAGACAAGGTGAAGGCAGCCGAGTGATCGCGGATAAGGTCATCGCCGACGCGCTGATGGACCTTGCCCACCGGCGGGGCGCGGGGGCCTCGTTCTGCCTGAGCGAGGCCGCCCGCGCGCTGTCGGACGATTGGCGTCTCTTGATGCCCGAGGTGCGGCGCGTGGCGGCGGGCCTTCCACTGGTCGCCACGCAAAGGGCGCGCCCGTCGATCCGCTCACCGCGCGCGGGCCCATCCGTCTGCGACTTGCGCCATGACCCGCGCCGCGCTCGACACCCCGCTTGGCCCGGTCTGGGTTGAGGCGCGAGGCGGGGCCATCACGGCCTGCGGCTGGGGTGAGGAAGACCGCGCGACCGGCGATCCCCTCTTGATCGAAGCGCTGGCACAGCTGGCCGCTTATTTCGAGGGAAGAGGCCACGGGTTCGATCTGCCGCTTGCACATGGACGCTTGGGCCTGCAGGCCGATGTGCTGGAAGCCCTCTACGCCATTCCCCATGGCGAAACCCGCACCTATGGCGATCTGTCCAAGGCGCTTGGCGCGCCCGCGCAGGCCATCGGTCAGGCCTGCAGGGCGAACCCGCTGCCGATCCTGATCCCCTGCCACCGAGGTGCTGTCGTCCACCGGTCTGGGCGGGTTCAGCGCGCCGGGCGGGGTGGAGGCAAAGGTCTGGCTTTTGCGCCACGAAGGCGCGGCGGGCCTGCTGATCTGAGGGAATGTGAGACCCCCGGGGTTCTCGCCCCGGGAGACCTCGCGGTTTCGGGGTGGTTTCCGCGAGGAAACCGCCGCCTTCAGAAATCCAATCACTTCACAGTTTTATCCACAGGCTCAGGCCGGGTTCCATGTCACTTTCGCATCGCCCGCCTGCATCTCGCCCCCCGCCCGGTCGAACCGCAGATAAGCGATGCCGCGCCCGCCCGCTTGCGTATACAGCACGCCCGCCTCGCGCTCGCCCGCCATGATCGCCGTTCCGACCGGGGCGGTTCCCGCGACATCAACCGTCACCAGCCCTTTGCGCAATTCCGTCTTGTGCTTCATCCGCGCGGTCACCTCTTGCCCCACGTAGCAGCCCTTGCGGTGATCGACGCCCGACAGACGGTCAAAGCCTGCCTCAAGGATGTAGCTGTCATCGGGGATCAGCTCGATGCCCGTCTCGGGGATGCAGGCCGCCACGCGCAGTGCGTCCCAATCGACGACCGGAGAGCCCCCCTCCATCCCGTAGCCGCGCCACCCCAAAGACGGATCGCGCGGATCGGCAAAGGCCCCCTCGGGCGCTGCGCCAAGACCGCGCACGACCGACAGTGCGGCCTCCTCGATCGTCACGTCGGCGCGCAACCGATACATCGACAGCCGTTGTGCCAGCTTGGGGGCAAACTCTGCCTTCACATCCAGCAAGATATCTTCGCCCCGGTTCAGCAAGAAGAAATCGACCAGATATTTTCCCTGCGGCGTCAGGATGGCGGAATAGGCCAGCCCGCCGCCCGGCCCACCCACATCATGCGTGACCAGACCGTGCAGGAATTTCTCCCGGTCCGCACCCGCGATCTTGAGGACCATGCGATCTGTTGCCCGTTCTCCCGGCATCATCACCTCCGCTGAACTGTGATCTCACAGCTAATCATGTCCGCGCCCCGCGCCAAGCGTGTGCTGCGATTGACCCTGCCGATCACGCGCTTTACCGCTAGTATGTCCGTGAAAAAGGAAGCCCGACATGAGCCTTGCCAATGGCCGCCACTATCTTGCAATCCCCGGCCCCTCGGTCATGCCCGACCGTGTGCTGCAAGCCATGCATCGCCCCGCCCCCAACATCTACACTGGCGAGATGGTCGAGTTGACCCACAGCCTTGTGCCCGACCTCAAGGCCATCGCCCGCACCAAGCATCATGTCGCCATGTACATCGCCAACGGCCATGGCGCGTGGGAAGCCGCATTGGTCAACACGCTGTCGCGCGGCGACACGATCTTGATCCTTGGCACCGGGCGGTTCTGCCTTGGCTGGGGCGAGATGGCCAAGGCCATGGGGATCGACTGCCAGATCATTGATTTCGGGCAGCGCACCGACATCGACATGGATCAGGTGGCCGCAGCGCTGGCCGCCGACAAAGCGCACAAGATCAAGGCGGTACTGGCCGTGCAGGTCGACACCTCGACCAGCGTGCGCAATGACATTCTCGCCCTGCGTCAGACGCTGGACGCGGCCGGGCACCCGGCGCTGCTGTTCTCGGACAATATCGCCTGCCTTGCCTGCGACGAGTTCCACATGGACGACTGGGGCGTCGACGTGATGGTGACAGGCAGCCAGAAGGGCCTGATGACGCCGCCGGGCATGGCCTTTGTCTTTTTCAACGACAAGGCCGATGCGGTCCGCGCCACGGCCAATCTGGTCACGCCCTATTGGGATTGGCGGCCGCGCTCGGCCCCCGACGAATACTACCGCTATTTCAATGGCACAGCGCCGACCCACCACCTGTTCGGTCTGCGCACCGCGCTCGACATGATCAAGGAAGAGGGTCTGGAAAACGTCTGGGCGCGGCATGCCACGCTGGCCCGCGCCGTCTGGGCCGCCGTCGAGGTCTGGGGGCAGGCAGGCCCCACCCGCCCCAATATCGCCGCCGAGCACAAGCGCAGCCATGCGGTGACCACGGTAAATTTCGGCGAGGGCAACGGCCAGCGCCTGCGCGACTGGATGACCGCCAACGCAGGCGTGACGCTGGGCATTCCGCTGGGCGGGGTCGAGGGACCGGGTGGCCGGAAAGAGGATTACCTGAGGATCGGCCACATGGGACATGTGAATGCCCATATGGTTTTGGGCCTTTTGGCGAACCTCCAGGCCGGCATGGCCGCGATGCAGATCCCGCACGGGCCGACCGGCCTTGAGGCCGCGATCAACGTGATCGCCGAGGCTTGAGGCGGCTCAATAGCCGTTGCTGAGCCAGCCAGTCGCGCATGAAGGCGATCTCGGTCTCTTGCGCGGCGATGATCTCTTCGGCCAGGGCGCGGACCTCCGGGTCCTCGCCATGTTCCAGCACGACGCGGGCCATGGCGACGGCGCCTTCGTGGTGGGGGATCATGCCGCGGATGAAATCGGCATCGGCGTCGCCGGTATAGGTGATGTCCATATCCCGATGCATGGCGTCGTTTACGGCGCGATAGGCATCCTCGGCCGGGCCGGTCGAGGTGCTGGCTCCGTGGGCACCGTGCCCGCCATGGGCCGAATGATCCATCTGCGCAAGGGCTGCGGCCCCGGCAAGACCGGCGGCGGCAAGCGTGGCAAGGACGAGGGTGGCGGTGCGGGTCATGGTCGGGCTCTCCTGTTTGGGTGGCTTTGGCCCTGAGGGGTTCCAGCTGGGGGAAGGCAACTCACGAAACCGTGACGCTCGCGGCCTCGGCCAAGGCGCGTGGCAGGGCGGTTGCGAACAGGTCCAGATCGGCCTCAGTCCCGACAGAGACGCGGATGCAGCGGTCGTGGGGCGCGGTGAAGGGCATGCGCACGAAGAGCCCGTGCGCCACAAGGCTGGCAAGGACCGCGCGGGCAAAGGTGCCGTCCCGGCCGCAATCGATGGTGACGAAATTGGTGGCCGACGGCAGCGGGATAAGCCCGTTTTGCCGCGCGATGGCCCCGATCCGGTCGCGGGCGGCGGCGATGCGGGCCACCGTGGCGCTCAGATGCTCTTGATCGGCCAGCGCTGCCAGCGCGCCTGCCTGCGCCACCCGGCCAAGGCCGAAATGGTTGCGGATCTTGTTGAAGCTGGTGATGAAATCGGCATGCGCCAGCGCATAGCCCACGCGCAGGCCCGCCAGACCGTAAGCCTTGGAAAAGGTGCGGAAGCGGATCACGCGCGGATGGGTCATGTCGAGCGGCGGGATGGCGCCTTCGGGCGCGGTGTCGGCATAGGCCTCGTCCAGCGCCAGAACCGCGCCCGATGGCAGGGCGTCGATCATCGACTGCACGGTGGCGGCATCGTGCCAACTGCCCATCGGATTGTCGGGATTGGCGAAATAGATCAGTTTCGCGTCAAGCTCTGCGGCCTTGGCCAAAAGCGCCCGGGGGTCCTCTTGATCGCCCGCATAGGGCACCTTGTGCAGCGCGCCGCCAAAGCCTGTCACATGGTAGTTGAAGGTCGGATAGGCGCCATCCGAGGTCACCACCGCATCGCCGGGCGCCACCAGCAGGCGCACCAGATAGCCCAGAAGCCCGTCGATGCCTTCGCCGACCACCACATTTGCTGCCGTCACGCCATGGTGCGACGCAATGGCGTCGCGCAAGACAAGGACCTCCGGATCGCCATACATCCATGCCTCTTGGGCGGCCTCGGCCATGGCGGCGACCGCGCGGGGCGAGGGGCCGAAGACGCTTTCATTCGCCCCAAGCCGGGCGGCGAAAGCGGCCCCGCGGGCGCGTTCCTGCGTTTCCGGGCCGACAAATGGCACCGCGGCGGGCAGGGTCTGGACAAGGGGCGTGTAGCGAGGTTCGGTCATGGGCTGTTTGTAAGCCCCAAAACGCAGGCCCGCGCAAGGGGCGCCTAGCCCTCGCGGCTTTGGTCCAGATAGGCGCGCAATTCGGCGAGCTTTGGGAGCAGGGCCGCGATATCCTCGACCGGAAAGACACCGGCCAGTTCCACCATGTCGGGCGCCAAGAGCCCGATCGCCTCGGCGTGAAAGGCGCGGCCGGCGTCAGTGATCCAGACCCGTTTCGACCGCCCATCCTCGGGGTTGGGGCGCATCTCGACCCAGCCGCGCCCCTCGAGCAGCGACAGAGTGTGGCTGAGCGTGGTCTTGGGCACCTGAAAGGCGCGGGCGATGTCCAGCGGCGTGCGCCCGTCGCCCACGCGCAGAAGGTGGTTCAAGACGGCGAAATGCGACACCAGCACGCCCTTGGGCAGCCGCGCCTCGAACCGGGCGCGGCTGAGCTGTTCGATGATGGCAATCTCGTTGAACAGCGTGAAAAAGGTCCGGATGTCGCCGGTCTTATCCGACAATCTTGTCCTCCAAGGGCCAGCGCGGGCTGGGCGGCACCTGCGGGCCATACCCCACGCGGGCCCACATTTGCACGGTTCCGCCCGTGGGCGCCAGCCTGCCATGGATTTCGGCGTAAAGCCCGGCCATCTCGGGGAATTCCTGCAAGGCCTGACTTAAGGGTTGCAATCCAAGGCCCAGCGCAGTGGCGGCAAGGTTGATCCGCATCCAATCCGCGCCTGCGCGGATCTGGTCGGCGCGCGTGTTGCCGGGTGTCACCTGCCACAGATGGGCCATGGCCGAGTTGAAATTGGCGGCAAAGGCGGCATCGGCGCTGCGCGCGACCAACCCCTCCGTGTCCATCGCGGCCTCGCGGGTGAACAGGCCCACGCGGTGCAGCGTCTCGAACATCGGGCCGGTGAAATCGAGACCATCGGGGTTGGCATCGACCTCATGCCGCCCGATGCGGAACAGCTCGACGGATTCGCGCAAGGTACGCTCGGTGGCAAATTCGACCCGCATGGCCTGCAACGACAGGTCGCGCAGGGCTGCGACCTGCGCTGGATCGTTGGTGTAGCCCATGCCGAAGCCCGTCGCTGCGAGCGCGATCTGGTCCAATGCCTCTGTGGGGACGGCACGGGCGGTGTCGTAGGGTTCCTTGTTCGACCGGCGATGGGGCACTTGGGCAAAGAGCGGGTCGGGGGCGGCATCGGAGGGCGCAAAGCGGCAGATTGCGACCGGCCCGGCGCCAAGCCGTTCGGGGTCTTCGCCCTCCGGGAACAGGTCGAAGCTGACGGCCAACCCCTCCTCCAGCGCGGCCAAGCGCAGGATTTCAAGAAAACAGCCCAGCCCGATGGTGATCTGGCGGCTGAACGGGTCGGTGTGCGGCAAGAGCCTGTCGCGGTCGACGAACAAGACGACCGTATCGGGCTGCGACAGGTCCACCAGCCACGGCTGGCGGTTGTGCGGATTGGGCGCAAGGATCGCCCAGCTCAGCGCCCGCATGCGCGGGTCGCTGTAGCCTCCGGCGGCGGCCAGGGGCGCTGGCGCTGCGCGGCAGGCGGGTCACGTCATAGGCAAGGCCGGCGGTGGCCGCGACGATGACGCCGCCACCGATCAGGGCCAGCGTCTTGCGGCGGGAGAGGGTCATGGGAGGCTCCATATTAATGCGACATCGCACTATTTAGTACGTTATCGTATTACTTGCAAGCCTCATCTGCCGCATTGCAGGATGACCCCCGCCATTGGTAGGAAGATTTGACCAATTCACGGTCTGCCCGGGGGGAAGGATCACAGCACATGCCCGTCATCACCGAGATCGAGGACCTCAAGCGGATCTACAAACGTCGTGTCCCCAAGATGTTCTACGATTACGCGGAAACCGGCAGCTGGACGGAGCAGACCTTCCGCGAGAATTCCTCGGATTTCGACGAGATCCGTTTGCGGCAGCGCATCGCGGTCGATATGGCCGGGCGCAGCACCGCCGCCAAGATGGTCGGGCAGGACTACGCCATGCCTGTAGCCCTCGCCCCCGTCGGGCTCTGCGGCATGCAAGCCGCCGATGGCGAGATCAAGGCGGCGTGGGCAGCGGAAAAATTCGGCGTGCCCTTCACGCTCTCGACCATGTCGATCTGTTCGATCGAGGATGTGGCGAGCCACACCACCAAGCCCTTCTGGTTTCAGGTCTACACCCTGAAAGACGATGACTTCATGAAGCGCCTCTTCGCCCGGGCGAAGGATGCGAAATGCTCGGCCCTTGTCATCACCGTCGACCTCCAGATCATGGGACAGCGCCACAAGGATCTGAAGAACGGCCTCTCTGCCCCGCCGAAACTCACCCCGGCCTCGATCCTGAACCTTGCGACCAAGGTGCCATGGGGGCTCGAGATGCTGCAGACCAAGCGGCGATTTTTCGGCAATATCGTGGGCCATGCCAAGGGTGTGACCGATCCCACGTCGCTCGGCAGCTGGACGGCGGAAGCCTTTGACCAATCGCTTGATTGGGAGCGCATCCGCGAATTCCGCAGCTGGTGGGACGGCCCCGTGATCCTGAAGGGCATCCTCGACCCCGAGGATGCGAAGAAGGCGCTGGATGTGGGGGCGGATGCTATCGTGGTGTCGAACCATGGCGGGCGGCAACTGGATGGCGCGCTGTCGTCCATCCGCATGTTGCCGCAGATCATGGATGCCGTGGGCGACAAGATCGAAGTGCATCTTGATAGTGGCATACGCTCGGGGCAAGACGTGCTCAAGGCGCTGGCCATGGGCGCGAAAGGCACCATGATCGGGCGCGCATTCGTCTACGGTCTGGGTGCCATGGGCGAGGCGGGCGTGACCCGCGCCTTGCAGGTGATCCACAAGGAGCTGGATACCACCATGGCGCTCTGCGGCGAACGCGACATCGCCAATCTGGGGCGGCATAATCTGCTATTGCCGGAAAACTTCGCCACCCGCTGGAGCTGAGGCCAGCCAGACGGCAGAAACCCCTCGCATTTTAACCAAATGCGCCGCAATGACTGTTTCCCGGCCGCGCGGTTGCCCGCATCGGACGATCCGAATACCTGCGCCAAGACGGAAACCGACGGTGCAAAACGCCCCCCGCGGGAGAAGCCCGGTCCCCGACCGAGGAAACAGGTATGAGTTACGATCAAACGACCGAGGCCCTGTTCGAGCGGGTTCTCGACGCCCTCACCCGCGCCGAGGGCAGCGATATGACTCTGATGGACAATCTCGCCGACATTGGCCGCGACACGCGCGCGCTGGCGATGATCCGGGCACTTCTGGCTGCCGATGCCACCATCGCCGCGACCTTCTCGGATGCTGGGCGCGACCGCGATCTGGCGCGCGCCACGGCCATGGCCCTGACTGGCAGCGCCGACCGGATCGAGGCCGAAACGCCGGCCCGCGCCCCGGTCAGGATGGCCGACGTTCTGGCCCTGCGCGCGCGCGACTGAGCACCCCGCACGGCGGGCGGTTTGCCCCTCGCCCTTCGGCCATGGCCGGGCTAGGGTCGCGCCCATGACCGCCCCCGCCATCGCCTATTCCGACGATCAGGCCCAAGCCCATGACCGCATCGCCGAGGCGCTGCGCGAGATGGGCGTGGATATCGAGAACGAGACCCTGACGCCGATGGCCGAGGGCAAGGGCCGCGTCATGGCCGTGGTCGGCAAGGCCGGTTCGGGCAAGACGCTGCTTTTGGCCGAAATCGTGCGCGCGCTGCAAGCCGCCGGCGTCGACATCGTTTCCGGCGACTGGGAGGGGCGCCGCCGCAAAGATCGGCGCACCGTCGCCGTGCTTGCCCCAACCAACAAGGCAGCCAGTGTCCTGCGGACCCGCGGTGTGCCCGCGACAACGATCCACCGCATCCTCTATACCCCGGTCTACGACCCCCAATACGAAAAGGTCGCCGAATGGCTGGCAGGTCAGGGTGACCGGCCGGTCATCGCGGCGCTGACCGACGCCGCGCTCGACCGCGCGAAAGAGGTCTACGAGGCGACAAAATCGGTTCCCGCGGCGCTGGCCTCCGCAGGTCTCAGGGGGTCGGATTTCATCACCGGCTGGAAACGCCGCGAAGACCCGCTGGATATCGGGTTGATCGACGAATCCTCGATGCTGGATGACCGCCAGTTCGATGACCTGACCGAGATCTTTCCCACCCTCATCTTGTTCGGCGACCCCGCGCAACTTGCCCCTGTCAACCAGTCGGGCCAGATGGTGTTCGAGAAGATCACCGGCCGCGACCGGCTCGACCTGTCGCGCATCCACCGGCAGGACGCCGACAACCCGATCCTCGATCTGGCCCATGCCTTGGGCGATCCCGACCTCAGCTT
>JAGYLB010000084.1 GCA_018401055.1 Roseicyclus sp.
ATCGCTGATGGCGAGGAGCGCCATGCCGCCCATCGGCGCAAGAAAGGAGGTGGGCCACCAGCTGCGCCCCGGTGCCTCGGGCGCGATCATCGCCACATCGGGCAGACCAAGCGCTGCGCCGAGGCCGAGGATATCCTCGGCCCCCGCACCACGCCCGTGCAGCAGGACAAGACCCATCCGGGCCTTGTCCCCGGTCGGACCCGCGCGCAGCACGCGGGTCATCTTGCCACCTTCAACGGCGGCAGGATCTGTTCGATCCGGGCGCGATGCGCCTCGTATTTGGCGGGCAGTTTGAGCGCCTCGCCCAGATGGGCGGGGTCCTCATCGACGGCAAAGCCCGGCGGGTCGGTGGCAATCTCGAACAAGACGCCGCCCGGCTCGCGGAAATAGATCGCGTTGAAATACTGCCGGTCGATCACGGGCGTGGTCGGGTGCCCGGCGCTGGCCAGCCGTTCCTGCCACTCGCGCTGGACCGCATCGCTTTCGGCGCGAAAGGCGACGTGGTGGATGCTGCCTGCACCCTGCCGCCCGATGGAGGGGGCATCTGACCGCATCAGATCGATCACAGCCCCCCGCGCATGGCCCGGTGCCTGAGCCGCAGCCGCTCGATGCCGCCCGCGGTCTCATGGCCCGCCTCGGCATAGCCAGAATACCTCGGTCAGCAGCCGGGCGGTGGGTGCGATATCGCCTTCCCACAGCGTGACGGAATGGAACCCGTCCAGCGGCTGATCGCTGTCGCGGTCGGTTTCCACCAGTTCCACCGGCGCGCCATCGGGGTCGCGCAGCGTGATCACGCGCGCCCCGAAGCGTTCGGTCGGGCCGTCGAAGTCGATGGCCTGTTCGGCAAGGCTCTCCATCCAGCCGTCGAACGCGCCCTTGGGCACGGCATAGGCATAGGCGGATGCCATTCCGGGGCCCGCGCGACCGGGGCCCGCGTTGACGAAGGGAAAGAAGGTCAGGATCGTGCCGGGGTTGGCATCGTGGTCGCCGTAATACAGGTGATAGGTGCCCGGATCGTCGAAATTGACGGTTTTCTTGACCAACCGCTGGCGCAAGGTGCCGGTGTAGAAGGCGACATTGTCTTGCGGCGGGCCGGAAATGGCCGTGACATGGTGCAGGCCCGAAATGGTGCGGGTCATGGTGATCTCTCCCGAATGTCTGGGGCGCGGATGGCCCCTGCTCAAGGCTGAAGATGGGGCAGGGGGCTGGGCGCGCCAATGCACATCGCCACAGGTCTTCTGTGCCGCCATGCACGGCTTAGGCGCTAGGCATTGCCCCGCAGGCTTCGAAGGCTGCGACCTCGGGCGCTGCGCCCTCAAGCGACACCGACAGTTCCGCGCTGCCCGCAAGAAACACCGCCCGCGCATTGCCCGACAGGCCTGCCAGCACATTGCCAAAACCGCGGTCAGCGACGGTGAGCGCGCGACCATCCGCCGACAGGCTGTGGCGGTCGGTGCCGATGGTCAGCTCTACCCCACCAAGGAAAGCGATGGCAAAACTCGGGGCCTCGGGCCATGGCTCGGGTCCCGTCACCGTGATGGTCCAGAGTGGCAGGCCGGGATCATGGGTCAGCAAGACATCAACGCCGCTCTCGCTGTGGGTCAGCGTGCAGATCGCGCCGTCGTGGCCCGCCTGCCAGGCATGGGCGGGGGTGGCGAGGGTCAGGGACAGCAGGGCGGCAAGGTGCGAACGCATGCCGGTAGGGTAGCGCCCAATGCGGCGGTGAAAAGGGGTGCGGCGTCGCGCGCCCAGCCAGAGGTTGACTATGCCCATCATCCGGCAGACCCTGTCTGAGGAGGAGACCACGGAGGACCCCATGCGTATCACAGCTTTCGCTTTCGCCCTGATCGCGCTGCCCGGCGCGGCGCTGGCCGACCCGGTCGGCCTGACCCCCGGCATGATGTCGGCCACCGTGCCCACGCCCTCGGGCCCGGTCGAGATCTTGCGCAATCAAGACAATGCCAACCGCCTGTCCAGCGACTGGACGCTGACCTCGCGGCCCTGCCCGAACTTCTGCATCCAGCCGATGGTGCCCGCGCCCGGCGTGACGCCCGTGGGCGAGTTGGAGGTGATCGCTGCGCTGCAGGACCCCGATACTGTGGTGATCGACGGGCGGATCCGCCCCGAGTTCGAGGCGGGCACGATCCCCGGCGCGGTCTCCGTGCCTTATAACGAGGCCGCCGACCGTCTGGACGAACTGGGCTGCGAGATCGATTTCGACGGGTTTATCTGCGAAGGCGAGCTGATGCAGGTGGTCTTGTTCTGCAACGGCCCGTGGTGCGGCCAGTCGCCCACGGCGGCGCGCAACATGATCGAGGCGGGCTTTCCGGCCGAAAACATCAGCTACTATCGCGGCGGCATGCAGAACTGGCAGGGCCTTGGCCTGACCATGTGGTTGTGCGCGGAGCGGCGGCTAGACCGCGCCACCCGCACCATCAAGACCATGGCCGTCAGCGCGCAGCCGATGCCTGCGCATTCCCGCAAGCCCAGCTTTTCGCCAAAGACCATGGCCCCGATCAGCGCGAGCGCGATCAGCGTCAGCATGGAATAGGCGACCCCCGCCTGTCCCAGAGTGATGTGCCGCATTGCCGCGAACCAGAGCACGGCGGAGACGGCATAGAGCACGATGCCGATGGCAACGAGCGAAGAGATCGCGGTGAGGCCGCGGTCGGCGGCGAGTTTGAGAAAGAAGTCGCCCAGAATGACGACGAGGGCGGTGATGGTGATGAAGCCGAAGCCGTTGAGAATGCTTTGCATGATTGTTCCCGCGGCGGTGCGCAGGCCCCCTGATAATGGGGGGAGGGTGGGCGAGGGGGAAGGGTAGGGCAAATGGCGGGAAGCCTTACCTTTGGGGGGCAGCGGTGGCCGTGGTCGCCGGTCAAAAGTTGTAAGGGACAACAGCGTCGACTGGACCACGACTTTTCTCAGGTTTTGAGCTTTCACCATTGAAGTGCGACCGTTGTGCGTCAGCGCAACGGTCGCTTGTTCACCTTAGCTTCG
Organism: Roseicyclus sp.; assembly: GCA_018401055.1. The sequence continues at coordinate 3,001 of JAGYLB010000084.1, forward strand.
ACCAAAGCCAGAGGGTTGCATAGAGAACAAATGTTGCCTTATACAACACCTCTATGGCCATAATCGCGGTTTGGTCGAATGGTAGCATTGAAGCGAGATGCAGCACTATGTAGGCGCCGTGACTCGATGACCTTACGGGCATGATATCCTCCTTGGTTGCATTAAAAGGTGCGTAGTAAGGAGGTTTCGGTAGCAAAGTTTAGCCGCTAGCTATCCGACCTTCCTTCCTTTCGGGCACTGCCCGAAGGGGAGGATTGGTGCCAAAACCGTCGGTGGTGGCACATCGCTCATCCTAGCACTAGGGATAGTATATTTTGAGGAAATTGTCCTTCCGGCAGTCGTCAAACTCTGCTTGCGATATTCACATAGGTTTGTGAATATCGCGAAGTTGCGAAGCGCTCCGTGCGAAAGATACCAAGTAATGATCATCCCTACCGATGCAGAAATCCGTAAAGAAGTCAGAGACGTAGAGGCAAAATATCGGCAGTGTCCTCAGTCTCTCCGCCAGTTCGTAGCATTCACTTACAAGTATGTGTTTGGCTCTGCAAAAAAGTTCTACACCGTGCCATGGGTGCGTATAAGGACTGATCGGTATCAGTCCGATACGAAGGTGTCTGAGAACTTTATGAACAAGGTGATCAAAGAGGGACGAGGAGAACTTAAGTATAGGCATCTTGAACAGATCGCGGACCTCTATGGTGTTCCCGTGTCGGTCATTCTGATGTTCACTAGATGCTACTCAGACCAAAGGGACATCCGGGCTGGCGCAAAAAGCGCAGGCGACGCAGAAAAGCTCTATAAGTTCATTGAGGCGCTACCTCAGCTTAGCCGGAAAGCCGACAAGTTTTCCTCTTTCTTGGCGTGGGTTGACGTATACCACGGTGGTACAGCGTGGCGCCGGGAACTTGAGGCTAGATTGTCTGATGTCGATCAATTTCAGTACTCTCTTGGGGAGTGTCATGAACTCTGTGTATCTGGCTTGGCCCATGCGGGTTTCAGATACGGTCACGCGTTGAAGCGCTCATCGAACATGATAGCGAACTGGTTGCGGGCGGCAAACCATTCCCGGACATTTCTGCCGCCTTTTTCGAAGTTGCGGATTGCCAGATAGATCAGCTTTGTGGCGGCCTCCTCGGTCGGGAACGAGCCGCGCGTCTTAATTGATTTGCGAATGACCCTGTTCAAACTTTCAATGGCGTTCGTCGTGTAGATGATCTTACGAATGGCGGGATCGAAGGCAAAGAACGGGGTCACCTCCTGCCATGCGCGCCGCCAGGCGGGGGCGATCGAAGCATATTTTCCGGCCCATTTCTCTTCAAACGCATCCAGTTCAGCTTCAGCCCGATCGGCAGTCGGTGCCCCGTAAATCCGGCGCAGATCGGCGGCTACCGCCTTGCGATCCTTCCAGGCGCAGAAGTTCAGCGAATGGCGCACCAGATGCACGATACAGGTCTGGACGGTGGCCTCCGGGAAGGCGGCGGTGATGGCCTCGGGGAAACCCTTCAGCCCGTCAACGACCGCGATCAGCACGTCTTGCACGCCCCGATTTCGCAGCTCATTCATCACCGACAGCCAGAACTTGGCGCCTTCATTCTCGGCAATCCACAGACCCAGAACTTCCCGCACACCGTCACGGGTTACGCCGAGAGCCACGTAAACGGCCTTGTTCTTCACCATCCGGCTGTCGGCATCGCGGATCTTGACCCGGAGCACGTCGAAAATGACGATCGGATACATCCGCTCCAGCGCCCGGCTCTGCCACTCGCGGACCTCGTCCAGAACGGCATCGGTCACGCGGCTGATGAGGTCAGGCGAGACCTGCAGTCCGTAGACATCCTCAAGGTGGGCGCGGATGTCACGGACCGTCAGACCAGCGGCATAGAGACCAATGATTTTGTCGTCGATCCCGTCAATCCGGGTCTGGCCCTTCTTCACCAGCTCAGGTTCGAAACTGCCGTCACGGTCACGCGGCACCGCGATCGGCACCTCGCCATCCTGCCCCTTCAACCGCTTGGAGGAGGTCCCGTTGCGCCGGTTGACCTGCCCCACAGGCGCGTCCTTGCCCTCCTCATAGCCAAGATGCGCGGTCAGCTCGGCCCCCAGCATCCGTTCCATCAGCTTGATCTTGAGCTCTTTCATCAGCCCGGCATCGCCAAGCAGGTCTTCAGGCCGCTCGCAGCCCTTCAGTAGTTCGTCCAGCAGTTCCTTGGAAATCGTCATCGTCCTTGCTCCTCTCAGGAAGCATGGACCAAACCCCAGTTACACAGAAGATCGGACACTCTCCTCTCTTGGGCTCGACGAGACTGACAGCCATTAAGCAATTCACCTCCCCCTCCGCGCCTTCCCACCCCGCTGCCCCGGCCGCCCCGCCGTGCTGCGCCCTGCCATCTTCACCGCGCCCTCCACGGCCTCTTCGACCGCCGACTGCCGCGCCAGCGGTCGTCGGCGATGGCCAGTTCCACCGCCTCCAGCCGCTTGACCTCATCGCGCAGCCTTGCCGCCTCCTCGAATTCGAGGTTCTCGGCGGCCTTGCGCATCTGGGTCCTGAGCCCGTCCAGATGCGCCGCCAGATTGGCACCCACCATCGGCTTGTCGACCTTGGCCGTCACCCGGTTCATGTCCACGTCGCCCTTGTAGAGGCCCGCCAGCACATCCTCGACGTTCTTCTTGACCGTCGCGGGCGTGATCCCGTGTTCGATGTTGTAGGCGATCTGCTTGGCGCGCCTGCGGTCGGTTTCGCGTAGCGCGCGCTCCATCGAGCCGGTTATGCGGTCGGCATACATGATCACGCGGCCCTGTTCGTTGCGCGCGGCGCGGCCGATGGTCTGGATGAGCGATGTCTCGGACCGCAAGAAGCCCTCCTTGTCGGCATCCAGAATTGCCACCAGCCCGCATTCGGGGATGTCGAGGCCCTCGCGCAGCAGGTTGATGCCGATCAGCACGTCAAAGGCGCCCAGCCGCAGGTCGCGCAAGATCTCGATCCGCTCGATCGTGTCGATGTCGCTGTGCATGTAGCGCACGCGGATGCCTTGTTCATGCAGGTATTCGGTCAGATCCTCGGCCATGCGCTTGGTGAGCGTTGTCACAAGAATGCGCATGCCGTTTGCCGCGACCTTGCGGATTTCGTCGAGCAGGTCGTCGACCTGCATCTCGACGGGCCGGATCTCCACCATGGGGTCCAGAAGGCCGGTGGGGCGGATCACCTGTTCGGTGAAGACGCCGCCCGCCTGTTCCAGCTCCCACGCCGAGGGGGTGGCGCTGACGAAGACCGATTGCGGGCGCATCGCATCCCATTCCTCGAATTTGAGGGGGCGGTTGTCCATGCAGGATGGCAGGCGGAACCCGTGTTCGGCCAGCGTGAATTTGCGCCGGTAGTCGCCCCGATACATGCCGCCGATCTGGGGCACGCTGACGTGGCTTTCATCGGCAAAGACGATGGCGTTGTCGGGGATATATTCGAAGAGCGTTGGGGGCGGTTCACCGGGCGCGCGGCCCGTGAGGTAGCGGGAGTAGTTCTCGATCCCGTTGCAGACCCCCGTCGCCTCCAGCATCTCAAGATCGAAATTGGTCCGCTGTTCCAGCCGCTGCGCCTCCAGAAGTTTGCCCTCGCCCACCAGTTGGTCGAGGCGGATGCGCAGCTCGTCCTTGATGCCCTTGATCGCCTGCTGCATCGTCGGGCGCGGCGTGACGTAATGGGAATTGGCGTAAAGCCGGACCTTTTCGAAGGTGTCGGTCTTGTGGCCGGTCAGCGGGTCGAATTCGGTGATGCTTTCCAGTTCCTCGCCGAAGAAAGACAGTTTCCACGCCCGGTCATCAAGGTGGGCGGGCCAGACCTCGAGGCTGTCGCCGCGCACCCGGAAACTGCCGCGCTGAAAGGCCTGATCGTTGCGCTTGTATTGCTGGGCCACCAGATCGGCCATCACCTTGCGCTGGTCATACTCGCGTCCCACGAACAGGTCCTGGGTCATCGCGCCATAGGTCTCGACGGAACCGATGCCGTAGATGCACGACACCGAGGCCACGATGATCACATCGTCTCGTTCCAGAAGCGCCCGGGTCGCGGAATGGCGCATCCGGTCGATCTGTTCGTTGATCTGGGATTCCTTCTCGATGTAGGTGTCGGACCGCGCGACATAGGCTTCGGGCTGGTAGTAGTCGTAGTAGCTGACGAAATATTCTGACCGCGTTCTCGGGAAAGAAGCCCTTGAACTCGCCATAAAGTTGCGCGGCCAGCGTCTTGTTGGGCGCAAGGATGATGGCGGGGCGCTGCGTTTCCTCGATGATCTTGGCCATGGTGAAGGTCTTGCCGGTGCCGGTCGCGCCCAGCAGCACCTGATTTTGCTCGCCTGCCATCACGCCCTGCGATAGCTCCGCAATGGCTTTGGGCTGATCGCCTGCAGGCTCGAATTCCGTCTTCAGGACAAAGCGCCGCCCGCCTTCCATCTTGGGCCGTGCGCGAACCGCGTCGACCGAAAGCCCGGTGTCAGGCATCTGCTGGGGGGAGTTGTTGTGCATCTCTGGCCTCCGTCATGCCCAGCAAATTGACCTTATCAGGACAAGGTTCAACCCCGCCCCGCCAGAGCGGCAAAATGGTTAACGCCAGCTTGCGAAAACCGCGACAATTTTTACAACTTTAAGGAGAAAATTTCGTTGCAATGGTAAAGCAGGGTTGTCGCTAGCTTTTTCGGTTGCAAGCAGCAGAGTCGCGGTTGCTTAGGCCGGGGTCGAACCACCCACCCATCCCTCGCTCCCTCGGGCCCGGTCGGCAACCCTCTGTGCTTGGGTCGTCCTTGCCCGCGACAGCTTGGGTGGTGGACAAAGGGCCGGGTCTTTTCCATATACGCTTCAGACATGATCATCGGACGGACCTCCATGCGCGCCCGTATCTACAAGCCTGCGAAAACCGCGATGTCCTCGGGCACGGCCAAGACGGACCACTGGGTTCTGGAATTCGCCCCTGCCTCCGCGCGCGAGGTCGATCCGTTGATGGGCTGGACCTCTTCGTCGGACATGAACAGTCAGGTGCACCTGCGCTTCGACACGTTGGAGGCCGCGCAGGATTACGCCAAGTCGCAGGGGCTTGACGCGCTGGTGCTCAAACCCAAGACCCGCAAACCGAACATCCGCGCAGGCGGCTACGGCGAGAATTTCGCCACCAACCGCCGCGGCGCCTGGACCCACTGAGCTTTTGTGTTTCGTCGCCCCTCGGCAAAGCCGAATCACATAAGCTGGCCATCCTGACCGTCGCTATCCGGGCCTCGGAGCCGGGTCAGCAGCTTGGGCTGTTCTGACACCACCATGACCTTTCTTGACAAGGGCGACCTGTCCTTCTTCTTCACGGGTGCTCTTGGCGTATCGCCCGCGCGCAGCCGCTCACCCTGCGCCGTGTCGCACCGCCGGTCGATTTGCGGCGGCACGCGCAAGCGCAGAACGCGCAACCTCACGCAATCCCATGACCGCCCAGACGCAACGCGCAACGCCGCCGCCCACGCCCAGCGCAGAACTCGAGAAGCGCTTCACCCGATTCCTCGCAGCCTTCGCATAGCGGCGACCTGCGCCTTGCTCGCAAAAGGGATGGATTTGTTCCGGCCGACAATCTACCCGGGCTCCATGAGCAGCACCGTCTCCGATATGCCGTCCACCGATCGGGTCCTTGCCGGTGTAACCCTGATGCTGGGCTTTTGCGTGACCGCGCCACTGCTCGATGTCGCGGCCAAGCTCGCCTCGGGCAGCTTGCCGGTCGGGCAAGTCACGGCCGCACGTTTCGTCGTTCAATGCGCACTCATGGCGCCGTTTGTCTGGATCATGGGTCTGTCGCTCAGGGCGGCGCGCGGGCAATGGCTGGCGCTGGTGTCGCGCGCGGTGTTGCTGATGGTGTCGACCTTCTGTTTCATCGCCGCGATCAGCGTCATGCCGCTGGCCGATGCGCTGGCCATCGCCTTCGTGTCCCCCTTCATCGTGCTGCTGGTGGGCAAGTTCTATCTGCGCGAGGATGTCGGGCCGCGTCGTGTGGGCGCGGCGCTGGTGGGGTTTGTGGGCGTCTTGTTCGTGATCCAGCCCAGTTTCGCAGCCTTCGGCGCGGTTGCGTTGCTGCCCTTGGGCACCGCAGTTGGGTTCGCCTTCTATATCCTCGTGACGCGCGGGCTGGCGCGGCGGGTGCATCCGGTGACACTGCAGTTCCACACCGGTCTCATCGCCAGCGTGATGTGCGTGCCGGTGCTCATGATTGCCGAAGGCACGGGATCGACGATGCTAGATCCCGTATGGCCCCAAGGCGTCGCGTGGCTCTGGTTGCTGGGGTAGGGTTCTTCGCGGCGCTGAGCCACATGATGATGACCTACGCGCTGTCCATGGCGCCCTCGGCCACGCTCGCGCCGATGCAGTATCTGGAATTGCCGGTAGCGACCTTTCTGGGCTATTTGGTGTTTCGCGATTTCCCGAATGTGCTGACGTTAACGGGCATCGCCATCATCATCGCAGCGGGGCTCTACATGATCCACCGCGAAAGGGTCACCGCCCGCAAGCTGATGACCGAGCGCGCGGCCCCGCCGATCTGACGCGGGGTGTCGGCGGGCCGCAAAGCCCGCCATCTGTCGCGTCACAGCCCGTATTGCTCACGCGCGTAATCGCCAAGACCCACGGCGTCGAGCCGTGCGAGGGGCGCAAGAAACGTGACCTGGATCACGCCGGGCGCGCGCCCGATCTCGATCGCACCGTTCACCGTGGCGCGGTTGCGCACCTCGGCCACGGTCATGCCCAGAAGCTGTGGCGGCGCGCGCCAGCCCATTGTCGATCGCGGCATTGAGGTTGGCCGCCGTCCCGATCACCGAGATGGGTGCCAGCGGCTCGATCCCCGTCACGCCCCATTTCGCGGCCAGCGCTCTGGCCCTTGGCGATTTCCGAGCCTCCGTGAAGGGCTTGGCCAGGGGCGGCAGATCCTCGATCGAGCGGGAACAGGACTGGCCCGTCGATGGGGTAATCCTTCACCACCTCGACCTGCAGCGTCACACTGCCCGCGACATCCATCGTATGGCCCGCGATCTCGCCATCGCCCTGGGCCGCGTGCATATCGCCCATGTAGATGCCCGCGCCCCGCACCTTGACCGGGGCCACAAGGATCGCGCCCGCGCGCACCGCGTCGATGTCCATGTGACCGTCGGTCTTGTGCTCGGCCAGTTCCTCGGCGGTGATCGCATAGGCGTGGGGCGCGCCCACAAGAAACGCGCCGAAATCGCCGGCATTGTGGCTGTCGGGCATCGCCATCGACGGGCAGGTGCCCAGCTGGCCCATGAAGGGCCGCATCCGCACCAGCGTGCCCGGCATGTCCGACGGCGCAAAGGTCAGGATCGGAATGCTGGCGGCTTTGATCGGGCAGCGCGGCGTAATGGTCGGCATCGCGCGCGATGGTTTCGGCGGCAGCCTTGGGTAGGGTCAGGCCCACGGCGCGCGTCTCGTCGAAGGTGACGGTGTAGCCATGGACGATCTCGAAGGGTTTGACCGCGTTGCCGCAGGCGTCGCATTTCACCGCGTCCTGTCCGATCCCCTCGACATGGGTTTCGGGCCAGACGGTATCGCAGACCGGGCAGCGCGCGGCGACATAGGGATCGCCAAGGCAGAACCCCTCGGGCGAGCTGTCATGGCCCGGAGGCGGTCGCGATGGAGGTCACGGTGATGTCGCGGATGCGGATCGCAATACCGTCGCCGACCTCGGCCCCCTCGACAAACACGGGGCGCGTCACCTCGTGGCCGCCCCGCAGGCGCGGTGTGATCATCGGCCCCCAGCAGCCCGGCGCGGTGTTGGCGATGATCGTCCCGCCATTCTCGACCGGGCCGAGCATCGGCTCCTTCGGGTCTAGAACGCTGTTGGTGAATTCCGAAACCACGACGCTGCGGCGCGACGGTGTGTTGCTTCCATCCGGCATGATAGCCTCCCCCTGATGTGACATCCCACGGTCAGCTTAGAGCATCATGGCGGATCGGCAATCGAGATGGCGTTTGTTTCATACAGGATCAGACCCGCGCCTCCGATCCTGTCGACAAACATCGAAGGGCCTGCCAACGTGACCCCGCGCGGCACCGAAAGGGTTCATCCATGGCGGAAATCTGGGAAATGACGGCAAGCCGCATCGCGGCGGAGGTGCGGGCAAGGCGGCTTTCGGCAGTGGAAGTGGCGCAGGCCCATCTCGCCCGGCTCGATGCCGTGAACCCCGCGATCAACGCCGTGGTGCAGGAGTTTCCTGAAGAGGCGCTAGAGGCTGCCCGACAGGTCGACAGGGCCCTTGACCGGGGCGAAGACCCCGGGCCGCTTGCAGGCGTGCCTGTTACGATCAAGGTCAACGTCGACCAGAAGGGCCATGCCACCACCAACGGTCTGCGTTTGCTGAAGGATCATGTCGCGACAGAGGACAGCCCGGTCGTCGCCAATCTCCGCAAGGCGGGCGGCGTCATCGTCGGGCGCACCAACACGCCCGCCTTTTCGCTGCGCTGGTTCACCAAGAACGACTTGCATGGCCAGACGCTCAACCCCCGCAACCGATTGATCACGCCGGGCGGCTCGTCCGGCGGGACGGCAGCAGCCGTGGCGGCAGGGATCTGCGCCATCGGCCATGGCACCGATATCGCAGGCTCGATCCGCTATCCCGCCTATGCCTGCGGCCTGCACGGGTTGCGCCCGACGCCGGGCAGGGTTCCCGCGTGGAACGCCAGTGCACCGGACCGTTTCATTGGCGCGCAGCTCATGGCCGTCTCGGGTCCGCTCGCGCGCAGCATCGCCGATATCGAGCTTGCCTTTGCTGCCATGTCCGCGCCCGATGCGCGCGACCCGTGGTATGTGCCCCAGCCTGTGTTGACCGATGTCCCGCGCCGCGTGGCGCTTGTGCTGGCCCCCGACGGCATGCCGGTCAGCGATGACGTGGTGGCAGCGCTGCACGATGCCGCCGCCCGGCTGCGCGCCGCAGGTTGGACGGTGGAGGAAGTGGATGGTCCGCCGATGCGGGCGGCCGCGGCGATCAACGCCTGCCTATGGATGGCCGAGATGCAGTTCGGCGCGGCCGACATGGTGGCCCGCGAGGCCGAGGCGGATGCGCAATTCGTCTTCGCCCGCATGTCCGAGGATGCGGGCGCGGTCGGCTTCGGCACCCTGATGCAGGCGCTGCAGGCGCGCGCGGGCCTTGTTCGGCAATGGCAGCGGTTCCTCGAGGAGTATCCGGTCGTCCTGTGCCCTGTCTCGGGCGAACTGCCCTTCGACCAGCAAAGCGATGTCCAGTCCGAAGCTGCTTTCGCCCGCGTCTTCGAGGCACAACTGACGCAACGGGCGCTTGCCGCCATCGGCCTGCCTGGACTGGCGGTGGCGACCGGTGAGGTCGCGAGACGGCCCGTGGGTGTCCAGCTGATCGGCCCGCGCTACCGCGAGGATATCTTGCTGGCCGCAGGGCACGATATCGAGGCGGCAGGACCTCCCGTCGTGGTCACTGACCCGATCTAACTTGCCAACAGAAGCGCGCACCGCACGCCTTCCTTGTGTGCGGCGGGCGCGGGCCATGGCGGCACTTCGGTCTGTGAGAATTTCCCTGCACAGGGGACCCCGGCGAGTTTGCGCTCGGCCCATCCCCGCGCCAAGTCCTGAAAGGCGACCCGCGTTTCCTGCACGCTCAGAGACCTGCGTGCGAGCGGGTAGCCCTCGCGCCCCGCGCCACTGGTCACGGCCATCAACTTGTCCAGCGCCGAGGCGCGCAGATCGGGCGCCATCATCCGCAAGGCGATTTCGCCGGGATAAAAGCTTTCGGTCGGGGCGCCGTTGGTGATCAGAACCTGATGCCTTGCCAACATGATGTGGTGATAGACGACCGCGCGGCAGCCCGACATCTGGCGGATCCTTGGCAGGCCCAGCAGACCCTTTGCCGGACCGAAAACGCCGACCGGGTTGTCAGGTTCGGACAGAAGCACCCGGTGCTGCGGCGACACCATCAGGTCGCGGATCGGCACGCCCCGACCAAGGCTTCCGGCCTTGATGAGGATCGGTTTGTCGGGGTGAGGGTCGGCCGACCAGTCTTGCGGTGTGGCCCCTGTCCAGACGACGGGTTGCGCGCCATGATCGACGGTCAGGACCAGATCGCCGCTGCGCAGATACTCGACCGGGATTTCCCCGTGGGGGGTCGCGATCAGGGTGCCTGCCGCAAAGCAGACAACCCCAGTGTTTTCGAAACTCAGTTGATTGGCGGCGATCGGTTGGCCATCGGTGCCAAGGATCTGCAGCCCGCCCACCTGATCCAAAGATCCATCGGCCTGATCAGCGCGCAGCCAGTCGATCGGGCGGAGGTAGGTGTTGGTGGGATTGGCGGCGTTCCAGGCCGCAAGCGTCGTTTCGTTGTACCAAGCAGACAGGTCGACGAAATCATTGTCGGTCTGGTCGGGCGTACCGCCGCCCTGGATGCCGGTGGTGGTGTCGAAATCGGTGATGACGTCGCCGCCTGCATCGACAACGAAGATATCTGCCCCGGCCCCGCCTGTTAGGGTATCGGCACCTTCGCCCCCGACAAGATAATCGTTGCCTGCGCCGCCCGCGATGACGTCGTCGCCCGTGCCGCCTTCGATGTAGTCGTCGCCCTGACCGCCGGTCAGAAGGTCGGCCCCGCCATTGCCGAACAACATGACGCCGTTGGTATCGGCGCTGGCATCGACCGTATCGGCCTGACCGGCGAGGATGATCCCCTCAATCTCGATGAACTGGCCGCTAGTTCCGTTAGCGAGGGTATAGCTGCCGCTTTCGCTGCCGTCGTAGATGACATTGGCGGCAACATCGGGCCGGAAAACGATCAGGTCTGAGTCAGCATTTCCGGCATCTTCGCCACCGATCACGGTCGCATTGCCAAAGCCGATCTCGAAGACGTCGGATCCGGTGCCGCCATCCAGCGTCGTGTTCCCGAAGCCGCCGATGAGTTGGTCGTTTCCGGCACCGCCATACAGGCTGTCGCCCGCCCCGGTACTGTTGCCCGCGATCAGGGTATCGTCGCCGTCACCGCCTTCGAGCCGGTCATCGCCATCGCCGCCTTCGAGGCGGTCGTTGCCGGCCCCGCCCAGAAGGGTGTCATTCCCGCCGCCGCCCAAAACGGTGTCGTTCCCGCCTTGCGTGCTGATCAGATTGGCATCGGCGTTGCCGGTGACGCTGTCATTGCCGTCGGCGGTGATGACATTCTCGAAATTCGTGAATTCCTGCGCGCCCGGTGATCCATCGGCCACGATGCCGGTCACCATGTTGACGGTCAGGTTGCGGTTGTCATCGGGGTCGAGCACGAGCGTGTCGTTGCCCGCCCCGCCATCAAGCGTGTCGTCGCCTGCGAAGGTGCCATCGACGATGACAAGATCGTCGCCGCCGCCCGCATCCACGAAATCCGAGCCTTCGCCCGCGTTGATCGTGTCATTGCCGGTCGTCGTCGGCGTGGGCAGCGCCGTGACAGTGACGTTGTCGATCAGAACGTCGGTTGAACTGGTGCCGGTCGATGTCGGGTTCGAAAAGCGGAGCGTGGTGTTGGCGGTGGTGGCCGTGAAATCGACCGTGATGACCTGGTTCGATCCATTGACGACGGTGATGGTCTGGGCGCCGATCACCTGGCCGTTGGCATCGATGACCTCCACCACAAGGGTATGGTTGGCCGATCCGCTGCCGTTCTCGAAAGTGTTGAACGAAAGCTGGTAGTCGAAGCCGACCTGCGTGACGACGGTCTGCTGCGCGGTCCCGCCGTAGAAATTGTTGCCGGCGTTGAAGGCCAGCGCCTGGTTGTCGACCCATGTGCCGGCCCCGGTGACTGTCCAGCCTGCCGTTGTGCCGGTGGCGAAATCGCCGTTCGTCACCGTCACCGGGTCCGGTGTCGCGTTGTCGCCGAAGATGGTGTCGTTGCCATCGCCGCCGGTGATGCTGTCGGCTCCGCCGCCGCCGTAGAGCGTATCGTTGCCTGCTCCGCCATCGACGGTGTCATTGCCCTCACCGCCAAAGACGACGTCATCGCCGTCGCCGCCATCGATCTGGTCCTGACCGCTTCCGCCGAGCAACAGGTCATTGCCCCCCTCGCCATCGAGGATCACGTCCGAGGTTGAAGCGGATGCATTCAGCGTGTCGGCGAATGCCGTGCCGGAAACAAGCTCGAACCCCTCGAACGTGCCGGTCGTCGCGCCCGAAAAATGACTGAAGGATCCCGACCCATCCTGATTGAAGGTGACGGTTGCGCCGGTAGAGCTTTGCCAGTTGCGGAAATCAAGCGTGTCGAAGCCATCGCCGCCGGAGAGGACGTTGTTGCCGGCGTTGTCCCGGATGTTCACCAGATCGTCGCCACCTTCCATGAAGATGGTGTTGTTTCCGACGCTGACATCGGCGGTGTCGTTGCCTTCACCGGCATAGACGAGGTCGTCGCCGCTCCAGTCATCGATCACGTCATTGCCGGCCCCGCCCAGAATGGTGTCGTTGCCGGCATCGGCATTGATGGTGTCGTTGCCGTCGCCGCCGATGATGTAGTCGTTGCCGGTGGTGATCTGATCGCCCTGCGCGTCGGTGTAGCCCGAGCCAAGGTTCATGTTGTCGTCGCCCGCCGTGCCATCGACGGCGGTCAGAAAATCCCCCGGAAAGCGGTCCGCGACCATGTCGCCGCTGGCGGTGACGACGCTGTTGAGGGTGAGAGACTGGATCGGCGCGGCGGTCAGCGCGATCTGGTCGGCGTTGTTCACCTCTTCCGGGGCGAGATAGGTGTTGCCGAAAACGTCCTGAAACACCGTCGCCGTGATCGTGGCGGTGGTGCCGTCGACATAGGTGATGACGGCGTTGTAGGTGGCGACCGCGTCGAAATTCTGCGCCGCCCCGCCATTGATCCGGAAGCTGTCGAAACCACCGCCATTGTCGGTGTCATAGGTGTCGTTTGCGTCTTCGGTCAGACGCTCGGCCGTCAGGAACTGGACATTGCTGTTCAGCGGGTTGGCGGCGCTGCCATAGGTCCCGAGGATACCGGCGGCGTTTTCCGCGACCTCGTTGCCCTGCGTCGTGTCGATCAGGGGCAGCGTACCCAGGAAGATGACTTCGAAACTTGTCGCCATATCAGCGATTCCACCTTTGCCCTGCCGTCAGCGCCGCGCCGACCAAGGCTGGCACAGACCCGTCGTTCCGGCGCGTCATGTCGTCCGCAGGCCGACGCCCACCATCCTTGGGCGTCACGTCACCCCGCTGCCTCATCTGACACAGGGCTCTTGCCAAAGGATTACGGACGAAAGTCGGGCGATCTTAGGGAACTATTGCAGCACGTGACCGGAAACACCTGACGAGACGCAGATCCTTCAACCGCCATGCGCTGCAGAAAGACGCGCCTGTTGCCGTGAAACCGCGACCATTCTAGTGTCTCGCACCAGCCACAAGCGATAGTGCTAGACAGCCATGACCCAGCATGCCTTTCCACGGTTTGACGAAGTTCTCGTCCATGATCCGGCCGTTGACGCGCTGATGGCCGCGCATGTGGCGCTGATGCTATCCCAAAGCCCGGCCGAAAGCTGCCATGTCATGACGGCGGACGTGTTGCGCGCGTCAGGCGCGCGGGTCTTTGCCGGCCGCGACGCGACGGGCCGCGTTGTGGCGATCGGGGCGTTCAAACCGCTTGCCGATGATGCGGCCGAGCTGAAATCCATGCATTGCGCCGCGGCCTTGCGTGGTCAGGGGCTCGGGCGCGCCCTGCTTGAGCACCTGCGAGCCGAGGCGCGGGCTGCGGAGCCTGCGGCGCCTCTGGCTGGAAACCGGCTCGGCGCCCTGTTTCAGCCGCTGCGCGCGCACTTTACCTTTCCGAAGGATTTGTTTCTTGCGAGCCCTTCGGCGCGTATGCGGCCGGATCCGTGGAGCGTCTTCATGACCTGCGAGCTTTGAGCGTTTACGCTCGCCCGCTCTCGGCTATCCAAAGCCCATCGCGGCCCCTTAGCTCAACAGGATAGAGCAGCTGACTTCTAATCAGCAGGTTGAGGGTTCGAGTCCTTCAGGGGTCGCCATATTCCCGACAACAGATTAACCTGCCGCATCTTTCGGGTGCGTCGGCTTTGGCCGCAAATTGACACTACCTGCGGCCAGCGCCATCAAGGGGCAGGAACGCAGGGGCAGGTGAGGCGGATGGTGACGCGCGGGGACGAGCCGATTTCGCTTTGGGATGCCACGGCCGAGGAACGCCCGCCCCAAGCCTCTTCCCTTCCGGACCGGGTCGACCTTGTAATCGTGGGGGCGGCTACACAGGCCTCTCCACCGCGCTGCATGCCGCGCAGGCGGGTATCTCCACCCATGTGATCGAAGCCCATGAGATCGGCCATGGCGGGTCGGGCCGCAATGTCGGCCTTGTGAACGCGGGCGTCTGGATGCCCCCCGCACAGGTCCGCACGGCGCTCGGCCCCGACTACGGCCCGCGCTTCCTGCGTCGGTTCGCCGACGGCCCGGCGCTGGTCTTCGACCTGATCGAGCGCCAACAGATCCGGTGCGAGGCGACGCGCGCGGGCACGATCCACGCGGCTCATGCGGCCTCGGGCCTGCGCGATCTGGAAGGGCGCTGGCGGGAATGGACCGACATGGGCGAGCCGGTCGAGATGCTGGATGCGAGCGCCACAGCGCAGGCGCTGGGAACCGACCGCTATGTCGGCGGGCTTCTCGATCACCGCGCGGGTACCGTGAACCCGATGGGCTATTGCCGCGGGCTAGCACGGGCGGCCAAGGCAGCGGGAGCGGGCATCAGCACGGGTGTGCGCGTCACCGGCCTGACCAAGCAGCCGGGCGGCTGGCGGGTGGACACCGATCATGGCGCGATCTCTGCCCGTGCCGTGGTGCTGGGCACCAATGCCTATACCGACAGCCTTGTCCCCGGGCTGAAATCCACCTTCACGATGATCCATTATTTCCAGTTCGCGACCCAACCGCTGGGGCCCGAGGCTGACCACATCCTGCCGGGCCGTCAGGGCGTGTGGGATACCGCCCCGGTGATGACCTCGATCCGCCGCGATGCGCGCGGGCGGCTGATCATCGGTTCCATGGGTCGGGTCATCGGCACCCGCGACCGGGGCCTGTCGCGGCGCTGGGCCGACCGCACGCTCAAACGCCTCTACCCAAGTCTCGGGCCGGTGGAGTTCGACGAGGCGTGGCACGGCCAGATCGCCATGACCCCCGACCACCTGCCGCGCATCCATGTGCTGGACGAGGGGCTCTATACCCCCATCGGCTACAACGGGCGGGGCATCATCACCGGCACGATCTTTGGCCAGACCATGGCGGAACTGCTGACCGGCATGGACCCGGCGGATCTGCCGCTGCCTGTCACCGATCCCAAAGGCGTCGCCACAGCACCGGTGATGACCCGCCTTTATGCGCTGAGCTTCGCGGCCAACCAGTTCCTCAAGGGTCTCTGACATGACGCCCCCCTCCATCCGCGTTGGTGTCGACATCGGCGGCACCTTCACCGATGTGGCGCTCGACGCGCCGGGCAGGCTTGTCACCGGCAAGGTGCTGACCGACTACGCCGAACCCGAGCGCGCCATCCTGACCGCGATCCTTGCCGCCGCGGGTCAGGCCTGGCATCGACCCCGCCGAGATCGGGCAGGTGATCCACGGCACCACGCTGGTCACCAACGCGCTGATCGAACGGCGCGGCGCGCGCATGGCCTTCATCACGACCGAAGGCTTCCGCGACGTGATCGAGATGCGGTCGGAAAACAGGTTCGAGCAATACGACCTCAACCTCTCCCTCCCCATCCCGCTCGTCCCCCGCAAGGATCGCTTCACCCTGCCCGAGCGCATGGGGCCGAAAGGCGAGGTCCTGCTGCCCCTCGACCCCGCAACCGCCCGTGCCATGGCCGAAACCATCGCCGCAGGCGGGTACGAGGCCGTCGCCATCGGCCTGATGCACGCCTATGCCAACGACGCCCATGAACGGATGATGGCCGACGCACTCGCCGCCGCCGCCCCCGGCCTCTCCGTCTCGCTCTCCTCCGTCATCTCGCCGCAACTGCGCGAGCTGCCGCGGTTCAACACCGTCATCGCCAACGCCTATGTGCAGCCGCAGGTCTCGGCCTATCTCGCACGGCTGGTCACGAAGCTGCAGGCGGCTGGCATCCATGCCCCCGTCTTCCTGATGCATTCGGGTGGCGGCCTCATCTCCGTCGACACCGCCGCAGCGCAACCCGTGCGCCTGCTTGAATCCAGGCCCTGCGCGACGGCGCCATCTTTGCCGCCCGTTATGCCCGCGCGCACGGCATCGACCGGGTGCTGAGCTTCGACATGGGGGGCACCACTGCAAAGATCTGCCTTGTGGAACACGCCACCCCCAAGACCGCCAACAGCTTCGAGATCGCCCGCACCTACCGGTTCAAGAAAGGCTCGGGCATGACCGTATCGACCCCCGTGGTCGAGATGGTGGAGATTGGGGCAGGGGGCGGGTCCATCGCGTCGGTCGACACGATGGGCCGCATTCAGGTCGGGCCACGGTCTGCAGGGTCCGAGCCCGGCCCCGCCTGCTACCAGCGCGGCGGGACCCTGCCCACTGTGACCGACGCCAACCTGATCCTCGGCCGTCTCGACCCCGATGCCTTCGCAGGCGGCGCCATCGTGCCGCTCTCCACCGCCAGCCGCAACCGCCATGCACCCGGTCGCGGCTGAGCAGGGCCTCACCGAACAAGCCACCGCCTTTGGCGTGACCGAGATGGTGGACGAGAACATGGCCAACGCGGCCCGCGTCCACGCGGTGGAAAACGGCCGCGATATCGAGGGTTTCACCATGGTCGCCTTCGGCGGCGGCGCGCCGCTGCACGCCTGCCAGCTCTGCGAGAAACTGGGGCTCAAGGCGCTGCTGATCCCGCCCGGCGCGGGCGTAGGCTCCGCCATCGGCTTCCTGCGTGCCCCCTTCAGCTTCGAGGCGACACGCGGGCTGTTCCAACCGCTCGATGCCTTCGACGCGGATCTGGTCAACACGACGCTTGAGGCGATGGAGGCGGAGGCTCGCGCTTTCGTTGATGCCGGGGCGGCGGGCGCCGACACCGTGACCAAGCTCACCGCCGTTCCATTGCGCTACCGGGGGCAGGGCTGGGAAATCCCCGTGCCGCTGACCCAATCCCGCTTCACGTCCGCCGACGCCCCCGCCCTGATCGCCGCGTTCGAGGAGGCCTACCGCACCCTCTTCGGCCGCATCATCGACGGGCTGATGCCCGAGATCACCAACTGGTCGCTTGACCGTCGCCTCGCCGCGCGCCCGGGCCTGCGCCTGTCGCTCGTCTGACCGGCGGCACTCCCGCCACCCTGCGACCGCACCCGCCGCTTCTTCGACGCCGCCCTGAGGGCGGAGGTCGAGGCGGCTGAAATCCCCCGCGCCGCCATGACGCCCGGCATGATGGCCAACGGCCCCGCCATCATCACCGAGGATGAGACATCCACCATCGTCACCTCTGCCTTCCGCGCCATCGGCCAACCCGACGGCTGCCTGCTCCTGATCCGCAAGGAGGGCCAGCCATGACCCCCGACACCATCGACTTCCAGATCATGTGGAACCGCCTGATCGCCGTGGTCGAGGAACAGGCGACGACGCTGATCCGCACCGCATTCTCCACATCGGTGCGCGAGGCGGGCGACCTGTCGGCGGGCCTCTTCGACCGGCAGGGGCGAATGATGGCGCAGGCCGTCACCGGCACGCCCGGCCATGTCAACGCCATGGCCGAAAGCGTCGGCCATTTCATCGAACACATCGGCCCGCAGAACATCTTTGAGGGTGACGTCTACCTGACGAACGACCCGTGGATGGGCACCGGCCACCTGCACGACATCACGGTCGTCACGCCGGTGTTCCGCAAGGGCGTGCACATCGGCTTTTTCGCCTCCACCGCCCATGTGGTCGACATCGGCGGACGCGGCTTCGGACCCGACGGGCGCGAGGTGTATGAGGAGGGGCTGCTCATCCCCATCTCCAAATTCGCCGAGCGCGGCACAGTCAACGACATGCTGATCCGCATCGTCCGCGCCAATGTCCGCACGTCCGACCAGACGGTCGGCGATCTTTATTCGCTGGCCGCCTGCAACGCGGCGGGTGACCGGCGGCCTGCACGCGATGCTCGACGTAGTTCCGGCATCGACGACCTTCGACGGGCTGTTTCGGATTTCATCCTGACCGCGAGCGACGGGGCTCTTGCGACCGGAGTGCCGCCATCGCCGCATAGGTGCCGGCGGGCAGCATACCGCAACACCATGACCGTCGACGGGTTCGAGGCCCCGGTGGAAATGGTGGTCACGCTGCGGCGCCGAGGCATGCGCATTATCCTGCGCCGTGACTTCACCGGCACCAGCGGCATGAGCAGCTTTGGCGTCAACGTGCCCGAGGTCTATACCCGCGCCTATGCTTGCTATGCCCTCAAATGCGCCATCGCGCCCGAGGTGCCGAACAACGCGGGCAGCCTTGCCCCCTTCGTCATCTCTGCCCCCGAGGGCTCCATCCTCGCCGCCCGCCGCCCCGCGCCGGTCTCGGTCCGCCACGTCCTTGGCCACCTCGTCCCCGACGTGGTGCTCGGCGCGCTCCACCTCGCCATGCCCGGCACTGTCCCGGCAGAAGGTGCCTCGGCGCTCTGGAACATTCAGATCTCCGCCCGGCCGACCGACCCCGACAGCGGAATGCCACCCGCCGAGATCCTGATGTTCAACTCCGGCGGCACCGGCGCGCGGCCCACGCTCGACGGCCTCTCCGCCACAGCCTTCCCCTCCGGCGTCTCGACCATGAGCGTCGAGGCGACCGAACACGTCGGCCCGATCATTGTCTGGCGCAAGGACCTGCGCCCGAATTCCGGCGGGGCAGGGGCCACGCGCGGGGGGCTTGGCCAGATCATCGAGATCGGCGCGCGCGAAGGCTACGACCTGTGGTTCAACGCCATGTTCGACCGCGTCCACCATCCCGCCCGCGGACGGGAGGGGGGGCAGCCCGGCGCACCGGGGCGGGTGGAGCTGTCGGACGGCACGACGCTCAAGCCCAAGGGGCGGCAAGCGATCCCGCAGGGCCAACGCCTGCGCCTTTCCCTGCCCGGCGGGGGCGGGTACGGCGCCCCGCGCCATCGCGCGCAATCTGCGGTCGCGGAGGATCTGGATGCGGGCTTCATCAATGCCGAAGCCGCCAAACGGGACTACGGCAAGCCCCCGACCCAGGATTGAGCGGCACTGCGAATCGGCGCGCCGCGGGGGCACTGCGGTGGGCCACCGACCCGCGATCCACGGCACTGGACGGCGAAATTCCCGGTCCAGCCGGGGGCAAGGGCCTTGAAACCGCCCCGTTTCCCGTGGCTTGGCAGTGTTCAGACGAAAGAATTATGCCTATAGTGATCGGAATCGCGCCTGCGCTGTCGCCTGGGAGGGACGCCAAGATGATACGCTCCGAGCTGATCCAGAAGCTGTCGGACGAAAACCCGCATCTCTACCAGCGTGATGTCGAACGGATCGTGAATGCGGTCTTCGAAGAGATCATCGACGCGATGGCGAGCGGCAACCGCGTCGAATTGCGCGGCTTCGGCGCGTTTTCTGTGAAGCAGCGCGACGCGCGCACCGGCCGCAACCCGCGCACCGGCGAAAGCGTCGCGGTCGAAGAGAAGCACGTGCCTTTCTTCAAGGCCGGGAAACTGCTACGCGACCGTCTTAACGGAGACGCGTGACGGAACCCGGAGGCCTTTTGGCATGATCGTCCTGAGATACCTGAAATACACTTTCCTGATCGTCGTGGCCGTAGCGCTTGTGTTGATGGCGATGGCCAACCGCGAGACCGTGACGCTGGAAGTGATCCCGCCTGATCTGGCGGCATGGTTCGGCATCCAGTTCGGGATCGAATTGCCGCTGTTCCTTGTCGTGCTCGGCAGTGTGGTGGTCGGCGTGATGGTTGGGTTCGTCTGGGAATGGCTGCGCGAACACCGCTACCGTGTCGAGGCCAAGACCCAGAGACAGGCCGCGAAGGCGCTGGAGCGTGAAGTCACGACCCTCAAGGGCCCCGCGCGCGACAGCCAAGACGAAATCCTTGCGCTGGTGGACGGACCGCGGTCCGGCCGTTGATCCGATGACCATGTCCTTCAAGGTCTGCGGGCTGACCCGGCCGCAGGATGTTGATGGCGCGGTGGCGGCGGGTGCGCGTTACGTTGGGTTCGTCTTCTTCCCGAAATCGCCGCGCAATGTGACACTGGATCAGGCCCGCGCGCTGGCGCTTTCGGTGCCGCCGGGTGTGGCCAAGGTCGCGCTGACGGTCGATGCCGAGGATGCGGCGCTTGATGCCTTGGTCGCGACCGTGGCGATCGACATGCTGCAACTGCACGGCCACGAATCCTCCGACCGCGTGGCCGAGGTGCGGGCGCGCTACGGTTTGCCGGTGATGAAGGCGCTGGGCATCGCCACTGCCGCCGATCTGGCCCGGATCGACAGCTATGCCGAGGTCGCCGACCAGCTTCTGATCGACGCCAAACCGCCCGAGGGCGCGGACCTGCCCGGTGGCAATGGGCTGGCCTTTGACTGGCGGCTCTGGCCGGTCGCAAATACTGGACCAAACCGTGGATGCTGGCCGGTGGGCTGACCCCGACAATGTAGCCGAGGCGGTACGCCTGACAGGCGCGCGGCAGGTCGATGTGTCGTCGGGGGTCGAGAGCGCTGGCTCAAGGACTCGAGGCTGCATGGCGGCTTTCGCCAAGGCGCTGGCCCCGTCCAACTGACCTGTGGCCGTACCGTCTTTCCGCCGCCTTGCCCTTGCCCCGTGGGGCGCGCCACGCTACCCCTTCTCCTCGACCCAAGCCGGAGGCCCCGATGCCCGACGATCTGTTTGAACAGCTTCAAGACCGGTCCTGATGACAAGGGCCGTTTCGGTCAGTTCGGCGGGCGGTTCGTCTCCGAGACGCTGATGCCGCTGATCCTCGAGCTGGAGGCGCAGTACGAGACGCGCCAAGACCGACGACAGCTTCTGGGCCGAGATGGACGATCTCTGGACCCATTACGTCGGCCGCCCGTCGCCGCTCTATTTCGCCGAACGCCTGACCGAGCATCTGGGCGGCGCCAAGATCTACATCAAGCGCGACGAGCTGAACCACACCGGCGCGCACAAGATCAACAACGTGCTGGGCCAGATCATCCTGGCCCGCCGCATGGGCAAGACCCGCATCATCGCGGAAACCGGCGCCGGCCAGCACGGCGTGGCCACCGCGACCGTCTGCGCCAAGTTCGGCCTGAAATGCGTCGTCTACATGGGCGCGCACTGACGTGGAGCGCCAGGCGCCCAACGTCTTCCGCATGAAGCTGCTGGGCGCCGAGGTGATGCCCGTCACCTCCGGCCGCGGCACGCTCGAAGGACGCGATGAACGACGCGCTGCGCGACTGGGTGACCAACGTGCGCGACACCTTCTACTGCATCGGCACGGTCGCGGGCCCGCATCCCTATCCGGCGATGGTGCGCGATTTCCAGTCGATCATCGGCAAGGAAACCCGCGAACAGATGCAGGAGGCCGAGGGGCGTCTGCCCGACACGATCATCGCCGCCATCGGCGGCGGCTCGAACGCGATGGGGCTGTTCTATCCCTTCCTCGACGACACAGAGCGTGCGCATCATCGGCGTCGAGGCCGGCGGCAAGGGCGTGGACGACCGGATGGAGCATTGCGCGTCGCTGACCGGCGGCCGCCCCGGCGTGCTGCATGGCAACCGGACCTACCTTCTGCAGGACGAGGACGGCCAGATCCTCGAGGGTTCTCGATTTCGGCGGGCCTCGACTATCCCGGCATCGGGCCGGAACACAGCTGGCTGCATGACATCGGCCGGGCCGAATACGTCTCGATCACCGATACGGAGGCGCTGGAGGCGTTCCAGCTGTGCTGCGAGCACGGAAGGCATCATTCCCGCCCTGGAACCCAGCCACGCGCTGGCCCATGTGATGAAGATCGCGCCGGACCTGCCCCGCGATCACATCATCTGCATGAACATGTGCGGCCGGGGCGACAAGGACATCTTCACCGTTGCCCGGGCGCTGGGCTGGGACATGTCGGGCGCCTGATCGCGTTCCATTCTCTCTATACCTTCGGTTTATGCAGGTTGGCGCTGCGGCTTGTTCGACCCGTCAGCCTGGACCCTCTGCGATGAGTCCGTGACACGGCTCGATGCAGCTCCTTTTCCAGGGGTGACGGTCGAAGCCACTGTCTGCCGGTCGCAGCCCTTACTAGAGGAGAGACGAGAGATGAAACGCCTGCTCGTCCACCACTGCTGCTTCTACTCTACGTGCGGGCCTGTGTGCGGGCCGGTTGCCCTGAGCCTCGCGTGCAAATCGACTGTGGCACGAATATCAGAACCAAGGGTTCCACCTACGCATCAGAGGTCTACCGGGGTCCGAAACGCAGAGTCATGGTCAGGAAGCCACTCTGGGCAGCCAGACCATCGAGGTCGTCTACGATGCCGAGACGGCGGCGATCCTCGAATACGAAGTCGAACGTGCCGACGCCGACGACATGCGGCGTCGGGGTGTCGAGTTCAATATCGAGACCGAGGATTTCACCTTCGACGACGACGACGACGATCGTGATGACGACGATCGTGATGACGACGATCGTGATGATGACGATCGTGATGATGACGATCGTGATGATGACGATCGGGATGATGATGATCGCGATGATGATCGCGACGACGGCGAGCGATGACAGGAGACCGATGAATGACTGCGTAAAGGCGATTGCATTCGATGGCGTTGACTGATGACTGGCGATGGCGACGATGCGACCAGACGATTGAGACCGGACGAGCCCCGAAAGCTTGGTCGAGTGCCTGACACTAGGCAGCGCCGCAGAGCCGACCGGTTGGCGGGCGGTTTCCAAGAGGGACCACACCAACGTTTCGGCTGCTCGCGCGACGCGGTTATTCTCCATGTCTTTCATCGCATGACAACTGTGGCAGGCCCTGCCTCTTGCCCAGGAGCAGATCGGGCTGTCTTAAGGCGATGGTATCGTGAAAACGACGCGGCGCTGGAACGCCAGGTGCTCCACTGCTCGACGCGCGCCAGGCATTGCTGGGTCGGGTCAGAGTGCTGGCACGGCAGGGTAACCTGACAGCGCGGAACGCAGGTCAAATCGACCCCAGGAACGGCACCATCCTGCGCGATTTCGCAGACCGCAACGGTGACGGACCTAATATTCCTGCCATCGGTGACTTTGACGATGATGATGATGACGATGACGATGATGATGATGATGATGATGATGATGATGATGACGATGACGATGACGATGATGACGACGATGATGATGATGACGACGACTGACATGCGGCCTGATCGGGCCGTCACATGTTGAAGAGACCCGGCCTGTTCGGGTTACTTCTGGTGTTGCAGATCGCTTGTGCGGTCTTTTCAAGTGGATATTTGTCAGCAGTTGGTGCTCCGCGTGCCCGTCGACCCGGTGCCGTGGCGCTTCCGCGAATTGATGGAGATTGGCGCGGCGCTTGGGCTTTTGGTGGGCATCAGCTTGGCCGCGCTGATGCTGCGCGCCTCGCTCCGCCGGACGCGCGCCGCCGAGCAGGCCTTGCGTGCGGCATCGGGTGCATTCATGGAACTGGTCGACGAACGGTTCGGCGAATGGGGCCTCACGCCAGCCGAGCGTGATGTGGCGCTTTTCGCGCTCAAGGGTCTATCGATCGCCGAGATCGCCGACCTGCGTCAGACCTCCGAGGGGACGGTCAAGGCTCAGACCAACGCGATTTATCGCAAGGCGGGCGTCACGGGGCGGCCGCAGCTTCTAAGCCTGTTCGTCGAGGATCTTATGGGTGAGGCGATGGCCCCTGCCGCCTGACGGCTCAGTCGACCCCGTTCCATGCGTACTCGCGCAGCACCTCCAGCGGCACGACGTCGAGCGCGCGGGCATGTGTGGCCGCAAGGTTCACACGCGGTGCGACACCATCCTCATGGGCCTGCAGGAAGCGGCTCGCGCACAGGCACCACTGGTCGCCCGGCTTGAGGCCAACGAACCCGTATTCGGGGCGCGGTGTCGACAGGTCGTTGCCCACGTATTTCGAAAAGGCGAGGAATTCCGCCGTCATCACCGCGCAGACCGTGTGGCTGCCGCGATCATCGGCGCAGGTGTCACACGCCCCGTTGCGGAAAAACCCCGTCATCGGGTCGCGCGAACACTCCTGCAACGCGCCCCCGAGCACATTGACGGAGGCCTCCATCTTGATCGGCATCGTTTTGTCCTTTCGTCTGACCCTGAGTCCCAAGCTAGCCATCCCGCAGCCCGGGGCAAGGATCACGCGCGCCAGTCGACCCAACGCCCGTGATAATCCACCCGCGCAAGCAACCTTGGCCGGTCCATCCCCGGCCAGACCTGCGCGGTCAGGGCCGCACCCTCGGGGTCGCCATCGGCCTCCATCCCCACATGGGCGATGGGCGTGTCGGGCGTGGCCTGCGCGCCCGCGGCCTCCAGCGCCGCGCGGGCCGTGGCTTGCGTGGCGGGCGGGAAATACTGCCAGGCGATGGTATGGTAGACGATGTGCAGGTGTCCCGGGGTGGCCCGCGCCAGCCGCGCCGCGAAGCCACCCCGCCGCATCACCGTGGTCCAGCGTCGGCTCCGCCAGCGCGATGGCCGCCTCAGTCCGCGCGATCCGGTCGGGCTGATCCGGCCACAGATAGGCCCGCAGCCGCAGCGCATCCTGCCCGTCCGTCGGGTCGAGCGGGTTCAGGTCCACCCCGCCCCGCGCCGCGACGCGGAGGGGTCTGGGGTCAGGGAACGGACCGGTCCAGTCCAGCACCCGTCGCGCCACCGCGCTGCTAGGCTGCAAGCGGTCAGCCAAGAGGGGCATGAGCCGCCCCATGAAGGGCGAGCCGAGGCGCGCAAAGGCCAGCCCCTGTCCCCGAAGGGCCGCGCGGATATCGGTTTCGGGCGAGGTCACAGGCTATCCGCGATCAGGCGAAAGATGGCGATGTTTGCGTCATCCACACCCGGTTCGCGGAACCCCCTGTCGGCCCCGTTGGTGGCGATCACCACGCCGCGCGGCTGGTCGATGTAGAGATACTGGCCATAGATGCCGCGCGCCATGACCTGCCCCGGTCCCGCGCCGACGGGCACCCACCATTGGTAGCCATAGCCGATGGTCCCCGGCGCTGTCGGGGCCGAGGGGGCTGTGCTTTCTGCCACCCAGCCCTCGGGCAATATGCGGGTGCCCTGCCAGACGCCGTCTTGCGCGATCATCTGGCCGAAGCGTGCGTAGTCGCGGGTGGTCAGGTTCAGGCCTCCCAGAACAAAGGCCACGCCGTCGCCATCGGTCAGGTAATAGGGCTCCGCCTCCAACCCCAGCGGCGCGATGATGCGTTCGGACAAAAGCGAGGGGATGTCGCGTCCGGTCGCGCCGCGGATCACCATGCCGATCACATGGGTGTCCATCGAGACATATTGCCATGCGCGGCCCGGGTCGCGGTCGCGCGTCGTCAACCCGGCGGTGAAGCCGTCCAGCGTGCCCCCCAGCGCGATCTCGCGGCCCATGCGGTTGATGTCGGAATTGTAGTCGAGGTAATCCTCGTCGAAGGCCACGCCCGAGGCCATTTGAGCCACGTTGCGGATGCTCGCCCCGTCATAGGCAGAGCCCGCCAGCAGCGGCGCGTATTGCGTGACCGGCGCGTCGAGGTCGGGGATGGTGCCATCGGCCACGAGCGTGCCCAGAAGCGCCGAGAGATAGCTTTTCGCCACCGACCACGAGATGCGGCGGTCCTCGGGGTCCGTTCCGAGGTGGTAGCTTTCATGCACCACCTCGCCATCCTTGAGCACGACCAGCGCGGTAACGGAGCGCGCTGCGATCCACTCGGCGACGTCGGGCGGCAGGTCGGCGGGGCTGCCTTGGGGCAGGGGGCTGACCGGCCCATCGCCGCGCGGCACCGGCACGGTCAGGAAAGCGCGGTCCATGTGGCTGAAATTGGTGACGATGCGGGCTTCGTCGAACAGCGTGTTGACCGCCATCAGACGCGCGATCTCCTCGCGTTTCCACAGGCCAGCGGCCAGCGCCAGCAGGGCCAGAACCGCCAGAACCCGCAGGGCGATCTTTCCATATCGGCGCATGTCATCCCCTCGTTTGCCGCAAAGAAAAGCATCGTTTGACTCCAAGGCCCGCAAGCGGGGGCTGCCGCGCGCTAGCGGAACTTGTCGAGCAGGCGCTGCATCGGGCTCCGCGCCTCGGGGGCGGGGGCGTCTCCGGCATCTTTCGGCGTCTTTTCAGCCTTGGGCGCGGTGGTCGAGGATCGCGGCGGTGCGGTGCGCAGCGCGACGGCGTTCAGAAACCGCGCGCTGTCACCCTTTGCCAGATCCGCCGCGCCATCGGACATGCCCCGCATCAGGTCGTCCATCCACTCCTGTTCGGCCTTCGCGAAATCCGACAGCACATAGCCCGCCACCCGGTCCTTGTGGCCCGGATGTCCGATGCCCAGGCGCACGCGATGGTAGGCCTCGCCGATATGCTGGTGCAGCGAGCGCAACCCGTTGTGACCCGCATGACCGCCGCCCGATTTGACGCGGGCCTTGCCCGGTGCAAGATCCAGCTCGTCATGGAACACGGTCACACCGGTCGCATCGAGCTTGTAGAAGCGCATCGCCTCGCCCACCGACTGGCCGGACAGGTTCATGAAGGTCTCGGGCTTGAGCAAAACGACCTTTTGGCCCCCCAGCGTCCCTTCGGACAGGCTGCCCTGAAATTTGCTCCGCCATGGACCAAACCCATGATCGCCCGCGATCCGGTCCAGCGCCATCCAGCCGATGTTGTGCCGGTTGGCCGCGTATTTCGCGCCCGGATTGCCCAGTCCGACCCAAAGCTGCATCGCATCCGCCCCCTTTGGCTATCTGCCGCCCGGTGATGCCAGCCATGGCGGCCTTTGCCAAGGCGCAAGGCCGCGAGAACGTGGTCCCGATGCCGCGGTGGGGCTGGCGCGCTGTCTGAACCCGCCCCCGGCATGAGGCCTGCGGCGCGAGGCCCTCATTTTGCCATGGTCATGGGCGAGGCAGCCGCTCATGATGTGCCCAACACCCTTCGTCCCGAGGCCCGCACCTTGCACGACTTCCGCCTGAACGGCATTTCCCTGAGCCTGCCCGCAGGGCTCGCCACGCCCGAGATTCTGGGCAAGCTCGGCGATGGCACCTATGAGGCAGACGAGGCGCGGTCGGCCGACCGCTGCGTTCGGCCCGGCTTTCGCGTGCTCGAACTGGGGGCGGGCATCGGCTATGTCACCGCGATGTGCGCCAAGCGTGCGGGCCCGCAAAACGTGCTGTCGGTCGAGGCCAACCCCGCCCTGATCCCCGTGATCGAGGCTAATCTGGCGCGCAACGGCCTGTCCGGCGTCACCTTGATGCACGGGGCTGCCACCGGCCATGTCGAGGAGGGTGCGACCGCCGATTTCGCGGTGTCCGAGGGATACACCGGGTCGAGCCTTGACGGAAAGGGTCGCGCGGTGACGGTGCCGCTGATCTCGGTCCATGAGCTGATCCGGGCGCACAAGCCCCATGTCGTGCTGATGGACGTGGAGGGGGCCGAGGCGGACATGTTCAACCGGGTCTGGAAATGCCCGCTCCGGTTTTGCGTGATGGAACTGCACCCCAAGAAATACCACGCGCGCACGATCAAGAAGATCGTCGATCTCATGTCCGCGATGGACATGACCTATGACCCCGTGACATCGCGCGGCAAGATCCTCGGGTTCCGCAAGGTCTGGGGCGCGGGGGATGACCCCGAACCGCTGGACGATGAGGGCGAGGCTTGACATGAAAAACGCCGCCCTTGCGTGGCGGCGTTCTATCTTGTGCCGGTGGGTTGCGACGGCGTCAGCCCTCGGCGGCCTCGTCGGCTTCGGCATTGTCGCTGCTGACAAGGCCCGACGGTGCCGAGACGTTGGCGATCACGAAATCGCGGTCGATGGTGGGCTTTGCGCCTTCGGGCAGGACCACGTCCGAGATGTGGATGACATCGCCGATGGCGCGGCCGTCCAGATCGACGGTGATGTGATCGGGGATGTCACCGGCCGTCACGACCAGTTCCACCTCAGGGCGGACCACGGTCAGCACGCCGCCACGCTTGAGACCCGGCGATTTCTCGTGGTTGATGAATTCCACGGGAATGAACAGGGCCACGCGCGAGGTGCGGCGCAGGCGCATCAGGTCGACATGGGTCGGAAGATCCTTGACCACATTGCGCTGCACGCCGCGGCAGATCACGCGCACGTCGTCCTGGCCTTCGACCTTGAGGTTGAAGAGGGTCGACAGAAACCGCCCCTGCTTGAGCCGCTTGAGCAGCACGTTGTAGGGGATCTGGATCGCCAAAGGATCCACGCCGCCACCATAGACGACCCCGGGCACCTTGCCATCACGGCGAGCTTGACGGGCGGCCCCCTTGCCTGTCCCCGTCCGTGCCTCGGCGATAAGATCTGGAATCTCACCAGCCATTGCTATTCTCCATTATCCGAAAGGGCTGCCTCCGAGGGTGTCGGGCCCCGGTTGAAGCGCGCCGGATAGGGCGGAATCGCCCGATTGTAGAGGTGCAATCAGGCCGCGCGGCCGATGCCCAGCCGCGCCCGCAAGGCCGCAGGCAGGTGGCGGGCGGCGGTGACGCGGGGCAGCGCCATCTCGGCAATCGGCCGGTCGCCGCCGTAGCGCGCCAGATACGCGGCGTGATCTGCAAACCCTGCGCGGTCTGCGTAAGGCACAAAGCTTTCGGCCGGGCAGCCTTCGGCCAGCAAAAGACAGTGCGCCTCGGTCTCGACATGCCAGTAGCAAAAGCGCGTAGGCAAAAGGTGCAGGGGCAGCGCGCGGATCGTGGTGCTGTTGGGCAAAGCGCCGGCATTGACCAGCAGTCCGTCGATGTAGAGCGCATGATCGGCGGTCACGGTCAGGTCGCGGCTGGGGCAGCCCGGGCCAAGACAGCCTGCGGACAGTCGGATCGGCGCCAGCCTATCGCTCATGCCGAAGATGTTGACGATATCTTGCCGCCAGACCCAGATCACGGGCGTGCTGCTACCATCGGCGGTTGTGACCAGATCGCCGGGTTGCAGCCTGTTTATGTCGCAAAACCCATCGGGCGTGGCGATGCGGGTTCCATCCAGAAAGCAATTGGCAGCCGTGGCAAGCGTAGGGGAATGGAGGGTCGTCACCCCCGCTGACAGTGCGGCACTGCCGGAAATGTCATGGTCGGCCTTGATGTAAGGCACGGCATAGATACTGTGGACGAGGAACACCCCGTAGAACTTTCCGTCGACATCTAGGTAGAAGCCGGTGAATTTTCCGCCGACGAAGGTGTCGGTCTGGTCAAGCGCGCCGCTTGGCGCGGTGTCGATCACATCATGCCGGTCTGCCTGATCATGGGTACCCGTCCATGCAAGGCTGCTGTCGCCCGTGCGGCTGGGACCCATCAGCATGACCCAATGCGTCGCGGGAAAATTGGCCAAACCGATATCCGGGTTACGCTGCGTGTGACGCGATCCAAATGACCGTCCGGTCCGGAAATTAATTTTTCGTTAACGCGCCTTGAGGCTGGAAAGGTTTGCTTAACCTTGTGACAAAAGGGGCACGGCCGGGTCTCGTGCGTTGTCCGTTTCCGCCGCGTGTCCGAGGTGTTCATCCTGCCTCATGATGGGCACCGCCGCACCGATGCGCCGCAACGCCGTGCTCTCGCCCATAGGGGGAGTTTACGCCTCCTCCGCGCAGGGCTATCAGGCGCAGGCACGCCAGCGAGGAGAGACGCGCGATGTCCAGCCATGGTGACCCCGTTCCGATGACGGCCCGCAAGGGCGCGGCGCTGAAAGGCGTGGCCGATGTGCCCGGCGACAAGTCGATCAGCCACCGCTCGCTGATCCTTGGTGCGATGGCGGTGGGCGAGACGGTCATCACCGGCCTGCTGGAAGGGCGATGTGACGCCGGACACGTTGCCCGTGCCACGGGCCTTCGGGGCCGCCGTGACGCGGGCAGCGTCACAGGCGTCATGGTGCTCATCGGCGGCGTGGTGTGTGGCGGCTTTGCCAGGAACCCACGAGGATGTGGTCGTCTGCGGCGGTTCTCGGCTTGCACCTGGCGTACGGCTGATCCTGGGGACCTTTGCGCGTGCCATCGCCCATCGGTGGCTGACCTCTCACCGGCGATGCGTCCCTGCGCGGGCGGCCGCATGGCGCTGGGTGACCAGGACCCGCCCTGGCGCTAGTTTGGCACGACCTCGGTGGGGCGCATCGGGGCAGGCGGCTGCCGGTAGACCATCCGCCGCGCCGCCGAAACCCCGTTCCAGGTCGCGCTACCAAGACGCCCGGTGCCGATCGGCGGCAGGTGAAATCGGCGGGTGCTTCTGGCCGGGAGCTGGAACGCGATGGGCCGGAACACGTGAGCGAGTCGAGGCCCGAGAGCGACGCGCCAGACCACTTCCGGGCGGATGCTGGCGGGCGTCGGGGCCGAGAATCACAAACCCGAGATCCACGCCCGAGGGGCGGGTGATCACGCTCACGCCGGCCAGCCCGAGTTGGAAGCCATCAGACCCTGGCCGGTGCCGCATGACCCCAGATTTCTGCCGCCCTTCCGGTCTGTGCGGCGCTGATCGTTAGCCGGGCACCGAGCGTGCTGGTCGTCCCAATATCGGGCTCAACCCCACCCGCGCGCGGGTCTCGTTTCGGAGACGCTGCGCTGGAGATCGGGCGCTGGACCCTGACCTACGCGAGAACCTGCGCGAGGAAGGGGGGCCTGCCACCGCCGACCGCGCGCAGCTTCTCGCCTCGGCTTATGAAGAAGGCGTCGGAGGTTTGCCCAGCTGCCTGAGCAGCAGCGCGTTCCCAGCATGATCGACGGGCATCTCTGATCTGCGCTGGGTGGTCGCACATTCGCCTTGGAAGGCCAAAGACCGTGATGCACGCAGCGTCAAGGAATTGCCACGGGTCGAGGAAAGCGACCTGGATCGGACGCCATCTAAGGCCGAGGAAATGGGCCTGCGGGGCTGCGGGCGCGGCGGTCGAGGACGGGCCGGGTTGGTGGATCGTCCCACGGCCAGGGGCGCTGGCGGGTATGGCGGGTGGCGTGACGGGTCGCGACGCATCTGGATCACCGTATCGCGATGTCGTTCCTCTGCGCCGGGCTGGCCTCGGCCCAGCCGATCACGGTGGATGACGCAGGCCCCATCGCTACGTCCTTTCCGGTGTTCGAGCCGCTGATGCGGGGCCTCGGCGCGCGGCTGGATCGGGCCAACCGGGGCTGAGCCCGGCGCGTGGTCAGCCCGGTTGCGCCGGTGTGGGCTTCGATCCATGCCAGAACCCCAGGCCGACAGGCAGACCGAAGACCAGCGTAGCGAGGGCAGCGATGATCATGGCGTTTTCGTCTCCGTGGAGGAGGCGGACGAACGTCACTGCGGTTATCCCCGACACGATGCCTACGGGAAGCCAGATTGGACAATGTGTCCGCCGATTGCGCGTGGCGCACCAGATGAGGAAGGCGATGGTCACCATGGGCACTGAAAGGACGAGCCCTGCCAGCGCGACGAAGACCGTGAGGAAGGCAAGCGCGGAGATCGTTTGCGCGATCTCGGTCATCGTGGTGGGTAACGTGACGGGGTCGGTCAAGAAATCGGTCAGGAAAAGTCCGATCAACCCCGTCATGACGATGGCCAGCCCGATCAGGTAGGACCAAAGGCATCCCCGCCAGATGTGATCAGCCGACATGGGCGAACCCCGTCCCTTCGAGCGGATCGGGGGCGTCAGGGGTTCCCAAACGGGTCAGACCTTGACGCGCGGGCTCGGAATTCGGTCCCTTCACATCCCGGGCAAGCCCCAGCGCCTTCAGCCCCCGGATCAGCCAGAAGCCCGGGTCAAGCTGGCCGTGTTCGACGCCCAGTTGCGCGGAATGGGGGAAGGCATGGTGGTTGCCGTGGAAGCTTTCGCCGAACGTGACGAGGCCCAACCCCCGCAGGTTGTAGCCCTGCACCGGCAGCCCCTCGACCGACCAGCCCTGATGTCCGCCCTTGTGTGCCGCATGCCCCACGGCCCAGTGTCCGATGAGCGAAACCGCGATGCGCAGGCTGACACCCCAGAAAACCCAGCCCACACCGCCAAGTGCAAACAGCACCGCCGCCGGGATCAGCTGCTGCGCCATCCATGTGCGCTCCATCCAGCGATACCAGGGGTCATCCGCGATCTCGGCTTCGATCTCGAACCGGGGCGGGTGGGTCAGGCGAAATTCGCAATGCAGCTGCCACCACGCGTCTCGCAGCCAGCCCGCCCCGTGCGAGGGATGCGGCGGACAAACCGCCTGCCGCTGGTGCCAGTCGCGCATGTCATGGGCGCGGATCATGCCAAACGGCCCGGCCATGCCCACCAGCGTGCCGAGCCAGACCAGCAGCGCGCCAGCCATTTCGGCGCGGTGAAGCTGCGGTGGATCAGCAGGCGATGCATGCCGACCGAATGACCCGCCATCAGGGTTGCGGCCGACAAGAGTACGAAGGCCGCAAGTCCGCCGAGGCTGGGAAACCAGATCAGCGCCGCCAGCCCGCCCGCTACATGGCCAGCCAGCCACAGCGACTTGGCCGGGGCCCAGACGATGCGCCCATCGGTGGCGGAGGTTTCAGCCCTTGTAGTCACGCGGTCGGTCTCGATCAGGGGGGTCATCTTGCATCTCCCGGTACAATGAATTAACTCATTAGTGAAATCATAAATTAACCGTTTAGCTAAAAGGTGATTCATGTCAAGCCCGGACAAGGTCTTCGATGCGCTCTCTTCGAGCACGCGGCGAAAGATCCTCGCCTATCTGCGCGAGCGGCCGCTCCACGCAGGCGCCATTGCCGCGCGGTTCGACATGTCGGCCCCTGCAGTGAGCAAGCATCTGTCGATCCTCGAAGGGGCGGGCCTGATCTGGAAACGGCGCGAGGGGCAGTTCGTGCTTTACGGCATGGATCAAGACAACCTCGCCGGGCATCTATGGGCCTTCATGCAGGAGGTATGCCCGCCCTCGCGCGCGCTGCGTCGTGAGGTTCGCGCGGAACAGGAGGGGGCGAGGGGCAACCCCCCGCCGCACGTCCCGTCGACTGAGCGCGCATTCGCCCTTGTCGCGGGCGCGGCGGTCTGTTTCAACGCCAATCCATGAGCTTCACGGTCGCCATCGACGGGCCCGCAGCAGCGGGCAAGGGCACGATCTCGCGTGCGGTAGCGGCGCATTTCGGCTTTGCCCATCTCGACACCGGGTTGCTTTATCGCGCCGTCGGGCGGCGGGTGCTTGCGGGCGAACCACCGGTCGACGCGGCGCAGGGACTGACGCCTGAGGACCTGGCCGAGCCTGACGGGCTCCGCACCGCCGACATCGCCGAGGCCGCCAGCCGTGTCGCCGTCCTCCCCGAGGTGCGCGCGGCGCTGATCGATTTCCAGCGTGTCTTTGCCGCCCGCGCAGGCGGAGCGGTGCTGGACGGGCGGGACATAGGCACGGTGATCTGTCCGACTGCCGCGGTAAAGCTGTTTGTCACCGCCAGCGCGGAGGTGCGCGCGCTGCGCCGCATGAAAGAATTGCGTGCGGCGGGCCATGACACGGAATACGACACCGTGCTGGCGGATGTCCGCACCCGCGACGCGCGTGATGCCGATCGCGCAACCGCACCCATGATCGCAGCCCCCGATGCGCTGACGCTCGACACCAGCGAGATGAGCGTGGAGCAGGCCGTGGCCGCCGCCATCGCTGCTGTTGAGGCCGCGCGCGAGGGCTAGCTACCGCGCCGATGCTCTCAGCGCAGGCTCAAAACGGTCTCGCGGATCCGGAAAGCGACAGCGAGGGCGACGAGGCAGGTGAACATTCCCACAATGCTGCCCGCCACGTACTGCACGATGCCGGCAAGGCCGTTGCTGTCGGGAATGACGCTGTTGCGCACAAGGTGCAGCCCGATCGCGTTGACAAGGGCCGTGAAGAAGCCTGCGGTTACGATGAGGCGCCAGGCAAACGGTTCGCTTATGGGTTGGTTCGCCCGGCCGGACGCCCATGCCAGAAGTGCGAAGACCGCCGGTGCCGACGTCGCAAGAACTGCCACCGTCAGCAGATGGCTGATCACGGGCACACCGGGCGTGCCGTAGAGCAGCAACCCGACAGCGAAACCGGGCGCAAGATAGAGCGCGGCGTGCCAGCGCTCGAAATAGGTGACAATCACCCAGAACCCGAGGGGCACGTAGAACAGAACCCCCTGATCGAACGGATCACCCAGCACCATTCTTTCGAAAGGTATGATGACGCTGTGGGTGAGCACCAAAAGTGCAACAAGAAGGCCGCTCAAGATGAGCATCTTCACGGGTG
Source organism: Roseicyclus sp. (assembly GCA_018401055.1). Next base: position 37,292 of record JAGYLB010000084.1, read on the forward strand.
GAATATCCAGCACGCGGGGTATCTCCGGCTTGCTCAAGGCTGCGTAATGCGCAGGGCGGACTGGTACGCTGGCGGTCAGACGCTGAGGCATGGCACGCCTTTTTGCGCCACGACCACGCCGTGATACGGTCCGTCAATCGGATTTGTCCACACCCTGCAATGCCGCAGTGACCAATCGGCGGAAAACCGTCAGTCGAGGTTCAGGTGGTAGGTTCCCGCCGGAAGATGGGGCAACCGCCGGATCATCCCGCGTTCGATCAACCGGCGCAGGGCGCGGTGAAAGGTCGGCTGCGAAATATCGCGAACGGTGGGGTGCTGGCGAACGGAATCGGTCCGGGCGATGATTCCGTGATCGGGGTCTTTCGTACCTGCGGCGAAGAAGGCCAGCAAGATGTCGCGCTCCTTGCGTTCGAGCGCGGCAAGCCCAAGGTCCACCTCCATATCGTGGACAACTTTTCTCAAATTCGACAGTTGAGAAATCAGAGAGAGCTTTTCCATCGTACTGATGACCACCTACACGACTTGTCAGTTTGATTAGCTCCTGTTCTAGTTGCTGTGATGTCTTTTTCCAACCTGTCCAAAAGGACATGTTTGTGCGCGGACTCGGCGGCCCGACAGGACCACTCCGAGGAGGCCGGGGTCGGCCGAAGGCGGTGCACTGCGCGAACTGCCGCCAAAGCACCGTGCCATGTTCGGCAAGATCGCGCCGCCCGTTTTGTGTCGTGGCGCTGCTATCCCTATGCTCTGTTCCGGTCGGCGCCTTGTCGGGCACCGGCGTGACCGAACCTAGCAAAGGGCTATGCCCGAAGGAGAGATCATGACCCTCAAGACCACGCTCATGGCGGCCACATCCGCGGTTGCGCTTGGCGTCGCAGCGCTGCCGGTGCTGATGGTGGGTGCGCAAACCGCGACGGCACAAACCGCTGCGGACGCCTATTCCGCCACCCAGCTCGATGCCTTCGTTGCGGCCTTCCTGGAGGTCAGCGAGTTGCGGTCCGCCTACACCGAGCGCTTGCAGCAGTCGACTGAGGAAGCAGAGCAGCAGGAGATCGTCGAGGAAGGCAACGCTGCCATCGTGGCCGCCATCGGTGCGGTCGACGGCATGGATGTGGAACTCTATTCCGCGATCCTCGAACAGGCGGCGGCCGATCCTTCGTTGAACGAGCGCCTGACCCGGCGGTTGCAAGACGCCGCCGAAGGCTGAGCCGAAAGAGGGGGTGAGGGCCGGGCTTGCCGTCCGAGGCTCTCGGGCGGCGTCGCAGGTCCGACGCGACGCCGCGCAACCTTGGCCGCAACACTGGGGGCAGGCAGCGCGGTCGTCACCTGCGGCAAGAGCAGTTCGGGAATGATGTGCCACCGGCCTTAGAGCGCCTGATAGTCAGCGTGATATTCAAAGCGCTCCTGCCCGGTGTAGTCGATGAAGCTCTCGCCATGCGTGCTCTCGGCCAACCAGACCATGGCCACCGCGCGGCCCCCGGCGGTCAGGACCAGGTCGCCGGGGGCCGGCCTCTCGATCAGCCGGGTGCCCTCAGGCGTGGCGATCTGGGTGCCGACCATAAAGCAGGCAATAGTTGGCGTGCCCAGCGTGTTGGTGGAATAGGGCGCGGACTGGTTGAAATCGGCGAGGTTGCTTGTGCCTGATCCCCTGTCGGTCGCACCGGCCGTTGTCGCGTGTCCGGACGATGTCAAGGGACAACGTCGGCCCCGCCGACACACCGATTGACTCCAGAATGGTGAAGAACGGCGTAGATCTTGCGATGGCGTAAACGTTATGCGCCCATCCCGTGAAAAGGTTTGTGGTCTAGTCCATGCCGGGGATGGCGCTGTGCCCGATGGTGATCGTTTCGCCAGCAGCGATCATCGCGCCGCTCGCGAAGAAGACATTGCCACCTGTTGCTGGCAACAAGATGCCGGATACGTCGGCATCCGCCCCGGTGTTGATGATCGCGACGGCCCATAGGCCATCCGTGTCGATGCAAAGCTCGGTGATCAACAATGACATGGGCTGCCCTTTCACACCTGCCGGGCTTGCCCCGAGCATAGCCTTGCGATGCTCGGGGTATTGTCCGCAGCGGTCAAACGATACCGGCCATATCCGGGCCGACGCGGCGCGGGTCGTCACGCAACCGTGCATCCGCGCTTCACGCGATCTGTGCCATGCTTGATCAGGCCGCTATGCAAGGACGCTCCGCCATGTTCCGATACGCTCTTCCGATCGCCCTCTGCCTTCTGGCCGGACCCGCTCTTGCCCAGACGGAACTGTCGCCACCTGCCCGGCCAGAGATTGCGCAACCGATGTCGCCCGATCGGCTGGTGACGATATTGCGTGCGCTTGACCCGGAGGCACGACCGCATGCCGGCGGCATCGAGTTGACCCTCTCGGATGTTCCTGTGCAGGTCTTTCTCGATCCGGCCGCCAACCGGATGCGGGCCGTTGTTCCCGTCGCCTCGGCCGACGGACTGACCGAAAGCGACCTGCTCCGGCTGATGCAGGCGAATTTCGACACCGCGCTGGATGCCCGCTATGCCATCGCGCAGGGCCGTCTGTGGTCGGTGTTCATCCATCCGCTGGCGGAACTGCAGCGTCCGCAACTCGTCTCCGGTCTCGCGCAGACGGTCATACTGGCGCAGACCTACGGGACGGCCTATGCCTCGGGCTCCGTTTCCTTCGGAGGCGGCGACAGCGTCGAGCTGTTCCGGGAGTTGCTGGAAGAGCTGCTGGACCGGGGGCAGGAACTGTAGGGCAGGGGGGACGAGGGCCGCGTTGGGCGAGTGTTGCCCGCAGGACTTGTCATTCCGGGCGATGGGCGGTATACGCGCGGCCGTCACCATGGCGAACAACAGCCGGGACCAAAGAGAGCGAGCAGGGTCGGGTTCACCGGCCCTCTTTGTTTTCCGGACCGCCAGACCAACGATCACCCCAAGACCGGCGGAGACAACCGCGCGGCCAGCAAAGCACCGCAAAGGAAAACTGAACCGCATGTGCGCTAAAACCACGATGGAGGAATTCGAAGCCCTCCTGAACGAAAGCTTCGAAATCGACACGCCCGACGAAGGGTCCGTTGTCCGCGGCAAGGTCATCGCCATCGAGGCGGGACAGGCCATCATCGATGTCGGCTACAAGATGGAAGGCCGCATCGACCTCAAGGAATTCGCAAATCCCGGTGAGGCCCCCGAGATCGCCGTCGGCGACGAGGTCGAGGTCTACCTGCGCAACGTCGAGAACGCCAAGGGCGAGGCCGTGCTGTCGCGCGAAATGGCCAAGCGCGAAGCCGCTTGGGACCGTCTCGAGAAAGCCTATGCCGCCGAGGAACGCGTCGACGGCGCGATCTTTGGCCGGGTCAAGGGTGGCTTTACCGTCGATCTGGGCGGTGCCGTGGCCTTCTTGCCCGGCTCGCAGGTCGATGTGCGCCCGGTGCGCGACGCAGGCCCGCTGATGGGTCTCAAGCAGCCCTTCCAGATCCTCAAGATGGATCGTCGCCGGGGCAACATCGTTGTCTCGCGTCGCGCGATCCTCGAAGAAAGCCGCGCCGAGCAGCGCGCCGAGGTCATCGGCAAGCTCAACGAAGGCGATGTCGTCGACGGTGTCGTCAAGAACATCACCGAATACGGCGCCTTCGTGGATCTGGGCGGCGTCGACGGCCTGCTGCACGTCACCGACATGGCATGGCGCCGCGTGAACGACCCCAAGGACGTGCTCTCGATCGGCGAGACGATCAAGGTGCAGGTCATCAAGGTCAACAAGGACACGCATCGCATCAGCCTTGGCATGAAGCAGCTGCTGGACGACCCGTGGGATGCCGTTGAAACGCGCTACCCGCTGGAATCGGTCCATACCGGCCGCGTCACCAACATCACCGACTACGGCGCCTTCGTGGAGCTGGAGCCGGGCGTCGAAGGTCTGGTTCACGTCTCGGAAATGTCCTGGACCAAGAAGAACGTGCACCCCGGCAAGATCGTCTCGACCTCGCAGGAAGTCGAGGTCATGGTGCTGGAAATCGACACCGCCAAGCGCCGTGTTTCGCTTGGCCTCAAGCAGACCATGCGCAACCCGTGGGAAGTGTTCGAGGAAACCCATCCCGTCGGCAGCACCGTCGAGGGTGAGGTCAAGAACATCACCGAGTTCGGTCTGTTCATCGGTCTGGACAACGACATCGACGGCATGGTCCACCTGTCCGACCTGACCTGGGAAGGCCGTGGCGAGGACGTCGATCGGCGACTACCGCAAAGGGCGACGTGCGTCAAGGCGGTCGTCACCGAGGTCGACACCGAGAAGGAGCGTATCTCGCTCTCGATCAAGTCGGTCGAAGGTGATCCGCTGGCCGAGGTCATCGGTGGCGTGAAGCGCGGCTCCATCATCACCGTCGCCGTCACGGCGATCGAGGATGGCGGCATCGAGGTGGAGTATGAAGGCATGAAGTCCTTCATCCGCCGCTCCGACCTGTCGCGTGACCGGGCTGAACAGCGCCCCGAGCGCTTTGGCATCGGCGACAAGGTCGATGTGCGCGTGACCAACATCGACGCCAAGACCCGCCGTCTGGGCCTGTCGATCAAGGCGCGCGAAATCGCCGAAGAGAAAGAGGCCGTGGAACAGTTCGGTTCGTCGGACAGCGGTGCATCGCTGGGCGATATCCTTGGCGCAGCGCTAAAGCGCGACAGCGACTGAGACCTAACAAACCCTTGTGGGTGGAAGAAAAGGGCCCCGCCATTCTGGCGGGGCCTTTCTCACATTGAGCGTCCGATGTGCCGCCTGCCGCAGGGCGCATCCTGTCGCGGCCCCTGTGTCGGAGCGACCCGATCATCGTCGCAGGACCAAGCTTTAGGACCTGCCCTTAGGTGTCGCAAATTTTCCACACTTTCGTCACTTTTTCTACAATGCTAAGTCATGCTGACTATGCCGATTCCATGGTGAATGTCGTTGCAGCCAGAAACCACAAAAGGTTTGAATGACTGAAATGGGGCGAGATTGGATCAGACGCAGTATGGAAGGTCGCTCTTGTGCGATCAATCCCGCCCGGCGCTCGCTTGTCTTGTTTGATGTTGACGGCACCCTTCTCGACAGTGCGCCCCGAATTTGTCAGATCATGGCTCAGGCGTTTCTCGCGGCAGGCCAGCGCCCGCCCAGGGATGCCGATGTGCGGGCGCTGATCGGGCTGTCCTTGCCGGAAATGGTCAGTACGCTGGCCGCGGGTCTGAGCGCCGACGCGCAGCAAAAGATCCTGTGCGGATACCGGTTCCGGTACTTCGACATGGTTGAGGAAATGGATACGCTGCCCGTCTATTCCGGCGCGGCCGATGCCTTGCATCTTCTTTCCCGGATGGGATTTGCGATGGGCGTGGCCACCGGAAAGGCTCGGCGCAGCACCTGCCATCTGCTGACCGAAATGAACTGGCAACCCTATTTCCACACCGTGCAATGCGCCGACATAAACCCGTCCAAACCTTCCCCCGCGATGGTCTACCGTGCCCTGCTCGAGACCGGGCGCAGAGCCTCGGAAACCGTTCTTGTCGGGGATTCACGGTACGACATGCAGATGGCGCGGGCCGCCGGGATCAGGGCGATCGGCGTATCTTGGGGATATACCCCGGCTTGCGACCTGCTGCGCGAGGGCGCCTCGGTCATTGCCGAGGATTTTGACCATCTGACCGAGATCCTGACCAATGCCGACGTGCTGTCATGCGCCGAGATGGCCTGATCGGTCCTGACGGCTGAACCTATCTCCGGCTCAAGGCCGCAAGGCCGAGCCACCCTGTCGCACCCCCTGTCGCTTGCCCTGGTGAATATCGGCGTTACTTCCATTTCAGAAATTTCTGAAATCTCTGCGCGAACAGGGGTCTGACCGTGACACTCACACCACTCCAGCAGGAGTTCGTCCTGCATTTCGGCGAAATGGGCAGCCGGTGGGGCATCAACCGCACCGTGGGGCAGATCTATGCCCTGTTGTTCATCTCGTCCGAGCCGCTGAATGCCGAGGCGATCACCGACGCGCTGGGCGTCAGCCGGTCGAACACATCGATGGGCCTCAAGGAATTGCAAAGCTGGAACCTTGTCCGGCTCAAGCATTTCCCCGGCGACCGGCGGGACTATTTCACCACACCAGACGACCTGTGGGAGATCGTGCGCACGCTGGTGGCCGAACGCAAGAAGCGCGAGATCGACCCCACGCTGACCAAGCTGCGGGAGCTCGAGATGCAGGGCCCCGCCGGCGACGATTACGCCGAGGCCCGCATTGCCGAGCTGCGTGAGCTGATCGAGATGATGACCGGCTTTTACGCCGAGATGGAGCGACTAGAGACCGAGCGTCTGGTCAAGCTGATGACTCTGGGCTCGCGCATCGCAGGGCTGATCGACAAGACCGGGGGCATGTTCCCCACGCTGATGAACCGCAAGTGAGGCACCACACAGATGGAAACGCTCGACACCCTCATTCTCAGCCGCATCCAGTTCGCGGCGAATATCTCGTTCCACATCCTGTTCCCCACGATCACCATCGCGCTGGGCTGGGTGCTGTTCTTCTTCCGCGTCCGCTTTGCGCAAACCGCGGACGGAAAATGGATGGATGCCTATCGCTTCTGGGTGAAGGTCTTCGCGCTGAGCTTCGCGATGGGCGTCGTGTCGGGGATCACCATGTCATTCCAGTTCGGCACCAACTGGCCGGGCTTCATGGAGACGGTGGGCAATATCGCCGGCCCGCTTCTGGCCTACGAGGTGCTGACCGCCTTCTTCCTCGAGGCCGTGTTCATAGGCATCATGCTCTTCGGCTTTTCCCGCGTTCCGGGCTGGCTGCACATGCTGGCGACCTTTCTGGTCGCCTTCGGCACGACCATGTCGGCGTTCTGGATCATCGTTCAGAATTCTTGGATGCATACGCCGCAAGGTTTCGAGATGATCGACGGGCAGGCCTTTGCCACCGACTGGTGGGCGATCATCTTCAACCCGTCGATGCCCTACCGCTTCGCGCACATGATGCTGGCGAGTTTCCTGACGGTGGGCTTTCTGGTGGCCGGTGTCTCGGCCTTCCGCTGGCTCTTAGGCGACCGGAGCCGAGAGGTGCGCGCGATGCTCAAGACGGGCGTGTCGATCGGTGCGCTACTGATCCCGGTGCAGATCTTCATGGGCGATTTGCACGGTCTCAACACCAAGGAATACCAGCCTGCCAAGGTCGCGGCGATGGAGGGCCTGTGGGAAACGCGGGAAGGCGCGCCGCTGGTCCTGTTCGGCATCCCCGACGAGGAGGCGCGGACCAACCGCATGGCCATCGAGATCCCCGGCCTTGCGTCCTTCATCCTGACGCATGATTGGAACGGAGAGTTGCAGGGCCTCAATGATTTCGTGGCCGAGGATGGCACCGTTCTGCACCCGCCCGTGGCCCCGGTCTTCTGGTCCTTCCGGGTGATGGTGGCCACAGGCATGGCGATGCTGCTGCTCAGCTGGGCCTCGGTCTGGTTCATGTGGCGCCGCCGCGCGCTGCATGAGGGGCGCATCCCGGGTCACTGGTTCGCCGTCGAAGGCCTGCCCAAGCCGATCCTCTGGGCGATGGTGCCGATGGCCTTCTCGGGCTGGGTCGCCACGCTGGCGGGCTGGTACACGACCGAAATCGGCCGTCAGCCCTGGCTGGTGCAAGGCGTGATGACGACCGAGATGGCCGTGGCCGATGTGCCCGCGCCCTTGGTCCTCGGCACGCTGATCACCTACCTCGCGATCTACGTGGCGCTCCTTTTTGCCTATATCGGCGTCATCGCCTATCTCGCCCGCAAGGCCGCACGCGGCGAAGACGGTCGGGCCATCGACATGGATCATTCCGGCAAGGCCGGCGTGATCGCCCTCAGCCCGGCGGAGTGACACCCATGCTGCCCGATTTCACCAACCCTGCCGACTGGCTGCCCTGGGCCTTCGCCTCGCTGATGGGCCTCTCGATCCTGATCTATGTGGTCCTCGACGGCTTCGACCTTGGCGTCGGCATCTTGTTCCCGCTGGCGACCCCGGCGGAACAGGACCGCATGATCGGCTCCATCGGGCCGTTCTGGGATGCCAACGAAACCTGGCTGGTGCTGGCGGTGGGCCTGCTTCTGGTGGCCTTCCCGCAGGCCCACGGGATGATCCTGACAGCGCTCTACCTGCCGGTCTTCATCATGCTGGTGGGGCTGATCCTGCGCGGCGTGGCCTTCGAGTTCCGGGCCAAGGCCCGCGACCGGCACAAGCGCCTTTGGAACCGTCTGTTCTTCACCGGCTCGTTGATGACGGCGCTGGCGCAAGGGTTCATGCTGGGCCTTTACGTCATGGGTCTTGCAGGCACGCCCGCCACCTATGGCTTCGCGGCGCTGACGGCGGTGTTCCTGGCCGTGGGCTACAGCTTCATCGGAGCGACCTGGCTGATCCACAAGACCGAGGGCGCGCTGCAGCTCAAAGCGGTGCGCTGGGGCCGCGAAAGCCTCTGGGGCGTGATCCTGGGCATCGGGGCGGTGTCGCTGGCCACGCCGCTGGTTTCCACCCGCATTTTCGACAAGTGGTTGACCTTCCCCGAGATCTTCTACCTTGCGCCCCTTCCGATCCTGTCAGGGCTGCTGATCTTCTGGCTCTGGCGGATGCTGACGCGCCATGCCGCATGCCCGGACGACCGGCCGCTCCTGGCTGCCCTTCGCCGCGGCGACGGCGCTCTTCGCGCTGGCCTATCTGGGGATGGCCTACAGCTTCTACCCCTATGTCGTCCCCGACCGTCTGACGATCTACGAGGCCGCCTCGGCGCCCGAAAGCCTGTTCATCATCTTGATCGGCGCTTGTTTCGTGGTCCCTGTCATCCTCGGCTACTCGGTGCTCGCCTATACGATCTTTCGCGGCAAGGCGACGGAACTGCGCTACGATTGAGCGTGCCTGATACGCTCCTTCTCCATCGTTGCTTTGGAAATACCGGAATCCGGCCCCCGGCGGATCGGTGCGCAGAGCGCGCCGACCCCTCTCAGAAATCCACGCTCACCCCGGGCAGGTTCAGCGCCCGCATCAGGTCGCGCAATTCCTGCCGTGCCGCAAGGTTCGAGATGTTGAGCCGATCGACGCCCAGTTCCTGCAGGTCCAGAAGCGTCATGCCGGTGGGGAACAGCTCGCGGAAAATCACCCGCTCGGAAAAGCCGGGTGCCACGCGAAACCCGATCCGGCTCGATAAGGTCTCAAGCGCGCGGCCCACCTTGCGCTTGTTGTGCATCTGCTGCGTCGGCAGCCGGTTGCGCACCACGATCCAGTCCATCGGCTTCAACCCCGCGCGCGAGCGCAATTGCCGGGCGTGCCAGACCATCTCGGAATAGACGCTCGGCGCCTTGATCTCGTAGGTCTCGGAATCGATCCGCGCCAGAAGGTCGAAATCGACAAAACTGTCGTTCAGCGGCGTGATCAGTGTATCGGCCAAGCTGTGGGCCACCTGGCTCAACCGCGTGTGGCTGCCGGGGCAGTCGATCACGATGAAATCGCAGCGACCCTCCAGGTCAGCCACCGCAGCCGACAGGCGCTTGTCGAGGATGTTCTCACCCTCGGCCAGAGTTCCCGCGTCGATCTCGGGCAGCTCCATCAATTCGGGGGCACCGATATCCAGACCACGCGCAGCGATGGTCGCTTTCCGGTTCTCCATGTAGCGCGCGAAACTGCGCTGGCGCAGGTCAAGGTCGAGCCCGCCCACCACATGCCCCAAACGCGCCAAGGCAGTCGCGACATGCATGGCGGTGGTCGATTTGCCTGACCCACCCTTTTCATTGCCCAAGACGATGATATGCGCCACTGCCCGTCCCCCGACTGACCCCAGATATGGACGCCCTCGTTGATCGGGGCGCGAATTGTAGCAGATTATACGTCGGCGCCGCCAAAAGGTTAAGCGTCAATCGCCAAACGCAAACGCCGCCCCGAAAGGCGGCGTTGCACATGCTGCGGCAAGGCTGTGTCGGCTCAGAAGCCGAGGCCCTCGTATTTCTTCTTGAACTTCGACACGCGGCCGCCGGTGTCCATCAGGCGCGACGAGCCGCCGGTCCAGGCCGGGTGCACCGACGGGTCGATGTCGAGCGACATGGTGTCGCCTTCCTTGCCCCAGGTCGAGCGCATCTGAACGATGTCGCCATTGGTCATCTTGACGTTGATGACGTGATAGTCGGGGTGGATATCCTTTTTCATCACGTCGCTCCTTATGCTTTCGCGCCTTGCGGCTTATAGGTGTTGTCCTCGGAAATCCGGGCCGATTTGCCGCGACGCGCGCGCAAGTAATACAGCTTGGCCCGGCGCACCTTGCCGCGGCGCACCACCTCGATCGAGTCGATGTTGGTGGAATGCAGCGGGAACACGCGCTCCACGCCTTCGCCAAAGGAAATCTTGCGAACGGTGAACGAACCCGCGATGCCCGCGCCATGCTTGCGCGAGATGCAGACGCCTTCGTAGTTCTGCACCCGGGTGCGGGTGCCTTCGGTCACCTTGTAGCCGACGCGGATGGTGTCGCCGGCCTTGAAATCGGGAATGGTCTTCCCGAGGGCGGCGATCTGTTCCGCCTCGATCTGTGCGATCAGGTTCATCTGATCCGCTCCTTCATGTCTGCCCACGGTTTTGCCCGCGGAGGTCTGGTGGCCTTGCGCCGAGAGCTCTGATCTTCGCCCGGGTCCGCCGTGATCCGCCGATGCGGGGCGCCCGTCAGAGGTCGTCTGACCGTTGCTTGTCGTCTGGTCCGTTCGGAAAGCGCGGTGAAGCAACCGCAAAACGGAAACCCGCCGGAGTGGCCTCCCGCGGGTATGGGGGGCGTATAGGCGCGGCGGGACGCGGGATCAAGCCGATTCCGTGCTCAGCCGTCCTTGCGGTCAAGGTGCGCGGCCCACAGATCGGGGCGGCGGTCTTGGTCAGCTGCTCGGCCTGAGCGCGGCGCCATTTGGCGATCTCGCCGTGGTTGCCCGACAGCAGCACCTCGGGGATGTCGCGGCCTTGCCAACTGCGCGGCTGGGTATATTGGGGATGTTCCAGCAGGCCCGCGGCGAAGCTTTCCTCCTCGGTCGAGGCGGCATTGCCCAGCACGCCGGGGATCAGCCTTGCCGGTGGCGTCGATCACCGCCTGCGCCGCGATCTCGCCGCCGGTCATGACGAAATCGCCAAGGCTGATCTCTTCCAGCCCGAAGGCCTCGATCACACGCTCGTCCACGCCTTCGAACCGGCCGCACAGCAGCGTCATGCCATCGGCTTGCGCAAAGCGCTGCGCGTCGGCTTGCGCAAAGGGTTTGCCACGCGGCGACAGGTAGACGCGCGGCCAGCGCGCACGCGTCATCGGGCGTGCCGGTGGCTGCCAGCGACAGCGCGCGGCCCAGCACGTCGGGCTTCATCACCAGCCCTGCGCCGCCACCCGCGGGCGTGTCATCGACCGGTGCCGCCGGTGCCAAAGATACGCAGGTCGATGGGTTCCAGCGCCCAGAGCCCGCGTTGCAGCGCCTTGCCGGTGAGCGAGGCACCCAACACGCCCGGAAACACCTCCGGAAACAGCGTCACGACCTTGGCGCACCACGCGCCCTTGAGGCGGGGCGTGTCGCTCATCACCTCGCGCGGTTTGGCGCTGGCAGAGATGGCAAGGCGGCCGTGGGATTTGGTGGGTGGCATGGGCATGGCTTTGCTTTAATCCCGCCGCCCCGGGCGCACAATGCCGCGCAGGGCAGTCTGTGCGCATAGGCAGGTTGCGCTGCCGGTCCCAAGGCTTAGGTACGTTGCTTGAAGGAGACCGACCCCATGACCGCGATCCTGTCAGTCGATCGGCTGACCAAAACCTATGACGGTGGCTTTACCGCGCTGGACGGCGTGTCGCTCGACATCCGCGAGGGCGAGATCCTTGCACTGCTGGGCCCCAATGGTGCGGGCAAGACCACTCTGATCTCGACCATCTGCGGCATCACGCAAGCCACATCGGGCACGGTGACCGTGGGCGGGCATGACACCGTCACCGCCTACCGCGCCGCGCGCGAGTTGATCGGGCTGGTCCCGCAAGAAATAAACCTCGAACCCTTCGAGAAGGTCATCAATACCGTCCGATTTTCGCGCGGGCTGTTCGGCCGCCCGCGCGACGATGCCTTTCTCGAAAGGATCCTCAGGCAGCTGTCCCTGTGGGACAAGCGGGACCAGCCGATCCGGTCTCTGTCGGGCGGCATGAAGCGGCGTGTCCTGATCGCCAAGGCGCTGAGCCACGAGCCGCGTGTCCTGTTCCTTGACGAGCCATCGGCAGGCGTCGACGTGGAATTGCGCCGCGACATGTGGGCCGTCGTGCGCCAGTTGCAGCAAGATGGCGTCACCATCATCTTGACCACCCATTACATCGAAGAGGCCGAGGCGATGGCCGACCGGATCGCCGTCATCAATGGTGGCCGCATCTTGCTGGTCGAGAACAAGGACGCGCTGATGCGCCGGATGGGCCGCAAGGAAATGCGGATCGAACTGAAGGAACCGATCACGCGCGTGCCGCAGGCGCTATCGGATTTCGGCCTGACGCTGGAGGCCGAGGGGATGCGGCTGGTCTATGCCTATGACCGGCAGGCGACCCGCACCGGCATCGTGCGGCTGCTGACCGCGCTGCAACAGGCCGGGATCACGGTGGCGGATGTGGAAACGCGGCAAAGCTCGCTCGAGGAGATCTTCGTCGGGCTGGTCAGCGAAAGGGAAAGCGCATGAACCTGCACGCAACAATGGCCATCTACCGCTTCGAGATGGCGCGCAGCTTTCGTACGCTGGCGCAATCGGTGATCTCGCCGGTTCTGTCGACCGCGCTTTACTTCATCGTCTTTGGAACCGCCATCGGCAGCCGGATCGAAGAGGTCGAGGGTGTCAGCTACGGTGCCTTCATCGTGCCGGGGCTGATCATGCTGACGGTTCTGACGCAGTCGATCTCGAACGCCAGTTTCGGCATCTATTTCCCCAAGTTCATCGGCACGATCTACGAGTTGCTATCGGCGCCCGCGTCGTTTCTGGAGATCATGCTGCAGCTATGTTCTGGCAGCGGCCACCAAGTCGCTGGCCATCGGGCTGATCATCCTAGCGACCGCGTTCTTTTTCGTCGATCTGACCATCGCGCATCCGGGCTGGATGCTGACCTTCCTTGTGCTCACCTGCCTGTCCTTCAGCCTGTTTGGCTTCATCATCGGCATCTGGGCCAAGAATTTCGAACAACTGCAGCTCATCCCGCTTCTGGCGGTGACCCCGCTGGTGTTTCTGGGCGGGGCTTTCTACTCGGTCAGCATGCTGCCGCCCGCTTGGCAGACGATCACCATGTTCAACCCGGTTCTCTATCTGGTGTCGGGGTTTCGCTGGGCGTTTTTCGGGATGGCCGACGTGCCGGTCGGCTGGTCGATCGTGGCGATCGTGGGCTTTCTGATCGCCTGCATGGCGGTGATCGCATGGATCTTTCGCACCGGCTGGCGGCTCGGGGCCTGAGCCGTCCTTAGTCCAGCAAGCCTTCGGGCGGGTCGATGATGATGCGGCCGGTGGCCAGATCGACCGTCGGCACGATCTCGCGCGTGAAGGGCACCAGCACCGAACCGTCAAGGCCCGGACCGCGCAATTCCAGCAGGTCGCCCGCGCCATGGTTCAGCACGGCCGCGACCTTGCCCAAGACTTCGCCGCCGGTGTCCATCGCCGTCAGGCCCAGAAGGTCGGCGTGATAGAATTCATCGTCGGGCAGGGCAGGCAGGGCGCTGCGCGGCGCATAAAGCCTTGTGCCCCGCAGGGCGTCGGCGGCCTCCTTGGTGGTCACGCCGGACAGGGTCGCGGCGTAACCCTGCGCCACGGCCCGCGTCAGCGTGATCTCGAAGGATCGCGCCCCGTCCTCGGTCGTGAGCGGGCCATAGGCGGCGATATCCGCCGCCTCGGCGCAAAAGCTTTTCAGCCGCACCTCGCCACGGACACCAAAGGCCCCGCGATGGCACCGACGCAGACCCGGTCCGTCATGGCCGGGCCTGCGTCGTGATCTGTGCGCGGCGCATCATGCGCGGACCGATTACTCGGTCGCGTCTGCGGCCGGTGCCTCAGCCGGGGCGGCGGCGGCTTCGGCGGCCTTGGCAGCCTTGGCGGCCTTTTCGGCGGCGCGTTCCTTGGCCTTCTTGCCCGGCTCGGCCTTGTTGGGGTTGCTGCGGGTCTTGGCGGCGATCACGCCGGCGGCCTCAAGGAAGCGGGCCACGCGGTCGGTCGGCTGGGCGCCCTGATCGAGCCAATGCTTGATCCGGTCGATGTCCATGCGGATGCGGTCTTCGTTGTCCTTGGCGAGCAGCGGGTTGTAGATGCCTAGTTTCTCGATGAAGCGGCCATCGCGCGGCATGCGGCTGTCGGTGGCGACGATGCGGTAGAAGGGGCGCTTTTTCGTGCCGCCGCGGGCCAGTCGGATCTTCATTGCCATGGGGGTATCTCCTTGGTGTTGGTATGGGGCGTCAGGCCCCGGTTTCCTGGTGTTGTTTGTGGTGCTGGATGACTTCGGCGATGATGAAGTTCAGGAACTTCTTGGCGAAATCGGGGTCGAGGTCGGCCTTGATGGCCAGGTCTTCGAGCCGTGCGATCTGGGTTGCCTCGCGGGCGGGATCGGACGGGGGAAGGTCGTGTTCGGCTTTCAGTTTGCCCACAGCCTGGGTGTGCTTGAACCGCTCGCCCAGCGTATAGACAAGGATCGCATCAAGGCGGTCGATGCTTTCGCGGTGGCCTTTCAAGATCTCTGCGGCGCGAATTGTGGCGTCGGTCATGGCGGGCTCTCCGGCATCTGTGAGGCTTGGGGTCATGCGGCCAACACCTCCGCCGGGGCGGGGTGGCGCCAGATCTGCATCGCGCCGAACTCCTCGTGCTGGTACTCGGCTTCGTGACGGCATCCAAGGCGCTGGCCAAGGGCGACCGAACGGGTGTTGGTGGGATCGATGAGGCTGATCGCGGTGGTCCAGCCGGCGGTGCTGTAGGCGTAGCGCCGCGCGGCCAGTGCGGCCTCATGCGCAAGCCCCCGGCCTTCGCCCGCGGCGAACATGGACCATGCGATTTCGGGTTCCGGCCATCCTACGGGGTAGAGCAATCCCACCACGCCCAAGGGCGTGTCGCTGTCGCGGTCCGCCACGATCCAGCGGCCATAGCCACGGATCGCCCATTGCCCGGCCAGCCCGGTGAAATGGCCCCAGGCTTGGGTCCGGGTGTTCGGCCCGCCGACGAAGCGCGCGCGGTCCGAGGCGCGGAATTCGGCAAAGGTTTCGAAATCCGACATCCGCGGGGCGCGCAGCGTCAGGCGCTCTGTGGCGGGTGGGGATCACGGTCATGCGGCCAGCACCTCCGACGGGGCGGGGTGGCGCCAGACCTCCAGGGCGGGGTCGCGCAGGGGCCGGGGCGCGGCACCGTCGAGGCGGCAGCCCACCCGCTGCGCCAGGGCGCGGGAGCGGTCGTTGCGCGGGTCGATGTAGCTGACGGCAGTGGACCAGCCGAGATCGGCATAGGCATGGCGGCGCACGGCGCGCACGGCCTCGACGGCATAGCCCTGCCCCTCGTCGGCCGCCGCCCAGATCGTCCAGCCCAGTTCCTCCTCCGGCCAGTCGCCGGGAAACCACGGGCCGACCGAGCCGAGCGGGCGGCCATCGGCGCGGTGTTCGGCCACGAAGATGCCGAATCCGCGCAGGTGCCAATGCCCCGCGAAGATGGCGAGGATGCGCCAGGCCTGCCCGATATCCTTGTCCGCCCCCCCACCGACGAAGCGCGCGCGGTCGGAGGTGATGAAGGGCGCCAGCGCGTCGAAATCCGACGCGCGGGGCGCGCGCAGGATCGAGACGTGCGGTTTCCAGGATGGGCGTGTCGGCCAGATGCGGCGTCATGCGACCCCCTGGGGATGGATCCGGGAAAGGCTTGCTTTCGCGCCGATCCCTGTGGACAAGCCTGTGGAGTGGTTGCAGAAGGTCAAGCGCCTCATCACGCGGCTCTCCGGTGGTGACGAAAGACGCAATCCTCGGGGTCTTGGCGCAGGGCTGTCAGATCTTCGACAGCGCCGAGGCGCCGGGCGACCGCCTGGGAGGCGATATTGTCGGGATGCGTGTAGCTGACGAGACTGTCGAGGGGCAGGGTCGCGAAGGCCCAGTCGCGCAGCGCCGCCGCGCCTTCGGTGGCATAGCCTTGGCGCTCGTGGCCGTCATAGACCAGCCACCCCAGTTCCGTCTCGGGATAGAGGGGGCCTGCATTCAGGCCGACCTGCCCCACCGTTTCGCCGGTGCTGCGATGGTCGAGCATCAGCGCGCCATGCCCGAACAGCGCCCAGCAGGCAACATCGTGACAGAACAGGCCCCAAGTCGCGCCCATGTCGTAGGGTCCGCCCATGTAGGCTGAGCGCGCCGAACCCATCAGCGCGGCGTAGGCCGGGAAATCGGCCTCGCGCATCGGGCGCAGCGTCAGGCGCCGGGACTGGATCACGGGGGCGACGGTCATGTCACTTCTTCTTCCCGAATCCCGACAGGCCAGGGGCAGCATCCCGCCGCCGCCAAATCCGCCCGGGCCGCCCATGCCCATCTTGCGCGCGGCCTCTTCCATCGCAGCGGGGTCCATCTGGCTGGGGTCCATGCCCTTGAGGGCTGCAGGCGCGCCCTTGCCCATCAGCGCGCCCAAGCCCCCGCGCATCAGACCCTTGGTGCCCATCTTGCCCAGCTTCTTCATCGCATCCGCCATTTGGCGGTGCATCTTCAGCAGCTTGTTGAGGTCGGATACATCCTGCCCGGCACCTGCGGCCACGCGCTTTTTCCGGCTGGCCTGCATCAGATCGGGGTTGGCGCGTTCCTTCTTCGTCATCGAGTTGATCAGCGCGATCTGGCGCTTGATGACCTTGTCGTCAAATCCGGCCTCATCGAGCTGCTTTTGCATTTTGGCCATGCCGGGCATCATGCCCATCATGCCCTTCATGCCGCCCATGCGCATCATCTGGTCGAGCTGGCCCTTGAGGTCGTTCATGTTGAACTGACCCTTCTGGAACCGCTTCATCATCCGTTCGGCCTGTTCGGCCTCCAACGTTTCTTGCGCGCGTTCCACCAGCGCGACGATGTCGCCCATGCCCAGAATCCGGCCCGCAATGCGCGAAGGCTCGAAAGTCTCGAGCGCGTCCATCTTTTCGCCCAGACCCACAAAGCGGATCGGCTTGCCGGTGACAGCACGCATCGACAGCGCCGCACCACCGCGCCCGTCGCCGTCCATCCGGGTGAGGATGACCCCGGTGATCCCGATCCGGGCGTCGAAGTTTTCCGCCGTGGTGACGGCATCCTGACCGGTCAGGCCGTCGACGACCAGCAGCGTCTCGCGGGGGTTCGCCACGTCGCGGACGGCTTCGACCTGTGCCATCAGTTCTTCGTCGATGGACAGGCGACCAGCGGTGTCGAGGAGGTAGACATCGTAGCCGCCAAGGCTGGCTTGCGTCTTGGCGCGTTTGGCGATGGCGACGGGGTCTTCGCCCTTGACGATGGGCAGCGTGTCGACGCCGATCTGCACACCAAGGATCGCCAACTGTTCCATCGCCGCCGGGCGGTTTACGTCAAGCGACGCCATCAGCACCTTCTTCCCCTCGCGCTCCTTCAGGCGCTTGGCGATCTTGGCGGTGGTGGTGGTCTTGCCGCCGCCCTGCAGGCCGACCATCAGGACGGGGCGGGCGGATTGTCGATCTTGAGGCGGCCGGGGTCTTCGTCGCCCGACAAGACATGCACCAGCTCGTCATGGACGATCTTGATGACCTGTTGGCCGGGCGTCACCGATTTCGTGACTGCAGCCCCCGTCGCCTTTTTCTCGACTGCCTTGATGAAGTCGCGCGCCACCGGCAGCGACACGTCGGCCTCGAGCAGCGCCACGCGCACCTCGCGCATGGCGGTGCGCACGTCATCCTCGGACAACGCGCCCTGCTTGGTGAGGCGGTCGAAGACGCCGGAGAGGCGTTCTGACAGGTTCTCAAACATGGGCGGATGCCCCTTTCGCAAGTCTCGGTTGCCCCGAAATGTAAGGGGCCTGCCGCAAACACACCATGACCCCCGTGGGCGAAACCTCGCTGACGGGGGGCGATCCTGTGACACGGCACGGGACCGGGAAGCTGACGCTTTCCGGTATTTGAGTGGCCCGATAGGCGGAATCCGCGAGGGAGTCAATCAGCGGCGGCGAGCCAGGTGTCGATGGTGCGTTTCACGACCAAGGCATCGGCCTCGATCCCCCAGTTGCCGGGGAAGGGGACGAAGACATCCGCGCCGTCTACCTCGAAGCGGAGCACGGGGCGATAAGATTTCTGATGCAGGGTGTGTTCGCTATGGGAAACGACGAAGCGCACCTGGACCTCGCGCAGCGCCGACAGGGGCAGGCGACGTTTGCGATAACCTTGAAGCAAGTTGCGTCGCCGGTGGATCGCCTCGTCCGTGTCGCGGTCCAGGACCAGTTGTTCGCGCGTCACGACAAGGAACAGACCGCCCGGAAACAGGACCGCGCAGGCCCCCACAAGCAGCATCTTGAGCCAGTCCTCCGCAAGATAGAGCCGCCAAGTGAACCACAGCATCACGAGAAAGGCGACGATGGCGCCGTAGCCCAGTATCCATGGCGTCTGGTCCAGCATCAGGCGGCGGGGCGTGTTCGTGGTGATCTTCATGAAATCTCTCCCGGGGTATAAAATGTGGGGATCTTGCCGCGCATTGTGTTTTGGGAGAATGGTGAATTTCCCCCGGCATGGGCCGAGTTCCGTCGCTTGCCTTTCTGCACTGAGGCACGCAGAATGACCAAACAAGCGTATGGCTGTGAGGGAGCGCACAGAATTGTCCTTCGACCATTGGGACGAGATCCGCACCGCCTATCAGGTCGCCCGCGTTGGCACCGTATCTGGCGCAGCCGAGGCATTGGGGGTGCACCATGCCACCGTGATCCGCCATATCGACTCGCTTGAGGGGCGGCTGGGGGCCAAGCTGTTCCAGCGCCACGCCCGTGGCTATACCCCGACCGAAGCGGGGCAGGACCTGCTGAATGTCGCGGCCCAGACCGATGATCAGTTCACCCAGTTGGCGGGCCGCATCAAGGGGCGCGGCGACGAGGTGACGGGCGAATTGATCGTGACCTCGCTGGACGCGCTGTCGCCGCTCTTGATCCCGGCGATGGCCATTTTCGGTCAGCGTCACAGCGATCTGCGGGTCCGCCTGATGACCGACCAGCGCCTGTTTCGGCTGGAGTACGGTGAGGCGCATGTGGCGATCCGGGCGGGCCAACTGCCCGACCAGCCCGACAATGTTGTGCAGCCCTTCTTCACCCAGACCCTTCGCATGATGGCCTCGCGCGAGTATGTCGCCCGGTTCGGCACGCTGGAAACCGGCAATGTCGCCGATCACCGTTTCATCGGCGCGACCGAGGATACGCCGCGCGCGCCCTATTTCCGCTGGCTCAATGAACATGTGCCGGCCAGTTCGATCTATTTCCGCGCAACCTCGATGATGGCGTCCAAGGTGGCGGTCCGGTCGGGCATCGGCATCGGCTTCATCGCGTCCTGGGACAAGGACGGGGTCGAGGATCTGGTCGAGGTCCTGCCGCCGCTGGAGGATTGGTCGGCCAAGATCTGGTTGGTCACCCATATGGACCTGCACAGGACGGCCAAGGTTCAGACCTTTGTTCGGTTTCTCAAAGAACAGGTCAGGGCCTGGGGGGTGGACGCGGCGTGAGCACGCTGTCCGCGCCGATGCCCGAAGCCCGGCGCGGCCATCTGGCGATGCTGATGTTCTCGGCGCTGGTGGCGGGGTCGTTCTCCTTGGGCGGACAGGTCGCCAACGAGATCGCGCCGACGGCGCTGAACGCGGTGCGCTTTGCGCTGTCGGCGGCGGTCGTCGGTGCCGTGATCGGGCTGCGGGGTGGATGGACGGCGACGGCGGCGGCGCTGACGGCACCATGGCGCTACGGCATCCTCGGTGGCTTCTTCGCTCTCTATTTCGTCACGATGTTCGAGGGGCTGAAAACCGCGCCGCCGGTCTCGGCGGCGGCGGTCTTCACCCTGACCCCGGTGATGAGCGGCATATTCGGATACATCCTTTTGCGGCAACTCATGGGCGCGCGGATCTGGCTGGCGCTGGGTCTTGGCGCGGCGGGCGCGCTTTGGGTGATCTTTCGCGCCGACCTTTCGGCGCTGATGGCCTTCGAGATCGGGCGGGGCGAGGCGATATTCTTCTGGGGCTGCATGGCGCATGCGGCCTACACGCCCATGGTGCGCGTCTTGAACCGGGGCGAGCCGATCTTGTCATTCACCTTCTGGACCTTGACTGCGACTGCGCTGATCATCGGGGTCTGGGGCTGGCGCGACATCTTGGCGACGGATTGGGCAGGGTTGCGCCCGCTGGTCTGGGTCACGCTGGCCTATACAGCGGTTGCGGCGTCATCCATGACGGTGTTCTTGGTGCAGTTCGCCTCGATGCGGCTGCCGTCCTCCAAGGTGATGGCCTATACCTATCTGACGCCAAGCTGGGTGCTGATGTGGGAACTCGCGCTGGGTCAGCCTGTGCCGCCCGCGCTGGTTCTGGCCGGTGTCGGGCTGACCATCGCGGCGCTTGCGCTATTGCTCAAGGATTGACGGGTAGGGTGCGCCTGAAGGCACACCCTACGGCGTGTCGAAAG
The DNA here is from genome assembly GCA_018401055.1 of Roseicyclus sp. The sequence continues at coordinate 57,894 of JAGYLB010000084.1, forward strand.
GACCGGACCCCAGCTCACGTTCCAAAAACGCCTCGAAGGCGTCGAGGTTCACCGGCTCGAACTGACCGAAGCCCTGCATCCAGACCGAGGCAGCTTTCAGCGCGTCTGGCTCCAGCTTGCACCATTTCACCCGCCCGCGCTTTTCTTGCGTGATGAGCCCCGCCGCGGCGAGAATGCCGAGGTGTTTGGAAATCGCGGCCAGTGACATGGAAAAGGGTTCGGCCACGTCCGTCACCGCCATGTCATCTTCCAGCAGCATGCGCAGGATCTCGCGCCGCGTGGGATCGGCGAGGGCAGCAAAGACGGTGTCGAGATGGGGTGCCATGGCACAGGAGGTGACAGGGCGGCGCGAGATCGTCAACCGATCGGTTGAATATGCCCAAAGGGTCAAAACCGGCCCAGACCGAGCCGAGCGCATCGCAGCATGCAGTTGCGGTATGGGATAAAACATATAAATTGCAGATAATTACGGAAATTTCTCTGCGACGCGGCGTGCGTTGACTCCGGCGCTCCCCCGACATAGCGTCCGCGCAACTTCCCCAAGGGGGTTTTGCGTCATGTCCGGGCCCAGCGAAGCCGAGCGGTTGAAGGCACTCGAAGCCCGGATCGCGGCGGCAAGACAGGGCCAGACGCAAAAGCCCCATACGGAGGAACACTATTCCCAGGCGCATCTGGCCTGGCGGATGGTGATCGAACTGGTCGCGGGTCTCGGGATCGGGTTCGGCATCGGCTACGGGCTCGACGCTCTTCTGGGCACGTCGCCCTGGCTGATGATGGTGTTTACGGTCCTGGGCTTCATCGCCGGGGTCAAGACGATGATCCGCTCGGCCGAAGAGGTCCAGCGCAAGCAGGCTGAAGCGGCCGATGCGGCCGCGCGGGAACGGGAAAAGGGGTAGCGGCGTGGCGACCGAAAGCACCAACGCGCAAGGCAAGTCCGGCTCGGGCCGGATGATCTTTTTCGTCCTGGTCGGGATCGCGGCGATCCTGTTCGTGCTCGGCCTTGTCGACGAATACACGCAAGACGGCCCCAACATTCACCCGATGGACCAGTTCATCGTCGAGCCGCTGTTCGGCGACGGCCCGATCCACTGGTACACGCCCACCAATGTGACGCTTTGGATGGGTCTGGCGATCGCCGCCATTGCCGCGCTGATGGTCATGGGCACCAAGGGCCGCGCGGTCATCCCGTCGCGCAGCCAGTCGATGGCGGAACTGGCCTATGGTTTCGTGCGCAAGATGGTCGAGGATGTGGCGGGCAAGGATGCGCTGCCGTATTTCCCCTACATCTTCACGCTGTTCCTGTTCATCCTGTTTGCCAATTTCCTCGGGCTGATCCCGGGCAGCTTCACCACGACCTCGCATATCGCGGTGACCGCGATCCTTGCGGCGGGCGTGTTCCTGACCGTCACGCTTGTGGGCTTTATCAAGAACGGCGCGGGCTTCCTGAGCCTGTTCTGGGTGTCGTCGGCGCCGCTGCCGCTGCGCCCGATCCTGGCCGTGATCGAGCTGATTTCCTACTTCGTCCGCCCCGTCAGCCATTCCATCCGTCTGGCTGGCAACCTGATGGCGGGCCATGCGGTTCTCAAGGTCTTCGCGGGCTTTGCCGGCGCCATGGGCGTCGCGGGCATCGCGCCGATCGTGGGGGTCGTGGCCATCTACGGTCTCGAGGTGCTGGTGTCGGCCATTCAGGCCTACGTCTTCACCATCCTGACCTGCGTCTACCTCAAGGACGCGCTGCATCCGCATCACTGAGGGTGCGGGCGCGCTGCCCGTCCCTTTCCAAATTCTCGAACTTCCAACGTAAGGAGATACCATCATGGAAGGCGATATCGCACAAATGGGCCAGTTCATCGGCGCAGGCCTTGCAGCCATCGGCTCGGGCGCAGCTGCAATCGGTGTGGGCCACGTTGCCGGCAACTTCCTCGCCGGCGCGCTGCGCAACCCCTCGGCCGCGGCCGGTCAGACCGCTACGCTGTTCATCGGCATCGCATTCGCCGAAGCGCTGGGCATCTTCGCCTTCCTCGTCGCTCTGTTGCTGATGTTCGCCGTCTGAGCCAGGGCCTTCGAGAGACCATCCTTACGTCCGGGGCTCGTGTCGCATGATGCGGGCCTCGGGGTAGACCCGGTTCCAGGAGGACGACAATGGCCGAAGACGCCGCCCACGCTGCCGCCGATGCCGCCCATTCCGCTGGGCCGGGCATGCCGCAGCTCGATTTCGCGACCTTCCCCAACCAGATCTTCTGGCTGGTGGTCACGCTGGTCGCCATCTATTTCATCCTGAGCCGCGTCGCGCTGCCCCGGATCGCCTCGGTTCTGGCCGAGCGGCAGGGCACGCTGACCAATGATCTGGCCGCGGCCGAGGATCTGAAGCGCAGGGCCGTCGAGGCCGAGGCTGCCTATAACAAGGCGCTCGCCGATGCGCGCGCCGAGGCCAACAAGATCGCCGAGGGAACCCGCGCGGCCATTCAGGCCGATCTGAACGACGCCATTGCGCGCGCCGATGCCGAGATCTCGGCCAAGGCCACCGAAAGCGAAGCCCGCATCGGCGACATCCGTGCAGGTGCCGTCCAGAGCATCGAAGAGGTGGCGCGCGCCATCGCCGGTGACATCGCCGCCGCCGTGGCACCCGGCACCTCGATCGACGCCGATGCCGTGGCCGCCGCCGTGTCGGCCCGCGTGAAAGGGTAAGCCATGAACAGATTGCTGATCCCCGCTCTGATCGTAGTGTCCGGTCCCGCGCTGGCCGCTGAACCGGGCTACGCGCCGGGCTACGGTTTCACGTCGCTTTTCAACACCGATTTCGTGGTGCTGATCGGCTTCCTGTTGTTCCTGTCGATCCTGTTCTACTTCAACGTGCCCGCCATGCTGGGCGGCATGCTCGACAAGCGGGCCGAGGGGATCAAAGCCGATCTCGACGAGGCCCGTGCGCTGCGAGAAGAGGCGCAGACGCTGCTCGCCTCCTACGAGCGCAAAAGCCGTGAGGTCGCCGATCAGGCAGAACGCATCGTGGCGCAAGCCAAGGCCGATGCAGAAGCCGCCGCCGAGCAGGCTCGTGCCGATCTGGCGCGGTCGATCCAGCGCCGCTTGGCCGCCGCCGAGGACCAGATCGCCAGCGCCGAGGACAAGGCCGTGCGTTCGATCCGCAACCGTGCTGTCGAGGTGGCGATCGCCGCTGCCGCCGACAGCGTGGCCAAGGGCATGGCGGCAGCGGATGCCAACCGCTTCATCGACGACGCCATCGGCGAGGTAGAGCGCCGTCTGCACTGAGGGTGCTGCCGTCCAGATTCAAAACCCCGGATCGCCGATCCGGGGTTTTTTCGTCTCGTGGGTCGTGCTGTCGCCCGGTCAGTTCCCAAAGCCCTGCAGCGCGTCGAAATCCATCTGTTCAAGATGCGTCACCATCGTGTCGACATCGCCACCCGAGGCCTGGATCAGCACCCGGCCACCGACCAGCCCCAGAACCTCGCCATTTTGATTGACAAAATTCTCGCCGTTGACGCGTACGATTTCGCCCATCATGGCCATCATCGCGCGGTTGCCCAGCATCCCGCCCATTTGCATCACCATCGGGTTGTCGACCATCAAGGTGACCGAAAACTGCCCGCCTTGCCCGGTATAGGTGGCTTCGGCCATGAAGCCGCCGCCCATGAAGCCCATCGCCGCCCCGCCATCCGTGCCGATCTCGCGTGACCAGCCATCCAGTGGCGCGGGCAGGTAGGCAGTCAGCCCTTCGGCCTGAAGGGCCTGCAACAATTGTTCGGCATAGGCCATTTCGTCGAGCGCGTCGCCGATATCCCCGGCCTCATAGGCGGCCAGTGCCGCGGTCAAGGCGTCGGTGATGTCGTCGGCCTGCGCTTGCAGCGGCAGGCACAGGGCGGTGGCTGCAAGGATCGGGCTCAGGATGCGCATGGTCGGTATGTCCCTTCAACACTGGTGATGGGCAGAACCTAGAGGCGGCGGGGGCCGCGCGAAAGGGTGGGAAAGCCTGACCTTTCATACCCGGCGTGTCGACCAGCAGGGCGCGATGTCGCCCGGCGCCGCTGTCGCATGATGGACGCCCCGGGCGATGGCGCGCGCAAGGCACAGGGCCGCCATGTGGCCCAAAATCAAGGGCACGCGCAGCGGGTCGGTCAAAAGCCGCGCCCCGGTGGCCGCCGCAAAGACCAGATCGCCATCCATCGGTGTGTGGCTGGGCCAGATCGCGCGCGCCATGCCGTCATGCGCTGCAATGGCCATGCGCGTTGCCTGCGCTTGGGAGAGTGCGGCGTCGGTCGCGACGATGGCGATGGTGGTGTTGCCGCCGTGGCCCTTGACCTGCGGAACGGCGTGGGGTCGAAGGTTTGCGCAATGCCGAGCCCGCCAAATTCGGCATCCATCTCGAAAGGCGCGGCCCAGAACTGCGGGCCATTCCCCAGGGTGACCCGGCCAAGTGCGTTGACGGCGACGAGCGCGCCGACGGTATAGCCCTCCCATGTGGCGGAAGCTGAGCCGAGACCACCCTTGAGGTCGGCGATGAGCGCACCCGTGCCTGCGCCCTCGGACCCCAGCGCGAAAGTATCAGTGGCACCGGCCAGCGCCTCGGCCCCAAGCCGCTTGTAGGGGTTCTCGGGCCAATCCTTGTCGCCGCCGTTCAGCAAGTCGAAGAGGATCGCGCCCGGCACGATGGGCACGGTCTGATCGCCAACGGGAAAGCCGCGCCCCTGTGCGCGCAGGGCGTCGGCCACGCCCGAGGCGGCATCGAGGCCAAATGCAGATCCGCCCGACAGGACCAGCGCATCGGCCTCCTGCACCAGCTTGTCGGGGGCGAGCAGGTCGGTTTCCGCGTGCCGGGCGCGCCGCCCATGACATGGACCGCCGCCACGAAAGGCCGGTCACCCACCAGAACGGTCGCGCCCGTCTTGATCTTGTCATCGCGCGCATTGCCCACGCGCAGGCCCGCCACATCGGTGATCAGGTTGAGCGGGCCGGGGCGGATCACGATGCCTACTTTCGGCAATCATGCGCGGCACATGCCCGCGCCAAGTGCCGAGGCAAGGCAGCTTGGACGTGTCGGGCAGGGGGCACTCAAGGCCCGCATAGGCGGCGGGTAGGATCAAGATCAGCGTGTTCCACTCGGCAGAGGCGATGGCGATTTCATCGGCGGTGTCGGCGTCAAAGCGCGCCCGGAGCCGCGTGGCGGCGCGGTCGCGGATCACCTCCACATGCCTCAAGGTCAAGCTCGGGGCAGGCGGTCAGCAGATGCGCGAAGGCCGCGGGCTGGCCCGCGAATTTGCCCGCAAAGACGATGATGTCGCAAGGCAGGTCGTGGCGGGTGTAGCCCGTCATATGCAGCGCCCCCCGTCCACCTCCAGCGCCGCTCCGGTGATCATCGAGGCTGCGTCGGAACACAGGAAGGCCGCCGCCTCGCCCATGTCTTGTGGCGTGGAAAAGCGGCCCAAGGGGATGGTCGACAGGAACTTGGCCCGCATCTCTGGCGTATCCTCGCCCATGAAGCTTGCCAGAAGCGGCGTTTCCCCTGCGACCGGGCACAGTGCGTTGACACGGACGCCATGGGGCGCGAGTTCGACGGCCATGGTCTTGGTCGCCGTGATCATCCAGCCCTTCGACGCATTGTACCAGTTGAGCCGCGGCCGGGGCGACAGACCTGCGGTCGAGGCGATGTTGAGGATCGCGCCACAGCCCGCAGCTTTCATCCCCGGAACGATTTCGCGCGCGGTCAGGTAGACGGATTTCGCGTTGACGGCAAAGACACGGTCGAATTCTTCCTCGGTCACCTCCTCCATCGGTTTGGGCAGATGGGTGATGCCGGCGTTGTTCACCAAGATGTCGATCCGGCCCCATGCCTCGTGCGCGGCCCCGGCCAACGCAGCGACGGAGGTGCCATCCGCCACATCGACCGTCTGGGCAATGCCGCCGATTTCCGCGGCGATGGCCTCGGCCGCCGCCCCGTTGATGTCGGCCACCATCACATGCGCCCCCTCGCGGGCGAAGATCCGCGCGATGCCTGCGCCAAAGCCCGAGCCCGCGCCGGTCACTATGGCAGTCTTGCCCTCAAGTCTCATCCCTGTCTCCCTCCCTCAAACGGTCCAGCGCTGTCCGCAGGTCTTGAGGCATTGCCAAGGCGCGCCGGGCCTCAAGGTCGAAATAGACCGAGACATTCTCGGCCTCGAACACGGTGGTCCCATCGCTCAGCCGGATCATCCTGTGTCCGAAGCGGGCGGATTTGGTGCCGACATGCAGCACGCGGCTCTCCATGTTCAACACATCCCCCGCCAGCATCTCGGCGCGGTAGTCGCATTCAAGACGTGCCGCGACGAACGATCGTTGCGTGGCGGCAACCGCCGCGCGGTCCAGCCCCGCCATGCCTTGCAGTGTGAACATCGCGTCCGAGACGGCATCGACATAGGCCGCGACGTTCATGTGGCCGAGGATGTCGCAATCGCGGGGGGCGACGGGGCGGCGCAGCGTCTGCATGCCTCAAGCCCGCGCCATGTCGATAACGCGGGCGCGCCGCATCGGCCAGAAGGCGAGAAGTGCACCCAGTGCGCCGCCGAGATAGCTTGCCTCGTGCATGAAGCCTGCGCGCAGGAAATCGGCGCGGTCGATGCCCTCAGGCGGCGTGAGGTAGCCGTCAAGGATGCCCGTCGCTTCGAGCCGCGATGCCGCCGACAAGGCCCGCAAGCGCCGCGAAGGTGGCCAGCAGCAGGACAAGCCCGATGGCGCCGATGCCAGCGGCCAGATAGCTGCGCGCATTGGGCACGGTGAAAAGACCGAAGAGGAACGCAGGCAGGCCGACGAGGACACCCATCCACCAGCTAGCCAGCACGCCCACCTGTGCGGCGCCAAAGCGGGGGCTGGTGCCTTCGGGGATGCCGAATTGGGGGAATTTGAAGCTGAGGAAATAGTCGGGGCCGACGCTGTAGCTCAACTGGTTGTGCAGCGCGCCGAAGATGGCCGCCGACAGCGCGGCAAGGGCCACGAGCAGGAAGAAGGTGGGGAACTTGCCAAGCGGCATGGTGGCTCCGGTCTGTCAGGTCGCGGTCAGCCTAACGACGGCGGCGGGGGCGTAAATGGCTCAGCCGTGATGGGCGGCGACCGTCTTGAGGGTGGTGAAGGCATAAAGCGCCTCGAACCCCTTTTCGCGGCCATGGCCCGACAGGCCCGTGCCGCCGAAGGGCAGCTCCACGCCGCCCGCGGCCCCGTAGTTGTTCAGGAACACCTGCCCTGCGCGAAGCCGCTTGGCCAGCCGCATTTGGCGGCCTCCGTCGCGGGACCAGATGGAGGCGACAAGGCCGTAGGGCGTGCCATTGGCGATGCGGATGGCGTCCTCGTCATCCTCGAAGGGCAAGATGATCTGGACCGGGCCGAAGATCTCCTCCTGCGCCAGCGGGTGGTCAGGGGTTGGGCCCGCGATGAGCGCGGGGGCGACGTAGTGGCCGCCGGGCGGCAGGTCGGGGGCAAGCTGGCCGCGCGCAAGGATATGGGCGGGGTCCGCCATGGCGAGGTAGCGTTCCACGATGCTCTTTTGCCGGGCCGAGATGAGGGGGCCGGTGCGCAGGTCGGCCATGGCGGGGCCAGTGGTGAGGGTGCCGTAGGCATCGGCCATGCGGTCGCAGACCTCCGCATAAATCGCGCGTTCCACAAGGATGCGGGACGAGGCCGAACAGGTCTGACCCGCGTTCTGGATGCCTGCGTTGACGAGGAAGGGCAGCGCGGCGTCAAGGTCGGCATCGGCAAAGACCAGTTGCGGGGATTTGCCGCCCAGTTCCAGCGTGACCGGCACGACGTTTTCGGCGGCTGCCGCTTGCACCCTGCGGCCCGTGGCGACCGAGCCGGTGAAGGAGATATGGCGGATGCCGGGGTGCGCCGTCAGAGCCGCGCCCGCCTCAGACCCCAGACCGGGGACGACGTTGAGCGCACCCGCAGGCAGCCCCGCCTGCCGGGCCAGATCGGCGAAGGCAAGCGCGGTCAGGCACGCTTCCTCCGCCGGTTTCAGGATGCAGGCGTTGCCGGTGGCCAGCGCCGCCCCGACAGATCGCCCGATGATCTGCATCGGGTAGTTCCACGGCACGATATGGCCGGTAACGCCGTGCGGCTCGCGCAGGGTGTAGACGGTAAATCCTGGCTGGAATGGGATCGTCTCGCCCATCAGCTTGTCGGCGGCACCGGCGTAGAATTCGCAGTAGCGGGCGAGTGCGATGACGTCGGCTCTCGCCTGTGTCAGGGGTTTGCCGACGTCGGTCGCCTCCATCACCGCCAATGGGTCGATATGGTCGAGCACCAACTGGCCTAGCCGGGCAAGGATGCGGCCGCGCTGATACGCTCAAGCATGGCCCCCAGTCGCCCGCCAGTGCGGCCTCGGCAGCGGTGACGGCGGCGTCGATGTCGGCGGCCGTCCCACGGGCGATGCGCCGCCACCTCCAACCCCGTCGAGGGGTCGATCACGGGCAGGGTTTCGCCCATTGCGCAGGGGCGCCAAGCACCACCGATGAAAACAAGCGAGGGGTCGAACCAAGGCGTCATGCGGTGGCCTCCGTGAAAATGGGCAGCCGCGGGGCGGCAGCGAGCAGTTGGCGTGTGTAGGGATGTTGTGGGGCGTCGAAGACGGTGGCGGTCGGCCCTTCCTCCACGATCTGGCCTGCCTGCATCACCATCACGCGATCGGTGATGGCGCGCACGACCGTCAGATCGTGCGAGATGAACAGGTAAGACAGGCCAAGCGCGCCCTGCAATTCGGCCAGCAGGTCGAGGATGCGGGCGCGCACCGAGACGTCGAGCGCCGAGACGGCTTCATCCAGCACCAAGATCTGTGGCCGGGTGATCAGGGCGCGCGCGATGGCGATGCGCTGGCGCTGGCCGCCGGAAAACTCGTGGGGGTATTTCTCCATGTCATCGGGCGACAGGTGCACGGCGCGCAAGGCATCGGCCACCCGGTCGCGGCCATCTGCGCCCTTTGGCGGATCGGGCAGCAGGTGAAACGGCTCAGCGATGATCCGGTCGACGCGCCAGCGCGGGTCGAAGCTGCCGTAAGGGTCCTGAAACACGACCTGAATGCCCGCCCGAAGCGTCGCGGGCATCTGCGGCACGATGGACCGGCCGAACAGGCGGATATCGCCGCCCTGCACCGGATCAAGCCCGAGAATGGCGCGGGTCAGCGTGGATTTCCCGCAGCCGCTCTCGCCCACCAGCCCAAGGCTTTCACCCCGATGGAGCGTGAAGCTGACGCCGCGCACGGCCTCGACCGGTGGGCCACGCCGGAACCCTTGCCGGGGTCCGGGGTAGTGGCGCTGGACGTGATCGACCTCCAGCAATGGCTCGCGCGCGGGGCGCGCGGCACGGGCGGGGACATGGCCCGAGGCTGCGAAAAGCGCGCGAGTATACGGGTTGCTCCGCTGAGCCAGAACTTGCGCGGTCGGGCCGGTTTCCACGATTTCGCCCTGTTTCATCACGGCGATCCGGTCGGCCATCTCGGCCACCACGGCAAGGTCATGGGTGATGAGCAAAAGCGACAGCCCGTCGTCCTTGACCAACGAGCGCAGCAGATCAAGGATCTGCGCCTGCGTGGTGACATCCAGCGCGGTGGTCGGCTCGTCCGCGATCAACAGGCGCGGACCCAGCGCGATGGCCGCCGCGATGCAGACGCGCTGGCGCTGGCCGCCCGACAGCTCATGCGGGTAGCGGTCGAGCGGCAAGTGCGACAGCCCCACCCGGTCGAGCCGGTCACGGGCGATGCTCAGCGCCTCGCTGCGCGCGGCCTTGCCGTGGATCACCAGCGTCTCGGCCACTTGTGCGCCGATGGTCTGCAGCGGGTTCAACGCGGTCATTGGCTCTTGAAAGATCATCCCGATCTCGTTGCCGCGCACCCGGCACAGTTGCGCCTCGGTCAGGGCCAGCAGGTCGGTGCCATCCATCCGCACATGGCCCGTCACCCGCGTGCCGCGCGGGCCAAGACCCATCAGTGTCAGCGCGGTCAGCGATTTGCCCGAGCCGCTTTCGCCCACCAGCCCGAAGATCTCGCCCGGCGCGATGTCGAACCCGACCCCGCGCAGGATCGGCGTGGTGTGGATGGTGAGCGACAGCGCGTCGACGGCGATCATCCGCGCCCCGCCTCAGCCTTGGGTCAAGCGCGTCGCGCAACCCGTCGCCCATCAGGTTCAGACCCAGAACCGTCAGCACGATGGCAAGCCCGGGCAGGACCGCGAGCATCGGGTGGGTGTAGATCATGGTCTGCGCCTCGGCCAGCATCCGGCCCCAGCTGGGCACGGGCGGCTGCGCGCCGAGGCCGACATAGGACAACGCCGCCTCGGCGAGGATGCCGAGGGAAAACTGGATCGTGGCCTGTACGATCAGCAGGTTCAGGATGTTGGGCAGGATGTGTTCGGCGCTGATCCTGAGCCTGCCCTTTCCCGCCGTGCGGGCGGCAAGGATATAATCGAGTGTCCAGAGCGGCAAGGCCGCGCCGCGCGCCACGCGGGCAAAGACGGGGATGTTGAAGATCCCGATGGCAAGGATCGCATTGGTGGCCGACGGCCCGTAGCGCGCGGTGATCAGGATGGCGATGACGAGGCTCGGGAAGGCAAATATGAGGTCATTGCCGCGCATGATGACCTCGTCAAGCAGGCTGCCCCGATTGGCGGCGGCGGCAAGGCCCAGCGGCACGCCCAAGGCGATCCCGATGCCAACCGCGATCAGCGCCACCGCGATGGAGGTTTGCGCGCCCACCATCAGCATAGACAGCATGTCCCGGCCCAATTGGTCGGTCCCCAGCCAATGCGTGGCCGAGGGCTGTTGCAGGCGCGTGGCGATGGAGACGCCGGTGACGTCATGGGGCACAAAGACAAGCGAGACGAGTCCTGCAATGACAAACACGCCCGACAGCGCCGCTCCGATCCAAAGGGCAAGAGGCAGGCGGTTCATCTGCGCCTCAGCCTCGGGTCGACCAGCGCATAGGCCAGATCGACCAGAAAGGTCACAAGGATTACTGCAAAAACCAGCAGCATGGTCACGGATTCCACCACGATCAGGTCGCGCTGGGTGATGCCCTGAAAGATCAGCCGCCCAAGACCGGGCAGGAAGAACACGTTTTCGATGATGATCGCGCCCGCGATGAGAAAGGAAAACTGCAGCCCGATAATCGTCAAGACCGGGATCAGCGCGTTCCTGAGCGCATGGTGGCGGATGGCTTGCCCGCGCGTGAGACCCTTGGCCCGCGCAGTGCGGATGTAGTCTTGATCGAGCGTATCGATCAGCGCCGAGCGCATGACGCGCGCGAGGATCGAGGCCTGCGGCAAAGCAAGTGCGACGGCTGGCAGGGTCAGCGCCTTGATCGCGGCCATGGGGTCCGACCAGCCCGGAAAGCCGCCCGCCGAGAACCAGCGCAGCGTCACGGCGAACAAGAGCACCAGCAGCATGGCGAACCAGAAATTCGGGATGGCGATGCCCAGCTGCGTCGCCCCCATGATGCCATGATCGGCCCATGTGCCGCGCCGGGAGGCTGCGATGATGCCGATCGGAAAGGCGATCAGCGTCGACAGCGTCAGCGCATAGATCGCCAGGGGCAGCGATACCCCGATCCGGTCAAGGACCAGATCCGCCACAGGCACGCGATAGGTGTAGGAGGTCCCGAAGTCGCCTGACAGCATGCCGCCGACCCAAGCCAGATAGCGCTCGACCGGCGACCCTTCCAGCCCCAGTTGCGCGCGCAGCGCCGCGAGGTTTTCCTCGGTCGCATTCAGGCCCATCATGTAGCTGGCGGGATCGCCCGGAATCACCTCGATCAAGGCGAAGATCACCACGCTCGCCACGATCAGGCTGAGCCCGAGGGACAAGGCGCGGGTGATGAGGTAACGGGCCATGGCCGGCACGCTACTGTGCCGCGTGGCCTTGAGCCAGAGGGCAGTTGTGTGCCCACAAGGGTGCTTCTGCCGCATTGCGGCGAATTGACAGGGTCATATTATTGTCCATATACAGCCCAAGACGAAATCTTATTGCCGATCCGATGACAGGAGTCTGCCCATGACCGCCCCGACGCGCGACCAACCCTGGCTCATCCGCACCTATGCCGGGCATTCCACGGCCAAGGCGTCGAACGCGCTGTATCGCGGCAATCTTGCCAAAGGGCAAACGGGGCTGTCGGTCGCCTTCGACCTGCCGACCCAGACGGGCTATGACAGCGACCATGTGCTGGCGCGCGGCGAGGTCGGCAAGGTCGGCGTACCCATCTGCCATCTGGGCGACATGCGTATGTTGTTCGACCAGATCCCGCTCGATCAGATGAACACCTCCATGACGATCAACGCGACCGCGCCTTGGTTGCTTGCGCTTTATATAGCCGTCGCCGAGGAGCAGGGTGCCGATGTCCGTCAATTGCAGGGCACGGTACAGAATGATCTGATCAAGGAATACCTCAGCCGGGGCACCTATATCAGCCCGCCCAAGCCCAGTCTGGCGATGATCGCGGATGTGGCGGAATACTGCTATACCAATGTGCCGAAATGGAACCCGATGAACGTGTGTTCCTATCACCTGCAAGAGGCAGGCGCGACGCCCGAGCAGGAACTAGCCTTTGCCTTGGCGACTGCCATCGCGGTGCTGGATGAATTGCGCCCGCGCGTGCCGGCCGAGGATTTTCCGGTTCTGGTGGGGCGGATTTCGTTTTTCGTGAATGCCGGCATCCGGTTCGTCACCGAGATGTGCAAGATGCGCGCCTTCGTCGATCTGTGGGACGAGATCTGCGAAGAACGCTATGGCGTGACGGAGGAGAAATATCGCCGGTTCCGTTACGGGGTGCAGGTCAATTCGCTGGGCCTGACCGAACAGCAGCCCGAAAACAACGTCTACCGCATCTTGATCGAGATGCTGGCGGTGACGCTGTCGAAAAAAGCGCGCGCCCGCGCGGTGCAATTGCCCGCTTGGAACGAGGCGCTGGGCCTGCCGCGCCCGTGGGATCAGCAATGGTCGATGCGGATGCAGCAGATCATGGCTTTTGAGACCGACCTTCTGGAATTCGACGACCTGTTCGACGGCAATCCGGCGGTCGATGCCAAGGTCGCAGAATTGAAGGATGGCGCGCGGGCGGAACTGGCCAATCTCGATGCGATGGGAGGCGCCATCGCCGCCATCGATTACATGAAGGCGCGGCTTGTCGAATCCAACGCCGACCGGGTCAACCGGATCGAGCGGGGCGAAACCGTGGTGGTCGGCGTGAACAAGTACACCGCCAGCGAACCCTCGCCCCTGATGGGTGAGGATGGCGGGATCATGGTGGTCGATCCGGCGGTTGAGCAAGACCAGATCGACCGGCTGCAGGCTTGGCGCGCCGGGCGCGATGCAGGGCTTGTGCGCGCGGCGCTGGCCGATCTGCGCGCGGCGGCGGCCGAGGGGCGCAACGTGATGCCCGCCTCCATCGCAGCGGCGCGCGCGGGCGTGACGACGGGCGAATGGGCGGGCGTGATGCGGGCGGTCCACGGCGAATACCGGGGGCCGACGGGCGTGTCCAAGGCGATGTCGAACAAGACCGAGGGGCTGGAGGATATCCGCGATGCCGTCGATGCGGTCAGCGACCGGCTGGGGCGGCGGTTGAAATTCCTTGTCGGCAAGCCGGGTCTGGATGGCCATTCCAATGGCGCCGAGCAGATCGCATTCCGCGCCCGCGATTGCGGCATGGATATCGCCTATGAGGGTATCCGTCTGACCCCCGAAGAGATCGTGGCCGCGGCCCGCGCCGAGGAGGCCCATGTGATCGGCCTCTCGATCCTGTCGGGCAGCCATGTTCCGCTGATCGAAGAGGTGATGCGCCGCCTGCGAGATGCGGGGCTGGATCATGTGCCCGTGATGGTCGGCGGCATCATTCCCGATGAAGATGCAGTGAAGCTGAAATCCTTTGGAGTTGCACGGGTTTATACGCCCAAGGATTTCGAATTGAACCGGATCATGATGGACATCGTGATGTTGGTCGATCCGCAGGAAATTGCGGCGGAATAAGGCCGGTTTCTGCTTGTTGGAACGGGCCTGCAGCAAATCCTCTTGCATTTGAATGGGTGCTCAGGCATCACATCGCTGCTTTTATGCAACAAGGAACATGCGAAATGGCTAAAGCCATCGAAAAGATGAGTCTCGAAGAACTGCACGCCTACCAAAAAGAAGTGGAGGCCGCGATCAAGGGCTACGAGAAAAAGCGCAGGGCCGATGCCTTGGCGGCTGTCCGTGAGACCGCGAAACAGCACGGGTTTTCGCTGGAGGAATTGACCGGCGGCAAGGCCCCCGGCAAGGCCGTGACCAAGGGCATGGCGAAATATGCCAATCCCGCCGATCCGACCCAAACCTGGACCGGTCGCGGTCGTCAGCCCGCTTGGGTCAAGGATGCGCTGGCGGCGGGCAAGCCGCTGTCGTCCATGGCCATCTGAGGTCGTGACGGTCCATATAGGGGCCAAACAGGGGGAGATCGCGGACACTGTTTTGATGCCCGGCGATCCCCTCCGCGCCAAATGGGCGGCCGAGACATTTCTGGAAAACCCCGTTTGCATAAACGAGGTTCGTGGGATGTTAGGCTTTACCGGAATTTGGCGGGGCAATCGTGTCACCATTCACGGCTCCGGCATGGGCATGCCCAGCCTGTCGATCTATGCCAATGAATTGATCCGCGACTATGGTGCGAAAACGCTGATCCGCATCGGATCAGCAGGTGCGATGCAGCAGGCCGTAAACCTGCGCGACATAGTCTTGGCGATGACGGCCTCCGCCTTGTCTACGCCCTCGCGCGGGATATTTCGGGAGTTGAATTTCGCGCCCTGTGCCGATTTCGGCCTGCTCACGGCGGCCCATGTGGCGGCGGCGGGGAAAGACATACCCACCCATGTGGGCGGCATCTATTCGTCCGATGTGTTCTACGACGAACGGCCCGATCTGAACGAACAGATGATGCGGCATGGGGTTCTGGCCGTCGAGATGGAGGCGGCAGAGCTATACATCCTTGCTGCGCGCTACGGGATCCGCGCGTTGGCGGTTCTGACGATTTCCGATCACTTGCTGACGCATGAGGCGCTGCCCTCATCCGACCGGCAGTCGAGCTTCCGTGACATGGTCGAGATCGCGCTGGAAGCGGCCTTCGCCTGAGGGCGGGGCCGGAAAACCCTGTATTTCCTGTGCCTTAGCCCCGCAGCATGCGCCGCAAGATGCGCTCCAGCTTGGCCGCCCCCAGCGGCGCCATGGCCTTGGTATGCTCATGGCTGATCTGCTCATCCGACAGGCCAGCCGCCTTGTTGGTTATCGTGGATATCGCCGCCACCTTGAGGCCAAGGAACCGCGCGAGGATAACCTCGGGCACGGTCGACATGCCCACAGCATCGGCCCCCAGGGTCCGGATCGCACGGATTTCGGCGGGCGTCTCGAAGGAGGGGCCGGAATACCAGGCATAGACCCCTTCCGTCAGGGGGATGTCCTCGGCCGATGCGGCGGCTTTCAGCGCGGCGCGCAACTCGGGGTCATGCGCCTGCGTCATCGGCACGAAACGGGCATCGGTCGGCTCCCCGATCAGCGGGTTGAGCCCCGAGAAGTTGATGTGGTCCGACAACAGCATCAGATCGCCGGGGTTCAGATCAGGTGCATCGACCCCGCCGCATTGGTCAAGATCAGCCGCTCGCCTCCCAGTGCCTTCAGCACCTCAAGCGGCAGGCGCATGGCATCACCCCGCCCGCTCTCGTAGTAATGCGCGCGCCCGCCGAAGATGGCGACGCGGGTGCCTTCCAGATCGCCGATGACGAGCTTGGGGTTGTGGCCCGACACGCCCGCATGCGGAAAGCCCGGCAGGTCGGCATAGTCGATCGCCACGCCGTCGACCTGATCGGCGATATGGCCAAGCCCTGATCCCAGCACCATGCCATAGGCGGGTGGTTCGGCGCCCGCGCGAGCGCGGATCAGGGTGGCGAGGTCTTCAGCGTTCCTTGACATAGGGCTCCCCCCCGGCGCGCGGCGGAATGGCCTTGCCCACAAGGCCCGCCAGCACGATGACCACAAGAATGTAGGGCAGGGCCTGCATGAATTGCACCGGCACGATGATCTCGCCCAACTGGATGTTCTGGAACCGGTTGCCGACCGCGTCGAAGAAGCCGAACAGCAGGCAGGCCGACAGCGCATACCACGGCCGCCATTTGGCAAAGATCAGCGCGGCCAGCGCGATGAAGCCGCGCCCCGCGCTCATGTCCTTGACGAAGCCCGCGTTCAGCGCGGTGGCCAGATATGCCCCGGCTATGCCGCACAAGACGCCTGCGATCAGCACGGCGGCAAAGCGCAGCCCCACCACCGACACGCCCGCGGTGTCGACGGCCGCCGGGTTCTCGCCCACGGCACGCAGCCGCAGGCCAGAAGCGCGTGCGGTAAAGCACCCACCATGTCAGCGGCACGATGGCGAGCGCCACATAGACGATGATCGAATGGCCCGAGATCAGTTCCGAATAGATCTGCCCCAGCGGCCCTTGCTGGGCGATGTCGCGGATGCGGCTTGCCGCTCCCGGCAGCACGATGTGCTCGAACCGCGCGTCGCCCACCAGTTGACGGCGTGCGCCCGCCTTGCTGGAACCACGTCTGGGCGATCACCACGGTCAGACCGGCGGCCAGAAAGTTGATCGCCACGCCCGAGATGAGTCTGGTTGCCGCGGAAGGTGATGGAGGCGACGCCATGCGAACGCGCCAGCGACCATCGACGCCGCGATGCCGGCCATGAGGCCGATCCAGACCGAACCGGAGGTGAAGGCGACCGCAGCCGAAAAAAACGCAGACGCCAGGATCTTGCCCTCGAGCCCGATGTCGAAGACGCCTGCGCGTTCGGAATAAAGACCTGCAAGGCAGGCCAGCAGCAACGGCGTGGCAAGGCGGACAGTGCTGTCCAGGATCTGCAGGATGGTCAGCGAATCCATGTCAGTGCTCACTTCGCCGGGGTCTTCGGCGGGTTCGCGGCCCGTCGGTCGCGGCGCAAGGCTCAGGAACACCGCCTGCATCGGCATGCGCACCATGTTGTCGAGTGCCCCGGTGAACAAGATTACAAGCGCCTGGATCACCACGACCATCTCGCGGCTGATTGCGGGCATCTCGAATTGCAACTCCGCGCCGCCCTGATAGAGCGCGCCGAACAGAAGGGCTGCCAGAACCACGCCCACCGGGTGCGACCGGCCCATCAGTGCGACGGCGATGCCGACAAACCCCGCGCCCTCGACGAAATCAAGCACCAGCCGCTCCGCCTCGCCCATCACGACGTTGATCGCCATCATG
Source organism: Roseicyclus sp. (assembly GCA_018401055.1). The sequence goes on from JAGYLB010000084.1 coordinate 75,159, forward strand.
CCCGCCAGCCCGCCCGAGATCAGCATGGTGATCATGGTGATCTTGACCGGGTTGATGCCGGCATAGACGGCGGCGCTTTCGGAATGCCCGAAGGAGCGGATTTCATAGCCCAGCCGCGTGCGCCAGATCAGCAGCCAGACCGCGACACAGGCCGGCCAGGCGCGAGAAAAACGAGAAATTCAGCGGCGCCGATGTGCCAAAACCCAGAAAGCCTGCGAAATCAGATGCGGTGGGCAGGTTCGTGACTTCCGCGAAGCGGGCGGTTTCGGGCGACATCGAGCCTTCGACGCGGAAGACATTGACCAGCAGATAGACCAACAGAGCCGAGGCGATGTAGTTGAACATGATCGTCGTGATCACGATGTGGCTGCCACGCTTGGCTTGCAGATAGGCCGGGATCGTCGCCCATGCTGCGCCGAAAAGTGCCGAAAACCCGATGGCCGCGACCAGCGCGATGGTCCAGTGCGGCCACGGGTGCGACGTGCAGCAGATGATCGCGACGCCAAGTCCGCCGATGACGGCTTGCCCCTCGCCCCCGATGTTGAACAGCCGCGCGTGAAAGGCGACCGCGACGGCGAGCCCGGTGAAGATGAAATTGGTGGCGTAATAGAGCGTGTAGCCCCAGCCATAGGCCGAGCCGAACGCGCCCCGCACCATGACCTGCATCGCGCGCCACGGGCTTTCGCCGATGATGGCCACCACAAGGCCCGAGACCAGCAGCGCGAGGATCACCGAAATCACGGGGATCAAGATGACATCGGCCCATTTCGGCATCTTGTCCATCTTATGCGGCCCCCCTCGTGCCGTCCGTCACGCCGGCCATCAGCAGGCCAAGCTCGTTTTGGTCGGTCTCATGGGGCAGGCGTTCCCCCATGATGTGGCCGTCGAACATTACGGCAATCCGGTCCGACAGGCCCATGATCTCGTCCAGTTCGACCGAGACCAGCAAGATCGCCTTGCCCTGATCTCGCAGCGCGATGATCTGCTTGTGGATGAATTCGATCGCCCCGATGTCGACGCCGCGCGTGGGCTGGCCGATCAAAAGCAGGTCGGGCGCGCGGTCCATCTCGCGGGCGACGACGATCTTTTGCTGGTTCCCGCCCGAGAAATTGCGCGCGGGCAGGCGCGGGTTGGGGGGGCGCACATCGTAGCGCGCCATCTTGTCGGCGCAATCGGCCTTGATCGCTGCATGGTTCATCAACGGCCCGGAATTGTATTTCGGGTCCTTGTGATAGCCGAAGGCCACGTTTTCCACGCGGTCGAATGCGCATGATCAGCCCTTCGTCCTGCCGGTCCTCGGGCACATGCCCGATGCCGCGCGCGCGCCGCGTCTGGGCGTTGGAGTGTTTTCCGGTGATGTCGATGGGCTCGTTGAACAAGGTCACGCTGCCGCCCGTGGCCCCGATCATGCCGCCCAGCACCTCGAGCAATTCGGTCTGGCCATTGCCAGCGACGCCCGCGATGCCAAGAATTTCGCCGCGCCGGATCTGGAAGGACACGCCCTTGAGCCGGTCCACGCCGCCGCGCCGCACGCGCAGATCCTCGACCTTGAGGACCACATCGCCGGGTTTGGCGGGCGTCTTGTCGACCTGCAGCAGCACCTTGCGGCCCACCATCATCTCGGCCAGTTCGGGCGGGGATGTCTCGGAGGTCTTGACCGTATTGGTCATCTCGCCCCGGCGCATCACGCTGACGGTGTCGGTGATCTCCATGATCTCGCGCAGCTTGTGGGTGATCAGGATGATCGTTTTCCCCTCCGCCTTGAGCCGTTCGAGGATGCGGAACAGCTGATCCGCCTCTGACGGGGTCAGCACGCCGGTCGGCTCGTCCAGGATCAAGATATCGGCGTGGCGGTAGAGTTGTTTCAGGATCTCGACGCGCTGCTGGTGGCCGACGGACAGATCCTCGATCACTGCGTCGGGGTCGACCTTGAGACCGTATTCCTCGGACAATTCGGTCAGGAGCTTGCGCGCCTTGGCGATGGAGGGGCGCAAAAGCGCGCCATCTTCCGCCCCGAGGATCACGTTCTCGACCACGGTGAAATTCTCGACCAGCTTGAAATGCTGGTGGACCATCCCGATGCCCGCGCGGATCGCCGCCTGACTGTCGGGGATGGGGGTGAGTTGGCCATTGATCCAGATCTCGCCCGGTCGGCCTTGTAGAACCCGTAAAGGATCGACATCAGCGTCGATTTGCCCGCGCCGTTTTCGCCCACAATGCCATGGATCGTGCCACGCGCGACGGACATGGAAATGTCGCGGTTCGCCTGCACGGGACCAAAGGCCTTGGAAATGCCCTTGAGCTCGATGGCGGGGGCGGGTGTCGTCATGGCAACCTCGGGGCTCGGATGTCCGATGCGCAACGGGCCGCGGCGTCTTGCGCACCGCGGCCCGCGCCTGTCAGTCTCTCAGGGCGTCACTGCATCTGCACGGGGCAGGTGCCGTCGTCCGAGAAATTGTGCACCATGATCTCACCTGCGATGATCTGCGCACGCGCGGCATCAACGGCGGCCTGCATTTCGGCGGTGATCAGGTCTGCATTGAATTCGCGTCAACATCCCACGCCTTCC
>JAGYLB010000085.1 GCA_018401055.1 Roseicyclus sp.
TCAGTCCCGTGGTCTCGGTGTCGATGGCAACCTCGCCCCGCGCCATGGCCCGGTCGATCCACACCTGAAGGGCTGCCGCATCGCGCACCACCTCATAGGTGCTTCGGTCGATGGGCGGCATCGCGGGCGCATCGCCCTCGGCCGGTTCGGCACCGCGCGGATCGGTGTCGGGGATGGCGGGTGCCTCGACACCCAGACCATCCGCGATACGCTTGGTCAGCGTGCGGAACTCCATCTTGCCGAGGAATTCCAGCAGCACCTGCGCGTCGGGCTCCAGCACCTCCAGATCGTCCAGCGTCTCGGCCATGGGCACCCGGTCGTCGAGCGTCACCAGCTTCTTGGACAGCCGGATCTGGTCGGCAAACTCGATCAGGGTCTGGCGGCGCTTGGGTTGGGGAACCTCATCCGCCCTCTCAAGAAGGGTCTCCAGATCCCCGAATTCATTGATCAAAAGCGCCGCCGTCTTGATCCCGATGCCCGGCGCGCCGGGGATGTTGTCGACGCTGTCGCCCGCGAGCGCCTGCACATCGACCACCCGGTCTGGGCCGACGCCGAACTTGGCCTCGACCCCCTCGGCGTCGATGCGCAGGTTCTTCATGGCGTCGAACATCTCGACGCCCCCGCCGACCAACTGCATCAGGTCCTTGTCCGACGAGATGATCGTTACCCGCCCCCCCGCCTCGCGCGCCTGCCGGGCGAGCGTGGCGATGATGTCATCGGCCTCATAGTTCTCCAGCTCCAGACAGGCGAGGTTGAAGGCCCGCGTCGCCTCGCGAGTCAGGGGTATCTGGGGACGCAGATCCTCGGGCATCGCCTCGCGGTTGGCCTTGTAGAGATCGTACATGTCGTTGCGGAAGGTGTGGCTGCCCTTGTCGAAGACGACCGCCGCATGGGTCGGCGCGTCGGGGCCGGTATTGGCCTCGATCATGCGGTGGATCATGTTGCAAAAGCCCGACACCGCCCCGATGGGCAACCCGTCGGATTTGCGCGTCAAGGGGGGCAGCGCGTGATAGGCGCGAAAGATGAAGGCCGAGCCGTCGACCAGATGCAGGTGATGTCCCTTGCCGAATGCCATGGTGTCCGCCTCGCCCCTGTCGTCGTCATACCCCTTAGGAAATGACGAAGGCGGGCGGCGAAGTCCAGCACCCTAGCCGCCGAAGCCTTCCGCAAAGCTGCCAAGGTTCTCGATGATCGCCACCAGAAGGACGACGCCGCAGATCAGCAAGGCCACCCACCAGAAGAGCTGGAACACGATGGCAGCCCCGCCCAACGCAGCCCCGTAGGCCGACAGACGCCAGCCCTCGCGGCGCAGGGCCGCGACCATGCCAAGCACCACCGCGACGACGCCGAGGATCGGGGTGAGGGTCGCCAGCACCCGGTCAATGTCCCAACCGCGCGGCGCGGGCACGGGCTGTGCCGCACCCTCGGCCGAACGGCGCGCGGCGGCCCAGCATGTCCCCCGCGATCTCGCCGATGGCGGTCCCGACCGAGGGTTGCGGGGCAAAGGGGCCGGCAAAAATCACAAGCATCGCCAGTACCAAGGCAAACGCCCCGGCCAAAAGCGATGCGTAGCCCCAAACAGGGGTCGGGGTCGATGGATCGGCTGTCGACACAGGCAAGACCTTTCGGTTCGCGGATGCTTGTCCGATCCTTACCGGGAAAATTTGTCAGAACTTGGGCCAGATCGCCCCGGATCAGTCGGGCCGGTCCGCGGTGTCCACAAAATCGGCGTGGATGAATTTCTTGTCGCAATAGCCGCATTCGACCCAGCCGCGGTCGGGCGGGATCGAAAGCCAGACCCGCGGATGCCCCAGCGCCCCCCCGCCCCCGTCGCAGGCGATGCGATGTGAAGTGACGATTTCGGTTTCGGGCGGGGCGATGGGCATGGGTCTGTCCTCGACTGCGGTCCTTGGGCGGATATGGCAGGTTGCGCCTGACCGGACAAGCCCGGGGCTCGGCGGCCGCCTCAGTCGGGTTTTTGCAGCATCCGACCCAAGGGACGGCCCGACAGGATATGGACGTGGTAATGCGGCACCTCTTGCACCGCGACCTCGCCCGCGTTGGAGATGGTGCGATAGCCCTGCCCGCCCATGCCGGGCTGCAACCCTTTGTCGGCGCAGATGCGGCCCAACGTGCGCCAGAAATCGACGATCTCGGCCTCCGGACGCGTCCAGCGCGAAATGATCGGCGCAGACATAGGGCCCCTTGGGGATCACCAGCACATGAACAGGCGCTTGCGGATAGATGTCGTCAAAGGCCAGCGTGTGGTCGGTTTCCATCACGGTCCTGTTGGGGATTTCGCCGCGCAGGATCTTTGCGAAAATGTTCTGGGGATCATAGGCATAGGGCATCGCGGAGGGTCCTTGTCAGTCAGCGAAGAGATAGGGGATTTGCGCAAGATCTTGCCCGACATCGGGCGGCACGTCGAAGAAATCGGCCATGACGGTGGCGTTCTCGGCGGTCGCACGGTCCTGACGGACGCGCCAGTGACGGGGAAATTCGGCCTCTCGGATGCGGATCGCCTCATCCGCGAATTCATGGCGCAACGTCGGCAACATGCGCGAGATCACCTCGCCGGGCGTATCGGCCGCCGCCAGCCCGACGCGATGCGCATGGCCGACCAGATACTGGTCGTCAAAGACGCATTGCAGCTCGAGGATGCGGGCATTGGCGCGATCCGACATGAAATCCTGCATCAAGCCGATATTGCCGGGGTCCAGACAGATCATCAGCTTGTCGGTGTCGTAATAGTCGAACAGCATCCGCATCAGCGCCCGGCGGTGGCGGTTGCGCTTTTCCAGCGTGCGCTCGATGCCGCCCAGATGGGGCACGGCGCAATTGGCCTCATCGAACAGGTATTCGACGCCTCGGATATCCAGCCGGTCCGAGGCAGCGTGCAGCAAGCGCTTGGCGACATGCCATTTCTTGCACACGATCATGTAGAGGTTGCGGTCAGGCCCCAGAGTGCTTTCGCGTTCCCAAAACCGCGTGCCGTAGCGTTTGCCGATCCGCCCGCGCCCGGTCAGGAAGGCGTGCAGCTTTTCGCCTTCCTGGCTGGTGGCGAAATCGACGCGGTCCGATTGCCACAGCGCGCCCAGCCGTTCCTTGAGCAAACTCGCCTCGGGGCTGATCTTGCGCGCGAAGAGATAACCTTGGGAAACCAGCAGGTCATACTGGTCGTTGTAGAAGCTTACGGGCATACCGTAATCGCTGAACATCTTGAAGGTCAGCGTGCGGCTTTCGATCTCGCGCTCCGGGACAAGGTGGCGCACAAGCGTTTGGAAAAACGTCTCGTCGGGGATCCAGGTCGTCGAAAAAAACCGGACCACGTCGCGGCGCTGGCGACAGAACTCGAGGATCTTCTCGATGGTGCGGCGGCGCAGGCACCACCACTGACTTCCGATCATCACCTCGATATCGGGGGGATCCGGCGGGTCAGGCCCAAGGCCTTCTGCAGCTCGAAGCTGCGGTAGAACAGCCATTTCTGCGTGCGTTCATTGAACCAGTGGCGGTAGATCAGGCGTTCTTCCTTGAAGCCGGTCTTGATCCAGTCAGAGCTGTGGAAATCGAAGCTTTCGACATAGTCGCGGTCATGCGCGTCAAGGAAACGGTGCGCATAGGCCGCCGATTTCACCGGCAGGCAGTCGCCCGAGAGCATGTAGAAATGGGTGGCGTCGGCAAAACGCTCCTCGGCCACCTCGAGCGCGTAGAGCGTGGCCTGAACAAGGCTCCAGGCACCCCAACCGCATTTGATGCCGCTAGGCGAGGCGAAACAGACCGAAGGATTGGCCGCCAGCGCCTCGGTGATCGCGGCGTAATCGGCCACCTTGGACCGAGCGTCGAAATGGATCGCGACATAATCTCCGGTCGCGGTCAGCCGTTCGGCCTGCCGGATGATGGCAGCCGGGTCCTTGTGGCAAAGGAGGATGAAAGCAATCTTCGCCATGCGTGAAACAACTGGCCTCAACCGTCCGTTATTGTTTGAAGCTACATACCTAACGGAGATTGAAGACGCACGTGTTCTTTGATCTTTAGGGTTATGTGTCGTAAGGGCGCCCCATGTGGGCATGGTCGATCAAGAGGCGAAAAGTATGGGGTTTCCCGGAACCTGGATGACGGAAAGCGAAAGCGTGGTCTACCGCGTGGTGCCCAAATGCGCCTGTTCGACGATCGGCCAGATCATGTATTATTCGGACAACGGCGTCTATTTCGACGGCGACATCCATGACGCGACAGGCGGCATGCACAAATGGTCGCTCGACACCAGCCAGCCGGTGATCGAACGCTCTGTACGGGGCCGCAAGACCTATACCTTCACCTGTGTGCGCAACCCATATACCCGTATCCTGTCATCGTTTTTCGACAAGATCTGCGGCATCCAGCGCAACGGTAAGCGTTACCGGGGCAACATGGTGCCGCTGTTGATCCAGAAATACGGGATCGAGGTCGGCGGCGAGGACGGCAAGGGCGAGTTCGACCAGATCGCGTCGTTCCGCCGCTTCTTGCTGTTCACGCGCGACACCATCCGCTGGCGCCGCCCGATGGAACCCGACATCCACTGGTCGGCGATGGCAGGCCATGTCTCGACACTGGTCGTGAATGGTGGGCGCTACAACAACATCTTCTGGACCGAGAAGTTCAACGAAGGCATGCAATCGGTGCTCGACGCGATCGAGGTCAAGTATCCCGTCGACCTTAAACAGGTGCCCCGCTTCAATGAAAGCGAGGGGCACGGGCCCAAGCGTCTGCATCCGGTCGAAGATTACTTCGACGATTTGTCGATGCATCTGGTCTACGAGATCTACCACCGCGATTTCGACCTGTTCAAATACGACTTCGAGAATCCCGCCAACAAGATGCCCGTCGGTGAGATCGACCTCGATGAAGTGCACGCCAAGCTGGGCGACTGACGCCCCGCAGGGGCGTTGCATGAAGGCCGCAATTTACGCTGAGGCATGGGGCTTGCGGGCAAACGGCGTTGCGCCGTGGCCGGTCGCCTGCCATTGTTCCATGATTATTTGATCAAATTCATATTCGGAGATGTCATGACCTCCATCAGAACCGGGTTCGCTGCGGCGCTTCTTGCCACTGCCATGGTCGTGCCGGTGGCCGCCACCGCCCAGTCCGCTGCGCTGGAAAGCCAGCGGCAAGTCGTCTTTGCGCAGTTGCTCGCGGCGCCTGCCGACCGCGCGTTGATGATGCAATACGCCCGCCTGTCCGTACAGATGCGCGATTTCGAGGCAGCCGCCGCCGTACGCTGGAGCGTTTCCTCGACCTCGACCCCGACGATGCAGCGGCGCGGGTGGAACTGGCCACGGCTTATTTCGCGCTCGGTGCCTATGAGGTGGCCGAGTACCATCTTGCGGCAGCCGCCGCGCTCGGGTGGGCTTACGCGCGAACAAGCCGCCGAGGTCGCCCGCTACCGCGAGGAGACCGAGGCGCGGCAAGGCCCCCACCAGATCGCCGGGCGGATCGCGCTGGGTCAATCCTGGGCGCGCGAGACCGACCAGAGCGGGATTTTCGGCACAGCGCAGCTGGGCTGGCGGTTCGACATGGGCGGGCCTAACGCTCATGTCTGGCTCACGCAAATGGCCTTTTCGCGCTACAGCCCCGACGAGATCGGCTTCGACGACCGCACGACCACGCGGCTGCGCTCGGGCCCGGAATTCCGGCTGACGGGCGACTCCTATGGCCCGCGCCTGCAGCCCTATCTGGAACTGGTTTGGATCGAAGAGGACGATGGCTTCGGCTTTGTGCGGCAAGACAGCTCGGTCGCCTTGGGCTTTGCCTATCAGAACCCGCACAACGCCTTCTGGACGAGTTATGCCGATGTACAGGTCGGCCGTGGGGATCGCGATTCCTTCGGGTTTGTCGTCGATTTCGATTTCCGGGAGGTCAGCCTTGGCCTTACCTATCGTCCGTCGCGCGAAACCCGCATCAGGGGCACGCTCGGTTGGCGGGACGAGGATGTCGACGACGGGTTTTCGACCTACGAGACATCTACCACCCTCAGGCTAGAGGCGCTGCACAGTTTCGACACCGGGTGGCAGGCCCTGCCCCGCCGCTGGGAGGCGCGCGGCTGGATCCAGCGCGAAAACGTGGAGCAAGGCGACAGTTTCGGCATGTTCGGCGATTTCACCGACACCGGCTATGGCCTTGGCCTGCGCGCCTTCATGACCGACGAGCTGTTCGTCGAAGCGCGCGGTGCGCGGCTGGAGCGCGAGGACAGCTTCGGCTTTGCCACGCCCGAAACCGTCTATTCCCTGCAAATCGGATGGGAGTTCTGAGGATGCGTCCCTTTTTCCGCCTCGCCCCCGCCCTGATCGCCACCGCCCTCGCCCTGCCCGCAGGCGCGCAGCAGATCGGCACCGTCGCCTCAAGCGAACCCACCTTGCGCGGCACGCCGCCGGGGGTCGCCACGCGGACGCTGGCGCTTGGCACCGGGCTGATCGCCGATGAAACCGTGGCCAGTTCCGCCAGCGGGCGGGGGCAATTGCTGTTTCTCGACCAGTCGACCCTCAGCCTTGCGCCCAACACCACCATCGTGCTGGATCGTTTCGTCTATGACCCCGCAAGCGGCGCGGGGCAGATCGGCCTGTCGCTGACTGAAGGTGCGTTGCGCTTCATCGGCGGCACGCTGTCGCGCCAGCAAGAGGCGGTGATCACCACTCCTACGGCCGCCATCGGCATCCGGGGGTCGACCGCGCTGGTGCTGCATCAAGACGGGCGGACCTATGCGATTTTCGTCGCGGGTCGGCGGATGTGCATCATCGTGGATGGCACGCGGACCTGCACCAGCCGGCAGGGCGGCGTGCTGTCCGAGGACGGCTATCTCGGCGCGGTCTCACCAGGGTTCCTGTCCCGTCTGCTGATCCTGATCGACGGGCTGCCGCGACCCGGCACGGGCACCGGGCCCGGCACGGGGGTCAACACACCCAACCCGGCCGAACGCGGTCCGGTCTCGACAATCGGCGAGGAATTCGATCCGCAGATCTTCGAGGATGATTTCACCCTTGATGAGATCTTCGAGTTTCTGGGCGGCGGCAACGGTGAAACTGGGGGGGGTGACCCGGATCCCTGCCTGATCGACCCGACGCTCTGCCCCTGAGCGTCCGGAGCCTCAGCGTTTGGCCAAGGCCCGTTCCGCCCCGTCCCATCCGGGCGGGGGCGGGTTGCGCAGAAAGGCGGCGATCCGATCGAGGTAAAGCTGCGCCAGACGGGGCGTATCGCAAAACGGCAGCTCCATCGCGGCGAGATCGGTGAAGCGATCCTCGGCCGTGGTCCAGTTGCGGTTGAGGTAGGCGGTCCGCGCGGTGGCGAGCGTGGCGGCGAAATCCTCCAGCCTCGGTGTAGTCTCGGGCAGGACCAGATGCACCGGCGTGGCACCGCGCAGGCCTTTGGCCGCGATCAGGTCCAGTTGCACGGCGCGCAGGCCCGCGGGCAGATGGGCCGCACTCGCATCGCCCACGCAATTGGGCACGCCATAGAGCCGTGTCAGCCCCTCCAGCCGGGCCGCAAGCGTCACGCTGTCGCCGATCGCTGTATAGCTCAACCGGTCGCGCGACCCCATCAGCCCGACCGAGGCCGGGCCGGTGTTGATGCCGATGCCGAAGGCGACGGGTGGCAGCCCCCTCGGCTACCAGCGCGGCATTGGCCCGCGTGGCCGCCGCCTCGATCCCCGCCAGCGCGCGCAGGCCAGCCTCCGCATGGTCGGGCCGTGCGATGGGCGCGTTCCAGAACGCCATCACTGCGTCACCCATGAACTTGTCGATCGTGGCGCCCGCATCGACCAGCGCCTCGGCCAGCGCGGACAGCCATGTGTTGACCAGCCGCACCACACGCTCGGGGGGCATGCCTTCGGTCACGGTGGAAAAGCCGCGCATGTCGATGAAGATGATGGTCAATTCGCGCTCGGACCCTTCAGGGGTAAGGGCGGCGGCGGGGTTGGCCTCGATCCGGCCGATCAGTTCGGGCGGCAGGAAATAGGCGAAGCGCGCGCGGATCACGCGGCGTGCGCGGTCCTTGGCCAGATACCCCAGCGTCGTGCCCGGAACATAGACCATCAAGACGGTCAGAACCGGCAGCACAGGGTCGAACAGCAGGCCAAGGCGCGAAAGGCCAGAATGCCACCCAGAATGGCCGCCGACACCAGAAAAATGGCCGCTCCCAGACCCAGCACCGGGCGTTCGCGCAGCTGCAGCAGTGTCAGAGCCACACCGGCGAGGATGACCACCACAATCTCCAGCCCTGCCATCCAATCGGGGCGCGACAGGAAGTGACCCGCCACGATCTGCTCGATGATCTCGGCATGCAGGGTGACGGCGGCGATCTGACCGTCAAGCGGCGTGGTGCGGATGTCGAAAAGCCCCTGCGCGGAGGATCCCACCAGCACGATCCGCCCGGCCAGCCGCGCCTGAAGCGCGGGGTCGATCCCGTCGGCCTCCAGAACCTCGGTCACTGAGGTCAGGCGCTCAGGCCTGTGGCCGGTGAAATGGATGCGAAAGGTGCCATCCGCCTCGACCGGATATTCCAGCGCGCCGGTGCGCATGGCGATAGCGGCCACCGTTCCGCCCGATACCTCGCCCGAGCCTTGGGTGGTGCGCAAGATGTGACCGCCCGCGCCTTGCGCCAGCCGCAGCACTTCGGCCGAGAGCGAGGGCATCAGCGTGCCACCGATATCGGTCACCATGGGCACGGTGCGCGTAACACCGTCGGCGTTGCGCCCAAGGCTGATGGTGCCAATCCCTGCAGCGGCCGCGGTCAGGTCGGGCAGGTTGGCGATGGCTGCCGGAAACCGGGTCAGCGACGCGGGCACATCCCCGTCACGGCGACGCCCGCGCGGGGCTGCGGCAAGACCCCTTCGGGCGCGCCTGCGACGCTCAGGACAACGGGCCGCCCGGTGATCGCCTCGGCAAAGCGGGCGTCATGCGGCACAAGGCCCAGATCGGGAAGCGCGGGCGGGATGCCGGTGGAAAAGCGGCTCCAGCTTTCGACGATGCGCTCGGGCGAGGTGCGATCGGGTTCGGGAAACAGAACGTCATAGCCCACCGCCACCGCGCCATGGTCGAACAGACGGTCGGTCAGCACGGCCATATAGCTGCGCGGCCAGGGCCATTGGCCATAGGCGGCCAGCGACGCCTCGTCGATGTCGATGATATGGACAGGGGGCCTGGCTGTCATAGGCGCGCGGGCTGAGGCGCTGGTAGCCGTCAAAGACGGCGTCTTGCACGCAGGCGAGCATGGGCAGGGCTAGCCAGACCAGCAGCACCATCAGCGCCGTCGCGCCAAGCCCGATGCCGAGAAACGCGCGCCGCATCATCTCGCCCGGCCTGCGCGCATCCGCGTCACTCAGTACAGCCGGGTTGCAGGCCCAGTCACCGGGCGCGGGCGCGCCGCGCGGTCCATCGGCACGCTGTCAGCCACCTTGCGCGCCAGTTCTTGCCCGAAAAGCGCGACCATCGCGTTCGACAGCGCGGGCTTGCGCGCCATCTGCCGCTTGAGGGCGGCTATGGGCAAGCGCACCACCGTGCCACCATCGGGCAGGGTCACGTCGGCCGAGGATGGCGCGCCCGTCAAAAAGGCGATCTCGCCCACGAAGGCGGGCCCGGCAATGGGAAAGCCATGGCCCGCTTTGCCGATCACGATCCTGTCGGAAAAGACCAGCATCAGGTCCTCGACCGGCCGTCCCTCCCATGCCAGTTGGGTGCCCGCCTGTTCGGTATGGCGGGTCATCAAGGACCGCAGGCGGCGGAACTGCCCCGGAGCTGAGGGTAGGGAAATGATCGAAAAGCGCCCGGTCCTCGGCGCTCATGCGCCAGCGGGTGCGTTCGGACACGATCAGCACGATCAGCACGAGGTTAATGGCCACCAGCCCAAGGTTCGACAGGAAGGATTGCAAGATCGGATCTGACCGAGATCCGTAAAAGATCGCATCGCAGGCCAGACCACCGGCCACAAGCACGCGCAGCAGCAACTCGTCACGCACCATGAAGCCCGCGATCTTGAGCATGAGCCCGAAGAGCAAAATGCCGCTCAAGACTACCGTCGGCTCCATCGAACTCGCCTGAAAACCCGCTTGAAAATCATGAAGATGCCCTGCCGTGCCGGAGGTATGCCAACACATGCTTACCCAATTCATCGCCATGTCCAAAGGCGAAAGGTCAGGACGGATGAACGCGTTTATGAATTTTTTATGAAATGCGACATCCGACGATCTGTGTCAAATCCCGACTCCGTCGCATTCTGCACCATGGCGCCAGCCATATCGCCCCGAGAAGGAAACCCGAACATGCTGGCCCGTTTCCCCTTACCGCCCGATCGCCCGAACGCCAGCGCCCGGCCGAACGTGATCCACCCCGCCGGGCGCAATGCAGCTCCGCTGCTCAGCGTCTCGGATTTGTCGTTGTGGTATGATGGCGGCAAGCAGGCGCTCGATGGTGTCAGCTTCGATCTCTACGCGCATGAGGCCTTGGCCTTCATAGGGCCTTCGGGCTGCGGCAAGTCCACGATGCTCAAGGCGCTGAACCGGATGCATGACGCCACGCGCGGGGTGCGCCATGAGGGTCGCATCCTCTTTGACGGAATCGACATCCACGCACCCGAGGTTGATCCGCCGCTCCTGCGGCGGCGCTTCAGCTGGGTAGCGCAGAAGCCCAACCCGTTTCCGGGTTCGGTCTGGCACAATGTCGCCTATGGGCCGAGGATCCACGGGCTGATGCCCACCCGCGCCGATCTGGAGGCGCATGTGGAACGCTGCCTGCGCAAGGCGAATCTGTGGGACGAGGTCAAGGACCGGCTGCACAGTGCCTCGGGCCTTGAGCTTTCGGGCGGCCAGCAACAGCGCCTGTGCATCGCGCGCGCCCTGTCGACAGAGCCCGACATCTTGCTGATGGATGAGCCCACGGGCTCGATCGACCCCATCGCCACCGCTGCGGTCGAAGAACTGGTGAGCGAGCTGAAGCAGGAAAAGGCCATCGTGATCGTGACCCATTCGATGATGCAGGCCCGCCGTGTGGCCGACCGGGTGGCCTATTTCCACCTCGGCAGGCTGCTCGAGATCGGCCCGTCCGACGTCGTTTTCGACAGCGCCGCGACGCCCGAGGCGCGCAACTTCATCGCCGGGAAATTCGGCTGATCAGGTCAGCCCGGCCTCGGCGAACACCTCGGAGAGCGGACGCTTGGGGCGCGGGCCGACATGGCGGATCACTTCAGCGGCGGCGGCGACGCCCATCTTGCCCGCCATCTCCAGATCGCGGCCGGTGGCCATGCCATACAGGAAACCGGCCGCGAACTGGTCGCCCGCGCCGGTCGCATCCACCGGCGTGATCCGCGTCACCGGGACCTCGACGCGTTCGGCACCGCGCAAGATCTTCACGGGCTCGCCCGAATGGGTACACACGACGATGTCACAGATGGCGGCTGCCTGTGCGAGCGCCCCATCCAGATCATCGGTCTGGTAAAGCGCCAGCCATTCCTCATGATTGCCGATCACGTAATCCATCTGGCCCGCGATCAGCGTCAGGAAATCCGCTCGGTGCCGGTCAACGCAGAAGGGATCGGACAGCGTGATGCCGACCTTGCCGCCACCCTTGCGGCAATGCTCGGCCGCGGCGGCAAAGGCGGTTTTCCCTTCGGGCTTGTCGTAGAGATACCCCTCCAGAAACAGCCAGCGCGCATTGCCCGCGACGCTTGCGTCAACGTCACCCGCGTCGAAATCAGCACCCGCACCCAGATAGGTGTTCATCGACCGCTCGCCATCAGGCGAGACGAAGATCATCGACCGCGACGTCGGCGCGGGCGCATCCTTGACCGGCGAATTGGGGAAATCGGTGCCTTGTTCGGCCATGCCATCGGCATAGAAGCGGCCCAAAGCATCATCCTTGACCTTGCCCAGAAACGCCGTGCTCAACCCCAGCGTGCCTGCCCCCGCGATCGTGTTGGCGACCGACCCGCCCGGCGTCTGCACCCTGTCGCGCATGGCCGCATACAAAAGTTCGGCCCGCTCGCGGTCGATCAACTGCATGATGCCCTTCTCGATCCCCATGTTGTCGAGGAAACTGTCGTCGCCATGCGAGATCACATCGACGATGGCATTGCCGATGCCCACAAGGTCATAGGTCTTGGTCATTGGGTCTTGTCCTCGTATTGGCACAGGTCGGCGATCAGGCACGCCCCGCATTTAGGTTTGCGCGCGACGCAGATATAGCGGCCGTGCAGGATCATCCAGTGATGGGCGTGGAGCTGGTATTCGGCGGGCACATGATCCTCGATGGCGCGCTCGACGGCGTCGACATCACGGCCCGGCGCGATGCCCGCCCGGTTGCCAAGGCGGAAGATATGGGTGTCGACCGCCTGCGCCGGGAATTGCCACCACATGTTCAAGACCACATTGGCGGTCTTGCGCCCCACGCCCGGCAGCGATTGCAGCGCCGCGCGGCTGGACGGCACCTCCCCCCCATATTCCTCGACCAGAATGCGGCTGAGCTTGATGACGTTCTTGGCCTTGTTGCGGAACAGGCCGATGGTCTTGATATGCTCGGTCACACCCTCTTCGCCCAGGGCCAGCATCTTTTCGGGCGTGTCGGCGATCTCGAACAGGCGTTTGGTGGCCTTGTTCACGCCTGCATCCGTCGCCTGCGCGCTCAGCGCCACCGCGACGACCAAAGTATAGGCATTGGTGTGGTGCAATTCGCCCTTCGGTTCCGGCTCGGCGGCCTGAAACCGCGCGAAGATCTCGCGCATCGCATGATAGGGCAACTGGTTGGCCATGGTGCCCTTTTGGCGGCTTGCGCGCCCTGCGTCCAGCGCGATTTGGCGCAAGTTCCGGGTCGCGCACGGCCTGCGCTTCGGCCTAATGTCGCGTCATGACCGATGAGCACACATATCATTACCACGTCATCCGCCGCGCCATTGCAGAGATCGACGCGGCCGATGCCCCCCTCACCCTCGAGGCGCTGGCCGCGCGCCTGCAGATGAGCCCCGCGCATTTCCAGCGCGTCTTCACCGCATGGGTCGGCGTCAGCCCCAAACGCTACCAGCAATATCTGACGCTCGATCATGCGCGCGCCCTGCTGCGCGCGCGGTTCACGACGCTCGCGACAGCGGATGCGGTGGGCCTGTCAGGAGGCGGACGGCTGCACGATCTCTTCGTGACATGGGAGGCGATGGCACCCGGCGATTACGCGCGGGGGGTGCGGGCCTGACGATCCGGCACGGCTGGTTCGACAGTCCTTTCGGCGCGGCGCTGGTAATGGGCACCGACCGCGGTCTGTGCGGTCTGGGCTTTGCGGCCGAGACCGGGGCGGAGGCCGCCATGGCGGACCTGACCGGCCGCTGGCCTGCGGCACAGTTCGTCGAGGATCGCGCCGCGCTGGCGCCCATGGTCGCCAAGGCTTTGGCGAGACGCCGGGTCAGGCACGGCTGCACCTGATCGGCGCGCCGTTCCAGATCAAGGTCTGGGAGGCGCTGCTGCAGGTCCCCTCCGGCCATGTCACCACCTATTCCGAGATTGCCACCGCCGTGGGCCACCCCCGCGCCATGCGCGCCGTGGGAACCGCCGTGGGGCGCAACCCGATCAGCTGGCTCATTCCCTGCCACCGCGCCCTGCGCAAATCGGGGGCCTTGGGCGGCTACCATTGGGGCCTGCCCGTCAAGCGCGCGCTGCTGGCCCGCGAGGCGGCGCAAAGCGGGGCCTGAGACGTCACGGCAAAACGGCAAGATTCCGCCATTTCGGCTTTTTCCCTCTGCAGCTTGGCGCCTGCGCTGCTATATTGTGACCGAAGAAAGGTCTCGGGGAAACCGGACCGAGAGCAGTCTGGAAGGGCATCGCCATGATCATTCGCACGAAACTTACCGCATTCGTCACTGTCTCTGCGCTTGCGCTGACAGGCTGTGTCACCACGCAGCCCATGGGCGAGCGCACCCAGAGCGGCGCCATCATCGGCGGCATGCTCGGCGCGGCAGCGGGCGCGTTTGGCAATGACAGCGACCCGGGCATGGGCGCGCTGGTCGGCGGCGCGGCAGGCGCGCTGGCGGGCGGTGCCATCGGCGCGGCGCTGGATCGGCAGGCCCGCGACCTGCGCGGCAGCCTCGTCCAACGATGACATCCGCATCCAGAACACCGGGCGGGAACTGGTCGTCACAATGCCCGAGGGCATTCTTTTCGACATCGACAGCGCCGCGATCCGGGCCAATCTGCAAGCCGATCTGCGCGCGCTGGCGCGCAACCTGCAGCAATACCCTAACACCACCGTCGACGTGATCGGCCACACCGACAACACCGGCAGCGCGGGTTACAATCAGGACCTGTCGTCGCGGCGCGCCTGCAAGCCGTGGCCGGCGTGCTGCTTGAGGCACGGCGTCTCGCCCGGCCGCGTGCGCGCGTTTGGCCGGGGCGAAGATGAACCGGTCGCCTCGAACCTGACTCCCGATGGCCGCGCGCAGAACCGCCGGGTCGAGGTCATCATCCGCCCGCGCTGATCGCGCGCGCAGGGCCGCATTCGGCTGGACAGCCCCCTTTCGCTGGTCATAAGATTTGACCAATCCGGGAGGGGGCCATGCCGTTTCAACGCATCGAGGCCGAGAAACTGTCGCATTCCGTCGTGCGGCAGATCGAACAACTCATCTTGCGCGGCATCTTGCGCCCCGGCGAACGCCTGCCCTCGGAACGGGAGTTGAGCGAGCGTCTGGGCGTGTCGCGGCCCAGCTTACGCGAAGCCATCGCGGAATTGCAGGACCGCGGGCTGCTCGCGGCGCGCGCGGGCGCGGGCATCTATGTGGCCGATGTTCTTGGATCGGCCTTTTCGCCCGCGCTGATCCGGCTGATCTCCAGCCACGAGGAAGCGGTCTTCGACTACATCGCCTTTCGCCGCGACCTCGAGGCGATCGCGGCGGAACGCGCCGCAGTGCAGGGCTCGGATACCGACCTAAAGGTGATCGACGCCATCTTGCGCAAGATGGAAGCCGCCCACAAAAAGCGCAATCCGGCCGATGAGGCGGAACTGGACGCGGAATTTCACCTCGCCATCCTCGAGGCCAGCCACAACGTGATCTTGCTGCACATGATGCGCTCGATCTTCGACCTTTTGAAACAGGGCGTGTTTTTCAACCGCCAGATGATGTTCAAGAGCCGCACCACCCGCGACCTGCTGCTCGATCATCACCGCGCCATCAACGCGGCTCTGCAGGCCCGCGACCCGGCGGCGGCACGTGCGGCGGTGCAAGAACACCTGAGCTATGTCGAAAGCCGTCTGGGCGAATTGCGCCGCGCCGAAAAGAACGAAGAAGTCGCGCGCCTGCGCTACGCCCACGAAAAGGAACGCGACTAACCTCGCCCTGCCCTTTCATCTTCCCGGAAATACGGACGGCACCACGCCGCCGCCCGCAGCGCCTCTAGTCAACCGCACCGCCGCCGAAGGCATTGCCGTTTTGCCAGTCGCAAGGCGCGTCTTGCATCTCGAGGTGCAGGCGTGTGCCGGTCCAAGCATGCGCGGCCGCCAGCGCATCATCGAGCTCGATCCCCAGGCCGGGGGCGGTCGGGGCTTCGACAAAGCCGCCCTCCACCCTCGGCCGTCCGGTCACCAGGCGCTTGTGGAACTCGGTCTCGATCGCCTCGACCATCAGCAGGTTCGGGCAAGCGACGCCCAGATGGACGTTTGCCGCCCATTCGACCGGCCCGGCATAGAGATGCGGAGCGATCTGGGCGCTGTGGGCTTCGGCCAGAATGGCGATCTTGCGCCCTTCCCAGATGCCGCCCGCGCGGCCCAGAGCGGGCTGCACGATGCGCACACCTGCGCGGAGCGCCGCGGCAAACTCCATCTTGCCGCACAGGCGCTCGCCGGTGGCGACCGGGATCGAGGTGGCGCGCGCCACCTCGGCCAACCCGGCGATGTCATCGGGTGGGATGGGCTCCTCGAACCACAGCGGATCATGGGGCTCGATCGCCTTGGCCAGCCGGATGGCATGGCCGGGCGTGAACTGGCCATGGGTGCCGAACAAGAGATCGGAGCGGTCCCCCACGGCAGCGCGGATCTTTGCGCAAAAGGCGGCTGAAAGGCTGATGTCAGACCGTGCGGGCGCATGGCCACCACGGATCGTGTAGGGGCCGGCCGGATCGAATTTGACCGCCGTCCAGCCCTCGGCCACGCGTTTGGCGGCGGCTTCGCCTTGCGCGTCGGGATCGACCCAGAATCGCGCCACCGCGTCGGGGGCCGCGTCATCCTCGGGATAGATGTAGGTATAGGCGCGCAGCCGGTCATTCATCCGCCCGCCCAAGAGCGCCCAGACAGGCCGCTCGCGCGCCTTGCCCAAGATGTCCCAACAGGCCATTTCCAGCCCTGCAAAGGCGCCGAAGACGGTCGGATCGGCGCGCTGCGTGAAGCCCGAGGACCAGACGCGGCGGGCCATCAGCTCGATGTTCTCGGGGCTTTCGCCCTCCATGTGGCGCGCGAAAACATCCGCGATGACCGCGCGCATGGCCGTGGCGCCAACGGCGGCGGCATAGACCTCGCCCAAGCCCGTGATGCCGCAAGCGGTGGTGAGACGCACGATCTGCCAGTAACGCCCGCCCCAACCGGGCGCGGGCGGAGCGATGGTGAAGATCTCGAGATCTTGCAGTTTCATGGTGTCCTACCCTCTGGCTGGCGGCGGCTTGGAGGCTCTGCCTCCGGCCCGGCCTTCGGCCGCGCCTCCCCCGGGATATTTTCGAAACGAAGAAGGTCTCAGGTCGCGAAGATCAAGACGTTGCGGCGGGCCTGACCGGCATTGGTGTCGGCGATGGCGGCGTTGATCTGGTCGAAGGCCCATTGCCGAGAGACGAGTTCGTCGAGCTTGAGACGCCCCTGCCCATAAAGGTCGACCATCCAGGGGATGTCGCGGGACAGCACCACATCGCCCATCTTGCTGCCGCGCATGCCGTGCCCCAGTGCCGCGACCATGACAGGCTCGTAGCTGGACATCGCGCCCGAGGCTGGCATGCCGACCGCATAGGCCGTGCCGCCCGGCGCGATCAGCCGGAGCGCGCATGTCATAGGCGGGGACAGCACCCACGGTGACGAAGACATGATCGGAGAGCCTGCCGCCGGTGATGCGTTCCAGCTCCTGCCACGGCTTTTCCACCGTGGCGAGGATCGCGTCGGTGGCGCCGAAGGCGCGGGCATCATCGAGTTTCGAGGGTTCCAGATCCATCGCCACGATGCGGGCCGCGCCCGCGATCTGGGCACCCTGCACGGTGTTGAGACCGACGCCGCCCGCGCCGATCACGACGACCGTGTCGCCGGGCCGCACGCGCGCTGTGTTGACCACTGCGCCGACGCCCGTGGGCACGCCGCAGGCGAGCAGGCAGGCGGAATGGGGGGCGGCCGTCTCGCCCAAGGGGGCGATCTGGGATTGGTCGACGATGACCTTTTCGGCGAAGGCCCCGCATTCCATCGCGGCCAGCACCGGGGCGCCGGTGGCATCGGTCAGTTTCGGCGCACGCTCGGTCTTGCCCGAGCAATAGACGGGCTTGCCGCTGGCGCAGTTCGGGCAGGTGCCGCAAGACCGGATCAGGGTGACGAGCACGCGCTCGCCCAGCGCCACTTTTGCGACGCCGGGGCCAAGCGCCGTGACGCGACCTGCCGCCTCGTGGCCGTAGACGGCGGGCAGCGTGCCGCCCCATGCGCCTTCGAGATAGGAGATGTCGGAATGGCATATCGCGACGGCCTCGAGCGTGACCTCGATCTCGCTGGGGCCCGGATCGCGCAAGGTGAGCGTTTCGATCTCGAGCGGCGCGCCGAAGCTGCGGCAGACCGCGGCGCGGATGGTGGATGGCATGGTGGTGGTCCCTCGTGTCCCTCGTGTCTTGCGGGCATCCTTGCATAAGGCGCAGGCATGGCATGGCGATTTCGCGCCGTGGAACTGCCTGTTCGCGACCTCGGGGTGGCGGCTGCCCCTTGCAGGGTGGCGCGCGCTGGCCCAGAACCGGGGCAACGGACGGAGGATGCGATGGACAGTCTCGATCTGGGCGATGTGGTGCTGCATTATGCCGACACCGGACCAAAGGAAGCGCCCGCGGTGGTGTTCTCCAATTCGTTGGGCACCGATTTTCGGCTGTGGGACGGCATCTTGCCCCACATGCCCGAGGGCCTGCGGGTGATCCGTTACGACACGCGCGGTCATGGGTTGTCGACCTGCCCGGCCGGGCCCTACAGCATGGGCGCGCTGATCCACGATGCCGAGCGTCTGATCGAGGGGTTGGCGGTACGCGATTGCGTCTTTGTCGGCCTATCGATCGGGGGCATGATCGCGCAGGGGCTGGCGGCCAAGCGGCTGGATCTGGTGCGGGCCGTAGTCTTGTCGAACACGGCTCCCAAGATCGGCACCCGCACGATGTGGGAGGAGCGCATCGCCATGGTCGAGACGCAGGGGCTGCAGGCCATGTCGGGGGCGATCATGGAACGGTGGTTTTCCAAGCCCTTCCGCGAGGGGCCGCAGGTCACGCCGTGGCGGCGGATGGTCGAGACGACGCCGCCCGAGGGCTATCGCCAGCTGTTCGGCGGCGATCGCGGGCACGGATTTCTACGCCACCACGGCTGCGCTGCGCCTGCCCGCGCTGGTGATCGCAGGGTCCGAGGATGGATCGACGCCGCCCGATCTGGTGCGGGATCTGGCGGGGCTGATCCCCGGTGCGCGCTATGAGCTGATCCGGGGGCGGGGCATCTGCCCTGCGTGGAGAAGCCGGAGGTCTTTGGCCCACTGCTGGCCGGGTTCTTGCGCGATATCGGGCATGTCGCACCATGAGTGCGAGCCCGTTCGACAGCGCGCTTTATCGCGGCCTTTTCGGCGACGCCGAGATGTCGCGGCTGTTTTCCGATACCGCCGAAGTGCGGGCGATGATGCTGGTGCTGGGGGCCTTGGCATCGGTGCAGGGCAAGGCTGGCGTGATCCCCGAGGTCTCGGGCGCGTTTCTGGCGCGCGCGATGAGAGAGGTACAGGTCGACCCTGCCGGGCTGGCCGAGAGCGTTGGCGCGAACGGGGTGAGCGTGCCGGGTCTGGTCGCAGCTTTGCGCAAGGCGCTGGATGCGCCGGAACACGCGGCATGGCTGCATTTCGGGGCCACAAGCCAGGATATTCAGGATACCGGGCTGATGTTGCGTCTGGCCCGCGCGCTGGCGCTGATCGAGGGGCGGCTGGTCGCGGCGGCAGGGGCGCTGGGGCGGCTGGCCGAGGCCGAGGCCGAGACGCCGATGGCGGCGCGCACCTACGGGCAGGTGGCGGTCCCGTCGAGTTTCGGGGCGCTGGTGGCCGTCTGGGGCTGGCCGGTGATCCGCGCGGTGGAACGGCTGCGGGATCTGCGGCCGCGCCTGCCGGTGTCGCTGGCGGGCGCGGGCGGCACGGGCAGCATGCTGGGGCCGGAGCCTGCCGCGATCCGGCTGCCTTGGCCGAGGCCTTGGCACTGGCCGACCCGGGGCGCAGCTGGCATGCGGAGCGGTCGCTCGTTGTCGAATTGGCCGAGGTCTGCGCGGCGGTAACGGCGGCGGGGGCCAAGGCGGGTGAGGATCTGTTGATCCTGACCCGCAGCGATGTGGCCGAGGTGCGGCTGGCGGGTGGTGGCGCATCCTCGACCATGCCGCAGAAGGAAAACCCGGTGGCGGCGTCGGTGCTGGTGGCGCTGGCGCGCTTTGCGGCGGCGCAAGGGGCGACCTTGGGTCATCCGTCGCGCGAGGCGCGCGATGGGGCGGCGTGGTTCACCGAATGGCTGGTGCTGCCGCAGATGGTGATGGCGGCGGACAAATCGGCGGCGGTCTTGGCCGAGGTCGCAGGCGCGGCTCGCGCCCGAGCGCGAGACGATGGCGGCCCGTCTGGGCGATCCGCTGGGGTTGATCCATGCCGAGGCCCTGAGTTTCGCATTGGTGCGCGCCATGCCCCGGCCCGAGGCGCAGGCGGTCGTCAAGCGGCTGGCGGGCGTGGCGCAGGCGACCCGGCGCGCCCTGCCCGATCTGGTGGCCGAGGCATATCCCGAGGTGGCATTGCCGCCTTTGACCGGGGCCGCGACGTTGGGCACGGCCCCCGACGAGGCGCGCGGATTTGCAAGGGCTGCGCGGGCAATCGCGGATGGACAAGGCTGATCTGTCAATCTAGGTTGACAGTTGATCTGCACGACCGAAAGCCCGCCCATGGCCACGCGCCGCCTGCCCGTGATGTTCATCTTGATCACCGTGACGCTGGACGCAATGGGCATCGGGCTGATCTTGCCGGTGATCCCCGACCTGATCCGCGAGGTGCAAGGCGCAAGCCTCTCGGATGCGGCGCTTTGGGGCGGGGTGTTGTCGGCATCTTATGCCGTGATGCAATTCGGGTTTTCGCCCACGCTGGGCAACCTGTCGGACAGGTTCGGGCGACGGCCGATCTTGCTTGTGTCGATGGCGGTTCTGGCGGTGGATTATGTTATAATGGCGGTGGCCGGATCGATCTGGCTGCTGCTTTTTGGCCGGATCGTCGCAGGCATGGCAGCGGCGACGCATTCGACCGCGCTGGCCTATATGGCGGATATCACGGACGGATCAAAGCGGGCGCAGAATTTCGGCCTGATTTCAGCAGGTTTCGGGATGGGCTTCATCTTTGGCCCAGCTTTGGGGGGCATGCTCGGCGGGCTTGATCCGCGTGCGCCTTTCGTGGCTGCGGCCTGCCTTGCGGGGTTGAATTTCGCCTTCGGATATTTCGTGCTGCCCGAAAGCCTGCCGAAAGAGCGGCGACGGGCCTTTGACTGGCGGCGCGCAACCCGGCTTCAAGCGCGTTGAAGCGCGGTAGGCAAGCTGCCGGGTGTGCGGCCGCTTTTGATGGTCATGCTGGCCTATCAGATCGCCAATTTCACCTATCCCGCCGTCTGGGCCTATTACATCCAAGGCGCGTTCGGCTGGGATGCGCGGATGGTGGGCCTGTCGCTGGCGGCTTACGGCGTGGCCATCGCGGTGGTGCAGGCGGGGCTGATCCGGGCGATTTTGCCGCGTTTGGGCGAGACGCGGGCGGTGGTCTGGGGGCTGATCCTGAACACGGTCTGTCTGGTGCTTTACGGGTTCGCCACGCAAGGCTGGATGATCTGGGTCCTGATCCCGATTTCCGCCCTGGGCGCGATCGTCGCGCCCGCGATGCAAGGCGTGATGAGCCGGGCGGCGGGGGTCGACCAGCAAGGCGAGTTGCAGGGCGTGTTGTCCTCCATCTCGGCACTTTCGATGATCTTGTCGCCGCTGATCATGACGCAGGCGTTTTTCTGGTTCACGCGACCCGAGGGCGCGATCTGGCTGCCCGGTGCGCCTTTCTTGCTGGGGGGCGTGCTGATGGCGGGGGCCTTTGCCATCTATGTGCGGACGCGCGTGCCCCCTGCCCCAGCGGTGGTGCCGGTGGCGGAGTGAGCAAAGGCCGTATTTTCGGGAAGATGAAGGCTCAAGCGCCCGCGAGAATCTCCGCGTAAAGCGCGGGGTCGGCGTTGCCGCCCGAGAGCGTGCAGATGACCGGACCATCGGCGAGCTCGCGGCCATGGAACAACGCTGCGGCCAGAGCCACGGCACCGCCGGGTTCCACCACCAGTTTCAGGCGGGTAGCGGCAAGGCGCATCGCTTCCTTGACCTCAAGCTCTGTCACCACGATGCCCGGGCCACAGAGGCGGGAGAGGATCGGGAAGGTGATCTCGCCCGGCATGGGGGTGAGAATGGCGTCGCAGAAGCCCGCCTCGGGCGAGGCGTGGCGGGTGCGCGGCGCCGCTGGCCAGAGAGAGGGCGGTGTCGTCGAAGCCCCTCGGGCTCGACGGGGCGGACCGTCATTCCGGGCGCCTTGGCCTCAAGCGCGAGCGCTATGCCGGAGGTCAGGCCGCCGCCGCCGCAGCAGGTCAGGACCGTGGCCTGAGCGATGCCCAGAGCGGCAGCTTGCGCCGCGATTTCGAGACCGCAGGTGCCCTGCCCCGCGATGACGTGGCGGTCATCGAAGGGCTTGATGAGGGTCATGTTCCGCTCGGCCTGAAGGCGCGCCCCGATCTCTTCGCGCTTCTCGCCACCGGCGCGGTCGTAGAGCACCACCTCGGCGCCCAGCGCGCGGGTGTTCTCGATCTTCAGCGCGGGCGCGTCCTTGGGCATGATGATGATGGCGGGGACGCCATGGAGTTGGGCGGCATGGGCCACGCCCTGCGCATGATTGCCCGAGGAGAAGGCCAGCACGCCGCGCGCGCGGGTTTGCGCGTCGAGGGCGGAGACGGCAGCCCAGCCGCCGCGGAACTTGAACGAGCCGGTATGCTGCAGCACCTCGGCCTTGGCCAGAACGGGGCGGCCTGCGATTTCGTCGAGGAAGGGCGAGGACAGGAGCGGGGTTTCGCGCACGATCCCCTTGGCGCGGGAGGCTGCGGCTTCGATCAGGGCGATGTCGGTCATTCTTGGGCTTGCTCCAGCACGGTGGCGATCACGCGGATCGCGTCAGGTTCGTCGAGAAAGGGGACATGGCCGCGGTCGGCCAATTCGGCATAGGCCATGTCGGGGCGGCGGCGGCGCATTTCGGTCGCGGTGTGTGCGGACAGGATGTTGGAGCCAGCACCGCGGATGAGGCCGAGAGGCGCGCCCGCCAACGCGTCGAAGAGCGGCCAGAGGTCGGGGCCTTGGCGTCGGGCGCGAAGGCGGGGGCCACGGCGTCGCGCAGGCGGGGGTCGTAACGGTTGTGGAGCGCGCCGTCTTTTTCTGTGAAGAGGCGGCTATAGCCATGGCGGCCCATGTCTCGGGCGGGACGCCCGTGAAGGCGGGGGGCGTAGTGGCGGGGAAGGCGGCGGCGGCCTCGGCCAAGGTTCGGGCTTTCGGCGGCTTGCCGAGGTAATCCATGATGTAGGCCAGCCCCTCGGGCGCGACCTCGGGGCCGATGTCGTTGAAGATGACGCCCGCGATGCGGGGCCGGGCCATGGCGGCCAGCACCAGCGCCACGAGCCCGCCGCGAGAGGTGCCGAGGATGGTGACCTTGGGCAGGCCAAGATGGTCGAGCAGCGTCAGGACATCCGCCGCCTCTTGCGGGACCTGATAGGTGGCGGGAACGGCCCAGTCCGATGCGCCACGGCCGCGGAAATCCATGCGGATGACCCGCGCACGGTGGGCGAAGGCGTCGAGCACGGGCTCGAAATCCTCCATGTTGCGGGTCAGGCCCGGCAGGCACAGGAGCGGCGCACCATCGCCCTGAACATCATAGGCAAGGCGCAGACCATCGGCGGCGGTGACGAAATCCATCGCTCAGGAGCCCAAGAATGTTGCGGACCGCGCCGAGGTCGGAGGCGACACTTTCGGGGCGGCCGGGAAGGCGGTCGACGGGATCGCTTCAGCGCGGTTGACCCAGAGCGTGCGGAAGCCGTAGGCAGCCGCCGCCGCCGCGTCCCAGCCATTGGCCGAGACGAAGAGGACCTGATCGGGGGTGCAACCAAAGCGCGCGCCGACAAGGTCGTAGACGCGGGTATCGGGTTTGAAGACGCCGACATCTTCGACGCTCAGGACAGCGTCAAGCAGCGGGCCGATCCCGGCGGAGGTGACGGCATCGTCCAGCATGGCGGGGTTGCCGTTCGAGAGGATCGCGCGGGAAAGCCCTGCGTCCTTGAGCGCGGTCAGCAGCGCGGGCACCTCCGGATAGGCGGCGAGGCGGCGGTAGAGGCCGAGCAGCGCGTCGCGCAGGTCGGCGTCGTCGAGCCCCACACGCTCGAGCGCCCAGTCAAGACCGTCTTGCGTGACCTGCCAGAAATCGCAGTGATCGCCGGTGATCGCGCGGAGCCATGTGTATTGCAGCTGCTTGGTACGCCAATCGGCGGAGACCTGTTGCCAGACCGCGGCGAAGCCCGCGCGGCCCGGTTCGCCCGCCAGCGCACGGGCGGCGGCGTTGACGTCGAAGAGCGTGCCATAGGCATCGAAAACGCAGGTCGTGATCTTGGTCATGGCGTCCCTTTCGGCGGTCGGGCGCACCCTTGCACAGCCGTGCGGCCGCGACAATTCGTGTCGGTGCGGTTTCATCTTGTCGCCCGGTCGCCTATAGTCGGGGCAGAGCCGCGGCAGACAAACCCATGCCGCAAAACCCATCTTCCCCGACAAAGGATACCCCATGACCCAGGCAATGCCCGGCACGAAAGTTTCCATTCACTACACCGGCACATTGGCCGATGGCACCACCTTCGACAGTTCGCAGGGGCGCGAGCCGCTGACCTTCGAGATGGGGGCGGGGCAGATCATTCCCGGCCTCGAGGCGGCGCTCGATGGCATGGCCGAGGGGGAGTGCACGACGGTGACGATCCCCGCCGCGCAGGCCTATGGCCCCCGCCGGGAGGACGCAATGAGCCAGGTGCCGCGCGATGCGGTGCCCGCGCATATCCCGCTGGATCTGGGCACACAGTTGCAGGTGCAGACGCCAGATGGCAAGGCCATGCCGGTGACGGTGGCCGAGGTGACCGACGAGGTGGTGACGCTGGATGCGAACCCACCCGCTGGCCGGCCAAGACCTGACCTTTGCGTTGGAGCTGGTCAAGGTCGCCTGAGACGGCATGGGGGCAGCGGCAGCGCTTGTGTCGCGGCCCCCGACCGTCCCGTTTGGCTCGATGTGGGCAGGGTGCCCGGTGCAGCCTTGAGGGGGAGCGGCTCGGGCTTTTGCGATTTCCTTTCAAAGTTGATTGCTGATTGTTGACACTGGGAAGGCCTGCACTAATGTCGGTGCGACGGCTTGACGCGGATTACCTAACGGAAGGCGCGGTGGACTGCGTGATCCGCCCCGCTGTGGTTCGCCAGATCGTCGACGACCATGGAAGGGAGGATCCATGACATCTCGTGTGCTGGTCGCGTCTTGCGCGGCCATTTTGTCGGCTGTGCAGATGGCATCTGCCGACACCGCTGCATCCGCCACAGCCGCCGCCGATCTTTATGCGGCATCGTGTTCAGCCTGCCATGGGCGGACAGGGCGTGGTGTGTCGGTCTACCCATCGCTTGAGAACCAGAGCGTGGAGTATCTGGTTGAAAAGCTGGAGATTTACCGATCGGGTGAACGGATCGGGCCAAATTCCGGCCTGATGATCCCCAATGCGCGAGACCTGACCGACGATCAGATCGCGGCGTTGTCCGAGTTTATCTCGACCACCTTCCAATAGGGCGGTCGGCCAGCGGCGCCTTGGCCACCTGCGGCCCGGGCCCGCCGAGATCCACAAGTGCATAACGGGACTAGGGCCAGCGCGTGCGGAAGGCCCCGGGCCTTCCGCTTGGGGTTGATGTGCGACGGGTTCGCACGGGTTCGCACGACCCGGCATCGGGGAGGATGCCGGCTTTTTGGGAGGAAGACAATGAAACCTGCAAAGATTGGGCTGACGCTATGTGCGGCCCTCGCGTCGACAGCGATGCTGTCGGTCATGTCGACCGCGGCACGGGCCGATGCGCCGAACCTGACCCACGAGGTCGTGATGTCCGGGCTGGAAGGCCCATGGGACATGGCGTTCATGGCGGACGGGACCATGTTCTTCACCGAGAAATGCCTTGGGCTTTCGGTGCGGATGCCCTCGGGCGATGTGATGAACCTGCTGGGGATGACCGGGTCCGAAGGCTACGCGATGACCGCCGATGACCTGTTTTGCGAAGGTCAAGCCGGGATGCTGGGCGTAGCGCTGGACCCTGATTTCGACAGCAATCGCCAGATCTACGTCTATTCGTCCTCGACCGCGACGGGGGCGCAGTCGAACCACGTGATGCGGCTCACGGTGGCGGCGGATTTCGCCTCGGTCTCGGACCGGGTCGATATCATCGACGACATCCCCTACAAGCCTGCGGCCTCGGATCATCCCTTTGGCGGGCCCGGTGCGCATAACGGCGGGCGCATCCGGTTCCATGACGACGGGTTCCTTTATGTGACCACGGGCGACACCCACAACGGGGTGGTGCCGCAATCGCCGACCCTGATGGGCGGCAAGGTCCTGCGCATCGACGGCGACGGCAATGCCGCCCCCGACAATGGCGCGCCGGATGGGTTCGACCCGCGCGTCTTCACATATGGGCACCGCAACGTGCAGGGCATCGCCTTTGACCCCGACACGGGCGCGGTGGTGATCGCCGAGCATGGGCCGTGGCATTCCGACGAGGTGACGGTGCTGCGCCCGGGCGGCAACGGCGGCTGGGACCCGCGGCCGAACGTGGGGGCCGGGGCGATTGCCCGGACAATTACTGCGGCTATCGCCCAACCAGATGGACGGGATGGACCCGGCCGAGCGCGCGGCCTTCATGCCGATGACGGACACGGCGACCTACCCTGACGCGATGCCGCCGGCATGGGTCAATGACGGGCTGTCGCAGGGCACCGGATCGGCCGCCTTTTTGGTCGGCGAGCAGTGGGGCGACTGGAACGGCATGATGGCCGTGGGGATCATGGGCATCGGCTTTGGCGGGACGCCCGTAGGCCAGCGGATCGACCTGATCGACATCGCCGATGACGGGATGTCGGCCGAGGTGATCTCCATGCCGCTGCCGATGGAGCCGGGCCGGTTCCGGTCGGTGGTGCTTGGGCCGGACGGCAATCTCTATGCCGCGATGGATGAGGGCGAGATCTACCGGATCATCCCGAACTGACGCGACAGACCGCCGCGCCGCCCCCCAAGGGTGGCGCGGCATCCCCTTCCCGTCACATGTTCTCGGGCTGCGCCATCCCCAAAACGTGATATCCGCCGTCGACGAGGATAATCTCGCCGGTGGTACAGGCGCCATAGTCGGAACACAGGTAGACCGCCGTGCCGCCAATGGCCTCAAGCGTGGCGTTGGCGCGCAAGGGCGCGTTCGCCTCGGTGGTCTTGAAGGTCTTGCGCGCACCGCCGATGGCTGCGCCGGCCAGCGTCTTCATGGGCCCCGGCGAGATGGCGTTGACGCGGATCTGCTGCGGCCCGAGGTCATTGGCGAGGTAGCGCACGGAAGATTCGAGCGCGGCCTTCGCCACGCCCATCACGTTGTAGAAGGGCGTGACACGGTTCGAGCCCTGATAGGTCAGCGTGATGAGGCTGCCGCCGTCGGGCATCAGTTCGGAGGCGCGTTTGGCCACGTCGATGAAGGAATAGCAGCTGATCGTCAGCGAATTGCGGAAGTTCTCGCGCGTGGTGTTGATGAAGCGGCCGGTGAGTTCATTCTTGTCGGAGAAGGCGATGGCGTGGACGACGAAATCGAGGGTTCCCCAGCGGTCCTTGAGTGTGGCAAAACAGGCGTCCATGGAGGCGTCATCGGTCACGTCGACATCCACCAGCAGGTCGGACCCCAACGTTGCGGCCAAGGGTTCGACGCGCTTGCCAAAGGCCTCGCCCTGATAGCTGAAGGCAAGCTCGGCCCCCTCGGCATGTAGCGCTTTCGCAATGCCCCACGCGATGGACCGGTCATTCGCGACCCCCATCACCAGGCCGCGTTTACCCGTCATCAAATTCGCCATGATCGCCTTATCCAACAAACCGGCTGAGCAGCATGGAGCCGTTCGTGCCGCCAAACCCGAAAGAATTCGTCATCACCGTGTCGAGACCTGCGGCTTCGCGCAAGGACGTCGCAATTTCATCCGGCGACAGCGCCGAGTCGAGCGTTTCGACATTGATCGAGGGCGCGATGAAATCGCCCTGCAGCATCAAGAGACAAAAGATCGCCTCGAGCGCGCCAGCGGCCCCTTGGGCGTGACCGGTCATCGACTTTGTGGAGGATATGGGAGGGGTGCTGCCTTCGCCAAACACGCGGCGGACGGCCTGAACCTCGCCCACGTCGCCCACGGGCGTCGAGGTTCCGTGCGCGTTGATGTAATCGACGCGGCGGCCCGCAGGCAGGGTCTGGAGGGCGAGGCGCATGGCACGCTCGCCACCCTCGCCCGAGGGCGCGACCATGTCATGCCCGTCGGAGGTGGCGGCAAATCCCGTGACCTCGGCGAGGATATGCGCCCCGCGGGCGAGCGCATGATCGAGCGCCTCCAGCACGACGACCCCGCCGCCGCCCGCAATGACAAAGCCGTCGCGGCCCGCGTCAAAGGCGCGGGAGGCCTTTTCAGGCGTGTCGTTGTATTTCGACGACATCGCGCCCATCGCGTCGAAGAGGCACGACAACGTCCAGTCGAGTTCTTCCGCCCCGCCGGCGAACATGATGTCTTGCTTGCCCAGCATGATCTGTTCGGAGGCCGCGCCGATGCAATGGAGCGAGGTCGAGCAGGCGGAGGTGATGGAATAGTTGATGCCCTTGATCTTGTAGGCGGTCGCTAGGTTCGCGCTGATCGTAGAGGACATGCATTTGGGCACGGCAAAGGGGCCGATGCGTTTCGTGGCTCCAGTGGACAGGACTGACTGATGGGCCGCGAACATGGCGGAGGTGGAGGGGCCGCCGGACCCTGCGATCAGGCCGGTGCGCTCGTTCGAGATATCGGCCTCGGTCAGACCGGCATGGGCGATGGCCTGACCCATGGCGATATGAGCATAAGCCGCGCCGGGGCCCATGAAGCGCAACGCGCGCTTGTCGACATGTTCGGCCGGGTCGATCTTGAGCGTGCCCGCGATGCGCGAGCGAAAGCCGTGTTCGACCATGTCGGGATGGGTTTCGATGCCGGAGCGGCCCGCGCGCAAGGACGCCTCCACCTCGGCGGCGGAGTTCCCGATTGGCGAGACGATGCCCAGCCCTGTGACGACGACGCGGCGCATGTGGCCTCCCTAGCGTTTGTCGGGGTCTGTTTAGGGAAGCGCAGGCAGCGACGCAAGCCGGTGGGGGCGGCGGGAGGTGCGGCGCCTTCGTGCTGACCGGCAGGCGCAAGGCGCCACTGCTTCAGACGCGGCTTGTTGGGGGGCAGCTGTGCGGAAAAAGTGGACGTTCGCCTAGCAATTCAGGCTGTCGAGAACCTCCCGGCAGAACCGTTCTCGCGATTTGACGTCGTCCGAAGTTTCGATCCAGGTGCGATCCAACTCGAGTGTTCCGACCGGAACGATCTTTTCCGCGATCTCGCTCGGAGTGGTCTCGTCGATGCGACCTCCCGCCCAATCATGAAAGGCCGATGAATATCGGACGACCGCGCCGCCGGTCGACAGGTCGATTTTTCCCCCTTCTGCAAAGAACGTCAGACCGTCCCCCATCTCTTCCCCGATGAGTTTGAGCCGCGCTGCGAGACGATGTTTGAGGATGGCGACGAAGACGATCGCGGCAGAGAAGGTGAATTTATCGACAAGCACGCCAACCCGGCGATCTTCCGCACCCTCCACAACCGCGTCGATCAATGGCATGGTCCGGAGAAAGTTGCCGCCGGTATTACCTCGAACATCAATGAGAAGGGGCAAGCCGGGGCGGGATCTTGCGCAGCGTGACGCTTCGGAAACCGCATTCGACAATTCTGTTTCACCGGGATCGAAAAAACTCGGAAGCACCATCAGCATCCCGCGTTGACCGAAATCCCCGATCTCCAGAAAGGTCTTGGGAGACCAGAACGCATCAGCTTTCCCATGCTCGTTTCTCGGATAGAGCGCAGATCCGGGAACCCAATTTTCCGTATCCAGAACAAGCTCGCTGATCCGCCCCGTCTCGTTGCGTATCCGGTATTCGATTGTGCCGCTGCCGGAAAACACGCCCAAGCGGACCAACGCGCTCGGCCAAGCGAAGAGGATTGGCCCGATGACGCGTTTTCGTTGTCTTGTTCCCGCCAGAAATCTCTCTGCGGCGACTTCGATCTCGCTCACAGGAATGCCATTGATGGATATCAATTCGCTGCCGATCGCCCCAGCGAAACCGGACGGGGCACCGAGCAGTCGTACAGTGGGCCCGATGGTTACGAACCTGAGAGGCAGGACCGAGATGGCATTATTTGGGATCAGGCGTGTGTGTCCGTTCCCCGGAAGTGCCAGAAGTCGCATTAGCGAAAGAAAGAACGCGTCCTTCGCGTTCGCGAGTGCGTACTGACGGGCTTCTTTGATGTGGCAATCCATTTCCTCGCGTTCGATGGCTCGGAAGCTGGGGTCGGTCGTCAGGACCGTTCTTTCTATGTGGTCAAGGTCATGGATCATCGACATGGGTCAATGTGTACGCATGCATGATTCAATGTCTAGAAAGGGCTCCAAGCCGTCTGCAGGTATCTTTCGTCAGACGCCGACGCTCAGCTTTCGCTCAGCGCCACCTTCATGTCCTTGACCAGATAGATCACCTCGCCATCCGCCTCGACACGGCCGTCGGCCACGCCCATGGTCAGGCGGCGGGTCTGCACGGCCTTGGTGAAATCGACGTGATAGGTAAGCATTTTGCGGTCGGGCCGAACCATGCCCGTCAGCTTGACCTCGCCCACGCCCAGCGCGTAGCCCCGCCCCTGCCAGCCGCGCCAGCCGAGGTTGAAGCCGGTCAGTTGCCACAGCCCGTCGAGGCCGAGACAGCCGGGCATGATGGGGTTGCCGGGGAAATGGCAGTCGAAGAACCACAGGTCCGGCGTGATGTCGAATTCAGCCACGACATGGCCCTTGCCGTGTGCGCCGCCATCGCCGGAGATGTCGGTGATGCGGTCCATCATCAGCATCGGCGGCTCGGGTAACTGGGCATTGCCCGGCCCGAACAACTCGCCCCGGGCACAGGCCAGAAGGCCTTCCTTGTCGAAGGATGTCGGATAGTCTGCCATGTCCCCCCGCAGATCCTGAGTGCAAAAGCGCCGAAAATCGTGGCGCCCGTCTAGCATCGGGCACAAGCGCGGCGCAAGGGCGCGGGGAGGTGCACGCTTTGCGATTGAAACCAAGGGGCCATGCGCCCTATATATGGGCGGTATTCTACAGGACCCGACGCAATGACCCCCGAAGCACTGGAACGCAGCAAGAGCTGGCTCGCCATAGGCGACCTGCGCCCGACGCGGCAGCGGTTGACGCTGGCGGCGCTGCTGGTGGGGGATGGCGAGAACCGGCATGTGACGGCAGAGGGGCTGCATGACGCGGTGCTTTCGACGGGCGACCGGGTATCGCTGGCGACGGTCTACAACACGCTCAAGGCGTTTTGCGACGCGGGCCTTATGCAGGAAGTGACCGTCGACGGGTCGCGCAGCTATTTCGACACGCGGATGGACGACCACCCGCATTTCCATTTCGAGGATACCGGGCATTTGACCGATGCACCGGCGGGCGAGCTGGAAATCCGCGGCTTGCCGCAGGTGCCCGAGGGCTACGAGATCGCCAAACTCGACGTCGTGATCCGGCTGCGCAAGATCTCCTGACGCTGCATCGCAGCGTCATTGCCCCTTTCGCCCTAGCCAAACCCGGCCTGAGCCTGTAACGGCTCGGCCAACTCATATGATTTCCTTTAAGGGCCCCCCATGGACCTCCGCAATATCGCGATCATCGCGCACGTTGACCACGGCAAGACAACACTGGTCGACAACCTTCTGAAACAATCCGGCGCTTTCCGCGAGAACCAGGCCGTGGCCGAGCGGGCGATGGACAGCAACGATCTGGAACGCGAGCGCGGCATCACGATCTTTGCCAAGCCCACATCGGTCGAATGGAAGGGCACGCGGATCAACATCGTCGATACCCCCGGCCACGCCGATTTCGGTGGCGAGGTGGAGCGGATCTTGTCGATGGTCGATGGTGTGGTGCTGCTGGTCGACGCAGCAGAAGGGCCGATGCCGCAGACGAAATTCGTGACCTCCAAGGCGCTCGCGCTGGGGCTGAGGCCGATCGTGGTGTTGAACAAGGTGGACAAACCCGATGCCGAACCTGATCGGGCGCTGGACGAGGTGTTCGATCTGTTCGCAGCCCTTGAAGCCAACGAGGATCAGCTGGATTTCCCGCATATGTATGCCTCGGGCCGCTCGGGCTGGGCCGATCACACGCTGGACGGGCCGCGCAAGGATCTGAGCGCGCTGTTCAACCTGATCGTGAACCATGTGCCGCCGCCCAAGCAGATCGCCCATCAAAACGACGATTTCCGCATGCTGGCGACAACGCTGGGTGCCGATCCTTTTGTGGGGCGGTTGCTGACCGGCCGGGTGGAATCGGGACGGCTGAAGGTCGGGCAGACCGTGCAGACGCTGAGCCGTCTGGGCGAAAAGGTGGAACAGTTCCGCGTCACCCGTATTCAGGCGTTTCGCGGTCTCGGCCAGCAAGACGTCGAGGAGGCATTGGCGGGCGACATCGTCAGCTTGGCGGGCATGACCAAATCGACGGTCGCCGACACGATCTGCGCTTTGGCCGTGGACAAGCCGCTCTACGCCCAACCGATCGACCCGCCGACCATCACGGTGACCTTTGGCATCAACGACAGCCCGCTGGCGGGCCGCGATGGCAAGAAGGTGCAATCCCGCGTGATCCGCGAGCGCCTGATGAAAGAGGCGGAAAGCAACGTCGCCATCAAGGTCAGCGACACCCCCGGCGGAGAGGCCTTCGAGGTTGCGGGCCGGGGCGAATTGCAGATGGGCGTCTTGATCGAAAACATGCGCCGCGAAGGGTTCGAGCTGTCGATTTCCCGCCCGCAGGTGCTGTTCCGCGACATCGACGGGATCAGGCATGAGCCGGTCGAGGAAGTCACAATCGACGTCGATGACGACTACACCGGCGCCGTGATCGAAAAGATCACAGGTCCCCGCAAGGGCGATCTGAAGGAGATGAAGCCGGGCGGGGCGGGCAAGACGCGGATCATCGCGCTGGTGCCGTCGCGGGGCCTGATCGGCTATCACGGCGAGTTTTTGACGGACACGCGGGGCACGGGCGTGCTGAACCGGGTGTTCCATGCATGGGAGCCGTTCAAGGGCCCGATCGAAGGGCGGCGCGCGGGCGTGCTGATCTCGATGGAGAACGGGGTATCCGTGGCCTATGCGCTGTGGAACCTGGAGGAACGGGGCCGCATGTTCATCGGCGCGCAGGAACCGATCTATACCGGCATGATCATCGGCGAGCACTCGCGCGACAACGATCTTGAGGTGAACCCGCTCAAGGGCAAGAAGCTGACCAACGTCCGCGCCTCCGGCACGGACGAGGCGGTGCGCCTGACCACGCCGATCACGATGTCGCTGGAACAGGCGATTGCCTACATCGACGATGATGAACTGGTCGAGGTCACGCCCAACGCGATCCGGCTGCGCAAGCGCTTTCTCGACCCGCATGAGCGCAAGCGCCAGTCGCGCGCGGGCTGAACCTGCAACCAAACGCAAAAAAGCCCGCGCGACCAACTGGTCACGCGGGCTCTTTTATCTGCGGCCATCCATAGGGTGCGCCTTCAGGCACAACATTGGGCCGGATCGGTGCGCCCGAAGGCACACCCTACGAAAAGTCATGCGGGCCCGGTCGGCCCAGGGTTGGGCAGCAAATGATCCATGCTCATCGCAGGCTGCTCGCATCCTGCCTCGCCCACGATCCGGGCAGGAACCCCTGCCACGGTCTTGCAAGACGGCACATCGGCAAGAACCACCGAGCCTGCTGCGATGCGCGAGCAATTGCCGACATGGATGTTGCCCAGGACCTTGGCCCCTGCCCCGATCAAGACTCCGTCCCCGATCTTGGGGTGACGATCCTCGGTCTCCTTGCCGGTGCCGCCAAGGGTGACGGAATGCAGCATGGAGACATTGTTGCCCACCACGGCGGTTTCGCCGACGACAATGGAATGGGCATGGTCGATCATGATCCCCTGTCCGATGCGGGCGGCGGGATGGATATCGACACCGAACACCTCGGACACGCGCATCTGGATGAAATAGGCCAGGTCGCGGCGGCCTTCCGTCCAAAGCCAGTGGCCGACGCGATAGGCCTGAACCGCCTGAAAGCCCTTGAAGAACAAAAGTGGCTGTATGTAGCGGTGGCAGGCCGGGTCGCGTTCAAAAACGGCTACGATATCGGCGCGCGCAGCAACGCCCAGACCTGCATCGGCGTCATAGGCATCATCGGCGATTTCGCGCAGCAACTGCTCGGACATTTCGCCAGAAGCCAGTTTCTGCGCCATGCGGTAGGCCAGCGCCTTTTCCAGAGTGTCATGGTGCAAGATGCAGCCGTGGATCAGACCGCCCAGCAGCGGCTCATCCTGCACGGCCTGATCGGCCTCGTCGAGGATACGCCGCCAGACGGGGTCGACGCCTGCAAGTTTCCGTTTCACCGTCGCCATGACCTGGCCCTCCGCACTCACGCTCCTGTGCTACATCAGATAGGCGCTCGGGTCCATTGTGGAAGGGGCCAGCGGGCTTCAGATTGGGGCGGGCAGGCTCAACTCGGCGAAGTGAATGACGAGCCGAACCTGACCGCCCGCAAAGGTGCCGCTCTGCGCCGTCAGCACCAGCGCAGTGGGCGACCAGTAGACGATCGGCGCGGCAGGTCCGTTAACCCAGGAATTCAGGGCAACCCCCAGACCTACGCCGAACCGACCATTGTCGCCGGTAACCCCGAGCTGCCAGGCGGTCGCGCTGCCCGTGATGGTGTCGATCACACGCCCGGTGACGCCAAACAAGATCGCCCGCGCCGGGATGACAAGGGGGTGGTAACGGTCGCGCCCGGGGTGATGGGGATCGTGATTTCGAGCGACCGCATGGCCATGCCCGCGCCCGAGGGGGCAAGGGTCACCGCGCCGGGGCGCCAATCTGCCCCGTCCCAGATCGCAGGCACGCCTTGATCCAGAACCAACGCCCGCCAGCCCCGACGCGGCGGCACGAAGACCCAACCGCCGTTCACCGCGATGGCAAGCTTGCCGTCCTGTCCGCCCCAGGCGTTCACGGCACCGGGCGGCACGGCATAGATCTCGCCCTCGGGCGCGGCAAGGGGTGGGGTTGTGGTGTCGATCGAGACCAGCGTCAGATGCGTCAGCGCGTCAATCCGGGCCAGCGCCTCGTTCACGGTCACATGCTTTTGGGCCTGCGCGGGCGCCAAAAGGGGCAGGGACATGCGGGGGGTGTCAGTCATCGATCGTGATCCTTGCAAACGGCCCCGGCCCGAAACGGTCGGACATTTGGGCAACCTCGATGGTGAAGGGCGCCGTCGTGCCATCGCTGGCCCGCATCGCCCCCGTGTAGGTGAAGGCAGGCGTGCCCAGCGTCACCTCGCGCCTGAGCCCGGCGGCATCGACCACCCGCAGGAGATAGGCCTCTGCGCTCTCGCCCAGCGGAACCTCGATCCCTTCCCAGCTGTCGCCGTCGATCCGGCTTCGGCGCACCCAAGACAAGGTCAGCCCCCGCCGTGGTCTGTGCCCGCAGATGCGCCGGGGCATATGGCCTGAGGCCAACACCCTGAAACGCCAGAACCTTTTCGACATAGCTGGGATCATCGACGCTGCGCCGGGCCGATCCGACGCGGTAATGGCGAGGCCAGACCGCGTGTGGCAGGGCCTAGGTCAACCTGACCGGGCGCCCCGTCGACCAAGACGAACAGACTGCCCTCGGGCCAGACCTCGGGCATCACGCCATCGGTGCCTTGCTGGCCGCGCAGCCGCATGGCGATGTCCCAAAGCCCCGCGCCCACCAGCGTGGCCTGCGCGAACTGGATCACCTCCACGCGCCATCATCGCCCGACCCGATCGCGGCCAGATTGGCCCCGTTCAGCACTGCCGCCATCTCTGCCGCCGACAGCTGGCCGGACGCCAGCCGCACGCGCAAGGCGCCGGCGCGGTCCCAAAGACCGGGGCGGGCCGCGACCAGCGGCGCCTCAGGCGTGCCGATGACAGCGCGCCGTTCCATCAGCCGGTTGAGCGTGAATCCGTCCGGGCCCGCGGCGGTATAGACGGCGACCGTCCCCGGCCAAGGGGTGGCTGTGACCGCAAGATGGGGCGCATGCTCCACCTCGGACCCCGACAGAAGCGGCAGGTCGAGAAAGACCGGCGTGACAGGCACCGGTGGCACGAAACCGGAGGCAGGCGCGAATTCCTCCACCGCCTCAGACGGGTCCGAGACCGAAGGTTCCACCCGCACGGCCTCCATATTGCGCGCGCCGCGATCCTCGACCCGGTCGATACGCCAAGTCGACCCATCGGGCAGCGCGACCATGTCGCCCGCGCCCAGTGCCCGCCGCGAGGGCGGCAGCGACAGGCGGTGAACATCCGCGCGCCACCCGCGCCTCGGCCAGCCAGCGCTCGGCCACGGCCTGCCCCTCTGGGCCGGTCAGGGCCAAAGAGCAGGTCGCTTGCGGTGATCGCCATCCGCACCATCGGCGGAAACACCGCCTCGGCCACGCGATCCTCATAGGTGGCTTCGGCGGCGGTGTAGCCCACCCTCACCCGGCCCACGATCTCTGGCCTCGGCAGCGCGGACCCTCGGTGATGCCGCCCGCGCCATCCTCGGCGATAGCCGTCGCTTCTGCGTGGATCACGGCTGCAGGCACGGTGGGCAAGGGCAGAAAGACCAGGGTCCCCTCGCGCTCGACCGCTTGAAACCCGTAGGCCAGCATAAGCGCCTGCAGGCGCGCGCGGGCGCTTTCCGTCTCGCCCGACAGATGGCCACGCACAATACCGTGCAAACGCGACACGTCGTAATCCAGTACCCCGGCCGTCTCGCACAGCTCCGCCACCACATGGCTCAGCGGCACAGCCTCGATACGGCCGCTGATCCAGTGGCCGAGCCGCCAGTTGCCGCCATCCGACCAACGGTCGATGTCATTGGGAAAAGCCGGCCAAGGCCGCGCATCCCATGCCCAGACATGGGCATACTCCATCTGCAACATCGGGCCGCCGTAGACTTCTGAGACCGGATTGCGCCCCGGCACGTCCCAATAGGACATGATCGCGCGCAAGTATTGCGCCTGGATCAGGTCGTCACGCCGTCCGTCGGAATAGTGCGGCAGAGCGCTTTCGGAGCTTTTGGGATCGAAGAACTTGTTGGGCTCGTTGGTGCCCTTGTCGACAGCCGGGCAGCCGATCTCTGTGAACCGCACGGGCTTTGATCGCCGCACCCAAGGCGAGGGCAGGACCAGCGACACACCACTACGACGGTCGTGGTGCACGCTGTCCCACCAGCCTGCGATATCCTTGTAGCGATACAGGAAGTGATCCGAAGCCCCGGACGGCGGATAGATCGCCTCGGACCGCGACAAGACGCCTGCGCCTTCGGGGCTGGGCCAGGGCGCAATGGGCTCGCCCACCATGACGCTGCTTTCAACTTGCAACCAGCCGCCCGCATCGGGACCCGCCCACCAATTGCCTCTGAGCGGCCCCCCCTCCGTCGTCGTGGCCGTGCCGCGCAACACCCCGTCGATCCAGAGACGGACATGGCCCGGCGCGACCGGGTTCAACTCCCATGTCACCTCATGCAGCAGATCGTCGAAGGGCAGATCGGCAACCGGTAGATCAAGGATGGCCGTCTCGAAATCCGACCCTGTCATCTCGGTCTGTCCGCGACCAGACCTGAGCCGCAGGATCGTGCCGCCATCGCGCAGACCGAACCAGCTGCCCATATTCACGCCGCCGGTTTCCCAAAGCGCACCATCGGTGGTGGTTGCTTAAGCAAACGCACAATCCCGCGAAACACTGCCGGGGCGGCGCGGACAGGTTCCGCAAACGCGGCCACGACGCCGGGTGGATAGCTTTCGACGGGTGGCGAGACCTGCCATCCACGCAGGCTGGCATCAATGGGCACGCGGCGCTGCGCCGCGCGCGCCTCTCCGGTCGGATAGTACCAGTCGTACCCCTCGCCACCCTCTACATTGGCCTCGAGATAGCCCTGATCGTAGATCGTGCCCCAGGCCGCGTCGGCATGATCGGTCCCGTCGCGCCAGTCAGAGAGCGGCATGTAATTGTCGATACCGATGAAATCGATCTCGTCATCGGCCCAAAGCGGATCGAGGTGGAAATACACATCCCCCGATCCGTCCTGCGGCTGGTAACCGAAATACTCGGACCAATCGGCGGCATAGCCCAGATCGGCGTCGGGCAGCAGCGCGCGCACCTCGGCCGCAAGCTGACGGAACCGGGTAACGGCGCGGAACCCCTCATGATCGCGCATCTGCGTGAGCGACCGCATCTCGGACCCGATGCAGAAGGCATCGACGCCGCCTGCCGCGGCACAAAGTGCTGCGGAATGCAGAATGAACCGGGAATAGGACCATTCATCGGGTCCGGCATAGGTCACAAGACCGTTCGACACCGCAAAATCCGCCGCCGTCACCGTGCCGAAAAACGCATCCACCGCAGCGGCATTGGCGGCGGTTCCATCAGGGCTGCCCGGTTGGCCGGGCGCCACTTCCCCGGTGATCCGCCCGCGCCACGGCAGGGGCGGCTGTTCCGCACCGCCCCACGGGTCGGGCAGGCCGTTGCCTGCAAGGATCTCCATCAGCAAGAAGGGATAGACCATCACCTCTTGTCCGCCCGCCCGGATCGCCTCGATCGCCTCGATCACGGAGCCATCAGCGGGCGTGCCGCCATAAACGGGCCGGATCGTCGATCCGCGCCAGTTCTTCCGCTTCGGCCCGCGTGATCCCGCCAGCGCGCCACGGCATCTCGGCCCCGTCGCGGGTCGCTTTCCTCGACCTTGGGCTTCACGGTGCAGGACCCGGCACGCAGATCGTCGCCAAACCACGAATAGATCAGGCTAACCGAGCGCAGGCCGGGCAGCACATCGCGCATCTGCTGCAGCGACCGCGTGAAATCCGACCCGCCGCCCGCCGCACTGGTGTTCAGCGCGCCCCCCGCCCGGAACCCCTGCCGGTAGCTGATACTGCGCGTCGACAGCACATATTCGCCCGTCCCCGGCATCAGCGCCACGGCGCGCACCAGATCGGCGGCGGCAGGCACCATCTCGCGGACAGGCTTCGCAATGCGCGCAACCTCGAAGGCGAACTGCGGCACGCGGTTGCCAAACGGCGTCAGGTCCAGATCCTCGAACACCACATAGGCGATGCCGCGATAGGCCGGCACGGTGCCCGCGCCCTCCACCGCCTCAAGCAGCGGATCGGGCATCTGGTCCTCGGTGCCCGTGTAGACCCGCATCGACACAGACGAGAGATCTAGCTCCACTCCATCGGCCCAGACCCGGCCCACGCGCCGGATCTCCCCCTCGCACAGCGCGACGGCCAGACTGACGGAGTAAGAATAGGTCGTGGTCTTGGGCTGCGGCGGCGCCCCCTTGCCACCCCCGCTGGCTGGCCGCGCGTTCCACAAATTGAGTGGCCCAGATCACCTGCCCACCCAGCCGCATCCGCCCAAAAAGCTGCGCCACCGGCGCGCCCTCGCCGGCTTGCGTGATGCGAAACCTGTCGATCCGCCCCTGCTCCACCGGGTCCGAGCCGCTGCCCAAAAGCCGCTGGTCGATCACCCGGCCCAGCGTGGCGCCGACCGCACGGCCGATCACCGCCCCGGTCAGGCCCAGAACCGTGCCCGAGGCCATGCCACCGATGGCCGCGCCCGCGGCTGACAGAAGAAGCGTCGCCATGCCGTCACATCCTTTCGGGAAACGCGAACCGCGCCACCAGACGCCGCGCCCAGGGGGGCGTCAGCGCGCTTTCCACAACGCCACGCCCGGAATAGGCGTGGATGAACGAAGGCGCAGTGCCGCAGTCGGCCTGCACCCCCACATGTTTGGCCACGCCCCCGTCGCGCATACGAAACAGCAGCACATCGCCCGGCGCGGCTGCCTCAAGGGGCTTCGGGACCAAATGCCGGGCCGCCGCCGCCCAGAGACGTTCTTCACCCGAAGGCTCGGACCAATCGGGCGTATAGGCAGGTACGGCCTCGGGCTCATGGCCATGAATCTCACGCCAAAGGCCCCGCAAAAGCCCCAGACAATCGCAACCCGCACTCCGGCAGCTGGCCTGATGCACATAGGGCGTGCCGATCCAGCCGCGCGCAGCCGTCACGACCGCGCTCACCTCCGGCTACCGCCGTCGCGCGCCGACAGGCGCGAGGGATGGGCCACCATCCAGTCATCACCGGGAATATCGGGGAAACCTCTGAAATTCAGAAGGT
This sequence comes from Roseicyclus sp., assembly GCA_018401055.1. The sequence continues at coordinate 39,840 of JAGYLB010000085.1, forward strand.
TGCCGAATTTCAACCGGCAAGTCTCCATCCGCTTGTCGCAGCCCGCCGTCAGCCGGATCGTATCGCCCGGGGCAACGCCCGCGCGCAACCGGTCCCACAGCTCGACCCGACGCACAGCGCCCTCGGGCCGGTCGATCTTGACCGCACCGACCAGCCCTGCGGCCGCCCCGTCCAGCACCATACAGCGCCCGCGCTCGAACCAGCGGGCCTCGAACCCATCCAGCCCCGACAGAAAGAACACCCGCCCCCCCTCGACCGACGCAACCGTAACCTCGGCCCAATAGCCCGCCGTCTCCAGATCAAACCGGCACGCGCCATCGCCCAGCACCGCCGAACAACTGCGCTGATAGACACGCCCCGTGGCCGTGTTCATCCGCTCCGCCAAGCCACGAAGCTCTGCCGTGAACGCACCATTGGCCCGCGTCAGCTCGCCCAAGCTGCCGCGAAACTGCAGCACCCGGTTCGCAGGCTCATCCCATTGCACCAGCCAGGCCTCGATCGCAGCGCCGTCATAACGCCCGGCGGCGATATCGGCCTCGGTGATCGCGGCATCCGACAGCGCACCAACGGCTTCGGTATTGTCCACCGAAAGGCCCGTGGTCTGCATCAGCGCCGCCGCCGAAAGCCCCGTCTCTGGCTTGAAGCTCACCCCGTCAAAGGCCAGCACCCGGTCATGGTCGGTGAAGCCGAAGGTCACCCCATCGCCCCGCACCAGTTTCCAGCAGCGGCAGACCCCGGTCGTGCCACTGGCCAGATGCGCATCAAGGTCTACCGCCCCGCTCACAGCCGGATCTCCACGACCGGCACATTGGGCACCTCACCTGCCTGGAAATTAGCGACCGAGGTCTGGATCACATCCGTATCGAACCGCACCGGCACGTCGAATTCGAACCCTGCCGTGATCGCCTCGCCCGCATCGGGCGGCTCGGCAAAGATCACCTGCCCCGCCGCCAGATCCAGCTCGAAATCCACGCCCAGCACCTGCTCATCGGTGGAAATGCCCACCAGAACGGTGCCCTCGACCGGTTTCGCGATAGACCGCACATAGGAAAACCCGCCCGAGTTATAGGTCTTGCTCAGCTGAAACACCGTCGCCACGCCATCGGCTACAGCGATCTGCTGATCCCGAAACGCGGGCACGGCCGAAGGCGCACAGCTCTTGTAATCCGACCAATCCTTCCAGCGGAACCCGTGCAACTGCCCGCGCCGCGCCTCGAAAAAGGCGATCAGCAGCGCGATATCATCCAGCGAGCGCAGGCTGACCCCAGCATCATAACGCCGGCGCGATTGCGCCCAAGGCGTGTTGCGCTCCTCGAACCCGTTGCTCAGCGCCACCACCTCGGTGCGCCGCTCAGGCCCGCCAATAGACCCGAAACTCAGATTGGCCGGAAACCGGACCTCATGAAATGCCATCGTTCCGCTCCCTCAGCGATTGCGCTGGCCGCGCGCCAGCGCCCGGCCCATCTGCGCCGCGATCTGCGTCTGGCTGCGCGCGAACCCCTGTACATCGGGCGTGGTGATGTTCATCACCACCTGCACCGGGCCGCCGCCACCGGCCGCCGCGACCCCCAGACGCCCGTCCGCGCCGCGGCGCAGCGGCATGATCGCCTCCGGCCCGGCCTCGCCCATCAGACCCATGCCGCCCCGCATCGGAAAGCTGGTCGGCCCTTGCACCACCCCACCCCGCGCAAAGGGCATCACCCGCCCCTGCGAGATCGCGCCGCCCTTCTGGAACGGCAAGATGCTGCTGACCAACCCGTTGATCCCATTGGCCAACACCGACCCCAACGCATTCTGCACCGGACGCATCGCGGTGTTGTAGGCGGCATCCACCATGCTGCGCGCCACAGTCCGCAGCGCGTCCGACAACCGCATCCCGTCAAACACCACCCCGTCAAAGGCACGCCGCAGGCCCCCGCCGATCGACCGGCTCATGCCCTCGACCTCGCGCCCGGTGTACAACATCGTGTCCTGCATTCCCCGTAACTCCGCCTGAAAGGCAGCGGTCATGCTGGCGGCCTGCGCCATGCTTGTCTCAAGCTCGGCCAGCTGCACCTCAAATGCCGCCATGCCCTCATCCAGCCCTGCCATCATCCGCCTCCTTGTGCGTCACATCGGGAAACCGGGCCGCCAACGCCTCCAGCCGGGCGCGGCCCATCGGGGCCACCCCGGGCGCATCGCCCAGCATCATCAGCAATTCGGCAGGCGTCAGCCGCCAGAAGGCCTCGGGCGTAAGCCCAAGCCCCTGCAACCCCGCCCGCATCAAAGCGGGCCAGTCAAAGCCCGCCCCACTCATCCCGGCACCCGGAACGCCAAGACCAACAACCGCGCGGCCACCCGCGCGGCCTCCAGCGGCCCACCCTCGATCTCGGCCGAGAACAGATCGGGCAGATCGCCCCGCCAGCCCCCGCCGCGCAAGCTAAGACAGACCAGCATCAGCACGTCCCGCGCCCGCAAGGCATCGCCCTCGAAGCGCGCAACCAGATCGGCCAGGCTGTCGGCCTCCAGCCGCGCTTCCAGTTCCGCCAGCGCCCCCAGCGTCAGCTTGGCCACCAGCCGCTCGCCATCCACGACCAGCGCCACCTCGCCCGCATGCGGGTTCGCCATGGCTCAGATCGCCGTGAAGATCAGCGCACCCGCGGATGCCATCGACATCTCGTAGGTCGCCTCGCCATCATGGTTGCCCGCGTAATCGATAGAGGTGATCTGGAACGCGCCCTGCACGATGCCGAAATCGGGGATCACCACCTGGAATTGCGGCGTCGCGCCGTCGAAAAAGATCTGGCGCGCCTGCTCATCCGTCGCGGCATCCCGAAAGATCCCCGACCCCGAAATCGCCGCCGATTTCACCCCCGCCGGTCAGCAACTCGCGCCAGCCGCCCGCCGACTCAAGGCTCGTCACATCCACCTGTTCGGCGTTGAAGCTGAGCCGCGTGGCGCGCAGCCCCGCCACCGTCTCGAACATGCCATTGCCATCCATGTCTACCTTCACCAAAAGGTCCTTGCCGCTTTGCGCCGCCATCACGTTCTCCAATATTGTCAGATCATTGCCAGACGACGCTCACACGTCCTCATCCACCCGCGCGCGAAACCACACCTCGATCTCGCGCCCGCCATCGACCCGCCGTGCGCGGGCCCGCAAAAAGGCCAACCGCACCAACCGCCCGCGCGTCAGCACCAGCTCCGTCCCGGTCAATGCATCCGAAATCGCTGCAGCCAACGCCTTGACACTGGCGAAACCCACTGCCTCGCTCACCACCGTCACCGGGAAATCATGCACTGCCCCCGCGCCGGTCTTGTCGGACGCATCGCGCACAGTCTCGGGCCCCAAGGTGATGTAAAGCGGCGGCACAGGCCCCGGCGGCAGCGCGTCATAGACCGCCCCCGACAGCGTCGCCACCGCTGCATGCCCCGTCAGCGCGCCATAGACCGCCGCCTGCAACGCCGCCGTGATGCCATAGCTCATCGTCCCACCTCCTCGCGTGCGAAGCACACCAGCGTCCGCCCCAGCGGATCGCCCTCATGCACCGCCTCGATCCGATAGATCCGCGCGCCGTCGCGAAACCGCATCGACGGATCGGGCCGCGCCCCCGCACCCTGCAGCACCCCCGCATCGTGATCTTCAGCTGCAAAGCGCGCCGCCTGATCCACCTCGCGACCCGCGCCCCGCGTCTCGACCGCCGCCCAGACATGGCCGCGCGCGACCCAGACCTCGCTGAAGCCGCCCGCCCCATCGGCCACCCGCTCGGGCGCCTCCAGCGCCAGACGGCGGTTCATCTCGGCCACGCTCATTGCCCCGCCCCACGAAAGCGCAGGGGCCGGTGCGGCTCCAGCAGCACCGACACGGCAAAGGGAATGCCGGCCTGCGCATCCATGTTCTGCCCCCAGAACTCGCCTGCAAGGATCAAGACCGCCTGCCGCAGATCGGCCGGGATGCCCGTCCATTCGGCCGAATGACCGGCGGTGAATTCCACCTCGATCGTGCCGCCCAACCCCGGCGCGGGGAGAACACTCCCGTGGCCGCTACGGCCGGACGATGCGCGTCCATCCGCAGCCGGTAGCGCGCAGGATCGACCGGCGTTTCCGCTCCGGCCCTCGTGATCAGCTTGACACTGTCGATCCGGCTGACAGGCGCCAGCGGCAGTATATGCACCGCATCCCCATGCCAGGCCATCAGCGTCAGCACAAATCGCCGCTCGAACAACGCCTTGCCGATCCGCGCCTCGATGCCGGACAACGCCGCCCGCAGGCAGCTTTCCAACTGCCCGTCCTGACTGCCATCATCGGAGAAGCCGCGCGCCAAACGCAACTGTTCGGCCAGTTCGGCCACGGGCAAGGCCGCCCCCGGCACCGAGGTCAGTTCGACCATCATCATTGTCATGTTCTCCGAAAATCCGCCGAAATCTGAGGTGGGGCGATGCGCCGCCCGCGCTGCTCGAGCGGAGAGACGCGCAGCTGGATCGCGCGCGGCTCACCGCCCCTCCCGCCCTACGGCCCGCAAAGGCCAAGGGCGGGGTCCGATATCTCCGCTCGCCAAGATGTCAGGACAGGCCGAATTTCATCAGCTTGATCGCCGCGAAATCGGAAATCGCCCCACCGACGCGCTTGGTCGCATAGAACAGCACATGCGGCTTGGCGCTGAAGGGATCACGCAGCACGCGCAGGTCGGGGCGCTCAGCGATGGTGTAGCCCGCGCCGAAATCGCCGAACGCAATGGCCGTGGCATCGAGCGCGATGTCGGGCATGTCCTCGGCGATCAGCACCGGGTAGCCCATCAGCCGCGCAGGCTCGCCCGCCGCCAAACCGTCCGACCACAAGAAGCGCCCGTCGGCGTCCTTCATCTTGCGCACTGCACCCGCGGTCTTGGAGTTCATGACAAAACTCGCACCCGCCCGGTATTGCGCGCCCAGCGCATAGACCAGATCGACAATCGCATCGGCCGGGTTGATGGCGTCGAAATCGCCCGCCGTTCCGGTCACGACATAGCCCAGCGCGCCCCAGGCCCAGACGGCATTGGGCAGCTTCAGCCCGTTCAAGATGCCCGTGGGCTTGCCAACCCCGTCGCCCGTGATGAAGGCCGCAGCCTCGGCCCGGGCGAACTTGTCGGCGATACGCCCCGCAAGCCAGCCTTCGATGTCAAAGGCGCTGTCATCAAGCAGCCGCTGCGACGCCTTGGGCATGGCCGACAGCTCGAACAGCGGGATCGAGATGCGCTCGATCTGCGGCGCCGTGGTTTCGGTGGTGTCCGTAACCTCGTCCGCCCAGCCCGCGCCGGTGTCCGTGGTGTCGATCAGCACGTCAAAGGAACTGGCCTCGACCCGTACGACATTGGCCACCGCCCGCAGGCTCGACGCACTGCGCAGCACCGACTGGATCGTTTCGGCCGTTTGCGGATCGACGAGATAGCCACCCTCGGCATTCACCGCGGTGTTCAGCCCCTTGTGCTCGATCTCAAGGCCCCGCAGCGCGTCATCGTCGCCGTTGCGCAGATAGGTCGCCAGCGCCTTCTTGTGCGGCGCGCCCCCGTCGGTCGCCGCCGACAGCGTAGGACGGGCATGGGTCATGGTTTTCGTGGTCAGCATTGCGATACGCTCTTCCTGCTTTTGAAACTTTGCGTTGAGGTCGTTTTGGAACTGGCTGAATTCGTGCAGGAAACCACCAATGGCCTCCTTCACCTCAACCAACGGCGCTTGGGCCGCACGGGGCTGTTCCGCCGCCCCGGATCGGGTCTCGGTCATGCATCACCTTTGAATGAGTGCCTTGGGGTCAGCGGAGCGATCGCGCCGCCATCTTGCGGCGCGCGTCATGGATCACGCGCGCCAGATCACGCAGGTCATCGCCCGCCTTGGCCTCTGCGGCCTCGGCGGCGGCGCTGACCCGCGCCTCGGGAAGCATGGGAAACGTCACCAGCGACACCTCCCACAACTCCACCTCCGACAGGAGCCTGCGCCCCTGCCCGTCCTTTGCGGCCCGCACGGTCTTGTAGCCGATGCTCAAGCCGTCGATCGCGCCTGCCTCGATCAGCGCCGCCGCCTCCCGTGCGCGGGCGACCTCTTTCAACAGGCGCCCCTTTACATAGAGCCCCTGCGCGTCCTCGCGCACATCGTCCCAGATGCCGATCGGCTCCGGTCGGGTCGTGCTGCCACAGCATCTTGACCCGCCGCCCGTCGCCCGCCAGCCGGGTCAGGCTGGCCGCATAGGCCCCCGGCACCACGATGTCGCCACCCTGGTCGCAGGCCCCGAACAGGCTCGCGTAGCCCTCGATCTCGCGCCCTTTCGTGACCGTCAGACCGCCCTCGTCGAACCGCGCAAACTTGGTCTCAAGCCCTTGCATGTAGTGATCTTTCATATCCGCTCCTATCCCGCGCCACTCAGCTGGATCAGCTCGTTGATGCCTTGCGCCAAAATCACCGAGACGACGCCGAAAACCGCCAACCAAAGCCGCCGCTCCAGCCGGTCCAGCGCCGCCTCGATCCCCTCCAGCCGGAAGGTCAGCGCCTGCCAGCGCTCGTCTTGCACCCGCTCATTGGCCTCGATCCGGGCGCTTGCCGCGTCGAAGGGCGCGTAAAGATACCGAGACCCGCTCCGGTCCCGGTCGCTCATGCGCCCTCCGGCCGCTCCGGCAAGCCCAGCATCCGCCGCTTCTCGCCTTCGGTCAGGAAATCGGCCTCCGCCACGCGCCGCCACTGCGCCTCACGCTCAGCCGACAACGCCGGCACCTGGTCCAGATCGAGCTTCAGCTCTATCGGATCCCCCGTCAGCCCACTCAGCCAATGGCCCATCTGCGCCAGCACCTTCTGCGCCAAGGGCAGCACGGTCAGCCGGTAGAACGCCCGGTTCGCCTCGGCGTAATTGGCATATGTCGCGTCCCCGGGATCCCCAGCAGCATCGGCGGCACCCCAAAAGCCAGCGCGATCTCCCGCGCCGCCGCCTCCTTGGTCTTCTGAAACTCCATGTCAGAGGGCGAGAACCCCATCGGCTTCCAATCCAGCCCCCCTCCAGCAGCATCGGCCGCCCCGCATTGCGCGCGCCCTGATGATGCGTCTCCAGCTCCACCTGCAGCCGCTCGAACTGATCTTGCGTCATCGTCCCCGTGCCATCGACCCCGCGATAGACGATCGCGCCTGAAGGCCTTGCAGCATTGTCCAACAACGCCTTAGACCAGCGCGAGGCCGCGTTATGCACATCGAGCGCAGTCGCCGCCGCCTGCAACGGCGCCAACCCGTAGTGATCGTCCTGCGGGTGGAAGGTCTTGATATGGCAGATGATCTCGGGCGCATACCGATGCTTCTTCGCACCCACCACATAGTCATAGGCCATCGGCCAGCCATCCGCCCCGGGCACAAGGCTCATCCGGTCCGAGCGCAACACATGCAGCTCCGCCAACCCTGCACCCTCCGTCGGCACCGCCTCCAGATAGGCGTTCCCCGACAGCATCAACTGCGCATAAGCAGCCTCCAGCAGATCGGCCCGCCCCTGCGCCTGATTGGGCCGGTTCAAAAGCCCCAGCACCGGATGCGTGTCATAGCGGCAGGTCGTGTCCTGACAAACCACCGGCAATGCGGCTGCCGCCTCCGCGATCAGCTTGACCGACCGGAACCCGACAGGATTGCCCTGAAACCCGTTCTTCGTCAGCGAGACAGTGTCGCGCGGGCTCCAGGCCACCCGCCCAGCTGTGCCCCAGACTGCCACCCGCGCACCGGCCGAGGCCTTGCGCTCCGGCACCGCCACAGGGGCTTTTCGCAAGAAATCCAAAACCATGCGCCTCTCTCCTTAAGTGATACATGAAAACGGGGCGCGCGGCCCTTCGGCTGCCCGTCCCTTGCCCCTCAAGGGCGATCCATCGTCTCGGTCAATTTGGCCTCAAAGGCCCCGGATCTGTGGGCTCAGCGCCCGTGCTCCGGGCACCAGCAGCCCCTCGGTCACTGCCCAGACCAGCGCGTCGACGCGGTCCGGGCTGCCCGTGCCCGCATAGCCCCGCAGGCTCATCAGGCACATCTCGTCTTCCAGCGCGGCCAGCACCCCCAGATGCCGTACCCGCCCCTGTTCGTATAGCGCGGCCACCGGCTCGGCCCGTGCCGTTTTGCCGACACTCGCCCGCACGCCCCGCACATTCACATGCGGATCGACCTGCCGCATCAGCATGGTCACCAGATCGCCACCCTGATTGACCTCGGCCACCATCCGCGCCGCTCCATGCCGGTGATAAGCCGCCGCCGCCGCCTCGGCCCATTCCTTCGGGCTTGCGGCCGTCACACCTGCATCTTCCAGAACAACCGCCGTCCAATCATGCGGCGGCCCTTGCTCCACCACCGCCAACACCACGATCCCACAGGCGTCCGACCTCGCATGCCCCGTCACCGGCGGATCGACCGCCACGATCACCCGCGCGCTCTCCGGCACGCGGTCCACCTGCAACTGATCCAGCGTCACCCGCGTCCACAGCGCATCCTCCGCGTCTTCCAGCAGCTCGCCATCCAGCTCCTGTCGGCCAAGCCGCGTCTGCCCATAGCGCGCCCGCACCTCGCGCAGGAAACTCGGCGCCAGATGCGCCCGATTGGCCTCTGTCGCGGCCTGCGTCACCACCGTGCTGTCCCGCTCCAGAAGGGCCTTCAGAACCCCCACATTGCGCGGCGTTGTCGTCACCACCTGTTGCGGATGCTCCCCCAGCCGCAGACCAAACTGCAGCATGTCCCAGGTTTCCTGACCCTTCGGCCATTTCGCCAACTCATCCACCCATGCCGCATCGAACTGCGGGCCGCGCAAAGCCTCCGGATCATGCGCGGAATAAAGCCGCGCCTCCGCCCCGTTGGGCCATTCCAGCCGCCGCTCCCCGCGATCCAGCGCGGGCATCGATCCGGCGGAGAGCAGGCGATCAGCCCGCTCTCCCCCTTCACCATCACCGCCAGCGCCTGGTCGTAGGTTTCCCCACCAGCGCCACCCGGCGCGCCCGCCCCGGCGCTCCGGGGTCGCTCCTCGACCATGGCGCGCACCCATTCGGCCCCGGCGCGGGTTTTCCCCGCGCCGCGCCCACCGAGGATCACCCAGCTGGTCCAATCCCCCGCCGGGGGCAACCGGTGCGGCAGCGCCCAGACCTCGAACAGGTAAGGCAAGGCCGCCAAGGCCTCGTCACTCAACTCCTCCAGAAACGCCGTCACCGTCTCCTGCGGCGCGGAGGCGAGCCAACCTGCGGCACACCTCATTTCGGGCGGCATCGAGGTCGAACACGCCGCCGCCCCCTCGCCCATATCTCTGGCTCCCTGCGTCACGCGCCTTTGCCTCCTGCACAATGGCAAGCTGAAAGGCGGCACCCACCGCCCTCACATCCTTGACCACATCCGTTTCGTTGCAGTTCTCTGCCATCCGCGCGGCATCGAGCGTCCTCTCCAGAAGCTCGACGGCCGCCTCCAACGCCTTGTAGGCCTGCGCCACCGACCGGTCCGCATAGGCCAACGCGTCATGCTCGTAAAATACGTCCGTCATTGAATACCCTCGCGTCCGAAAAACCCCTCGGTCCCGAGCAGCACATGGACCCCAAAGCGCGAGGCACGATCAAGGGCAGGCAAAACACCCGTCCGGCCACGAAAAAGCGGCCTCAGGGTCATCCCCCGGGCCGCCTACCCATGTATTCCAGCATGCCCAAAGGAATGCCATGGAGCGTTCGCACAGTCAAGAAGTATTGCGTTTACAAAGGGTTAACAGACATCTTCCCGTTAACGCACCGTTAAGATCTTCCGGGTCTCACGGGGCCGACGTGGCCCGCTCCGCCTCGATCTGCCGCCAGCGTGCGACATTTCTGTTATGTTCCTCAAGGGTTTCGGCAAAGGCATGCCCGCCCGTGCCATCGGCCACAAAGAACAACAACGGCGTGTCATCGGGGTTCACAGCCGCCTCGATGGCCGCACGGCCGGGGTTGGCGATCGGCGTCGGCGGCAGCCCGTTGATGACATAGGTGTTCCACGGCGTCTCGGCGCGCAGCTCGCTGGCCCTGATCCCGCGCCCCAGAACGCCGCGCCCTTCGGTGATTCCATAGATCACCGTCGGGTCGGTCTGCAGCCGCATCCCGCGGTTCAGCCGGTTCACGAAGACGCTCGACACCTGACGTCGCTCGCCCGGCACGCTGGTTTCCTTCTCGATGATCGAGGCAAGGATCAGCGCCTCCTCCGGGCTGGCGAGCGGCAAACCATCTTGCCGGTTCGCCCAAACCTCAGCCAGGATCGCTTCCTGCGCCGCCAACATTCCTTCGATGATCTCCTGACGATCCGCACCGCGCGCCACTTCGAAGGTGTCGGGCGCAAGCCGACCCTCGGGCGGCACCTCCGCAATCTCGCCCGACAAGAAATCGGCGGCCCGAAGGCCCTCAACGATCTGCCAACTGGTCAGCCCCTCGGGCACTGACACGCGGTAGACCATCGGCGTCCCGCTCTCGACCAGCTGCGTATAGACCTCCGGAACGCCCTCTTCATAGGCAAAATCCGCAAGCGCCACGATCTCGCCCGTGCCCGGCACCCGCTCGCGCAACCGCAACTCGCCCGTGCCCGACAGCCGCAGCACATAGGTCGCAGTGTAGCGGAACTGCGACGGCCCGCCCGCCGTCACGATCTGCAACACCTCTTCCATGGAAGACCCGCCGGGATCTCGTAGCTGCCAAACCGCAGCTGGTCGCCCATGCCCGCGTAATCGGCCCCGAGCCGGAACAGCATCGCCGAGGTGACAGCCCCCGCCTCAGCCAGATCTTCCGACACCCGCCGCAGGCTCGCGCCACGCGGCACCTCGAAAAACGCCGCCTCCGTCAAGGGACCCGGCGCGCGGAATTCCCGCTGCCCCCAGGCAATCGCCCCCGCCAGCGCGATGAACACGACGATCAGAAAGCTCATTCCGTTCGCGGCGACGCTCTTCCACATGGGCAGATCAGACCCTCCCCATGATCAGGCAGGCGTTCGTCCCGCCAAAACCAAAGCTGTTGGACTGCACGATGTTGATTTCGCCCTTCTGCGCCGCATTGGCGCACAGGTTGATGGCGGTCTCGGCGGCTACGGTATCCAGATTGATCGTCGGTGGCGCGATCTGGTCGCGGATGGCAAGGATCGAGAAAATCGCCTCGATTGCCCCCGCAGCCCCCAGCAGATGCCCCGTCGCCGATTTGGTCGAGGACATCAAGACCTTGCCCGCGTGATCCCCCATCAACCGCTCGACCGCGCCCAACTCGATCGAGTCGGCCATGGTCGAGGTGCCATGCGCATTGACATAATCCACGTCCGACGGTTGCAGCCCGGCCCGTTTCAAGGCCGCCCGCATGGCCCGCTCCGCGCCCTCGTGATCGGGCGGCGGCGCGGTGATGTGATAGGCATCACCCGACAGGCCATAGCCCAGAATTTCCGCATAGATCTTGGCCCCGCGCGCCTTTGCGTGCTCGTATTCCTCAAGCACCACCACGCCCGCGCCCTCGCCCATCACGAACCCATCGCTGTCTGCATCCCAAGGCCGGCTCGCTTTTTGCGGCTCATGCCCCCGCTTGGTCGACAGTGCCTTGCAGGCGTTGAACCCGGCGATGCCGATCTCGCAGATCGGGCTTTCCGCGCCACCCGCGATCATCACCTCGGCATCGCCCCACTGGATCAGCCGCGCGGCATCCCCGATGGCATGCGCGCCCGTCGAACATGCGGTGACAACCGCATGGTTCGGCCCTTTGAACCCATACCGAATGCTCACCTGCCCCGAAATCAGGTTGATCAACGCGCCCGGCACGAAAAAGGGCGAGACCCGCCGCGGACCCTTGTCGCGCAGCGTGATCGAGGTATCGGCAATCGACGACAGCCCCCCGATCCCCGATCCGATCAAGACGCCCGTACGCTCCCGATCCTCGGTGCCCTCTGGCGTCCAGCCGCTGTCCTCCACCGCCTGCACAGCCGCCGCCATGCCATACAAGATGAAATCATCGACCTTGCGCTGCTCCTTGGGCTCCATCCAGTCGTCGGGGTTGAACGTCCCGTCGCTGCCATCGCCCCGCGGCAATTCGCAGGCATAGGTCGTGGCCAGATGGCTGGCGTCAAAGCGCGTGATCGTGCCCGCACCGGAATGTCCGGCCAACAGCCGCTCCCACGTCTTTTCCACGCCAGAAGCCAGCGGCGTCACCAGCCCCAGCCCCGTCACCACCACTCGCCGCATTCTGCCCAGCCCCTTCGTCGCAGGTCTTGCCCTGATCGTTCTGATACCGCGTGGCGCGCGCCTTGCGCAATCCCTCCGGCCCGCCTTGGCAAGACACCGCCCGGGCGCCAACGTCCGCAATGCAAAACGGCCCTCGCATCGCTGCGTGGGCCGCCCCGTAAATCCGTCGCCGGATGCGCTAGATTACTGCGCTTCCTTGATGAACTTGACCGCGTCGCCGAAGGTCTGGATCGTCTCGGCCGCGTCGTCCGGGATCTCGATGCCGAACTCTTCCTCGAAGGCCATGACCAGCTCGACCGTGTCGAGGCTGTCTGCGCCAAGATCGTCGATGAACGAAGCGTTCTCCGTCACCTTGTCCTCTTCGACGCTCAGGTGCTCGACCACGATCTTCTTCACGCGCTCTGCGATGTCGCTCATGTTCATCCTCGTTCGTTACGGCGCCGCTCGTCTCCCGGCACCTTCGTTTGCGTTCTGCCTTTCGGCCCGCTCATGGACCGCCCGGTTTTGCCCCGGACAAGCCCGTGCCGAAAACCAAACGCCCCCGGCAAAATCTGCGCCGCTATAGCATAGAACAGCGCCAGCGCAACGGCCTTCGCACGACCGCCGCGCGGCGTCAGATCATCGCCATCCCGCCGTTCACATGCAGCGTGGCCCCGGTGACATAGCCCGCCTCGGAGCTCGTCAGATAGAGCGCCGCCGCCGCGATCTCGGCAGGCGTCCCCATTCGTCCAGCAGGGATCTGGGTCAGGATCTTGCCCTTCTGGTCGTCGTTGAGCTTGTCGGTCATCGCCGTCTCGATGAAACCCGGCGCGATGCAGTTCACCGTGATGCCCCGGCTTGCGACCTCATAGGCCAGCGATTTCGACATGCCGACCATCCCCGCCTTGGACGCGGCATAATTGCCCTGCCCCGGATTGCCCGTGGCCCCCACGATGGAGGAAATATTCAAGATCCGCCCCCAGCGCGCCTTCATCATGCCGCGCAGGACGCCCCTGCACAGCCGCATGGTGGACGTCAGATTGACCTCGATCACATCGGCCCATTCCGCATCCGACATCCGCATGAACAGGTTATCGCGCGTGATGCCTGCATTGTTGACCAGAATATCAACCGCCCCCATCGCCTCGATGGCCTGCTTTGGCAAAGCCTCGACCGCCTGCGCGTCGCTCAGGTTGCAGGCCAGCACATGCGCCCGCCCGCCCATCTCGGCGGCCAGCGCCTCCAAGGGCTCCACCCGCGTGCCCGACAGCGCGACCGTCGCGCCCGCGCCGTGCAACGCCCGCGCGATCTCGGCCCCGATGCCGCCCGACGCACCCGTGACCAGCGCTGATTTTCCTGTCAGATCAAACATATCCTCCCCTTCCCTCAATTCGCAGTCGCAAGGCCGAAGCGCGCAAGATCGTCTCCGGTCAATTCATAACTGTCCCGCGCGGCCCTCGTCTCGGCCATGAACCCGGCAAACCCTGCGTCGCCCAGCATCGCCTCGACAAACCGCACCCGGTCCGCCTCGGCCGCCGAACTGACATCGACGGCCACCCCTGCCTGACGCTGCACCGCATCGCTGTGCAGCACCAGCGCGCCGCCGGGGGCAACCGCCCGGTTTACCCCACCCAGAAACAAGAACAGCCCCTCGTTCACGACCCTCCCCACAGCCCGCGTCTCAAGGCCCGCCGCCCGGATCATCCGCCCCATGCCCGTGACCCATGCCACGTCATCGGCCCCGGAATATCGCCCAGCGCGACGACAGCAATCCCGGTGTGCTCGTCCAGCAGCCGTTCCAGCCGGTCCGACGCCGCCCCCGACACCGGCCCCGAGATGTGCAGGACATCGCCCTCCACCCGAAAAGCGGTGGCACCCGCATCCATCATCCGCACCAGCGCAAACCCGCCCGCACCGAAGGCCACCACGACAGCAAGGGCAATCCCAAGCGTCCTAAGCATCACGCAAACCCTCCGCCGCCGCCCGCACATCTTCCGCAGTGCCGATGCTGCGTGTGTCGATCGACCGCTCGATGCGCTTGACCATGCCCGATAGCGCCTTGCCCGCGCCGATTTCCCATGTCTCGGTCACGCCATGGGCGCCCATCCACTCCACGCTTTCGCGCCAGCGTACGCGGCCTGTCACCTGCTCGACCAGCCGCGCCCGGATCGCGTCCGGATCGCTCGACGCCTTGGCCGTCACATTGCCCACCAGCGGCACCACCGGCGTCTTGAAATCGACCACAGCCAACGCCTCGGCCATCGCCTCGGCGGCAGGCTGCATCAGCGCGCAATGGAACGGAGCCGACACCGGCAGCAGCAGCGCACGCTTGGCGCCTTGCTGCTTGGCGATTTCCACCGCGCGCAGCACGGCATCGCGCGCGCCCGAGATCACGACCTGCGCCGGATCATTGTCATTGGCCGCCGTGCAGACCTCGCCCTCTGCGGCCTGCTGTGCAATCACCATCACGGCGTCGAAATCCAGACCAAGGATCGCAGCCATCGCCCCCTCGCCTGCAGGGACCGCCGCCTGCATCGCCTCGCCCCGCAACCTGAGCAGACGCGCCGCATCGGCTACACTCAACGCCCCCGCGGCGCACAGCGCAGTATATTCCCCCAGCGAATGGCCCGCGACATATGCCGCCGCGGAAACAGTCACCCCCTCGGCCTCCAGCGCGGCCATCGCCGCCATCGAGGTGGCCATCAGCGCCGGCTGCGCATTGCGCGTCAGCGTCAGCACGTCCTGATCACCCTCCCAGATCAACGCCGACAGCGCCTCGCCCAGCGCCGCATCCACCGCATCGAATACCGATCGCGCCTGCGGATAGGCTTCGGCAAGATCCCGCCCCATGCCGACGGTCTGTGCCCCCTGTCCGGGGAATAGAAAGGCGCGTGTCATCGGGTCCCTCGTCTGTGGCCATCGGAACGGCTTCGCCGCCCCGGGCTATCGCAAGACCCCGTCTGCTGCAATCACTCCGGACAGATCCCGGCACAAGGGGCCGGTCCGATAAGGATAAAGAAGATCACGAAGAAAGCGCGCGCAGCCCGAGGGCGCGCGCCTTCCTGTGCTTTTAGCATGGGCGTTAAGCGGGTTTTACCAGGTCTCGACCTCAAGCGTCACGTTGCAATTGGCGCCGGTCTTGGTGCCAACCCATATGTCCACGCGCCCGCTCAGCACCGGATTGTTGGGTACGTTGACCTCGGCGTTCAACCAGCCATCACCGCTGTTGTCATCGGAATACCAATTGCCCGAGGGGTCGCGCACGAGCAACACGGTGTCACAATTGCTGCCGCGGGTCTCGATCTCAAGACGGTTGTAGCCCTGCATGCTCGACACGTTAAAGGAATAGGCTGGCGCGCTGTTGACGAACCCGACCCCGGGCAGCGCGTTGCAATCGGCCAAAGAGACATCGCCACCAGCCGTGAAGTTGTTGAAAGTGAAGATGTTCCACAACTGGGCACCCGTCGCAGCGATCGGTGTGCCGGTCTGCGTCCCGTCCGGGCAGCTCGGGCCGGTGGCCACCGGGTCGTCGTCGTCATCCGGGATGGTCGGATCTGTCGGGTCCGTCGGAGCGGTCGGGTCCAGCGGATCGGTCGGGTCATCGTCGGGATCGGCCGGGGCATCGGGGTCGATGATATCGTCGAAAATACCGGTTTGGATCAGCTCCTCGGACGCCGGCACGATGGGTTCGCGGTCTTCCCAGTATTCTTGCGGCGGGATCTCCAGCGTAGAGGTCCAGGATGTGTCGAAATAGGGCGATTGCACCTCGTTGCGTACACCGGACGTGTAGCCGGTCACCGCCCCCCCCGCGATTTCAAGCGCCACCAACGCGGCACCGGTCGCGCCTGCGGTCACGATCACCCAATCGACGGTGGCGGCCCCATCCTCTTGACGGGCGAACCTGCGAAACGGGGCGGCAATGGCAACGGGAACGCGGATCATTCGGGTTTTCCTGCCTGATGGGCATGACACATATTGAGTTTCATTCGAATAAAGGATGCGAATGTTCAAAATGTGGCACGATCTTGAAGGCATTGTGATCGCCGCCCCAGCCCTGTGCGGCCAGACAATCCGGCAGGGCTTGCCATGGCCCGGCACCGCCGCTATAGCCCGCAGGTCTCCGCCGCATGTCATCTTGATCGGCGCTCTACCTCGTGGTCCGGGGGGCGGAGATGCGAATGCCCGGCCTTTGAAAGACGCCCGTACCAGAACTGGAGCTTCCATGCCTCTCTACGAGCATGTGATGATCGCGCGCCAGGACCTTTCCGGCACCCAAGCCGAAGGCCTGATCGAACATTTCGGCACCGTCCTTGCGGACAACGGCGGCGCTGTGGTGGAAAGCGAATACTGGGGCCTCAAGACGATGGCCTACAAGATCAACAAGAACCGCAAGGGCCATTACGCCTACATCCGCACCGACGCCCCCTCCGACGCCGTGCAGGAGATGGAACGCCTGATGCGCCTGCACGAGGACGTGATGCGCGTCCTGACCATCAAGGTCGACGCCCACGAAGAAGGCCCCTCGGTCCAGATGCAAAAGCGGGACGACCGTGAGCGTGGAGATCGTGGCGACCGCGGAGATCGTGGTGACCGGGGCGACCGCGGGGATCGTGGTGACCGCGGGGATCGCGGTGACCGGGGTGATCGTGGCGACCGCGGCGAACGCCGCGAACGCCGCTGACAGGAAGGAACACGACCATGGCATCCAAACCGTTTTTCCGCCGCCGCAAGTCCGATCCGTTCGAGGGCGAAGGCGCACCCAAGATCGACTACAAGGACATTCGCCTCCTGCAGCGCTACATCTCCGAGCGTGGCAAGATCGTCCCGTCCCGCATCACCGCCGTCGGTGCAAAGAATCAGCGCAAACTGGCCCAGGCCATCAAGCGTGCCCGATTCCTCGCCCTGCTGCCCTATTCCGTGAAGTAAGGAGACGATCCGATGGAAGTCATCCTTCTGCAACGTGTCGCCAAGCTCGGCCAGATGGGCGAGGTCGTTTCCGTCAAGGACGGTTATGCTCGCAACTATCTGCTGCCGCAGAAAAAAGCGCTGCGCGTCAATGCCGCCAACCTCAAGACCTTCGAGGCTCAAAAGGCCCAGCTCGAGGCGCGCAATCTCGAGACCAAGAC
Organism: Roseicyclus sp.; assembly: GCA_018401055.1. Next base: position 57,113 of record JAGYLB010000085.1, read on the forward strand.
AGAGGCCGAATCTCTTGCCGCCCGTCTGGACGGCCAGCGTTTCGTGATCATCCGCTCGGCCTCCGACGCGGGTGCGCTCTACGGCTCGGTCACGCACCCGCGACGCCGCCGATGCCGCCGAAGAAGCCGGCCTCACCGTCGACCGTCGTCAGGTGGTGATGCAAAAACCGATCAAGGAACTGGGTCTGCACGCAGTCCAGGTCGTCCTCCACCCCGAGGTCGAGGTCGAGATCGTGCTGAACGTCGCCCGCTCCGTCGAAGAGGCCGAGCTTCAGGCTTCGGGCAAGACCATTCAGGAACTTGCCGCCGAGGAAGAAGCCGCCGCTGAATTCGAGATCGCCGAGCTGTTCGACGACATCGGCAGCGCGCAAGGCGACGAGGACGGCGACGACCGCTAAGCTCGTCGCTCTCACGCTCGCGAAAATGTCAGGCCGCACCCCCCGGGTGCGGCCTATTTCGTTTCGGACAAGACGACAGGAGACATGACCATGCGCCACGCCCTCTGCCTTACCGCCCTCCTCGTCCTTCCCGCGACGCAGTCCCCAGCTCAGACGCCCGGCGCACCTTGGCCCGATGGCGCGGCAAACCGCCCTCAGATCCAGCCCGCTTTCCCCGCTCAAAGGCGGGCGCCCGCGCAGCTGACGGACCCTGCGCCAGTCCTGTCCAAGATCGCGGACGGCCTTGACACCCCATGGGCGATAGAGGTTCTCCCCAATGATGCGGGCTATCTCGTCACCGAACGCGGCGGCGATCTCCGCCACGTCTCCCGCAATGGCAGGGTCTCCGCGCCCATCAACGGCGTGCCCGAGGTGGTGGCTGAGCGCCAAGGCGGTCTCCTCGATCTGGCCTTGGCCCCCGATTTCGCCGACAGCCGCGTCCTCTACCTGACGCTCGCAGCCCCGCGGGCGCTGGCCAATCCGCCACCGCCGCAATCCGCGCGACCCTCTCGCCCGACCTGACCCGGCTGGACGAGGTGACCGAGATCTTTCGCCAGACGCCCCCTGATGCGACCCCCGGCCATTTCGGCAGCCGTATCGTGCCCCCTGCCCGACGGTACGCTTGCCATCACCACCGGCGACCGCATGCGCCATGCCGCCCGCGCGCAAGACCCCGCCACCAGCTACGGCGCCGTCATCCGCGTGTTCCCCGATGGCACCCCCGCGCCCGACAACCCCCTTTCTCGAGGTCGCTGGCGCCCTGCCCGGGCTCTACAGCCACGGCCACCGCAACCTTCAGGGCGCAGCTGTCGATCCCGCCACGGGGCAGCTCTGGACGCTCGAACACGGTCCCGCCGGCGGGGACGAGTTGAACCTGATCGCGCCCGGCGGCAATTACGGCTGGCATCGCCAGCTACGGCGTCAACTACAACGGATCGGAAATCGGCGATGGCCGCGCCGCCCACGCCCCGATTTCATTCCTCCGCGCTACTACTGGGACCCTGTGATCGCGCCGGGCGGGATGGTCTTTTACACCGGCGCGATGTTCCCCGACTGGCAGGGCGACATCCTGGCCGCCGGGCTGATCGCGCAGGCGGTCATCCGCCTCGATCTCGACGGGGACACCGTGACGGGAGAGGAACGGCTGGCCGAAGGCGTGGGTCGCGTGCGGGACCTTGCCCTCGACCATGACGGGTCGATCCTCTTCGTGACAGACGAGGGCGACAGGTCACGCCTCATGCGGCTGTCGCGCTAGCACGCAAAAGAAAACCCCCGGGCGCGAGACGCCCGGGGGTGATGCCGGATGATGCGCCGGATCAGTTGAACCAGGTTTCCATTTCGATGGTCGCCGGGCAACTGACGCCGCTGTAGCTTCCGACCCAGACATCGACCCGACCGTTCAGCATGAAGCCGTTCGTCAGGTCGAGGCGCGGGTTGAGGTTCCCGTTCGAATCGTCGTCGAGATACCACTGGCCATCGGGTGTGCGGACCAGAAGCAAGGTATCGCAAGACGCCTCACCCTCGATTTCCAGCCGCCCGTATTCCTGCATGCCCGACAGGAAGAAGCTGAAATTCGGCTGCGCGTTGAAAAAGCCGCTGCTCATGACCGGCAGGCCGCAACTGTTCAACTGCTGGGTGCCGCTTGCGGTGGTGAAGTAATCCGTCGGGCTGTAGAGAGCTTGACCCGTGGTCGACACCGGCACGCCTTGCATGTTGGGGTTGGGGCAACCGCCCACGACCGGGCCACCGGGAACCACAGGCGGGGTCATCGACGCGCTGCGGAAGGTGATCGAACCCTGACAGGCTGATCCGCCGAACCCGCCGACCCAGATATCCACCCGGCCATTCAGCGATGCACCATTCACCTGAAGCTGCGGCTGCAAGCTATTGGTATCGTCGTTGAAATGCCACTGCCCAAAGGCATCGCGCATCAACAGGACAGGATCGCAATCCGAGGCGATGTCGGTGGTCAGCAAATAGCCGTCCATCTGCGACATGTAGAGCGTGAAGCTCGGCGCCTCGGTGACGTTGCCCCAAGCATCGGGAATGCCGGGGCAATTCGACAGGTCATTCGGCCCGCCGACTTGCGCCACATAAGCTTGCGGCTGCAGCAGTTGCGCTCCGGTCCAGCGTCAGCGACAGGCCGACCATGTTGGGGTTGGGGCAGATCGCGGCAGGCACAGGGATCGGCGCGGGAACCGGGATCGGCATGGGCATCGGCTGGGGCACCGGGATCGGCTGGGGCACCTGCACGGGCATCGGGGCTTCGCGTGCGGCGGCGCGATCGGAGCTTGAGCGCTTGCGGCAACGGGTGCCACGGTCGTCCCCGCATGAGGAAGCTGGGCGCGGGCTGCGGCCGGTGCCACGAGGCAGCGGCGCGCTGGCGGGCGATGGCGGGCGGCGGCACGCAATGACCAAAGCCCCCGGCGGACGGCGGGCTGACTGCATCCGGCGGCGCCACGGGGATCGCCGCACCGGCCTGCGCGATGTTCAACGTCGCCGCACATTCTCGCCACCGGCGAAGGTTTCCGACCCAGACATCAACCTGCCCATTCAGAGCTGCGCCGGCGGGAATCGTCAGACGCGGTCCAGATTTCCGTTCCCGTCATCGTTGAAATGCCACTGACCATCAGCGGTATTCACCAGCATAGCTGCGTCGCAGTCCGAGGTGACGGCCAGCACCACATCGCGGCCGGTATCGCCTGTCACCACAAACGAATAATCCGGGGCCGAGCGGAACTGCCCGAAGCCAAGCATGCCAAGCCCACACTGCTCCAGCCGATTCTCGCCACCGGCCGTCAACGAAATGCTCTGCGAGCTGGCCAGTTGGTCCATGCCAAGGCTGGTCGCGCCTTGGGACATGTTGATCGCCGGGCACGCCACGGCGGCGGTGCTGCAGGCCAGCACGCCAAAAAGACTTAGTGCGAAAAGACGCATGGGAATTCCCTCCACATGATGGTTCGGCCCTCTTGGCGTTCCGAGCCTGTTACACGACTATACCAGGGTTCTGACCGTTCCCGGCGCAAACCGATATTGCGGAAACCCTGACCCTGCCGTTCGAACATCAGATTACGCAGGGTCTGCCCACCGCGCCAGAAAAACCACGTGCGCGCATGAAAAAGGGGCGGCCCTTTCAGCACCGCCCCTTGCACTTCCGTTCAGACGCCCACTTGGGCGCGCGATCACGCGTCTTCGAGCGCGTCGACTGCGGCCTTCAGCTCGTCCTTGGTGATTTCCTTCTCGGTCACCTCGGCCAATTCGACGATGAAATCGATGACCTTGTCCTCGAACAACGGTGCGCGGATCTGTTGCTGCGCGGCCTGATTGCCCTGGATGAACTCGAAAAAGGCGCGTTCCTGCCCCGGATACTGACGGGCCTGCATCATGATCGCCTGCGTCATCTCGGCGTCGGACACCTTGACCTCGTTCTTCTGACCCAGCTCGGCCAGCAAGAGCCCCAGCTTCACACGGCGCACGGCCAGCTTGGTGTGCTCTTCCGTCGGCGTGATCTCGGGGTGGTCATGGCCGTGGTGATCGGGGTTTTCCTCGTGCCACAGTTGATGCGCGATCTGACCTGCTTCCGCCTCGACCAGGCTGGCCGGTAGATCGAAATCCACCAAAGTATCCAGTTGATCCAGCAGCTTGCGCTTGAGCACCTGACGCGCAGCGCCGGTGTATTCGGCAGCCATGCGCTCGGAAATCTGGCCCTTCAGCGCCTCAAGGCTCTCGGCGCCATATTTCTTGGCCAGCTCGTCATCGACTTCGGCCGGAACGGGCTTTTTCACTTCCTTGACCGTGATGTCAAAAACCACGGCCTTGCCCGCCAGATGCGCCGCGCCGTATTCCTCGGGGAAGGTGATGTCGATCGCCTTTTCGTCGCCCGCCTTCAGGCCGGTCAACTGGTCCTCGAAGCCGGGGATGAACGACCCCGAACCCAACACCAGCGGATAATCCTCGGCCGAGCCACCGTCAAAGGCCTCGCCATCCAGCTTGCCAAGGAAATCGATCACGACCTGATCGCCGTCGGCCGCCTTGCCCTTCTTGGTCTCGAAATTCTGCGCGCTCGCGGCAAGGTTGCCCAGCGCCTCGTCGATGTCGGCATCGGCGGGCTTTGCGACCAGTTTCTCCAGCTTGACCGCCTTGAAATCCACTGCGGGGATCTCGGGCAGCTTTTCATAGGACATGGCGACGACGATATCGTCGCCCTCTTTCCAGTTCTCGTTCACCATCTTGACGTCGGGCTGCATCGCCGGACGGTCGCCGCTGCCTTGCAGATGGTCCTGCATCGCGCCATCGACCGCTTCTTGCATGGCTTCGCCCAACAGGCGCGGGCCGAACTGCTTGCGCAGCAGCGCCATCGGCACCTTGCCCTTGCGAAAGCCCTTCATGGCGACCTCGGGCTGCGCCTCGACCAGCTTCTCGGTCACGCGGGCATCAATGTCCGCGCCCGTGATGGTGATCTGGTATTCGCGCTTCAGGCCCTCGGCCAGGGTCTCGGTGATCTGCATCGCATCCTCACGAAAGTCGGGGCCGGACCGGGCAGCAGATTGCGACCCGGGACAACCCGATGGCGTCACGAAATTTGCGCCGTTCTAGGGTTGCGGGCGAGGCACTGCAAGCCGAATCCCGGGCACGAAGGCGCCCGACGGCGACGCGAGCGCAAAACTGCGGTTTCGGGGCAGGAAAAACTGCGGTTTTCCCGTCACGCTGCCCGTTTCGGCCCCTGCGCCAGGACCAGCCGCCCGGGCCCCCATTGAGCCAGATCGTTGTCGGCGACTGCCTTGCGCAGCCGCTCCATCCGGTGACGCCTCTCGGACCCTTCCATCGCCAACGCCTGCAAGATCGTGCGATCCATCGCGCGGTAGGAGAACGGGTTGACGATCAGCGCGTCGCCCAGTTCCACAGCCGCGCCCGCGAACTCCGACAAGACCAGCACCCCCTCGCCGTCCACGCGCGAGGCCACGAATTCCTTGCACACAAGGTTCATCCCGTCGGCCAAGGGCGTGATCCACGCCACATCCGCCGCGCGGTAGTAGGACACCAGTTCATCGAACGGGATCGCACGTGAAATCAGCGCGACGGGCTGCCATTCCAGCGTGCCAAAGCGCCCGTTGATCCGCCCCGCGATCTGTTCGATTTCGGTCTGGATATCCTCGTAGGACGACATGTTGCGGTTGGCCGAGACCGAGACATGCATCAGCCGCACATGGCCACGCAGCTCCGGGTTGGTCTCCAGCACGCGCTCGAAGCTCTGCAGCTGCTGCGCGCCGCCCTTGGTGTAATCGGTGCGCCCCACGGAAATGACCAGCTTCGGCACCGTCCAAGATCGTGCCAGATCTCCTTGACCCGCGCCTCTGGTCTCGGTCGCGGCTGGGCACGGTCCTCGATGAACGACACCGCCACGCCCAGCGGACAAACGCTGACGCTGGTCTCATGGCCTTCATGGGTGATCCGCTCATGCATCACCCGTTCGGTCAATGCGGTACCTTCGGTGAACCACTTGCCCGGCACGCGGACAGGGGGCGAGACCTCGACATCGAACAGGCTGCGCACCACCGAGACGAAATTCTCGGCATAGCGCGGGATATGGAACCCGACGTCGTCACAGGCCAGCAGGCTTTCCACGATCTGCTTGCGCCAAGGCAGCACGTTGAACATGTCTGCCGAGGGGAACGGCGTGTGATGGGTAAAGGCGATGCGGACATCGGGCCTTATCGCGCGCAGATAGCCCGGCACCAGCCACAGATTGTAGTCATGCACCCAGACGAGCGCTCCCGTCGCCGCTTCTTCGGCGGCGGCCTCGGCAAAGCGGCGGTTGACCTCCTGAAAATTCTCCCAGTCGACGGGGTCGTAATTGTAGCGTTCCTTGAAGGAATGCAGGATCGGCCAGAACGCCTCCTTCGACGAGACATGGTAGAACTCGCGCACCTGATGCTGCGGTCAGCGGCAGCGCGCGACACCGTATAGCGCCCTTGTTCGTCCTCGATCTCCACCCGCTGCTCGAAGCCGGGGTTCGCCGGGTCCTCGGCCAGTTTCCACGCCACCCAGGCACCGTGGTTCACGGACCCGAAAAATCCCTTCAGCGTCGGCACGATGCCATTGGGGCTCTTGTTTTCGCGAAACACCGTCTTGCCGTTTTCCTCAACCTCTTCATAGGGTTGACGATGGTAGACGATCACCAGATCGGATGCCATTTTTCCTGCCCTCCCCTCACGAATACAGCTTGTGGTGCAAGATCGCCTCGGCGATGCCCGCGACCCCGTGCTGGCGCGCGGCATGCGCATGAGGCAGCCCCGCCACCTCGGCCAAAAGCGCTTCTTCTGAGTTGCCCACCGCCACGGCGGGCAGACCCATCGACAGCATCGACAGGTCGTTCAGCGTATCGCCTGCGACCAGCACCTTGCGGTTGTCCACGCCCAAATGGGTGAGCAGCCTGAGCAATGACGGCCCCTTGCTCACATCCTTGGGCAGCACGTCGAGAAACCGATTGTCCGAGATCAGCGCATCCAGCCCCAGCCCCGCCACGATATCCAGCGCGCGCGCCTCGAAAAGCTCAGGGTCCATGTCGTAGCTGACCCGGTAGCGGAACCCGGAGGATTGCAGCGTGAGCCCCTGCACCGATTGCAGCGCCGCCTGCACCCGCATCCCCGCATTGTTCCACGCCGCCTCGATCTCGGCCTCCAGCTCGGCAATGGGCGCAAGGAAATGCGCGTCATCGACCTCGGCAATCGTGGTGCCTACGTCGCCCACGACAAAGTCGGGGCGGGGTACGCCGCGCTTGCGGGTCAGGTCGCGGATATGGCCCGGATCGCGCCCGGTCACGAAAATCAGCCCGACGCGGGCGCGGCTTGTCTCGATCCAGTCGTAGAACTGGCGGCGCTCGGCCTCCGTGCCACCCAGAAAGGTGCCATCAAGGTCGGTGGCAAGGACAAAATCCTTGGTGGCGATGCTTTTGGTCGGGAAGGTTTCGTGACGGGTCATGAGATCCTTTCTGCAAGTGTTGCAATGTCTTGGTCGGTTGCGGGATGGGAAAACGACAGGTCCATGGCGCGCGGCTCCGCCTCGATCGGGCGCGCCCAAAGCGCGGCAAAGGCCTCGCCCAAGGGCCGCCCCTCGTGCAGGATGGCGCGGACGGTTTCACAGATCGGCAGATTGACGCCCAGCTTGCGGGCAAGGTCGGTGACCGAGGTCGCGTTGACCTCGCCCTCGACCACGACCGGCTCACCGTCAAAGCAGGCCGCACGCGCCACGCCTTGGCCCAGTTGCAGGCCCAGCGCCATGTTGCGCGAGGTGGGGCTGGAACAGGTCAGCGTCAGATCGCCCACGCCTGACAGGCCGGTAACCGTTTCACGCCGCCCGCCAAGGGCTTCGGCCAAAGTCTTCATCTCGTCAAGGCCACGGGTGATCAGCGCCGCGCGGGTGTTCTCGGCAAAGCCCGCGCCGGTCATCATTCCGCAGGCGATGGCGATGACGTTCTTGAGCGCGCCGCCGATCTCGACGCCCACCAGATCGTCCGAGACATAGGCGCGGAAACTCTCGGTCGACAGCGCCAGCGCCAGCCGGACAGCCGGGCTCGGCCGGGCGCATCCGGTCGCCGGGCCCGAAGGGAAAGGCCACGGTCGCCGCTGTCGGGTGGCCCAACGCGGTTTCCACGGCAAAGGTCGGCCCCGAGACGCAGCCGACCGGGCGGCGGCCCAGTTCCTCCTCGGCCACCTGCGTCATCAGCAGGCCCGTCTCCGCCTCGATCCCCTTGGCGCAGACCGCAACGGGCACACCCGTTGCCAGATGTTCGGCCACCTGCCGCGCAACAGACCGGATGGAGCGCGAGGGGACGACGATCAGCACGACCTCGGCGCCCTGCAGCGCCGCCTTCATCTGGTGCACGCCCATCAGCGCGTCGGGCAGTGTGACACCCGGCAAGAGCCGCTCATTGCGGCGCGTCGCATTGATCGCATCGACGACCGCCCGATCCCGACCCCAAAGGCGTGTCGACACGCCTCCTTTCGCCAAAGTGGCGGCAAGCGCCGTTCCCCAAGCGCCCGCTCCGATGACGGCAGCGGTGCGGTAGGGATGAGCGTAGGACGGCAAAGGGTCGCCGGAAAGCGGCTGATGTTTCATGGTGCCTCTGAGGTTCGAGCCGGTGCGGGGCGAACGGGGCCGCGGGGGAAGACCGGCGGCGGCGATGTCGTTTATAGACCTTGCATGTCGTAAATGTTACATCACTGGACGGAAAAATCAATGCCGCAGGTGCAAAAAGCCCCGGGAAAGACGCTCCGCAGCTCTCCCAAGGTGATATTTCCCTGACTTCGGATCGTTTGCTGGTCTGCCGCCGTCCCGGCCGTCAGGACATGCGGCCCGTTGGCGCCGCGCGTCACGCAAGGCAGCTCCTGCCAGTTACAGCAGGCCAAGCTGCACAATCGCTGCAGCGCCGCGGAGCCTTGCCGCCCTCACCCGGCCCAAGACGGCGCCCGTTCAGCTTTCGGGCACAGCAGCCCCGGTCTACTGATGCACTCATAGGCCTCGAAGCCCGCCCGCTTGGCATCTTGCACCGAATAGATGTTGCGCAGGTCTGCCATGCGCGGGCTCGCCATCTTCTTGGCAAGCTTCTTCAGGTCCAGCGCCCGGAACTCGTTCCATTCGGTCAAAATCACCACAAGATCGGCGTTCTGCGCCGCCTTGTAGGGATCCTCGGCCCATACCACGCCCGGCAACAGCCCCTCGCCCTCGCGTCGCCCTTGCGGGTCGACGACCCGCACCTTTAGCCCCGCCACCCACCAGCGCGGGCACGATGGTCAGGCTGGGCGCATCGCGCATGTCGTCGGTGTTGGGTTTGAAGGTCACGCCCAGCACCGCGATGGTCTTGCCGTTGAAGCGTGCCGTCGCACAGATCGCGCAGCTTTTCGATCATCCGGTGCTTGACCGCGTCATTCACCCGGATGACCGTTTCCACGATGCTTTGCGGCACGGCGTGTTCTTGCCCGATCCGCGCCAGCGCCTGCGTATCCTTGGGAAAGCACGACCCGCCATAGCCGGGGCCCGCATGCAGGAACTTGTTGCCGATGCGCCCGTCAAGACCGATGCCCCTGGACACTTCCTTGACATCCGCGCCCACCCGTTCGCACAGCGCCGCGATCTCGTTGATGAAGGTGATCTTGGTCGCCAGAAAGGCGTTGGCGGCGTATTTGATCATCTCGGCCGCATTCCAGATCGGTGGTGACAATCGGAAATCGCGCAAGAACAGCGGGCGGTAGATGTCGGCCATCACCTCGGCCGCACGTTCGGTCTGGACGCCCACGACCACCCGGTCGGGCTTCATGAAATCGTCAATCGCAGCCCCTTCGCGCAGGAATTCCGGGTTCGAGGCCACGTCGAACTCGGCCTGCGGATTGGCCTTGGCCACCACCTGCTTGACCTTGCGGTTGGTCCCCACCGGCACCGTGGATTTCGTCACGATCACCGCATATCCGGTCAGCGCGTGGGCCACTTCCTCGGCGGCGGCCATCACATAGGTCAGATCGGCATGCCCGTCCCCGCGCCGCGTCGGTGTGCCCACGGCGATGAAGACCGCGTCTGCGCCATCCACGGCCGGCGCTAGATCGGTGGTGAAGGACAGCCGCCCGGCCTCCACGTTGCGCGCCATCAGCGCGTCGAGACCCGGCTCGAAGATCGGCACCATGCCCGCTGTTGAGCTTCTCGATCTTGCTTCGGGTCCTTGTCGACGCAGATCACGTCATGCCCGAAATCCGAAAAACACACCCCCGAGACAAGGCCCGACATAGCCTGTGCCGATCATCGTGATACGCATGACTACTGCCCTGACTCTATTGTCCTTCGCCCGAGCGGTGTCGCTGAAATCCCCCCAAAGATCAAGCGTCGGGGGCTTGAGACCGGCGAACGCGTCCTTGAGGTCACAAGGCCATGGCGGGTGTCGCGTTCACCTGGTGCTCAAGTGTGCCAGAAGCAGGCTGCCGACACCAAAATTGCCGACCAGATAGGACCCGACGAGGCCCCAGATCCCGAACCCCGCCGAGGCCGCCAGTGCCACGGCACCAAGCCCACCCACAAGTGCAGCCAAGACAATCGCAAGGATCTTGGGCGATACCGCGACATCGTCAAATGCTGCGACGCTCTGATCGGGGGTGAAGGCTCGGGTCTGGGTATTCATCAAATCGCTACCTTGTGCAGATGCTGGCTTGGCGTAGTCCTGCAGACCCTCTCGCCGCAACAGATCTTCGGAAGCAAGGAAGCATCTTTCGATACAACTCGTTACTCTTCCGATAAATTCCTGCAATTGCAGGGTAAATGCATCAAGCCGACGTGACTTTACGCTTTATGGATACAGCATCGGACGACACTGGTTAAGGAAAGGTAAAGATCACGCTGCCATCCGAAGATGGGCCACGTGACGCTGTTCGCCCCAAAACGGATGACCATATGCGCGCGCCATCGCGCGGGCGCTTGGTCGGCTCGGGCGGGGGGACCTGCTGGCACCTGCCACGCAACCACCCCCGATCACAGCTGTGCCATCACCTCGTCCGAGATTTCGAAATTCGCGGTGACGGTCTGAACGTCATCGTCATCTTCCAGCGCATCGATCAGCTTCATCAGTTTTTGTGCATCTTCAAGCCCAAGGTCTGTCGTGGTCGCGGGCCGCCAGACCAGTTTGGTCGACTGGCTTTCGCCAAGAGCGGCCTCAAGCGCGGCCGACACTTCGTTCAAATCGGTGTCCGCGCACCACACGATATGCCCCTCTTCAGAGCTTTCGGCATCCTCGGCCCCCGCTTCGATCGCGGCCATCATGACCGTGTCCGCATCGCCCACCGCGGAGCCATAGCTCACCTGCCCCTTGCGCTCGAACATGAAGGCCACCGATCCGGTCTCGCCCAGATTCCCGCCATGCTTGGCAAAGAGCGAGCGGACGTTTGACGCGGTGCGGTTGCGGTTGTCGGTCATCGCCTCCACGATCACCGCGACGCCGTTGGGGCCATAGCCCTCGTAGCGGATTTCCTCGTAATTCTCGGCGTCGCCGCCGATGGCCTTCTTGATCGCGCGCTCGATCACATCCTTGGGGACGGAACTGGATTTCGCTTCCTTGACCGCCAGCCGCAGGCGCGGGTTCTTGTCGGGATCGGGGTCACCCATCTTGGCGGCCACCGTGATTTCCTTGGACAACTTGGAAAACACCTTGGCGCGGATCTTGTCCTGCTTGCCCTTGCGGTGCTGGATGTTGGCCCATTTGGAATGGCCGGCCATGGGTCTCTCCCCGAAGATCTGAACGATATTGGAGGCGTCTATAGGCCGGAGCGGCGCACCCTTGCAATGCCCGGTGACGCGTCGGCGCGTGCACGCTAGGCTCACGCAAACCCGACGGAGAGGAGCCCCATGCTGAGCACACTTGCCAATATCGCCGACCTTGTCGCGGCCGCAGGCGTGATCGGGTCGCTTCTGTTCCTGGCCATAGAACTGCGCGAGCAGAACCGCGAGACGGCACTGAAGAACTGGCGAGAGCTGCTGGCAACGTTGACCGCGTTCAAGGCCATCACCAACGACCCTTACATGGCCGATCTCGTCACCCGTGGTCATGCCGACTACCACGCCCTGACCGACGCCGAAAAACGCGCCTTCGGCCAGTATCTCGAACAGGGCATCCACGTCATCGGCAATTTTGAAAAGCACAGCGGCACGGTGCCCCGCCAGTTCTCGGGCCTGCACTACCCGATCCAGAACACGCTGCTCGACCATCTCGCCACGCCCGGCGCGCGAGCCTGGTGGGCCGAAAGCAAACAACGGGGTCGCTTCCTGCCCGCCACCGTCGTGCGGATCAACGAGCTGCAGGCACCCGGCATGGGCCCGATCGGCCCGCATCTGTAGTGTCGCTCGCGCCCGGCGGCGTCTAAGGTCGTGTCCATGACCAATGATCAGATCACCCTCTTCGCGCTTTTCGGCGCGGTCTTCGCCCTGCTGATCTGGGGCCGTTTCCGCTATGACATCGTCGCCTTCTCGGCGCTGCTCGCGGGCGTGGTGCTCGGCGTGGTGCCGACCGAGGATGCCTTTTCCGGCTTCGGTCATCCGGCCACGCTGATCGTGGCGCTGGTGCTGGTCGTCTCGGCCGGGCTGGTGCGATCAGGGGCGGTTCTGCTCATCACCCGCACGCTGGTCGACAGCGCGCGCGGCCTTGGCGCACATATCGCCATCATGGGCGGCATTGGCGGCGTGCTCTCGGCCTTCATGAACAACGTGGCCGCCCTTGCACTTCTGATGCCCGTCGACATCGCCACCGCGCGCAAGGCTGGCCGCAGCCCGGGCCTGTCGCTGATGCCACTGAGCTTCGCCACCATCCTCGGCGGCATGATCACCCTGATCGGCACACCGCCCAACATCATCATCGCGGCCATCCGCGAGGAGTCGCTGGGCCAGACCTTTGCCATGTTCGATTTCGCCCCCGTGGGCCTTGCCGTCGCCGTCGCGGGTCTGGGCTTCGTGGCGCTGGCGGGCTGGCGGCTGATCCCGACCCGCGACGAAGGCGCGGCAGGCGTCAGCCTCAAGAGCGTCACCCCCTACATCGCCGAACTGGCCGTGCCCGAGGATCACAAGCTGGCGGGAACGCCCCTGCGCGATCTGCTGGAGCCTGCCGAAGAGGCCGGTGTGTCCGTGCTCGGCCTGACGCGCGACGGCGACCGGAGGCTTGGCCCCCGCCAGAACCTCAAGATCAGTGGCGACATTCACTTCGGTCATCCGAGGCCGAACCCGAGGCGCTGGACGAATTCCGCACCAGTCTTGGCCTGCGCATCGTCGAGGCCGACAGCCCCGCCGCAGAACGCCTGAGTGACGGCGCCACGCTGGTCGAGATGGCCATCCCCGTCGGCGCGCGGATCGCGGGGCGTTCGGCGCAAGCCATCGGGCTGGGGTGGCGCAAATCGACCGTAATCGTTGGGCTTTCAAGACGCGGCCAGCAGATCACGCGACGACTGCGCCAAGAGATCGTGCGCCCGGGCGACATCTTGTTGCTGCTCGCTCCCGAAGACACCGCAGATGAGGTCGTGGGCTGGCTGGGCGGGCTGGCGCTGGAAAGCCGCGGGCTGGCCGTGACGCAAGACCGCAAGGCCTGGGCCGCCATCGGTCTGTTCGCGGCCGCCGTGATCCTCGCCTCCTTCGGGCTTATCTACCTGCCCATCGCGCTCGGGATCGTGGTGGTGGGCTATGTCGCCCTGCGCGTCGTGCCCCTGCCCGAGCTTTACACCCATATCGAATGGCCCGTCGTGGTGCTGATCGGTCGACGATGATCCCGCTGGGCGGGGCGCTTGAGGCTTCGGGCGGCACCGCCCTGATCGCGGGCGGTTTGATCACGGCCACCGATGGTCTTCCGGTCTGGGTCAGCCTGACCGTCTTGATGGTCGTAACCATGTCGCTGTCGGATGTGCTCAACAACACCGCCACCGCCATCGTCGCGGCCCCGGTGGGCATCACCATGGCCCAAAGCCTCGGCGTCTCGCCCGACCCGTTCCTTATGGCGGTGGCCGTCGCCGCCTCGGCGGCCTTCCTCACGCCCATCGGGCACAACAACAACACCTTGATCCTCGGTCCGGGCGGCTACCGCTTTCGCGATTACTGGCGATGGGCCTGCCGCTCGAGATCATCGTCATCGCGGTTGCGGTCCCAACGATCCTCATCGTCTGGCCGCTCTGAGGCCGCTTCCCCTAGGCGCGTCAATCAGTTACCGCTGCCAAGCATGAACCTGCGCGTCACCGACCTTGCCTGCGCCCGCGGCCCCGCCCAAATTCTGGCCGGTGTCAGCTTTGCCGTGGCGCCCGGTCAGGCGCTGATTTTGCGCGGGCCGAACGGGGCGGGCAAGACGACGCTGTTGCGCACGCTTGCGGGCCTGACCCCGCCGCTGGCGTTAACGATGATCGAGGCCGATCCCGACGCCATCGCCTATGCCGCCCATGCCGATGGGCTGAAATCGCAACTGACGGTCGAGGAAAACCTGATCTTCTGGGCCGGCGTCTTCGGCACAAGCGACCCTGCCCCCGCCATCGAGGCGTTCCACCTCACGCCGCTCCTTGACCGCCGAGCGGGCGAGATGTCGGCAGGCCAGAAACGCCGCCTGTCGCTCGGCGCGCCTGCTGGTCACGGGGCGGCCCGTCTGGTGCCTCGACGAGCCGACCGTATCGCTGGATGCCGAGAACGTCGCCCGTTTCGCCGCCGCCGTGACGACGCATCTGCAACAAGGCGGCAGCGCCGTGATCGCCACCCATATCGACCTTGGTCTGCCTCAGGCCACCACGCTCGACATCACCCCTTTCGTCGCCAAGCGCATCCGCACCGACGACCCTTTCGCGGAGCGGATGGGATGATCGGCCTGCTCAAGCGCGACCTGACCCTTGCCATCCGCGCGGGCGGCGGTTTCGGGCTGTCGCTGGCGTTTTTCCTGATCTTCACCACGCTGGTGCCGCTCAGTGTCGGCCCGCAGACCGCGATCTTGTCCGACATCGCGCCGGGCATCTTGTGGCTAGGGGCGCTTTTGGCCTGCCTCCTGTCGCTCGACCGCATCTTTCAGCTCGACTGGGAGGACGGCACCCTCGACCTGATCGCCACCTCGCCCGTCCCCCTCGAGGGGCTGGCCGCGATGAAGGCGCTGGCGCATTGGATGACCACCGGCCTGCCACTGGTGGTGGCAGCCCCGCGCTGGGGCGTGCTTGCTGAACCTGCCTGCGGCCGGGGTATCGTCTGGCTGATGGCCTCGCTGGCGCTTGGCACGCCTGCGCTATCGGCCATCGGAGCCTTCGGCGCGGCGCTGACCGTGGGCGTAAAGCGCGGCGGGCTCTTGCTGTCGCTGCTCGTCTTGCCGCTTTACGTGCCCACGCTGATCTTCGGCGCGTTGACCGTGGCGCGCGGCGCGACCGGGCAGGACGCGCTGACGCCACTCATCTTGGTGGGGGGATCACGCTGGGCAGTCTCGCGATTCTGCCCTTCGCCGCCGCAGCCGCCCTCCGCGTCAATCTGCGCTAGAGGCGCGCGCCTCTGACCCATTGTGAGCGCAATCAGCCCCGATTAAGTTGCGCCTTATGGCATCGATCTGGGAATACGCGAACCCGCGCAAGTTCATGGCGACCTCCGCCTTTCTCCTGCCTTGGACGGCAGGGATTGCGGCGATTTGCCTTGTCACCGGCCTTGTCTGGGGGTTCTTCTTCACGCCTGACGACTTCCGGCAGGGATCGACGGTCAAGATCATCTACGTCCACGTGCCCTCGGCCATCATGGCGGTGAACGCGTGGCTCATGATGTTGGTCGCCTCGCTGATCTGGGTGATCCGGCGCCATCATGTGAGCGCCTTGGCGGCCAAGGCGGCCGCCCCGGTGGGCATGGTCTTCACCGTAATCGCGCTGGCCACCGGCGCGCTCTGGGGTCAGCCGATGTGGGGGACATGGTGGGAATGGGACCCGCGGCTGACGTCCTTCCTGATCTTGTTCCTCTTCTACCTCGGCTACATGGCGCTATGGGAGGCGATCGACAATCCCGACAGTGCGGCCGACCTGACCGCCGTCCTGTGCCTCGTGGGATCGGTTTTCGCCATCATCTCGCGCTACGCGCTGGTGTTCTGGAACCAGGGCCTGCATCAGGGCGCGACACTGTCGCTCGACCGCGAACAGAACATCGCCAATGTGTTCTGGTATCCGCTGGTCATCACGCTGGCGGGCTTTGGATTCCTATTCGTTGCCCTCGTGCTCTACCGCACCCAGACCGAGATCCGCGCCCGCCGCCTCAAGGCGTTGATCGCGCAGGAAAGGATGGCCTGATCATGATGCCCGATCTTGGCACCTATGCCGTTCCCGTGCTGTCCTCCTACGGCGTGTCGCTTACGCTGCTGGTCGCGGTCGTTGGTGCCTCGATCTGGAAGGCGCGGCGCGTGCGTGCGCGGCTGGAACAGGTGGAAAGCCGTCGGGGCCGCACGACATGAAGATGAACTGGCTGATGGCCCTGCCCGTGGCGCTGACCATGGGTTTTTTCGGCATCGCCGGATACCAGTTGATGAACACGCAAGAGGCGATGCAACAAGGCGTCGACACCCAGTCCCTGCGCTCGGCCCGTCAGGGGCGCGAGGCACCGGATCTGAACCTTCAACCGCTGGGGCAGACACCGCTTCTGACCCGCGACGTGCTGGAGGGCAACGGGTTGGTGATGGTCAATTTCTTCGCCAGTTGGTGCCCGCCGTGTCGCACCGAACACCCGGTCCTGACCGCGCTGGCCGAGGCGGGCGTGCCGCTGTACGGCGTGAACTACCGCGACCGGATCGATCAGGCGCTGGGGTTTCTGGACGAGCTTGGCAATCCCTATGACGCCATAGGCCGCGACGAGCAGGCCCGCAACGGCGCCGACTGGGGCGTGGTGGCGATGCCCGAGACCTTCTTCATCGACGACACCGGCACCGTCGTCCTGCATTTCCGCGGACCTGTTACCGAACGCTCGATCCGCACCCAGATCCGGCCTGCGCTGGAGGCGGCGGGGCACGACCTGCCGCTGATCGTGGGTGAAGAGGCGCCGGGGGGGTGATCGCCGTAGAAGCAGGCGACAGCCCGCCCACTTCCAACTATACGACTGGTCGTTACATCAAATCTGTGGAGGTTTGCCGTGGCGGCCTGCGTTTCCTGCGGAAAAAAAATCGGCTTTCTTGAAGGCGGCGGCGGTCGTTGCGGCACCTGTTTCGCTGTGCACTTTGCAAACGCGAAAGGAGATACCTCGGAAAGTTTGCAAGTCGCAACCGCAGAGGCTGCGGCGCGTCGGACAGCTATCGATGCCATCCTTGTCACCACCGAGATGCAGCCCGACATTCACATCCGCAAGCGCCTCACCATCGTGACCGCCGAGGTTGCTTACGGCATGAACGTCTTCAAGGATCTCTTCGCGGGCGTCCGGAACATCGTTGGGGGCAGGTCCGAGGCAATTCAGAATACGATGCGAGACGCGCGCGAAACTGTCCTTTACGAGCTCAAGCGAGAGGCTCATGCTCTGGGCGCGAATGCCGTCATCGCCGTCGATCTCGACTACACCCAGATCGGCGACGGAGGGTGGAACATGGTCCTGCTTGTCGCATCGGGCACCGCCGTCGTCGCCGACATCGGCTCCCCTCAATAGATATACCGGATCTGATCCGTCCAATACCGTTCCACCCGCTTGAGCGAGTGGTTCACCCTGTCGATTCCGTCGGTGCCCAGAACCCCGTGCTTTTCCAGTCCTTCGGCATGGCGGGCGAACAGCGCCCCCACAACCTCACGCACATGGCGCCCCTTTTCGGTCAGGCGCACGCGCACAGACCGTCGGTCGATCTCGCAGCGCTGGTGGTGCATGTAGCCCATCTCCACCAGCTTCTTGAGATTGTAGCTGACGTTGGACCCCTGATAATAGCCGCGCGACTTCAACTCCCCCGCGGTCACCTCATGCTCGCCGATGTTGAACAACAACAGCGCCTGCACCGCGTTGATGTCGAGGATGCCAAGCCGTTCGAATTCATCCTTGATGACGTCGAGCAGCAGACGGTGCAACCGCTCCACCAGCGACAGCGATTCGAGATAGCCGGTCAGAAATGCCGACCGGGTCGTCGCAAGGGGCGCGTGCATACTCATCATGGGCTCCGCATCTTGGTGCTTCGCCCCCTGACTGGCACAAGATTCGCAAAGATTGAGTTAAGCGCGCGACAAAAACTCAGCGCCCTGCCATGAACTCGGTCCTGAGCCGGTCGAGAAACGGCTTGTGCGCGCCGGGCGGTTCAGCCTGCCCGGACACCCATTGGTAAAGGTCCTGATCGGCCTCGGCCATCACCGTCTCGAAAGCGTCCAGCGTCGCGTCATCGGCCGTTTCCAGATGCCGCTCGGCCCAACCGCCCAGGATCAGGTCCATTTCCTTGATCCCCCGGTGCCCCGCCCGCATCCGCAAGCGCTTGAGCCGGATCTCGCGTGTCTCGTTCGTCATCTTCACACCCTGCTCGACAGCGCCAGCCGCAGCCGTTTCTCCAGCCGCCCCATGCGGTCGGCCAGCCGCGCCTGTTCCACCTTCATCGCCCGCAGATCGCCCAGCAATGCGACCAGATCGTCGTTCAGCGGCTCGGGCGTCTCGGGCCCGTCCAGCCCGTCGCCCCGCCCGGTCAGCAGCCACATGATGGAAACGCCCAACATGCCAGCCAGCATCTGCAGCTTGTTGGCGCGCGGCTCTGACTGGTCGTTTTCCCACCCCTGCACGGTTTTCACCTTGACCCCCATGCGCCGCGCAAGCTCGGTCTGGCTAAGGCCCGCCGCCTCGCGTGCACCTGTCATCCGGTCGCCGAAAGTGGCGGTATCGCCGTCATACCAGCCCGGTCCCTCTTGCACATCCGTCGTCATCTTGCGTCCCCTCCGCCGGTTGTTCGCCGCTTGATCGTGACCGGGGTGCACCCTAATGGTGAACATAGTGAAACGCCACCCGACACCCTGACACGGATGCCGGCCCAACGAGGACGCGACCCGATGCCCTTCCTTTCCGACACGCTCGCTCGCGTGAAGCCTTCGCCGACCATCGCCGTGTCCAACCTCGCGGCCGAGTTGAAGGCGCAGGGCAAGGATGTGATCGGTCTGGGCGCGGGCGAACCCGATTTCGACACGCCGCAAAACATCAAGGATGCAGCCATCGCGGCCATCGTCGCAGGCAAAACGAAATACACCGCCGTCGACGGCATCCCCGAGCTGAAAAAGGCGATCTGCGCCAAGTTCAAGCGCGACAACGATCTGGATTACACCCCCGCGCAGGTGACCGTCGGCACCGGTGGCAAGCAGATCCTCTACAACGCGCTGATGGCCACGCTGAACCCAGGCGACGAGGTCATCATCCCCGCCCCCTACTGGGTCAGCTACCCCGACATGGTGCTGCTTGCCGGCGGCACCCCCGTTTTCGTCGAGGGCCCGAGCCAGAACGGCTACAAGATCACGCCCGAGGATCTTGAGGCCGCGATCACGCCGAAAACCAAATGGTTCATCTTCAACTCGCCCTCGAACCCGACCGGCGCGGGCTATACGGCCACCGAACTCAAGGCGCTGACCGATGTCCTGATGCGCCACCCCCATGTCTGGGTGATGACCGACGACATGTACGAACACCTCGTCTATGACGATTACAAATTCGCCACGCCCGCGCAGGTCGAACCGGGCCTCTATGACCGCACGTTGACCTGCAACGGCGTGTCCAAGGCCTATGCCATGACCGGCTGGCGCATCGGCTATGCCGCAGGCCCGGTCGAGGTCATCAAGGCGATGGGAAAGATCCAGTCGCAATCGACCTCCAACCCCTGCACCATCAGCCAATGGGCAGCGGTCGAGGCGCTGAACGGTCCGCAAGATTACATCGCCACCAACAACGAGATGTTCAAACGCCGCCGTGATCTGGTCGTCTCCATGCTGTCCGAGATCGACGGGATGGTCTGCCCGGTGCCCGAAGGGGCGTTCTACGTCTATCCCTCGATCACCGGACTGATCGGCAAGACGACGGCGGCAGGCACATTCATCGACAGCGACGAGACCTTTGCCAAGGCGCTCTTGGAGGAAAAGGGCGTGGCCGTGGTCTTCGGCAGTGCCTTCGGCCTCTCGCCCGCGTTCCGGATCAGCTACGCCACCGATGACGAGACGCTGCGCGACGCTTGCACCCGCATTCAGGATTTCTGCGCGGCGCTGACCTGAACCGTCAGCCGCGAAAGACCCTGAGCGCGGCCAGCGCCGCATCCCACAGGTCGAAGACCCGCATCACCAGATGCTCGCGCGCGGCGAAGCCCGCGCCGGGCGCGCCCCTGCGTTCCGTCTCGACCAGCCGCAGCAGACGCACCAGCGAGCGGCGGTGCAGGCCCATCCGGACCTGCACGGGATCGGCAAGCGCCCCCGCAAAGGCCGTGACCGTAGACCCCAGCAGCAACAGCCCCGCAAAACTCGCCACGACAAGGCCGGGCGAAGGGCCAACAGGGAACACGTCATACCAAAGCCCGCCCAGCCGGTCGCCCAAGGGGAAATCGGCGACAGCCGCAGCCTGCGCGACCGCCCCGGCCACGCCCGGCGCCATGGAGATCATGCCCGGCGTCAGCGCCTGGAACACCAGCCCACCTACGACCAAGGTGATCAGCGCGGTGACGATCTCGGCCATGGCCGAGCGTGTGCCGCTGTAATCGCCCAGCGCGCCGGCGACCCGGTCGGCCATCGCCTGCGCGGCCTCGACACTGCCGCAGCGCAGGACGGCGGCACGAAAGGACGGGGCGGCAAGGATCGCATGCGCAATCTCTACCCGGTCGCGGGGAATGCCCCCGGGCAGCGGCACCTCCAACAGTTCGAGCAAAACAGCGGCCTCGACGCGCGCGGCCACCGCCGTCCGCATCACGATACGCCGCCCGCGCAACCAAGCCGCAGCATGCCGCAACCCGACCCGACCCAAAACCCAAGCCAGGAGCCGCGACAGCACCAGCACCGGTGACAGCATGACATTCGCGGGCGCTCGCGCGATGTCCCAGCCCAAAGCCGCGCGGTGCAGCCGCAGGCTGCCGGGCCATCTAAACTGCCGCGCGACAAACCCGTCGATGCGGGCGTTCGGGTCAGTGCCAAAGGCGGGCGGCTGAGCGCTCATGTCAGGCTCAGCCCCGCCATCAAGACCAGCACCGCGCCGCGCGCCAGATCGGCCTGCACATGTGGCCCGCCGTGGCGTGCAGCCGACCGGAAGACCCCCACCGTGGCCAGCGCATTGAACGGCAGCGACAGGCCGTAGCCCACCAGCAGCGCCGGGATCGGATGGTCGATCGTGATGAGCCACAGAAAAACAAGGCTGCTCGACACGTTCACGACCAGACCGCCCATCACGGCCCAGGTCCAGAAGGCATCGCCCAGCGGCAGGTCGCCCCGCCAGAGATCGGTGATCTTGCGCATGGCCGAGATATGATACCGCTGCCCGCTCTGCGCCAGTGCCGACACACTGGGGGGCCGATATCTTTCCGGTCATTACCGCATCTTGACGTCTTGCCCGGCCGTGGTGCCTGCTGCTTGGCACGCAGTGTAACGAGGACAGGCATGACGATCCCCTCCCATGTTCTGGACATGCTCAGACGCGTGCGCGCACGCTTCCTCGACACCCCGCTCGCCGACCGGATGCTGCCCAGCGACGCGGAATTCACCACGCTCAGACCCGTGCGCAAGGCAACCGAGACCTCGGTCGCGCGCTATTGGGACCGGCTGATGGGTAAAGCCACCCCGAGGATCGGGCGGTGATGGCCGATGCTCAGACGATGGCCGATCCGGGGCGCTTCGACGCCAATATCGAAAATTTCATCGGCACGGTGAAACTGCCCGTGGGCATCATCGGCCCGCTCAGGATCAACGGGCTGAACGCGCATGGCGACTACCATGTACCGCTGGCCACGACCGAGGCCGCGCTCGTCGCCTCCTACGCGCGGGGCGCGCTGGCGGCCACGAAATCGGGGGGCATGTCGACCGCGATCCTCTATGAAGGCGTCTTGCGCACGCCCGCCTTCGTGCTCAACACCCTTCTCGATGCGGGGCTCTTCGTGGAATGGGTCGTCACCCACATCGAAACGCTCAAAACCGCCGCCGAGGCGACAACGCGGCATGGCAAGCTGGTGTCGCTGGAACCCGTGATCGACAACAACGTGGTTTTCCTGATTTGCCGCTATACCACGGGCGATGCGGCGGGTCAGAACATGGTCACCATCGCAACCAATGCTTTGTGCGAAGCCATCGTGGCGGCCTGCCCCGTCCCCCTCAAGGCGTGGTATATCGAGGGCAATTTCTCGGGCGACAAGAAGGCCTCGTTTCTGGGTCTTGTCACCGGGCGCGGGCGGAAGGTTTCCGCATCCGTCACGCTGAAGGCCGCAGTCGTGGAAAAGACGCTGGGCACCACCGTGCAGGCGATGCTCGATTACGGGCAGGTCGCCAATCTGGGCGCGCATCTGTCGGGCCAGATCGGCGCGCAGGCGCATTTCGCCAATGGCTTGGCCGCGCTTTACATCGCCACCGGGCAAGATGCCGCCTGCGTCGCCGAAAGCGCCATGGGGATCACAAGGATGGAGGCGCGCGGCGACGACCTGTTTTGCAGCGTCACCATGCCCAACATCCTTGTGGGTTCCGTCGGCGGCGGCACGGGCCTGCCCAGCCAATCGGCGGGGCTCAACATCCTTGGTCTCAAGGGCACGGGGCACGGGCTGCGCTCGCCGAAGTGGTGGCGGCCACCTGTCTATGCGGGAAATCTCCATTGTGGCCGCCATCGCGGCGGGGCATTTCACGCGCGCCCATGAAACGCTGGCCCGCCTGAGATGACGCCCCAAACCCTCTGGACCTACCAGCGGGAACGCTTCCGCTGGCCAAGACTGCGCCGCTTCTGGCGGTGTTTTCGGCCGCCAGCATCGCGGTGTCGGCTGAGATGGCGGGGCGCCCCTGCCCGACCCCGGCGCCTTTGTCGCGGGCTTCGTCGTGGCGCTCCTGATCTTCTTCCAGATGCGCGTCTGCGACGAATGGAAAGACCTCGACGACGACCGCCGCCTGCGCCCCGACCGCCCGATCCCGCGCGGGCTGATCTCCCTCAAGGCCGTGCTGTCGCTCGGGGCGGCGTCGCTGCCGCTGACCGCACTCGCCGCTTGGGCGTGGCATCCCCCGACCCTCTGGCTATTGGCGCTGGTCTGGCTCTGGCTTGCCGCCATGACCTTCGAGTTCGGCTTTCCCGCATGGCTCAAGGCGCGCCCGATCCTCTACCTCGTCAGCCATATGGCGATCATGCCCCTGATCGACCTGTTGCTCACGGGCATGGAATGGCTGCCTGCAGGCGCACCCGCCGCAGGCCTCTTGCTGTTCCTCGCCCTCTCCTTCGTCAACGGCTGCGTGCTGGAAATCGGGCGCAAGCTCTGGGCGCCCGAGGCCGAGATCCCGGGCGTCGACACCTATTCCTCGCTCTGGGGACCGTGGCGGGCGGCGCTGGTCTGGTCGGGCTGCGTCGCGGTGTCCTTTGCGCTCTTGATGGGTGTGGCGGTGGTGACGGGGGCGGTTTGGGTCACGCTGGCCCTTGGCGGGGCGATGCTGGTCCTCTGCCTTGGCGCGGCCACCCGCTACGCCCGCGCGCCGACACTTGCTGCGCAAACCCGGATGGACGCGGTCGCGGGCCTCTGGGTCTTTGCCTGCTACGCACTGGCAGGCTTCGCGCCCCTAGCCCTGAGGCTCATCTGATGTCCCACATCATCCCACAGGCCGAAGCCACCGAGGTCGCACAGGTCGGCGGCAAGGCCGCAGCGCTCGCCCATCTGGCGACCCATGGCTTCGCGCCGCCTACTTTTTTCGTCATCCGCGCCGAAGCCTTCGAGGGCGACGTCCCCTCACCGGCCTGCCCGACGCGCTCGCCACCCTAGGCCCCGGCCCCTATGCCGTCCGCAGTTCCGCGCGTGCCGAGGATGGGGCGGAGCACAGCCATGCGGGCCAGTTCGACACACAGCTCAACGTTGCGCCCAACGGCGTGGAGCAAGCCGCCCGCGCCGTCTGGGCCTCGGGCTTTGGCGAGACGGTGGCGACCTATCGCGCGCTGAAAGCCGGTGGCACAGCCGAAGGCCCCGCCGTCATCGTCCAGCGCATGATCGCCGCGCGCGCAGCGGGCGTCGCCTTTCCGCCGATCCGGTGTCAGGGCGGCGCGACCGTGTCGTGATCTCGGCCATCGCGGGTCTGGGCGACAGGCTCGTCTCGGGCGAAGAGGATGGCGAGGACTGGACCGTCAACGACATAGCCACCTGCACCACAGAACCCACTGTCCTGACGGCGGCGGAGGCGTTGGCCATCTCCGCTCTAGCCCGGCGCGCCGAGGCCACATTCGGCACCCCGCAAGACGTGGAATGGGCGCTGGACACAGACGGCCTGCACATCTTGCAATCCCGCCCCATCACCACGCCCTTGCTGCCCATGCCAACGCCCGACGGCGCGCTCACCATCTTCGACAATTCCAACATCGTCGAAAGCTATCCGGGCCTTGTCAGCCCGCTCACCTATTCCTTCGCCGTCCATGTCTATGGCCGCGTCTACCGCGCCTTCGTCTCCCTGCTTGGCGTGCCCGAGACGACCATCGCCACCAATTCCGCCGTTTTCGGCAACATGCTGGGGCGTATCGACGGCCGGGTCTATTACAACCTCGTCAACTGGTATCGGGCGCTGGCGCTCCTGCCCGGTTTCTCGCTCAATCGGACCTATATGGAGACGATGATGGGCGTGGACACGCCCATGCCGGGGGAGGTGACGGACAACATCGGCCCACCACCCGCGCAGGGCGCTGCCAAGGCGCTGGAATACCTGCGGCTGGCGCGCGCCGGTCTGGGCCTGATCTGGCAGGCGATCCTTCTGCCCTCGCACCCGGCGACGGTTCTACGAGCGGCTGAACGCGGCGCTCGACAGCGGCTTCGATCCCGACACCGCCAACCCGACAGCACTTGCCACGGAGTACCGCAAGATCGAGGCGACGCTGCTGGACCGCTGGGATGCGCCGCTCGTCAACGATTTCCTGTGCATGATCGCCTTTGGTGCCTCTCGGAACCTGATGGCGCGCTGGCTGGGCGAGCGGGGGCTGGCGCTGCACAATGACGTGATGATCGGTCAGGGCGATATCGTCTCGGCCGAACCCGCGCGGCGCATCGCGGAGCTTGGCCAGATGGTGCGCGCGGCGGGGATCGAGGCGGAACTGGCCGAACACTGTCTGGCGGCGCTGGAGGCGCATCCGGAGATCGCCCGCGCGGTGGAAAGCTACCTTGCGAAATTCGGCGACCGCTGCACCGAGGAATTGAAGCTTGAAAGCCTGACGCTGCGCGACGACCCCGCCAGCCTGATCGCCGCCATCCTCGCCCATGCGGCACGCGCCGCACAAGCACAGCATGCGACCACCGCCCCCGACTGGGGGGCGCTGTTCCCCAACCCTCTCAAACGCAGCATCGCCCGCGCCATCATGGGCTGGACCAAGGCGCGCGTCCGCGACCGCGAAAACCTGCGGTTCGAGCGCACCCGCATCTTCGGCCACGCCCGCCGCGTGTTCCTCGCGCTTGGCCGTGAGTTCGCAGCGCGCGGCCTGATCGAGACGCCCCGCGACGTGTTCCACCTGACCGTGCCCGAAGTGCTGGGCGCGGTTGAGGGTTTCGGCCTCTCGGGCGACCTCAAATCGCTGATCGCACTGCGAAGGGCTGAAGCCACGGCCGCCGCCGCCCGCCCCGACCCGCCCGAGCGGATCGAGATGCGCGGCCCCGCAATCGCGCCCACATGGGCCGAGATCGCAACCACCCGCGACGACAGCACAAGCCAAAAGGCCACCGGCTGTTCGGCGGCCGCGTCACGGCCAAGGCCCGCGTCATCCGCGACCCGCGCGCGCAATCGCTGGCGGCAGGCGAGATCCTTGTGGCGCGCCACACCGATCCGGGCTGGATCGCGGTCTTTTCCAACGCATCCGCCATCGTGGTCGAGCGCGGCTCGCTGCTGTCGCATTCGGCCATCGTTGCACGCGAACTGGGCATCCCTTGCGTCGTCGGCCTCAAGGGCGCGACGACATGGATCACCGATGGCGAAACCGTCACCGTGGACGGCACAACCGGAGAGGTGGAGCGTCATGGCGAGCTCTGAGATCGAGACCCGCGCCGCCTTCGACCACATCCGCTACGCGCAATTGTGGGAAGACGCCGACGTTCTGACCGCCGCCTTGGGGGACAAGGCAGGCGGCACGCTGGTGTCGATCTGTTCGGCGGGCGACAACGCGCTGGCGATGCTCACGCTCCACCCCGCCAAGGTGGTGGTCGTCGACCTCTCGCCCGCGCAGATCGCCTGTCTCCGGCTCAGGATCGGGGCCTATTCCAGATTAAGCCATCCCGAATTCCTCGAACTGATGGGCGCGCGCCCCTCGACCCAACGCCGCGCGCTGCTGGGGCGCGCGACCGCCACGCTCGACGAAGAAACCCAAGCCTTCTGGACCGCACTGGCCGAGGACGTGGACCGACATGGCGCAGGCGGTGTCGGCAAGTTCGAGCGCTATTTCCGCATCTTCCGCACACGCCTTCTGCCGCTTGTCCATTCGCGGGCCACTATCGCCGATATCTTCACCCCGCGCCCGCCCGCCGCCCGCAGCGCTTTCTTTGAAACCCGTTTCGACACGTGGCGTTGGCGGCTCTTGCTCAACCTCTTCTTCTCGCGCTTCGTCATGGGCCGCATGGGCCGAGACAAGGCGTTCTTCGGCCATGTGGAGGGTAGCCCTGCCCAGCATGTCGCTCGCCGCATCCGCCACGCGGGCGTCGACACCGACCCGAGCGCCAACCCCTACCTGCACTGGATCATGATCGGCACCCATGGCGCGGCCCTGCCGATGGCGTGGCGGGCGGAACACTACGACACGATCCGCGCGCGGCTCGACCGGCTCGATATCCGCCCCGGATCGCTCGAAGCTTTCGTCGGAACAGGCGAAAAGGCGGACGGCTTCAACCTGTCCGACATTTTTGAGTACATGTCGCCGGGCGTTTTCGAACAGGTCTATGCCAGCATCCTCGACGCCGCCAATCCAAGCGCCCGTCTGGTCTACTGGAACATGATGGCCCCCGCCGCGTGCCCAAGCCCCTTGCCCCGCGCGTGCAAACCCTGACCGCGCTGGAGGACGAGTTGAAAGCGCGCGACATGGCGTTTTTCTACTCCGACTTCGTGATCGAGGAGGTCAAGGGGTGAGCGCAGCCCTGCAAGTCGCCACCGCCTTTGGCTCGGTCGGCGTGCTCCTGGGCCTCATGGCGCTGGTGCGCACGGCCGCCCAGCGCCGCCACATCAACGCCGAGGTCAGCCGCAAGCTGATCCATGTCTCCACCGGCCTCTATGCGCTGATCCTGCCTTGGCTCTTTCCTGACCGCTGGCCGGTCTACATGCTGATCGGCCTGACGCTGGTGGCGATGGGCGCGCTGCGCCTGCCCGCCCTTTCGGGCAGCCTCGGCCAGACGCTGCACGCGGTCGAGCGGCGGTCCTACGGGGATTTCCTGCTCGCCCTTGCCGTCGGGCTCTGCTTCTTCCTGTCGAACGGCGACCCGCTTCTCTATATCCTGCCCATCGCGGTCCTGACGCTGGCCGATGCCGCCGCCGCCCTTGCGGGTACCACCTACGGCCGCCGCCGCTTTGCCGTCGAGGCAGGCCAGAAAAGCGTCGAGGGCACGGCGGTGTTCTTCACCGTCACGCTCCTGATCGCGCTGGTTTGCCTGATGTTCCTGTCAGACCTGCCGCCTGCCAATATCCTGACGCTCGCCCTGATGATCGCCGCCTTCGGCGCGCTGGTCGAGGCGCAAAGCTGGCGCGGTTTCGACAACCTGTTCTTGCCGCTCGGCCTTCTGGTGTTCCTTGCGATCCACGCCAAGAGCGGACTTTTCGACCTGCTGACGCTAGCCGCGCTGTTCTTCGTCACCCTGGTGGGCTTTCGCGCGCTGGGGCCGCGTTTTGGCCTGACGCGCCATTCGGCTCGGGTGCATGTGGTGGCGATGTTCCTGATCCTCGCCGTGACCGAGGCGCAAAACGCGCTTTTGCCTGCGAGCGTCCTTGTCGCCCATGCCTGGGCCAGCCTGCGCAACCCCAGCGCCGAGGATTACGGCGATCTCGACATCGTGGCGGGACTTGGCCTCTTCAGCTTCGGCTGGCTGGCTGTGGGGCTGGCTGTGGGCTGGAACGCCGTCGCCTTCTACGGTCTGACGGCGATGGGGTTTGCCATGGGGCTGGCGGCACTGGCGCTGCACGGGCGGCTGATCCTTGTGCCGATCATCGCCGCGTTCTTCTTCGGCCTGCGCGAGGGGGTGGCGGCGCTGAACCCCGAGGGCACGCTCTGGGCCGAACCGCTCTGGCCCGCAGCGCTGGCCTGCCTTGCGCTATGCGCGGGCGCGGCGGCACTGGCTCCAGGCTTTTTCGCCCGCGACCGGGTGTTGAAACTGACCGCCCTGTCGCTGATCGTGCCCCTTGGCCTTTATGCCATGCTCGTTTTGCAAGGGCCTGCCATCCCCGCCGGAGGTGCCGGATGACCCACGAGACCCTCAAGACCGAGGGCGCATCGCTGACCCTCCACCTCGACGGCCCGGAGGGGACGGTGCGCCAGCCGCCACCATCGGCACAATCGCCTTCCGCGACGAAACGGCTTTGCGCCGGGCTGCTGGCCGAGGCGCTCGCCCGCATCCGCGCCGCAGGCCTGACCCGTGTGCTCGGGCCGATGGCGGGCGACACCTGGCGCAGCTACCGTTTCGTCAGCGAAAGCGACGGCTCGAAACCTTCCTACTGGAACCGACCAACCGCCCCCATGAGCCCGCCATTTTCGCCGCGGCAGGCTTCATCCCCGTCGCGCGCTATTTCTCGGCCCGGATGCGGCTCGCTGACATCGACCCCACGCCGCCCCCGCCACCGAGGCCTTAACCATCGAGCCATGGGACGGCGCAAAGCCCGAGGCGCTCATCCGCGAGGTCTTCGCCCTCTCGACCGGGGCCTTTGCCGGCAATGCCTTCTACACGCCGATCACCGAGGATGATTTTCTGGCCATGTATCGCCCCGTCATGCCGATGATGCGCCCCGATCTGATCTTTTTCGCCCGCCGCCCCGACCGCACGCTCGCGGGCTATCTCTTCGCCATCCCAAATTACGCCGAGGGGCTGGAGACCAAGACCATCATCCTCAAGACCTACGCCAGCCTTGTGCCCGGCGCGGGCCGCCACCTTGTCCACGCCTGCCACAGCGCCGCCCGCGCGCTGGGGTTCGAGACGGTGATCCATGCGCTCATCCACGACGCCAACCGGTCCGCCGAGCGCAGCCGCATGGAAGGCGCGACCGTCTTCCGCCGCTACGAGCTTCTGGGCCTCAAGCTCGATGTCTGACCTGCTGCGCGACTTCGCCGCCGCCGTCGCGCGCCACCCCGACCGCACAGCCCTGGTCGAGGCCTCTGGTCGCGCCGTCAGCTTTGCGGAGTTGCAGGCCCGCAGCCACGCCTTCGCCCGCGCTTGGGCCGTGCGCGGCATCGCACCGGGCGACCGGGTTCTGCTCGCCATGCCCGTCAGCGCCGATCTATATGCCGCGCTTGCCGCCCTGTGGTCGCTTGGCGCCACGGTCGTTCTGCCCGAACCCGCGATGGGTCTGCGCGGGCTCATCCATGCCGCCCGCACGACCCGCCCGCGCGCCTTTGCAGCGCCGGGGCCTACAGCCTGCTCTGCCTCGCCCTGCCAGCGCTCTGGCCCCTGATCCACCTGCGCCCCACGACCGCAAACGCCCCCCCCTTCGACCGCTCCCTGCCCGCAGACAACGACATCGCGCTGATCTCCTTCACCTCCGGCACGACGGGCGCACCCAAGGCAATCCCGCGCAGCCACGCCTTTCTCGCCGCCCAGCACCGCGCCATAGCCCCCCTGCTCGACAGCCCGGGCAATGAGCGCGACCTCGTCGCCTTCCCGGTCTTCGTGCTGATCAATATCGCCAGCGGCCGCACCTCCGTCCTGCCCGACTGGAAGATGTCGCGCCTCGCCCGCCTTTCGCCCGCCCGCCTTGCCACGCGCATCGCCACGCAAGCCGTCACCTGCGCCCTGCTGCCGCCTGCGCTATGCAAGACGCTGGCCCGCGCGCCCGCGACGCCCACGCTCCACACGATCTTCACCGGCGGCGGCCCGGTCTTTCCTGACCTCCTCGACCGGCTTGCAGCCAGCCACCCCGGCCTGCGCATCGCTCTGCGTCTACGGCTCTGACCGAGGCCGAACCGATCGCCCATCTCGACGCCGCCCAGATCACGCCCGAGGACCGCGCCGCGATGAAGGCGGGCGCGGGCCTGTTGGCAGGCCACCCTGTCCCCGGCCTCGCCCTGCGGCTGCAAGACGGCGAGATCATCGTCGCCGGCGCACATGTGAACGCGGGCTACCTCGACCCCACGCAAGACGCCGCGACCAAGATCCGCGAGGGCGCGCGGATCTGGCACCGCACCGGCGACGCCGGGCGCCTTGATGACGCGGGCCGCCTCTGGCTCACGGGCCGCCACGGCGCCGAGGTGCGCACCACAACCGCCATCCTCCACCCTTTCGCCATCGAGGTCGCGGCCCGCAGCTGGCCCGGCGTACGGCAGGCAGCGCTGATGCCGGGCGGTGGCACGCCTTGCCTCGTCATCGAAGGCCAAACGCATCACCTGCCCGATTGGCAGGAACGTGCCGCGACCCTTGGCCTCGTCCGCGTCACACCCATCCGCCACATGCCGATGGACCGCCGCCATGCGTCCAAGATCGACCGCGCGGCGCTGACCCGTCGCGGGTTTGGCTGATCGCCCGCGTCATCGCAGCCCCTTGCCCCACACCTGCCGCCGCGCCACCAAACGACATGCCCCACGAGACCCCCTAAGCCGCCTTCTGGAACCGCGTCGCCCGCCGCTATGCAGCCATGCCCATGCGCAACCCGCAAGCCTGGGAGGAGACGCTGGCGCGCACCCGCGCCCTGCTGCCCCCCGACGCGCATGTGCTTGAGCTTGGCTGTGGCACCGGCTCCACCGCCCTGCGCCTCGCCCCCCTTGCCGCCCACTACATCGCAACCGATGACGCCGCGGAAATGATCGCCATCGCCGCTGAGCGCAGCGCCGAAATCCCCAGCCTCCACCCTCTCCAGGCCCGGACCGGTGACAGCAGCCTGCCCCAAGGCCCCTTCGACGTCCTCCTCGCCTTCAACCTTCTTCACCTGCTGCCCGACCTGCCCAAAGCCCTGTCGGAGGCCCGTTCCCTCCTCAAACCCGGCGGTCTCCTCATCACCAAGACCCCCTGCCTCGGCGGGCCTTGGCTGGCCCTCTGGCCGCTCGTCCGCGTGCTTGGCCTGTTCGGCAAGGCCCCTCCGCTCCGCTTCTACTCGCCCTCAGCGCTCGAACGCCGCGTCATCGCAGCAGGCTTCATGATCGAGGCCCGTGCGGACCTGCCCCGCCGCCCGCCCTCGCGCTTTCTCGTCGCCCGCAGACTCTGACCCTTCTCTGTTTCGAAAACATCCCGGGGAGGCGCCCGGAACGGGCGACGGGGGCAGAGCCCCCATCTTGCGCCGCCCCGGCGAAAGCCTACCTTCATCGCATGGTCCTGACCTTCACCGAGGCCGGCATCTATTGCCCGGCCGCCGACGCCTACATCGACCCATGGAAACCGGTCGACCGGGCGCTGATCACCCATGGCCATTCCGACCACGCTCGCTGGGGGCATCGCCGCTATCTCTGCACCGAACCCGCAGCTCCTGTGATCCGCCACCGGCTGGGCGATATATCAGTCCAGACCATCGGCTACGGCCACCGCCTCAGCATGGGCGCGGCGACCATCAGCTTTCACCCCGCGGGCCACGTGCCCGGCTCGGCCCAGATCCGGGTTGAGGTGGCGGGCGAGGTCTGGGTCGTCTCGGGCGATTACAAGACCACGCCCGATGGCCTGTCGGAACCCTATGAGCCCGTGCGCTGCCACGCCTTCATCTCGGAATGCACCTTCGGCCTGCCGATCTACCGCTGGCCCACCGAGGCCGAGCTGGCCCGCCAGATCAACGGCTGGTGGGCCGAGACCCGCGCCAAGGGCCAGACCCCCGTGCTCGGCGTCTATGCCCTTGGCAAGGCCCAGCGTGTCTTGCGGCTGCTCGACCCGTCGATCGGCCCGATCCTGACCCATGGCGCTATCGAGGCCACGAACGCGGTCCTGCGCGCGCAGGGTATCTCGCTGCCGCCCACCATTCAGGTGACGGCCGACCTCGACCGCAAGGCGCATCGCGGCGCGATGGTGCTGGCGCCACCCTCGGCGCTGGGATCGGCCTGGATGCGGGCCTTCGGTCCCGTCTCCACCGGCTTTGCCTCAGGCTGGATGCAGTTGCGCGGCGTGCGCCGCAGGCGGGCCGCCGACCGTGGCTTTGTCGTCTCCGACCATGCCGACTGGGCCGGGTTGAACAGCGCCATCGCCGCCACGGGTGCGGCGCGCGTCTTTGTCACCCATGGCAATACCGCGCAATTCGCGCAATGGCTGGCCACGCAGGGCTATGAGGCAGGCGTCGTCCAGACCGAGTTCGGCGACGAAAGTCTTGACGACACACCGCTCCGAACCGAGGAGGTGAGCGCCCCGTGAACGGTTCCGACCTGACCCTCCCCGACCACTTCTGGCGTTTCGTCGCGCGCTGGATCGACCGCCCGGTGCTTGCGGCCGTCGCCTCGCAGCGCGTCCTGCGGGTTCTCTTCGCCTTTTCCGCCCGCATGGGCAGTGCGCGTTACCTGCGGGGCCACCATGACCCGCGACCGCCACGGCGCGCTCTGGCTGACGCCGCAGGATGTGGCCCCCGACGCGCCCGTGCTGATGTACCTGCACGGTGGCGGCTTCACCATAGGCAGCCCGCGCACCCATGCGGCGCTGGCCGCCCACCTTGCCGCCCATGCCGGGATGCGCGCCTGTATCCTCGCCTACCGGCTTGCCCCCGAGCACCCTGCCCCAGCCGCGCGCACCGACGCCATCGCCGCCTATGCCCGATTGATCGACGAGAACACGCCGCCTGCCGCGCTCGCGGGCGACAGCGCAGGCGGCAATCTGGCACTTCTCGTGGCCCAACACGCCCGCGACGCAGGGCTCCCGCAGCCACGTGCGCTCGCCCTCATCGCGCCCGCCGCGGATCTCACCGGCGACATCGCCGCCCGCTTTGCCGCCGCCCCGGACGAGATCTTGATCCCGCCCGCATGGCCGCGGCGCATCAAGCAGGCCTATCTGCCCGGCATCGATCCCGCCGATCCGACCATCTCGCCGCTGTCAGGCGACCTGAGCGGCCTGCCCCCACCCTGATCCACGCTTGACTGCCGAGGAGGCGCTGGCCGACGATGCGCGCCGCCTGGCCGAACGGATGGACGCGACCGAGCTGAAACTCTGGCCCGGACTGCCCCATGTCTGGCACCTTCACGCCGGCCGCGCCCCCGCCGCCGACCGGGCGCTGGCGGAACTGGGCGCATTCCTGAAGGCAAGGATTTCCTGACACGCGCCCGACATGCGGTCGTGCTATTCTCCGGCACCATGGATATCCGCATCACCACCTTCAACATCGAATGGATGGTCTCGGTCTTCGGGGGCCGCTGGGCCGATTGGGACGGCACCATGCCCGACGCCTTCCCCGGCCGGCGCCTGGGCGACATCACCCTCGACCCGATCCCAGACATGCCCGAACTGATCGCGCGGATCACCGGCGTGATCGACGCCATCGACCCCGATATCCTGTGCGTGCAGGAAGGCCCACCACGCCGCGACCAGATGGAGGCCTTTGTCGACCGGCACCTTGGCGGACGCTTCGACGTCGTCACCGCCAATAGCCAATGGCAGACCAACCATGTGCTGATCCGCAAGGGGTTGGCGCTCGACTACACCGCAGATGACCCCAAAGACCGCGACACGACCCTGCGCTGGTCGGGCGGCCCATGGTATCCTTGGGGCCTTGTCGCGGCAGAAGTGCGCAAGCTGCAGCGCTACCACCGCCAGCCCGTACGGCTGATGCTGACGCCAGACGCCGCCGACCCGGACGCGCCGCAGTTGGAGCTGATCTCGCTCCACACGAAATCGAAATTCTCCAAGCTGCGCAGCCGCCAGCAGTGGGAGGCGCGCGAGGTGGCGGCCGTGCTGGACGCACTCAACGTGCGCCAGAAGCTTTCGGCCGAAATCGCGCTTCTGCGCCGCCATATCGAAGCGCAGATCGACGCGGAGGGACAAGATCACGCGATCCTCGTGCTGGGCGACCTGAACGACGGGCCTGCCGCCGACCTTCTCGAAGGGGAATTCCTGCTCCACAACATCATCGACCAGCTGGTCGGCACGATCCTCGCGCCCGAAACCCGGATGCGCCACGCGATGACGGACGAGGTTCTGGCGACCTCGACCACCACGCGGTTCCACAACCCGCTTGCGGGGGGTGAGCTGACCGAGGAACTGATCGACCACATGCTGATCTCGGACGGGCTTTCGACCGGGCGCTCGGGCGTCTTGTTCCGCCCCAGCAGCTGCGCCGTCGACCGCGCCGCATGGGAAGCGCAGAATGACGAGGCCGACGATCAGGATATCAGGCAATTGCGCCCCTCCGATCACCTTCCGGTCTCGGGCATCGTTGCGTTCTGAGCGCGCGGGCCTAGCTTGGGCGACATGAAGGATTTCGCCGCCCTCTTCACCGCAATCGACCAGACCACGAAAACCGGCGTCAAGACGGCGGCGCTGGCCGCGTATTTCCGCACCGCACCCGAGGATGACCGTCTCTGGACCGTGGCGCTCCTGTCGGGCCGTCGCCCGCGGCGGTCGATCACGACGACGCGGCTGCGCGAATGGGCGGCCGAACGCGCGGGCATCCCGCTCTGGCTCTTCGAGGCCTGCTACCCGGTCGTAGGCGACCTGTCCGAGACCATCGCGCTGGTCCTGCCGGAACCCACGACCCGGATCGAGCGGTCCTTGACCGGCTGGATCACGGCGCTCCGCGCGCTCGACCGGGCCGAGGATGCCCAGCGCAAGGATTTCGTGCTGGCCGCCTGGGACGGGCTGGAGCCGACGGAACGCTTCGTCTTCAACAAGCTCATCACCGGCGGCTGGCGGATGGGGTTTCCCAGAAACTGATGACCCGCGCGCTGGCGCAGGCGACCGGCATCGACGAGGCCGACCTGACCCACCGCCTGATGGGCGACTGGTCGCCCGAGCGCGTCACATGGGCCAGCCTGATCGAGGCCCCCGACCCCACCGCCGACCTGTCGCGCCCCTATCCTTTCAGCCTCGCCTACCAGTTGGAAGATGCGCCCGAGGCGCTTGGCCCCGTCACCGACTGGCTGGCCGAACACAAATGGGACGGCATCCGCGGCCAGCTGATCTTGCGCGCTGGCACCCACCACCTCTGGTCGCGCGGCGAAGACCTGATGACCGACCGCTTCCCGGAACTGGCACAGCTGAAGGACTTCCTGCCCGATGGCACCGTGATCGACGGCGAGGTGCTGGCCTGGGACCATCCCGCCGACCGCCCGATGGGGTTTTCCAGCCTGCAGCCCCGGATCGGCCGCAAGAGCGTGCCGAAAAAGCTCCTGACCGAGGCGCCGGTGATCGTCATGGCCTATGACCTTCTGGAATGGCAGGGCCGGGATGTCCGCGAGCGTCCACTGGGCGAGCGGCGCGCCACGCTGGCGGGCGCTTTTGTCCAACCTGCCCCCGGGCCGTGCCCCTGCGCCTCTCCGCCCCTGTCGCGGCGGAGGGCTGGGCGGGCATGGCGGCGGCTCCGCGGCAGGTCGCGCGACATCGGGGCCGAGGGGCTGATGCTCAAGCGGCTGTCCGCCCCCTACCGCGCAGGACGGCGCAAGGGCGATTGGTGGAAATGGAAGCTCGACCCGCTCACCATCGACGCAGTGATGATCTATGCGCAGGCGGGATCGGGGCGGCGGGCCACGCTCTACACCGATTTCACCTTTGCCGTGCGCGACGGCGACCGCCTCGTGCCCTTCACCAAGGCCTATTCCGGCCTGACCGATGCCGAATTCCGCGAGATCACCGCATGGGTGCGGAAGAACACAACCGAGCGCTTCGGCCCGGTGCGCGGCGTGCGCCCCGAACATGTCTTCGAGATCGCCTTCGAGGGCATTCAGGCCAGCCCGCGCCACAAATCCGGCGTTGCCCTGCGGTTCCCCCGCATGGCCCGTTGGCGGCGCGACAAGCCGGTCTCCGAGGCCAATACGCTCGACGACCTCAAGGCGATGCTGGGGCGCTACGGCTGAGGATTGTTTCCAGAAAACGCCCTGCGCCTTCCTTTCATCGGCCACATTCTCGGTGTGATTTAGTCAAGACGACACTGATGGGGTCAGGAAATGGATTATCTTGGAATGATGGCCGGTCTTGTGGGGGCGCTTTTCGGCGCGGTCCTGATCGCGGGTGCCATTAGAGCGTGTCGCGTTCATTCGGGTTTGTATCCTGCGGCGATGAAGTAGTTGAGGCATTCGTCCTCGGTGAAGAGGTCGCAGACGGCCCCGACGGCTTTCCAGAGGTCATCGTAGGTTCGGGCGGCGGCTTTGCGGAGCAAGGCCTTGAGCTTGGCGAAGGCCATTTCGATGGGGTTCAGATCAGGCGAGTAGGGCGGCAGCGGCAAGAACCAGCAGCCGATGTCGTGCAGCATTTCGGAGGCCTTCGGGCTTTTGTGGCTGGACAGGTTGTCCAAGATGATCACGTCGCCAGGCTGCAGGGTCGGGGCGAGCTGGGTCTCGATGTAGAGATCGAAGAGCTCACGGTTGATCGGGCCGTCGATCACCCAGGGTGCATCGAGGCGGTCGTGGCGCAGGGCCGCGATGAAAGTCTGGGTCTGCCAATGGCCGAAGGGCGCGTGATCGACCAGCCGTTCTCCGCGCGGGGCCCAGCCGGTGGTCTTGGCCATGTTTGTCTTGACGGAGGTTTCGTCAATAAAGCCGATCCGCGTCAGCATGTTGGCCATGAAGGGCTGGCGCCGAGTGATCCAGATGTGGCGCGCCGCCGCGACCTCGGGCCGCTTCTGCTCGACGGCTTGCAGGTCTTTTTTTGTGCGTCAGCCCGAGGTCCCGCAACAGCCGCCAGACCGAGCCCCGATGCACCGCCATCCCATGCGTCGCGGCGATCTCGCTGGCCAGTCCGGCTGCCGTCAGATCCTGCTTCTCCGCAATCCGGCGGGCCACCCAGTCCTTCAGGGAGGACAGCTTGCCATGCCCGCCGCCATTGCCCTGAGCCTTTGGCGCGAGGCCCCCGGTTTCTTTCATCAACTTGACCATGTCGTTGACGAACTTGACCGAGACCCTGAACCGCGCTGCCGTCGACCGATGCGTGTTCCCCTCCGCCACATGATCCACCACCCTCTGGCGCAACTCTACAGGATGCGGCTTACCCATCGTTGACCCCCATATCTGCCTCACAGACAGGGAATCACGGATCAAGCCTCAAGGGAATCCTGAATCGCGATGACCGCGACATGCTCTAGCCTTGCCTTCTTCCTGTGCCGCATGACCGTCCCGCGCTTCGCCAATATCTGGAAGGCTGCCTTCATCGCCTCGGCTGCAGTGATCATGGCGGATGCCTTCGGCAGTGCGCCCTGCCGCAGACGCTGGGACCGATCGTGGTTCTGGCAGTCGGACTGACCACCGCCTTCTTCTGCTACACCAGCGTGTTGCAGACGCCCGAAGGGGAACCGATGGGTCATCGTGCCGCCGCGCTTGCGCTGGCGGCGCATGCTGCATTTTCGATCGCGATGTTCTTCCTCGTCTATCCGATCATGATCCAGACCCTGCTCTGACAGTCAGCGTCGCTGCCCAAACGGCAGGCATCGCTGGCTGACCTGCCCGAAATTGCAGCGCAGAACCGGATAGACCCGACGCACCCGAACGGGTTAACCTCTAGGTCCACCGGAACCGGGCCCGCGCCCGTGCGCTGTGCCCCCAAGACGGGAGACTAACCGATGGACCACAAGGATCTCGTGCAATACGCCCGCAGCCTGTTCGACGCCCATGGCGACAAGGCCGAGGCCGAGGCTGCACAGAAGGCCGCAGCCGCCCGCGAGGCGGGAAAGACCGCAGATGCGGAAACATGGGAAAAGATCCGCTCCCATATCAAGGAGTTGCGCGGCGCGACCCAGCGCTGAGGGACCGCCTCAGGCGACCGCCGCCACCGGCACGGGCTTGCGGCCTTCCGCCCAGGCCCGCGCCGCGGCGCCAAAGGCCTCGAACAGCGGGCGGCTGACCGGATCCTGGGCCGCGCGGTATTCCGGGTGCCACTGCACCGACAGGGTGAAGCCAGCCGCGCCCGCGATGTAGATCGCCTCGGGCGTGCCGTCGGGGGCGTGTCCGTCGATCACCACGCGGCACCCGGGCGTCTTGATCCCCTGCCCGTGCAGCGTGTTCGTCATCACCTCGGTCGCGCCGAAGACCCGGTGGAACGGCCCGCCCTCGGTCAGGGTCACGGCATGGCGGAGCGCGAATTTCTCCTCGATGGTGCCATCGGGCGGCATCCGGTGGTTCATTCGCCCCGGCAGATCGCGGATTTCGGGGTAGAGCGAACCGCCCATGGCCACGTTCACTTCCTGAAACCCTCGGCAAACACCCAAAAACGGTTGGCCGCGCTCGACACAGGCCCTGATCAGCGGCAGCGCCACCGCATCGCGCGCCCGGTCAAAGGCCCCATGCGCCTCGGTCTCGGGCTCGCCGTATTCCTCAGGGTGCACGTTGGGCCGCCCGCCGGTGAAAAGAAATCCGTCGCAGACCTCCAGCAACTCGGCGACGCAGACGAAGCGCGGATCGGCCGGGATCACCAGCGGCAGGCCACCCGCCACCTCGGCCACGGCTTCCGCATTCATGGCACCGCCCGCGTAGGTGCGGTATTGTTCGTTCACCAGATGCTGGTTGCCGATGATGCCGATGACGGGCCGGGCCATGTGGTCTCCCCTTTACGCTGCCACCAGATGTAGCGCCGTTTCCTGCAAACGAAAAGACCGATGCAGGACACAGGCGCCCTGCGTTGATGCAGATGCCCGTTTTTCATGCAGTCTACCGTCAAGGTCCTGGCTCGTTCGGGCGCCGAAAAAATCTTCTTGCCAGACAAAACGACCCTGACAATACTATGGTCATTGGTTAACGCATTTTCACGAGGACCGGATGGCGACATTCACCGTACCCGCGGGCACACTTTATACGATTTACAATCCCATCGGAACTTGGCTGGCCACCGCCGTGACGCCAACCGACTGGATCATCACCGACAACGATCCGGATGACAATTTCTTTTCCTCCTCCGACACGCTCACGCTCGACTACGGCAATGGCACGATCGAGAATTTCAGCTTTCTGGGGCGAATGACGGCCGATCCGCCGGGAATGCCGCTTGTGATCAATCAAGCCACGGCGTCGAACGCCACCTTCGTTCTGAACCGGCACCTGAGCCAGTCGGAGTTCCCGACCCTGACAGATCTCGTGATCGACACGAACGCGACCTTCGACACGATCTGCTTTGCGGCAGGCACCCGCATCGCCACACCGAATGGCTGGGCCGAGGTGCAGGATCTTGCCACAGGCGACCCGATCCTGACTGCCGACGGGCGCTGCGTGCCCGTGCTCTGGCTCGGGCGGCAAACGCTTGTGCCGGTCTTCACGCCTACTGACAGGGGGCCTCGTGCGGATATCGGCGGGCGTGTTGGGCGAGGGACTTAGCGCTGCGCGATCTGGTCGTGACAGCCGATCACGCCCTGTGCCTGTCGGGCGTTCTGGTGACGGCGGGCGCGCTGATCGGCGCCGAGGGAATCACCCCAGTGCCGCGCAACGAGATGGGTCAAACAGTGACCGTCTACCATGTCGAAACACAAGATCATGACCTCATCCTGGCCGAAGGTGTACCGGCCGAGACCTTCATCGATTACACGTCGCGCCGCGTCTTTGACAATTACCCGGAGTTCGAAGCGGCGTTTCCTCAGGGTCGATCGGTGGGCGAAATGACCCTGCCCCGCGTCAGCGCGTCACGCCATCTGCCCCGCGCGCTGCGCGATCGTCTGGGGTTGCGGGACAGTGCATGAGACACGGCGGGGAAGCGTGCGCCTCTAACCGCCGCCGCCCCGTAGACGCGCCGTCACTTCGATCTCGATCTTCATGCGCGGGTCCTGCAGACCCGCCACGAACATCGTCGCCGCGGGCCGCACCTCGCCCAGCCATTTGCGCGTCACCGGCCAGCACGCTGGCCACAGACCCGCATCGGGCAGGAGGTAGCGCACCCGCACCACGTCGGCCATCGTGGCGCCAGCCTCCCGCAGGGCCGCGTCGATGTTGGCAAAACTCTGCTCGGCCTGCGCGGCCGCGTCGGGCGATATCTCCATCGTGGCATAGTCGAACCCGGTTGTGCCCGCGACAAAGACCCAGCCATCTTGCACCACCGCGCGCGAATAGCCGATCTCGGCCTCGAAGGGCGAACCGGAGGAGATCAGCCGCTTACCACGCCCGCGCCTCGAACCCCGCCGCCTCGATCCCCGCCACGGCAACCGCCGCATCCTTGTCCGACGTGTCGCCGGTCACACCCACAGCGCCCACCACGACCCCGTCTTGCAACACCAGCACCCCGCCGGGCACCGGCACCAGCCTGTCCGCCGAAGGCCCCGTTCACCGCGCCCATGAAGGCCGGCTGCCCTCGGCGCGCGCTTTCTGGACGCTGAGCCGGGCATCCCCAGCATCACCGCGCCATAGGCCTTGCCGCGCGCGATCTCGAACCGGCCGGGGCTTGCCCCATCCTCGCGCTCGAAAGCGAGCGGATGGCCACCCGCATCCAGCAACCACCGATCGACAAGGGGTTCAACCCCATCTCGCGCCCCTTGGCGCGCGTTCGCCACCGCGATCACCTGCGCGCCATCATCCAGATGTGATCATCGCGTTCACTTCCCTTCAGGGCTAACGCAGGGCCGCACTGGCCCCGCGCAGAACTGTCCATTGTCTTCTGTCTTGTCCCAAATACCTCCTCCGGAGGTCCGACCGGGGACAGCGCCCGCGGCCGGGCGCTCAGGCGGCCTTCAACTCCAGCCGCCGGGCATGCAAAACTGGCTCCGTATAGCCCGAGGGCTGCGCGCGTCCCTTGAAAACCAGATCACAGGCCGCGGCAAAGGCGATGCCGTTGAAGCCCGGCGCCATGGGCGTATAGCTTGGATCGCCGGCGTTCTGTCGGTCCACCACACCGGCCATCTGGCGCAGGATCTCCATCACCTGCGCCTCGGACACGACACCATGATGCAGCCAATTGGCGATATGCTGGGCGGAAATCCGGCAGGTCGCACGGTCCTCCATCAGAGCCACGTCGTTGATGTCGGGGACCTTGGAACAGCCCACGCCGCCATCGATCCAGCGCACCACATAGCCCAGAATGCCCTGGGCGTTGTTTTCCACCTCGCGCGTCACCTGCGCCTCGGACCAGCGCTGGTAGGCTGCCAACGGAATGTCCAGAAGCGCGTTGACATAGGCCCGTCGCCCACCCTTGGCGAGCTTGGCCTGCACGGCGGCCACATCGACCTGATGGTAATGCAAGCTGTGCAACGTCGCCGCCGTCGGGCTGGGCACCCAGGCGCAATTGGCGCCTGCGCGCGGGTGTTCGATCTTGGCCTCCAGCATCTCGGCCATGGCGTCGGGCATGGCCCACATGCCCTTGCCGATCTGCGCGCGGCCCCATCAGGCCACATTCCAGCCCGATGTCGACATTCTGGTTCTCATAGGCCGCGATCCACGATTTGCGCTTGATGAAATCCTTGCGCGAGAATGGCCCCGCCTCCATCGAGGTGTGGATCTCGTCGCCGGTCCGGTCGAGGAACCCGGTGTTGATGAAGGCCATCCGGTGTTTGGCCGCCCGGATGCACTCCTTGAGGTTGACGGAGGTGCGCCGTTCCTCGTCCATCACGCCGAGCTTCACCGTGTAGCGGTCCAGGCCCAGAATGCGCTCCACCTCGGTAAAGGTCGCGTCAGCGAAAGCCACTTCCTCGGGCCCGTGCATCTTGGGCTTGACCACATAGACCGATCCCGCGTGGCTGTTGCGCAACCCGCTGTCTTTCTTCAGGTCGTGCAGCGCGATCAGCACCGTGACCATGGCATCCATCAGGCCCTCGTAGACCTCCGCACCATCCTCCAGCAAGATCGCGGGGTTGGTCATCAGATGGCCCACGTTGCGCACCAGCATCAGGGCGCGCGCCTTGACCTGCATCGATGTGCCGTCGGGGGCGAGATAATCCAGATCGCCGGCAAGCGCCCGCGTCATCTGCCGCCCGCCCTTCTCGAACGTCTCGGTCAGATCGCCCCGCATCAGCCCCAACCAGTTACCATAGGCCTGCACCTTGTCTTCGGCATCGACGCAGGCCACCGAATCCTCGCAATCCATGATCGCGCTGATCGCGGCCTCCATGCGAACATCGGCCAGTCCCGCCTGATCGCGCGACCCGATGGGATGGGTGCGGTCGAAGACCAGTTCCACATGCAGCCCGTTGTTGACCAAGAGCACATGGCTCGGCGCCTTTGCGTGGCCCCGGTAGCTCAGCGAATTTCGCGGGGTTTTCCAGCGGCTTGTCGTCGATCAAAAGCTGGCCGCGGTCGATGTGATACCGCCGCGCATCAGCATGGGAATGGCCCTCGATCGGAAAGGCGCTGTCGAGGAAGACGCGCGCGCGCGCCACGACCCGCGCACCGCGACCCCGATCATAGCCGCCGGGTCGGGGCGCGCTGCCCATCGCATCGGTGCCGTAGAAGGCATCGTATAGACTGCCCCAGCGCGCGTTCGCCGCATTCAGGGCAAAGCGCGCATTGGTGATCGGAACC
The DNA here is from genome assembly GCA_018401055.1 of Roseicyclus sp. The sequence goes on from JAGYLB010000085.1 coordinate 99,874, forward strand.
ACCAGCTGCGGGCCCGCGACGCTGGCGATCTCGGGGTCGATGCGGCTGGTGTCGATGGAAAACTCTTCGCCCTCGGGCAGAAGATAGCCGATCTCGCGCAGATGGGCTTCATAGGCGTCGGCGTCATGGGGCTGGCCGCGCCGCGCGATGTGCCACGCGTCGATTTTCGCCTGCAAATCCTGCCGCTTGTCCAGAAGTGCACGGTTTTTCGGGGCGAAAGCATGCAGCATCTCCGAGAACCCGTCCCAGAACCCCGCCACATCGACGCCGGTTCCGGGCAAGGCCCGACCCTCCAGGAATTGCGCCAGTTCCACCGCCACCTGCAGCCTTGCGCGCGCCACATATGTCGTCATGTCGATCACCCCTATATGCTGCCATTTCCCCGGTATCCCGCAGCATACCGGAGCTTCGCGCAGCGGATTAAGGAAAAAGTTTCCGATCGGCAACAGGCCGCGACACGGTTTGTGCCACAAAAGGGGCGTCAGCCGATCAGGCGGGCGGCCTCGGCTTCGGTCAGGCGGGGATGGGCGGGGCTGTCAGGCGGGGCCGCACCCGCAGGCCAGTCGGCGGGCGGGCCGAGGGCGAGGCTTTCGCGGGGCCAGAAACTCTCGCAGGCCAGCGCCTGCGCGAAGATCACGGCATGGTCGGGCAAGAGCAGCTGGTGCCATGTGATGCTGCCCCCAAAGTCGCGCGTGGCCTGACCGGCGGTGACAAAGGCCGCCGCCGGAACCAGCACAGGCCCCTCGGGGCTGTCCAGCCGCACGCATTGGGTGCCGGCGATCAGCAGATCGTCGCCCAGCCCCATGAACCCGCGGCGCAGGCGTACCGGCGCGGCCTGCCCGCGCGCCAGAACGCTGTGCAGCCCATGCCAGACAACTGGCTGAAAGCCATGCCCATCGGTCCAGATCTTGTCGCCGACCGCGATATCCTCGATCGGGCGCTTGCGATCACCTCGGTCAGGATGCGGGTGCCCGCCGCGAACCCACCGGCAAAGCCCGGGGTGTCCCGTCCACCGCCATGAGACAGCGAAAGCTGATAGCGCTGGCCGGGCTTGAGCGGTAGCGCCGCGGCGATGACCTGCAGGGCCAGACCGGGCGGGTTACTTGCGCGCAGCATGTAGCCGGTGACCCGGATGCCCTTGGCGACATCGGCCAGAGTCCAGATCTGCCGTGCCAGATCACCCGTCACAAAGACCTGCCCACCCAGCGTGACGGGGCAGCAAGCCTGTCGCCGTCCAAAAGCACCTGAACCGGCACAGCGGACCGCGCCAGCGTCAGGGGCAGCCCTGCCACGGTTTGCGCGGCGGCGATCGGATCGGCGGGCAGGCTGCCGCCGAAATCCTCGGGGAGATAGGCATAGATCGAGCTGGCGGTCATGTCCTGCCCCGATAGACCTGTGCCGGGGATCATCCCGGTCTCTTGGCGGATTTGTCTGCTGGGCGCGCGTTCCTGCACCTATCAGAGCAATACCGCACCTCATCCCAAACCTTTTCCCACTTCTTGCGCCACGTAAAGGGCCGCCCGCAAGTGATGCAGGTCTTTTGCGGCAGATCGGATTTCTTGCGCATGCGGGCCATGGGCGAAAGCTAGCCCTACGACCCTGCACGGCCAGAGCGCCCCGGAACGCGCCCAACGGCTAGAGATCGAGGTGCAATTGCGCCTCGGGCACGCCCCGCTTGCGCCGACCCGGGGCGCGGTCGTTGACGAAATGACGCCCCGCCCCGCCATCCTTGCGGCTGGCATGCTTTTGCACCACGCGCGCCGCCTCTGCGCGGAAGGCGTCACCGCGCCGGACCGCCCAGACCGCGTCTCGCGCCGCCCGTGCCGCCTCGGCCAGATCGACGATGGGCGCGGGGTAGCGTTTGCCCAAAAGTCGCCCCGCGTCCTCCCAGGCCCAAGGCGTCTGCAGAGCCGCATCGGGCACCTCGCGCAATTCGGGGCACCAGTGGCGGGTAAAGACGCCTGTCGGGTCTTGATCATGGCCTTGCTTGACCGGGTTGTAGATCCGCACGGTGTTCATGCCGGTCGTGCCCGACTGCATCTGCATCTGCGGCCAGTGGATGCCGGGCTCGTAATCGGTAAAGAGCCGCGCCAGATGCGGGCCGGTCGCGCGCCAGTCGAGCCACAGATGGTAGCTGGCGAAGGAAACCAGCATCGCGCGCATGCGAAAGTTGAGCCAGCCGGTGGCGTTCAGCGAGCGCATGCAGGCATCGACGAAAGGAACGCCCGTCTCGCCCTTTTCCCAGGCGGCCAAACGGGCGGCATCGGGCACCATCGGCCGCAGCCCTTCATAGGCGGAATGCAGACAGCGCCGTTCCAGCGCCGGTTCATCCTCCAGCTTTTGCATGAAATGGTCGCGCCACGCGAGCCGCGCCTCGAAACTGGCCATGGCACCCGACCAACCCTCGCGCGTCCCCTTGGCCTGACGCTTGCGCGCAGCACTGGCCTGCGCCGCCTCGCGGGTGCTGATCGTGCCCCAAGCCAGATGCGGGCTAAGCCGTGAACAGGCCTCGGCCCCCTCCAGTGGCGAGGACATGGCGCGCCGGTAGGTCTGGCCCCGCACCTCCAGAAAGGAGGCAAGCGTCGCCTCGGCCATGGCGCGCCCACCTTCTCTGGCGTCCGGGACAAGGATCGAAGGGCAATCCCAGATCGCGCGCATCGGGGATCACACCGGGGTCAAGGTCGAACCCCGTCAGCCCCTCGGGCATGGATATGACCGCGGCCCGCATTGCGCCGTCTCGCCGCGCGGCCCAACCGTCGCGCCCCTTGAGCCTGCGCATCACGCCCGCCTGCGGCCGCTCGGACCAGCACACGCCCAAAGCCGAAAGACGCGCAGCGACAGACCGGTCGCGGGCATAGCTCCACAGATTGCCGGTCTCCTCGCAGCTCAAGACCTCGGTGATCTTCGTTTGTGCAAGCAGGTCCGCCAGAACCTCGGTCGCGGGGCCTACCCGCACGATCAGCGGTGCGCCCAGCCGCCCTAGATCGTCGCGCAGGCCCCTCAGGCTTTCGGCCACGAACCGCCATTGCCGCGCCGAGGCATCGGGTTGCGCCCAAGCCTCTGGTTCGGCGATGAAAAGGGGCAAGATGCGGCCGCCACGCGCAGCGGCCTCGGCCAGGACGTGATTGTCCTGCACCCGCAGATCGCGCTTGAACCAAACAAGAACATCCGTGCCCATGGCGGGGCAGATAGCAGCAACGGCGGCCCTGTCAAAGCCCCGCCGCGTTGCCTTTCGTCAATCGCCGACCGTGGGCGCGATCAGCCCGGCCTCGGGCGTGGTGCCGCTGCTTGCGACCTGCAGGGCAATGAAGCCCACAAGGATCACGGCAGCCAGAACGATCAGCCCGCGCAACACGGTCAGAACCGGCTTGTGGCGGCGTTCCTGCTTTTCGACATTGGTGCTTGGGGCGGACATGGCTGTCTCCTTTCGCCTTGGGTGTCGATCTCGCCGCCAAGGGTCGATCCCCCCGGTGGCGAGACCCTTCACTTATGACCGAACCCGGGGGAATCAAGGAAGCAAGACCGTCTCGGCCCCTGCCGCGCCTTGCCCCCGGCCTGCGCCCGGCCTAGCCTCTCCCCCAGTCGCCGCCCGTCGCAGCGCCACAGGAGAGCCGATGAAAGACGCCGCCCCCCAGCCCATTCACCTCGCCGATTACCGCCCGCCCTCGCATCTGGTGGACAGCGTGCAACTGACCTTCCGCCTTGCGCCGGCGGCCACGCGCGTGCTGTCGAAAATCCACCTCCGGGCCAATCCGGCGGGGCTTGAAAACGGCAATCTGCGGCTGAATGGCGAGGGGTTGCGGCTGATCTCTTGCGCGATCGACGGTCAGGCCCTCAGCGCACTCGACTACCTGCTGACGACCGAAGGGCTGACCGTGCCCGCCGAACGCCTGCCCGCCGACGGTTTCTTGTGGGAGGCCGAGGTGGAGATCGACCCGGCAGGCAACACAGCCCTCGAAGGGCTTTACATGTCGGGCGGCATGTATTGCACACAATGCGAAGCCGAAGGGTTCCGCAAGATCACCTTCTACCCCGACCGGCCGGACGTGATGGCCCCTTTCACCGTGCGGATCGAAAGCGAGATGCCGGTCCTGTTGTCGAACGGCAATCCGGGCGCGTCCGGCCCCGGCTGGGCCGAATGGCACGACCCATGGCCCAAGCCCGCCTATCTGTTTGCGCTGGTCGCGGGCGATCTGGTGGCGCATAGCGACGCCTTCACCACGATGTCGGGCCGCGCGGTCGATCTCAACATCTGGGTCCGCCCCGGCGACGAGGACAAATGCGCCTATGCGATGGATGCGCTCAAACGCTCCATGCGCTGGGACGAGGAGGTTTATGGCCGTGAATACGATCTCGACGTGTTCAACATCGTGGCCGTCGATGATTTCAACATGGGCGCGATGGAGAACAAGGGGCTGAACATCTTCAACTCCAAATACGTCCTCGCCAGCCCCGAGACTGCCACCGACCGCGATTATGACTTCATCGAAAGTATTGTCGCGCATGAATATTTCCACAACTGGACCGGCAACCGGATCACTTGCCGCGACTGGTTCCAGCTCTGCCTCAAGGAGGGTCTGACGGTATTCCGCGACCAACAGTTCAGCGCCGACACCCGCTCGCACGCCGTGCAGCGGATCGAGGACGTGTTGCAACTGCGCGCCCGCCAGTTCCGCGAGGATGCAGGCCCGCTGGCCCATAACGTACGCCCCGATGCCTACGTCGAGATCAACAATTTCTACACAGCGACGGTCTACGAGAAGGGCGCGGAAGTCATCGGCATGCTCAAGCGCCTCGTCGGCGCGCAGGAATATCGCGCGGCTCTCGACGAATATTTCCGCCGTCACGACGGGCGGGCCTGCACGATAGAGGATTGGCTGGCGGTGTTCCAAGACGTGACAGGCCGGGATCTGTCGCAGTTCAAGCGCTGGTATACGCAGGCGGGCACCCCGCGCTTGACAGCCGAATGGCAGGTCACGGGCGACCGGCTGCATCTGCGGATGGCGCAAGTGGTGCCGCCGACGCCCGACCAGCCGCTCAAGGAACCGGTTGTGATCCCCATCGCCATGGGCCTCCTTGCGCCCGACGGCACCGAGCTGTTGCCCGAGACGACCGTGATCCTCGACAGCCGCGAGACGGTTCTGGATTTCGACCTTGCCAAGATGGCGGCGCAGGCGGGCATCGCAGTGCCCGACCGCGTCATCCCCTCGCTTCTGCGCGGCTTTTCCGCGCCCGTGATCCTCGACGCGGCCCTGACGCGCGCCGACCGGCTGGTGCTGCTGGCCCATGACCCCGACCCGTTCAACCGTTGGGAGGCCGGGCGCAGCCTGATGCGCGAGACGCTGATGGGGATGCTGACGGGCGGCGCACCGGACCCTGCCCTGTTCGACGCTTTGGGCCGACTTCTCGCCGATGCGCGGCTCGACGCCGCCTTCCGCGCGCTCTGTCTTGCGCTGCCGTCGGAGGATGACTTGGCGCAGGCCGCCCATGACGGCGGGCTGGTGCCCGATCCGACCGCGATCCACACCACCCGCAAGGTGTTCCAGAGCGCGATGGCGGACGCGCTGCAAGGCCAGCTTGTCGTGCTTTATGACGCCATGGACCCCGGGCCGGGGTATAGCCCTGACGCGGATCAGGCGGCAGGCCGCGCCTTGCGCAATGCGGCGCTGATGCTGCTGACCCGGATCGAGGGACCCGACCGCGCCCACGCGCATTACGACGCGGCCACCAACATGACCGATGAGATCGCGGCCTTTACCGCGCTGCTCGAGGCGGGCGACACCAGCGTCGCCCAACGCTTCCACGACCGCTGGAAGGATGACCGGCTGGTGATGGACAAATGGTTCATGGCGCAGGTCGCCCATGCCGCGCCGGACCAAGCGGTCGCGACCGCGCAGGCACTGACAGACCATCCGCTGTTCGACTGGACCAATCCCAACCGCTTCCGGTCGGTGATCGGCGGATTGACCTCGGGCAATCCGGCGGGGTTCCATGACCCCTCGGGCGCAGGCTATGCCTTTCTGGCCGACTGGCTGATCCGGTTGGATGCCAAGAACCCGCAGACGGCGGCGCGGATGTCGACGGCCTTCGAGACGTGGAAACGCTATGATGCCGACCGGCAGGAGATGATCCGCGCCGAGCTCGACCGGATCGCGGCCACGGACGGCCTGAGCCGTGACCTGTCGGAGATGGTGGGCCGCATCAGGGGCGCCTAACCCCTGCATGGGTGGAAGAGCGCAGGCCGGGCTTGCATTTTTTGAGAAAGATGAAGGCTCAGGCGGCGATGGTCACGGCCAGCCAGACCAGCGCGATCAGCACCGGCTGGTGGATGAGGTAGACGGCGAGGCTGTGGCGTCCGGGCAAGGCCAGCCAGTGTGCTGCGCGCGGGGCCTGCCAGCGCGCCAGCCTGTCCCATCCGCCGCGCGCTGCCATCACGCGCGCCACAGCGATACCGAAGAGGACCGGGCCGAACCACGGGAAGAGGGGCACATAATCGACGGACCGCACGCCGATGGCCTGCAGCCCTGACCACCAGAACATGGGTGCATTGAGCACCTCGAGGCGTATGACCTGCGGCAGCCAGATCACCGCGACGCCCAAACCCGCCAGAACCGGTGCGGGCAGCCTGAGACAGGCCAAACCGATGAGGCTTGAGGCGGCGATGCAATGCAGGATGCCGAAAAAGATGAAGGCCTCGCGCATCGCCAGATAGGTCGCGGCCGTGATCACCAGCGCCGCCGCCGCGATCATCGCGAATCGCCGCCAGAACCCGCGCCAGCGGATGCCTTGCCCATGCGCGAGCCACAGGCTGACCCCGGCGAGAAACAGGAAGAAGCCCGCCGTCAGATAGGCCAGCCAGCGCCAGCCGGGCTGCATCGTGGTGCCGGGCGCAACGATGCCGAACAACTCCAGATCGAACACGAAATGGAACACCGCCATGGCGATCAGCGCCATGGTCCGCGCCATGTCGAGGGCGACGATCCGGTTTGCACCCGCCGCGACCGCTGTCGTCCCGTCCGTCGTGATCGTGTCGCCCTGCTTCATCGTTCAACCCTAGCAACACACCGCCGGCTTGCCCAGACGCGCGCGACCGTCACGCGGGTGTCACCGCCAGGTGTCAAGATAAGGCATGGATATGGTTGCCCGACTCGATCCGCTGATCGCCGAGCGTGCGCCCTGGATCACCGGGACAAGCGCGGGCATGAGACTTGCGCGCTGGTCGCTCCATGAGCTTCTCGCCTATCCTCGCACCGTGCAGATGGCCCGGACGCTTGCCCCGCTGCCCGGGCCGGCTGTGATGCACAAGGCCGCGCGGATGATCGCGCGCGACGTCCAGGTCAGCGGCCTGTCGCATGTGCCCGCCAGTGGCCCGGCGCTGATCGTGGCCAACCACCCGACAGGGATCGCCGATGGGCTGGTCTTGACCCGGGTGCTGGGCGCAGTGCGGCAAGACGCCTATTTCTATGCGAATGCCGACATTCTGCGGGTGCTGCCACTGAATAGCCCCTAGATTTGTAGACGCCTTGCTTGGTAATTTTGGAAGCAAGGAGGACGAGATGTCCGCAAACAAATTCACAGACGAGTTCAAGCGCGATGCGGTGGCCCAGGTCGATGATCGGGGCTATCCGGTGCGCGAGGTGGCCGAGCGGCTGGGAGTCAGCACCAAGTCGATCTACACGTGGCAAAAGCAGTTTTCGCGACCTGCGAAGGTCATGCAGGAGGTCGATGCTCAGGCCGACGAGATCCGCCGCCTCAAGCGCGATTTGGCGCGGGTCACGGAGGAGCGGGATATCCTAAAAAACCGTTCCGGGCCGCAGCCCGCCTGTGCGCGGTAGTAACAGCCTGTGCTATGCTGCGCTCGAAGGGCAGTTGCCGATGGCTTATTGGTGGGCTGGACCCCGTTAAAAAACGTGGCACATGGGTCGATGCGCACTTGAGAGTGGTGACGCCGCCATCGCGGCGATCCCGGTTAGGAAGATGACGAACTTGCATGGCCCACGCCCTTCGTCTTGAACGGAGGAGATGCCATGACGAAGTCAAAGACCGGCGACCAACCGGACCTGAAGATGGTCAACCCCAATGCGGCCGCGATCGACATCGGCTCGACCATGCACATGGCGGCTGTTAACCCTGACGCCGATACCATGCCAGTGCGTGCTTTCGGGACATTCACTCAGGATTTGCACGACCTTGTAGATTGGTTCCAGTCATGCGGCGTCACCAGCGTGGCCATGGAATCGACCGGCGTATACTGGATACCGGCCTTCGAGATCCTGGAGGCAAATGGCTTCGAGGTCATTCTCGTGAATGCCCGCTACGCCAAGAACGTGCCAGGCCGCAAAACGGACGTGAGCGATGCGGGATGGCTGCGCCAGTTGCATTCCTACGGTCTGCTCCGTGGCAGTTTCCGCCCTGAGGCGGAGATCGCTACCCTGCGCGCCTACATGCGGCAAAGGGAACGGCTCACCGAATATACCGCCGCTCACATCCAACACATGCAGAAGGCGTTGATGGAGATGAACCTGCAACTGCACCATGTCGTCTCCGACATCACAGGCGCGACGGGTATGCGGATCATCCGCGCCATCGTCGATGGTGAGCGTGACCCAGAAGTTCTCGCCGCGTTCCGGGATGTACGCTGCAAATCCTCGATGGACACGATCAAGGCCGCGCTGGTCGGCAACGACCGTGAGGAGCATGTCTTTGCCCTGACACAGTCGCTCGAACTTTACGATTTCTACAAAGCGAAGATTGAGGCCTGCGATCGCAAGTTGGAGGCTGCGGTGGGGGCGCTGACTGTTCGGGCCGACAATGACCTGGCTCCGCTGCCCAAGGCACGGATCAAAGGCAGGCAGCACAACGCGCCGTCCTTTGATGTGCGGGCGGCGCTTTACGGGGTGTTGGGCACAGACCTGACGCAGATCCACGGTCTTGGCCCGTCACTGGCCCTGAAGCTTGTGGCCGAATGCGGCACGGACCTGCGCGCCTGGAAGAGCGCCAAGCACTTCACGTCCTGGCTCTGTTTGGCTCCGGGTAACAAGATCTCTGGGGGCAAGCTGCTGTCCTCGCGGACGCGCCGGTCCTCAAGTCGTGCGGCCGCTCTCTTGCGCTTGGCAGCCGTTACGATTGGCAAAAGCGATACGGCCCTAGGCGCGTTTTACCGCCGACTGTCATCGCGCATCGGCAAGCAAAAAGCGGTGACGGCCACGGCGCGCAAGATCGCAGTCTTGTTCTACAACGCCATTCGGCATGGCATGACCTATAAGGATCAGGGTGCTGCGGCCTATGATGAACGACATCGGCAACGCGTGCTATCAAACCTTCGACGGCGCGCCAAGACCCTCGGTTTTGCTTTGGCGCCCATTCCCGAGGCCGCGGCTGTTTCTTAGGAAGGCGACCGCATACTTCGCCAGGGAATCCCGGTGAGGTATGCGTTCATCGCGGAGAACCGGCTGGTCTTTGCAGTCCGGGCCATGTGCCGGATGCTGCTGGTTCATCCGAGCGGCTTTTATGCGTGGTTGCGCGAACCCCTTTCTCAACGGGCGCTGGAGGATGAGCGCCAAACGGTGCTGCTGAAGCAGGCTTGGGATGACAGCGGTGAAGTCTATGGATACCGCAAGCTGCACGATGATCTATGCGACATGGGCGAGGACATCAGCCCCAACCGGGCTTGGCGGGACTATCCTGAATTTTGTGCGCTGACGTGGTAACTGCTCTCAGAGGAGACCCACGTATGAGCATCGACAAAGACCTGCTGGACCGACTGATGGAAGGCCGCTCGCCTGGCGATCTGTTTGGCAAGACCGGCATTCTGGCGGAACTGACCAAGGCGCTGGCGGAACGTGCGCTGAGCACGGAGATGGACGTCCATCTCGATGAAGAGCGCGCAGAAGACGCGCCTGAGGGCCAGAACCAGCCCCCCAATCGCCGCAACGGGCGCAGCCAGAAGACGGTGACCACCGACAGCGGCAAGGTGGTTCTGGACATTCCGCGCGACCGCAACGGCACCTTCGATCCGCTGCTGATCGCCAAATATCAGCGCCGCTTCCCCGAATTCGACCGCAAGATCGTCAGCATGTATGCCCGCGGCATGACGACCCGCGAGATCCAGGGCCACATCGAGGAAATCTATGGCGTCGAGGCATCGCCCAGTCTGATCTCGGCGATCACCGACGCGGCCATGGAAGAGGTGACCGCCTGGCAGAACCGCCCCTTGGAGCCCTGCTATCCGATCGTCTTCATGGACGCGATCCGGGTCAATATCCGCAGCGACGGGGTAGTCGCGAACAAGGCGGTCTTCGTGGCACTCGCGGTTTTGCCGGACGGCACCCGGGACGTTCTGGGGCTTTGGTTCCAGGCCAATGAGGGCGCGAAATTCTGGGCCAAGGTTCTCGGCGACCTGCGCAACCGGGGCGTCCAGGACATCCTCATCGCCGTCGTAGACGGGCTGAAGGGGTTCCCGCAGGCCATCGAGGCCGCCTTCCCGCAGGCCCGGATCCAGACCTGCATTGTCCATCTGCTGCGCCATTCCATGAACTTCGCCAGCTACAAGGACCGCAAGGCCGTCGCCGCCGCCCTCAAGGCGATCTACACGGCGGTGGATGCCGATGCGGCCGAGCTGGCCTTGGCAGAGTTCGAGGACAGCGATCTGGCCAAACGATATCCGGCGATCGCGCCGAGCTGGCGGCGGGCCTGGAACGAGGTCATCCCATTCCTCGATTACCCGCCCGAGGTCCGCAAGCTGATCTACACCACGAACGCCATTGAGGCGCTGAACTCGAAGATCCGGCGCGCCGTCCGCACCCGGGGCCACTTCCCCAGCGACGATGCGGCCGCGAAATTGATCTATCTCGCACTCAATGCTACATCACCCGAGTGGAAGCGCTCGGTGCGCGAATGGCACGCTGTCAGATCTCAGCTCGCCATCATGTTCGAAGACCGCTTCCCAATGGCCTGACAAATGACGTCAGAGCACAAAATATCTGACAGTCTCGGCTTGGCGCCTGGCACGTCTGGCGGGCATAAGGGCCCAGATTGGTTACAAAAAGAAGCCGGGCTCATACGGTGGCAGCCCCTCTGTTGTTGCCGACAACACCCTGAACCGTGAGTTCGATGTCGATGCCCCTGATCAGTTCTGGGTCACTGACATCACATATATCCGCACGCATGAGGGGTTTCTGTATCTGGCCGTCGTGATCGATTTGTTTTCCCGGCGGGTGATCGGTTGGTCGATGCAGGGGCGCACCTATGCCGACCTGCCGCTGCAAGCCCTGCTGATGGCCGTCTGGCGGCGCAAACCAAAGACCAAGGTCCATGTTCATTCTGACCAGGGTTCTCAGTTCACTGGCTATGAGTGGCAGGAGTTCCTCGAACAGCACAATCTGGTCCCCAGCATGAGCCGCCGCGGAAACTGCTGGGACAACGCTGTGGTGGAAAGCTTCTTCAACCTGCTCAAACGCGAACGCATCCGGCGCAGGAAATACAAAACCCGCGAAGAAGCCCGCCAAGACGTGTTCGACTACATCGAGTTCTTCTACAACCCGCAGCGCAAACACGTTAGAAACGGAATGCTGTCACCGATCGCCTTCGAACAGCAGCAGAAACTGAAGCTGCAAGGCGTCTAGGAAACTCGGGGCTATTCACTCCCTCCGCTCGCTGCCTCGCAACGAACGGTCTGACAGAACGTCAGGGGGGTCAAAATTGGACGCCGATACCCCGCCTTAGGGGGTCAAAATTGCACGCCGAAACACGTATGGGGTGTCGTCACTCTGATCGGTGCATCGGTACCGCGCCTGAGCGGGGCACTGTTCCTCCGCATAACAAGCTCATCTGGACCAACGCTCCGATCGGCAGAGCGCGTTGGTCACCCGTGGATGACGTCCCGGGAAGTGGTGTAGCTCACCGAGGGCCTCGCGCTCACTGGCGGGCCGAACTGGTCAGTCGGTCTAAGCAGCAGGCAGGCTGACGTTGAGATCATCGCAGACCGGCGCGAGCGTTTCCAGTGTCATGTATCTGGCGCGCTGGACCGTCCATTCCTCGGTCTGCTCCATCAGGATTGCGCCGACGAGGCGGCGGATCGATGCCTCGTTCGGGAATATCCCGACGACATCGGTGCGCCGCTTGATTTCGCCGTTCAGACGCTCGATCGGGTTTGTGCTGTGGAGCTTGGTGCGATGTTGCGCAGGGAAGGTCATGTAGGCCAGCACGTCCTCTTCGGCGGTATCCATGAGTGTGGCCAGCTTCGGGAGCTTGCCGCGCATCTGGTCGGCCACCAGGCGCCACTGGGCCTTGGCTGCCGTGTGGTCCGGCTGTGCGAAGGCGGTGGCGATGAAGGCCGAGACCACCCTGCGGCTGTTCTTGCCGGCATGGGCGAGAGCATTGCGCTGGAAATGCACCCGGCATCGCTGCCAACTCGTGGACAGGACGCGGGCCGTCGCGGCCTTGATCCCTTCATGTGCGTCGCTGATGACCAGCTTCACCCCGCCGAGACCCCGCCGCACGAGGTCCCGGAGGAACTCGGTCCAGAACGGCTCGGCTTCGAGGCGCCGATGGCCATGCCCAGGACCTCACGACGCCCATCGGTGTTGACGCCGACCGCAAGGGTGACGGCCACAGACACGATCCGCCCGCCCTGGCGCACCTTGAGGTAGGTGGCATCGATCCAGAGATAGGGCCATTCGCCCTCGATCGGCCGGGTCAGGAAGGCATCGACACGTTCGTCGATCTCTTCGCAGAGACGGCTGACCTGGCTCTTCGAGATCCCGGTGCCGCCCATCGCCTGCACGAGGTCGTCCATCGAGCGCGTCGATACGCCATGAACATAGGCCTCCTGGATCACGGCCGTGAGGGCCCTCTCGACCGAGCGCCGCGGCTCCAGGAAGGACGGGAAGTAGGAGCCGGTGCGCAGCCGCGGATGCGCAGCTCGACGCTTCCCGCCCGGGTCTCCCAATCCCGATCACGGTAGCCGCTGCGCTGCGCCAGCCGCTCGCTGCTCTTCTCGCCATAGTCAGCGCCTGTCTTGGCGCCAACCTCCAGCTCCATTAAGCGTTCGGCCGCGAAGCCGATCATCTCGCGCAGCAGGTCAGCATCGGCGCTCTTCTCCATCAGCGCGCGGAGGTCCATCATGGGTTTGGTCATCGGGGCATCCCTCGGTTCAGGTTGGTTGTCGCAACCCGACCCTACCGAGAAACCCGATGGCCACCGCAAGCTACACCACGCCTGGGGACGTCATCCACCCGTGCCTGCAAGCCTGAGTGAGGCTTGGCCAAGTTTTCTTCATCCCTCCCGGAAAATTCGCGCTATACCTTGCGTTTGAAACGGTTGTCCGGCGCCCGGAGGAGGGGCGCGCGGTGCCAAAAGGGAGGAACAGGGATGCTAGCAAGAATACTCGTTCCCGTGCGCGGGGATGGCATGGGCGAAACCGTCTTGGCCCATGCGGCATCGCTGGCCCATAGGCATCGGGCGCATATCGTCGTCGCCCATTGCCGCGCGCGCCCCGAGGACATGATGCCCCAGGGCCTGTCGCTGCCGTCCTTCGCGCGGGCCAACATCATCGCGCAAGCGGCCGAGCTGGCCAATCAGGAGGAAACTGCCCTGCGCGAAGCGCTGCACAAGATGGCAGGCGTACTTGACCTGACCGAGACCGACCGGCCCGATGGCAGTCACGCAAGCGTCCAGTTCATCGAGGAATTCGGGCGCATGGCCGATGTCATCAAGCACAACGGACGGCTGGCCGATCTCATTGTCGTGGCAAAGCCCGACCATGACCGCAACCTTGGGTCCAACGCCCTGAAATCGGGGTTGTTCCAGACGGGTCGGCCGATCCTCATGTGCCAACCCCATGCTGCGGTCGACCCGAAATTCGGGGCCCATGTCGCGGTCGCGTGGAACGGATCACTGGAGGCGGCACGCACCGTGGCGCTGACCCTCGATCTTGCCAGCGCCGCCGACAAGGTCACCGTGCTGACCGCCGGACGCGGCGAGCATCACGCAGCAACCCCCGAGGAACTGCTGGATTACTACCGGCTGCGTGGCATCACCGCCGAGGTCCACCGGTTCGAGGCCCGCAATCCCGGTCTGGCGCTGCTGGACAAGACCGTCGAGGTTGGGGCGAGCCTGCTGATCATGGGGGCCTACGGCCAAAGCCATGAACGCGAGACGCTGTTCGGCGGCAACACGCAATCCGTTGTGGACAAGGCAAATATCCCAGTTGTCATGGGTCATTGAAATAAAATTTCGCGGCGAAAGGAAATAATCCTTGAACATGTCTCCGTGAAAGATAATTACCCCTCGAAGCCGTAGCGGCCCGGGGGGTATCTGGTTGCGCGGCCGCATCTTCGATGGAGGAGGAGTTGCCATGTCGATCACCAAACGCGTTTTCCTGACCCTGTCCTGCGCGGGACTTCTTGCAACCACGCCAATGGCGGCCCTGGCCCAGGATTGGGAACCGCGGCGGCCGATCGATTTCGTGATCATGGCGGGCCCGGGCGGCGGCGCCGACCAGATCGCCCGGTTCATCCAGTCTGTAGCAGAGCGCTACGACCTCACGAACCGCCCTCTGGTGCCCAACAATCAGGGTGGCGGGTCAGGCGCCGAAGCGCTTTTGCATCTGAACAACACCTCGGACCCCGATCACACGATTCTCGTGACACTGAATTCGTTCTTCACCACGCCGCCGCGGCAAGCCAATCTCGGCATCGACATCCAGACCTTCACGCCAATCGCGATGATGGGCGTCGATCCCTTCATCCTTTGGGTGCACCGCGAATCCGGCATCACCACCTTCGACCAGTTCGTTGAACAGGCTCGGTCGATGAACGGCCAATACGTGATGGGTGGCACCGGCACCGGTCAGGAAGATTCGATTGTGATCGCCTTCATGTCGAGCGCCTATGACCTCGAGGTCACCTACATCCCCTATGATGGCGGTGGCGCCGTGGCACGTGACCTTGCCGGGCAACAGGTGATGGCGACCGTGAACAACCCCTCGGAGGCGAAGGGCTTCTTCGAAGCCGGCGATGTTGTGCCGTTGCTGGCATTCTCGGACGAGCGGATGCCGGGCTTTCCCGACGTGCCCACCCTGCGCGAGCTGGGCCATGATTTCTCGTACTACAATCAGCGTGCGGTCGTCGGCGCGCCGGGCATGTCCGATGGTGCAGCCGCCTATTACCAGACGCTCTTCACACAGATCTACGAAACCGAAGAATGGCAGGCTTATCTCGCCTCCGAAAGCATGTCGCCCTTGTGGATGGATGCCGAGGAACAGCGCCGGTACTGGGAAACGCAGGTGGAAACCCACCGGGCGCTATTGGCGCAGCTCGGCGGCTGATCGGCCGTCGACAACGATCCGAAGGCGGCAAGGGGGCGGCTGAATGCGCTACGCTGAAATCGTGACGGCCGGGATTCTCGCGCTTTTCTCCATCTATCTGATGGTGAAAAGCACGGAACTGCCGATCGGCTTTGTCAGCGGACGCGGCCCCGGCGGCGGGCTGTGGCCTTTCTGGCTGTCGGCCATCATGCTGGTGTGCTGCGGCTTCATCGCCTTCAACTGGTGGCGCAAGACCAGTCCCCCTCGCAGTCGGACGAGCCGTTTTGGATGGCTATGGCTGGCAGAGCATGGTGGGGCTGGTCGGCGGCGGGCTGGTCGTATTCGTCGCACTGATTGATGTGATCTCGATGTATGGCGCGATCGCGGTTTTCTTGCTGTATTACCTCAAGTTTCTCGGCCGCCATTCCTGGGCCTTGAGCCTCGGTCTGGCGCTGTCGGTTCCGCTGCTGTTTTTCTTCTTCTTCGAAGGCGCGATGCAGATCACCATGCCGTCGGGCATGTCCTTCACCGATCCCGTCTTCGACATCCTCTACGAAATCATCTACTAAGGCGGGCCCGAACGTGGAAATCCTCTCCCTGCTGGGCAGCGGCATGCTCATCGCGTTGCAGCCGCTGAACCTTCTTCTGATCCTGATCGGCGTTACGGTCGGCCTGTTCATCGGGGCCATGCCGGGCCTCGGCTCGGTCAATGGCGTGGCGATCTTGCTCCCCATCACCTTTCTGGTGCCGCCAAGCGGGGCGATCATTTTTCTCGCGGCGATCTATTACGGCGCGATGTATGGCGGGGCGATTTCGTCGATCACGCTGGGCATTCCGGGCGCTTCGACCGCCGTGGCGACCACCTTCGACGGCAGGCCGCTGGCGCGACAGGGCCGGGCAGGCCTTGCGCTGGTCACGGCGGCACTGGCCTCGTTCGTGGGCGGGACGGTCGCCAACGTGATCTTCACAGCCTTCGCGCCGGTTCTTGCCAGCGTCGCCCTGTCCTTCGGCCCGCCCGAGATCTTTGCGCTGATGCTACTGGCCTTTGCTACTTTCGTGGGTCTTGGCGGCGACGACATTCCCAAGACGATCCTGTCGATCTGTCTGGGGCTGGTTCTTGGCGCCGTCGGCTTCGACCAGATTTCCGGCGCGCCGCGATTGGTGCTGTTCGACATCACGGGCTTCTTGCAGGGCATCGGCTTTTTGGTGCTGGCGATCGGTGTCTATGGCATCGGCGAAATGCTCTGGACGATCGAACAATCCCGAGACGAGGCCGAAAGCAGCGCCCCCAGAATGACGGCGCGCGGCATGATGGCCGACGCGGCCGAGGCCACGCGGCGCGGCTGGAGGCGGCACGGCCATCGGATCGTGCATCGGGTTTTTCGTGGGCATCTTGCCGGCAGCGGGCGCGACGCCCGCGTCGCTCATGTCCTACGGTGTGGCCAAGATGATGTCGCGCAATCCGCAGGATTATGGCCGCGGCACGCCCGATGGGGTTGCGGCCCCCGAGGCCGCGAACAACTCCGCCTCGACCGGCTCGATGCTGCCGATGCTGACGCTGGGCATCCCCGGTTCTCCCACCACCGCGATCTTGCTGGGCGGGATGGTGATCTGGGGCCTCACGCCCGGCCCGCTTCTGTTCGTAGAGGAGTCGGAGTTCGTCTGGGGCCTGATCGGTTCCTTCTACATCTCGAACATCGCGGCACTGGTGATCAACCTTGCCTTCATCCCGGTCTTCATCTGGATGCTGCGCATGCCCTTCACGATCCTTGCGCCGATGATCTTCGTGCTCTCCATCGCCGGGGGATATGCCGCCACGCGGGACATGTTCGACATCTGGCTGATCTTGATCTTCGGTATCGGCGCTTTCGTGCTGCGCCGTCTGGATTACCCCTTGGCGCCTGCGGTTCTGGCCATCGTTCTGGGCCCCATCGCCGAGCCGACGCTGCGCCAGTCGCTGCTGCTGTCGCAGGGCGATCCGTCGATCTTCTTCACCCGTCCGGTGGCCGGGCCGATCACCGTGGTCGCGTTGATCCTGATTTTCCTGCCCTTGCTGAAACTGCTGCGGCGCGGGCGCAAGGCCGAAAAGACGAACTGAACCGGAGGGGCTTGCCGATCCTGCGGCAAGCCCCGGCGCAACTGCAGCCAGACGCTCAGCACGGCGTTGACCGCCCGTTTCAACGGCCGTAGCGCGCAGCGCGCAGATCCTCGGCCATGACCGGGCTGAACTGCCGTTCCATCGCCCAAGTGGCGGCAAATCCTTCCATGTCGGGCCAGACGCCTGCGCGTGTGCCCGCCAGCCAGGAGCCGCCCCAGTGCCGTTGTCTCCAGCACGGCGGGCCGGTCCACGGGTGCGCCGATGATGTCGGACAGGAACTGCATCGCGTAATCATTCGCGGCCATGCCACCATCGACCCGCAAGGACGGCTGCGCGCCCTCGCGCGCCCAATCGGCCTGCATCGCGTCCAAAAGGTCGCGGGTCTGGTAGCCGACCGATTGCAGCGCCGCGCGGGCGAATTCCGCCGGGCCGGAATTGCGGGTCATCCCGAAAATGGCCCCCCGCGCATCGGGTGCCCAATAGGGCGCGCCAAGACCGACGAAGGCCGGCACGAGGATCAGGTCCTGGGTCTGATCGGCGGTATCGGCCAGAGCTTGCGTCTCGGGCGCGGCCCGGATCACCTTGATCCCGTCGCGCAGCCATTGCACCACAGCGCCCGCGATGAAGATCGAGCCTTCCAGCGCGTAGGTCGGCTTGCCATCCAGCTGGTAGGCGATGGTGGTCAACAGCTTGTTGGTTGATGCAACGGCGGTGTCGCCGGTGTTCAGCACCGCAAAGCAGCCGGTTCCATAGGTCGATTTCATCATCCCGGGCGTGAAACAGGCCTGCCCGATGGTGGCCGCCTGCTGGTCGCCCGCGACGCCGAGGATGGGGATTTCCCGCCCGAACAGGTCCGCGCGCGTCACCCCGAAGTCTGCGGCGCAATCGCGTACCTCGGGCAAAAGCTCCATCGGGATGTCGAAGAGATCGCAGATCGTGCGGCTCCACCGGCCCTTGTGGATGTCGTAAAGCATCGTGCGCGCGGCATTGGTGGCATCCGTCACATGCGCGCGCCCGCCCGTCAGGTTCCAGATCAGCCAGCTGTCCACGGTGCCAAAAGCCAGTTCGCCCTTTCGCGCCCGGTCGCGCGCGCCATCCACGTGGTCGAGCAGCCATTTCACCTTGGTGGCCGAGAAATACGGATCGGCCAAAAGCCCGGTGCGCGCCGTGATCATCGGCTCGTGGCCATCCGCGCGCAGCTTGGCGCAAAAATCGGCGGTGCGGCGGTCTTGCCAGACGATGGCCTTGTGGATCGGCTTGCCCGTCGCGCGGTCCCAGACCAGGGTCGTTCCCGGCGCTGGTTCGTGATACAGCCGCGATAGCGGCGCTGATCGCGCGCCTGCAAACCTGGCTTTTCCACTCACCCTCGCGCGCCGTCGCCGCTGCGGATTGGTCCTTGACCCGGTTTCAGCGCATGCGGCCGCCCCTGTCCAGATCACACCGGCCCGCCGCCGACGCGTCGTGCGGCATTGGGCTGCTCCGCTCTGTCGTGCTCCAGATATGCGGCCATCCACGCCCCGAGCGCGCGCACCTCGACCTCGCCCAAACGCAGGCCAAGCTTGCTGCGCCGCCAAAGCACATCCTCGGCCGTGCGGGCGTATTCGTGGCGCATGAGCCAGACAACCTCGGCCCCGGTCAGGGTTGCGCCGAAATCGTGGCCAAGCTCGGCAGCTGTCGTCGCATCGCCCAGCATATCCCGCGCCTGCGTCCCGTAGGCCCGGATCAGGCGGCGCGCCCAGACATCGGTCAGGAACGGATAGTCGCGCATCAGATCGCGATTGAGGGTATCCACACCGTCATGGGGAAAATCCCCGCCCGGCAAGGGCACGCCCGCCGTCCATGCGCCCGAGGCAAGCGGCAGGTGTTCCCCGATCTTGTCCAGCGCGGATCTCGGCAAGGCGGCGGTAGGTCGTGATCTTGCCCCCAAAGATGTTGAGGACCGGTGCGCCGGTCGAGCGGTCGACTTTGAGCGTGTAATCGCGTGTCGCGGCGGTGGCCGAACTTGCCCCGTCGTCATAGAGCGGGCGGACCCCGGAATAGGACCAGACCACATCGGCGGGCGTGACAGGTCGCTTGAAATACTGGCTGGCGAAGGCGCAGAGGTAATCGCTTTCCGCATCCGTGCAGACGGGTTGCTGCGCGGGATCGTGATGTTCGGCATCGGTCGTGCCGATCAGCGTGAAATCCTGCTCATAGGGGATGGCAAAGATGATCCGGCCATCCGTGCCTTGGAAGAAGTAGCATTTGTCGTGGTCGTAAAGCTTGCGCGTCACGATATGGCTGCCGCGCACCAAGCCGCACGGTTTCGCGGATGTTGAGACGCAGCTTGCCATGGATCACATCGCCCACCCAAGGGCCGGCGGCATTCACCAGCATCTTGGCGCGGATAATCCTGCGCTCGTCGCCTTGCGCAAGTGTGACATGCCACAGCCCGTCCTGCGCCTCGGCCGAGATGACCTCGCTGCGGGTCAGGATGGTGGCGCCGCGCGCCTCGGCATCGCGGGCGTTCAGAACCACAAGGCGGCTGTCCTCGACCCAGCAGTCGGAATACTCGAAGGCCTTGGCGAAACGGTCGTGCAGCGGCGCCCGTCAGGCGTGCCCCCGGCGACAAGCGTCGTCGTCGCGGGCAGGATCTTGCGCCCGCCCAGGTGGTCATACAGGAACAGACCCAGCCGGATCAGCCAAGCCGGGCGGCGCCCCTTCATCCACGGCAGGACGAAGGACAAGAGCCGTGAGGTGGGCGTCTTGCTCTCGAACCGCATCTCGGCGTGATAGGGCAGCACAAAGCGCATGGGCCAACTGATATGGGGCATGGCGCGCAGCAAGATCTCGCGTTCCATCAGCGCCTCGCGCACCAGCCGGAACTCGAAATACTCCAGATAGCGCAGCCCGCCGTGGAACAGCTTGGTCGAGGCGGAGGACGTCGCGCCAGCCAGATCACCCTTTTCCGCCAGCACCACGGACAGGCCCCGCCCAGCTGCATCGCGCGCAATCCCGCACCCGTTGATCCCGCCGCCGATGATCAGCAGGTCGCAAGGGTCGCTCGAGGGATGTTGCAGTGCCATGCGCGCCACCTGTGATCCGCACCCGGAGTTGCACGGAGAATAGCGAAAACGAACCATTTCGCACAAGAACGAATGGATTTATGTCACAAAATATTCGTTCTTGGCCGAAACGAAAACAAACCATGCGCTTATTCTTCTTTTGTTCCGGATTGCGTGATCGCTCCTGCTGGCAATACCTTGAAACCGAAAACCCACGCGGACGGCAGCGCGACTCACCCCCCTGACCGGAGCCCCCAATGTCGCAAAGCATGCGCTTGCCCGAAATCCTCAGCATCGCGCGCCGCGATGGGCGGGTGTCGGTCGAGGCTCTGGCCGAGCATTTCAACGTGACGCTGCAAACGGTGCGGCGCGACCTGTCCGAGCTTGCCGCGCAAGGCAAACTGGAACGCGTGCACGGTGGCGCGGTGCTGCAATCGAACATCACCAACATCGGCTACGAGGACAGGCGCGGCCTGAACGATTCCGCAAAGGCCGCCATCGCCGCGCGTTGTGTGCGCGACATTCCCAACGGTTCCTCGCTGTTTCTCAACATCGGCACCACGACCGAGGCCGTCGCCCGTGCCCTGATGCACCATCGCGACATCATGGTCCTGACCAACAACATGAATGTGGCCAATATCCTCGTCGAGAATCCTGCCTGCGAGATCATCGTGGTGGGCGGGCTGCTACGACGATCCGATGGCGGTCTTGTGGGCACGATCACGACGCAGGCGATCAGGCAGTTCAAGTTCGACCTCGCCGTGATCAGCTGTTCGGCCCTCGATGTCGACGGCGACATGCTGGACTACGACATTCAGGAGGTCGGGGTCAGCCAGACGATCCTCAGCCAGTCGCGCCGCAGCTTTCTGGTCGCGGATCGGTCCAAGTTCCAGCGCCGTGCCCCTGCGCGCATCGGGTCATTGGCCCAGATCGCTACATTCTTCACCGACGCGCCCCCGCCGCCTGCACTACTGGAGGCGTGCCGCGGCTGGGGCACGAAAATCGTCTGCACCGACAAGAACGACTGATACCGACGTGCATCAAGGCCGCGCGTTGTCCCGGGCGCTGAGGCAATGTCAGCGACCCACCCTGCCGGACCGACGACCCTGCCTAAGCAGCCGGGCGGAAGCCGGTTCGTAGACGTTTTCCGCGTTCGGCCTTTCGCGGCGGGTTACATAGCATCGACTGCGCGCCAGCCACGCAAGGCTGTCCTCGGTCCGGCCCGCCACCTTGTATTCCGCGCCAATGGGGCGGCCCCATCCAAGCCGGGCAATCCCCGGCAGCACAATGCCGTAGTCCAGCTCGCCGTGATCGGGCGGGCCACGGTCGGGCACGGCTGCGATCTGCACATGGCCGATGATCGGCATCAGCGCCTCGAACCGTGTCAGCACATCGCCCTCGGTCCGCCCGACATGGTAGCAGTCGAACATCAACCGCAGGTTCGGCAGGGCCAGCGCCGCGATGATCTCGCGCGCCTGATCGGTCGTGCGCAGGAAATAGCCCGGCGCGTCGTGGCGGTTCAGCGGCTCGATCAAGATCACCCGGTCAGTGCGGGCGCAGGCGTAGCGCAGCATGTCTTCGAACTGGGCTTGCGCCTCCGGGCCCTCGGCCCTGCCTGCCATGACATGGATCGAGCCCGCGTCCACGGCCTCGGCATAGGCGATGGCCTCGTCAACGGCGGCGCGTGCCTCCTTCCCCCGACCGGGCAGCGCGGCCAGCCCATTCTCGCCCGGCCCCCCGCGACGAGTGTTCAGGCCTAGCATCGGCAGGCCCGTTTCCTGCAATGCCCTATGGGTATCGGCGGCGGGTGTGCCATAGGGCCAGTGGCATTCCACCGCGTCGAAGCCTGCCGCCGCCGCTGCGCGGATCGCGCCCGGCAGCGGCAGGTCAGTCAGAGGACCCGAGGTTGGCGGAGAACCTCATCCCACCCACTGCACGTCACGGCGGTGACGACCGCGTTGATCTGCGCGCCTGTCAGAACCCGGGGCGAGATGCTGCGAACCACCACGCCCGCCTTGCTACGGCTGTCATGAGGCGCACTGTGAACTGCCATCCCTCTGGTCGGCGGATCGCCCGCGATCTGGCGGCGCGCGGGATCAACCCGCCCGAAACCGGTGCCCTTGGGAGAAACCAGCAGCCCCCCATCCTCTGTCCGGGGCGAGATGTTGCCGGTGCCGCCATGGGTCAGGCCCCGGTCGAACAGCGGCCGGGCCAGATCGCGGATCTGGTCGCGCAGACGGGATTCGGCGGACAGGCTCATGCACCTTCAGATAACACATGCGACGCCCGAGCAAAGAACCCCGCATCGCCGACATTGCCGGATTTCAACCCGCAGACAAAGCGCTCGTCGTCAGGGGCATGGGCAGGAACGCCCGGCGCGTCGTGCTGTCGCTCGGCTATGGTGATATCAAGGTCAAGGACAGGCTGGCCCGCCGCATGGCCAAACCCACTTGGCAGCCCTTCTTGTTGAAGTGCTACGGCCCGGAACTCACCTCGAACACCATCCAGCGGTGGTATTCCCGGCATCAATGTCGAGGGGCGCCGCATCGCACCGGGCAAGCCGAAACAGAACGGTTTGCTTGAGGGCTTCAACGGCCGGTAGCCGGGACAAGCTACGGACCGAAACCCTGTTCCTGTCGCTCGCTGAGGCGCGGTTCACAGCAAGAAGATCACCCCGAGGCCCGCAGGCAAGGCAGGCAGACGCAGAGTTTCCCAAAGACGCACCCGCGCGCTGCCGATCACCGCGAAGCTGATGAGCCAAAGCCCCACGGCGATTTGCGCCATGGTGGCCAGCGCGGCGAGGGGTTCGGTCGCCAGTTGCAAAAGCGCCGGGTTGGCGATGAATCCCAGCGGCACGACGAACAGGCCCACCCCCAGCCGCATGGAATTGCCCGCCACCGGCAGCCACGGGGTCTGCGCGATGGCCGCCGCGATGAAGACATTGCCGCAAACGGGCGGCGTGATGGTGCACAAGAGCGCATACCAGAAGACGAAGAGATGCGCATAAAGGTCGGGCACGCCCAAGCCCGACAAGGGCCGGCACCGCGACCGAGGCGCAGATCACATAAGCCGCCGTGGTCGGCAGCTCCATTCCCAGCACCAGCGCCGCCAGCGCGGTCAGCAGCAAGGCCACCCAGAGTTGCCCGCCGCTGGCAGACAGGATCAGCGAGGTCAGCTTGACGCCGAGGCCCGTCATGTTGAACACGCCCACCACGATGCCCGCGCAGATGATCACGGCCGCGATGATCGAGACCTGCTGCGCGGCGGTGATGACCGCCACCAGCGTGCGGCGATACCAACCCGTCAGCGACAAGCTTCCGTCGGGCTCGAAGACCAGCGTCGCCCAGGTGACGACCGTGGCAAACACCGCCGCGTAAGCCAACGTGTAGCTTGTGAAGACCAGCGTGCCCACAAGGATCGAGAAGGGCAGCAGGAAGAACGGCACCGAGCGCGCGACTGCAGCCCAACCCGGCATTGCACTGCGCGGCAGCGCCGGAAGCTCGATGCGCAGTGCATAGATATGCACCCCGAACCAGGCCGCCACGAAGAACAAGATCGCCGGCAGCAAAGCCGCGACCATGATGTCGGTGTAGGGCATGCGCACCAGTTCGGCCATGACGAAGATGCCAGCCCCCATCACCGGCGGCAGGATCTGCCCGCCGGTCGAGGCCACGGCCTCGGTCGCGGCGGCCAGTTGCGGCGGGTAGCCCAGCCGCTTCATCGCCGGAATGGTGATCATTCCCGTGGTCGCGGTATTGGCCGCCGCCACGCCCGAGATCGAGCCGTAGAAGGCCGAGGACAGAATGGCGACCTTGCCGCCCCGGCCCGCGTTCGGCCCGCCAGTTGCGTGGCAAAGGCCATGAAGCCCGTGCCCGCCTGCCCTGCCGAGATGAAGCCTCCAAGGATCACGAACATGGCGATCGTATCGACCGATGTGCCCGTCAGCGTGCCCCAAAGCCCGCCCTCGGTGATCGTCAGTGTGCCGAGCAGATAGTCGACCGGCATCCCCGCATGGCCGAAGCGGCCCGGGATCTGATCACCCAGAAAGGCATAGGCCAGCACCAGCGCCGCCACCGTGGGCAGCACGATCTTGATCGCCCGACGCGCCATTTCCAGCACGACAAGGATCAGGACCAACGCCAGCGCGATCTGCACCGGCCCGTCCAACGCGCCGTATTGCAACACCAAATCGCGGCGGTTGAGCATGATCCAGCCGCACACGCTGAGACCCCATGGCCAGAAACACCCAGCCCGTCAGGCGCGCGCCGCGCCCGCCTTGCGCCGCCGCCCCCAGCACGAAGATCCACGGCAGCGCAAGCGCCAGATGCGCGGGTCGGGTGATGAGGTTGGGGATCAGCCCGGCAAAGGCGTTCCACATGTGAAATCCCACCAGCAAAAGCGCTAGCGCGATGGCCACGCCGCCGTAGCGCTGGCCCTCCATCTCGACCGAAAGCCAGCCTTGCGTCTGGCCCGTAGCGGTCTGTCGGATCTCGTTCATGGTCGTGCCACCCCCAAAGGACGGGAGGGAGGCCGCATGGCCCCCCTCCCACAGTCATGATCAAAACGTGCTGTTCAGGGCAGGGTCACGCCGCGCTCGGCGTAGAATTCCACCACGCCTTCGTGCAGGGCCGCGCCCAGTTGCGGCACCAGCTCAGGCGACACGCCAGCCCACCAGGGGTTGGTTTGCGCCATGTCTTCGCGCTGCTCCCAGAAGGCCGACACGATGGCCAGCGCTGTCGCCTCGTCCATGTTCACGGCAAAGGCGCCCACGGGAACAGCCATGGTCTCGATGGCCGCGTCGATCCCGGCATAGGTTCCGCCCGCGATGCTGACCGCGCCTGCGCTGGGGTTGGCGGCGATGATCGCGGCCTGTTCCTCGGGCGTGAAGGACAGGATGCGGACCGGCAGGGTCGCAGCCAGTTCCTGCACCTGCGGCGTCGGATGCGACGAACAGGTGGCATAGCCATCCACCTGGTTGTTGCGCAGGCGCGGCGGGCGCGCCGGAGAGTTCCATTTCCGGGGCGGTCACGCTGTCGGCGATGCCGAGCGTCTCGAAGATCGAGGCCACCTGACCCTGGCAGAACGTGCCGGTCCCGCCCGAGATGAAGCTGCGCCCGGCAAGATCAGCCACGGTGTTGATGTCGCTGTCGGCGCGCACGACCATGTGGATGGTGATGAAGGGCATCGGAAACAGCGCGCGCAAGCCGTCGTAATCGCCCCCCGCGAAAGGTTCCGCGCCAGCGAGGGCATTGGCGATCAGGTTCGGCGGCGAGGTGAACAGGAAAGCACCGGGACGGCGCCCGGCCTCGGTCACGTTCTGCACAGAGCCTTGGCTTTCCTCGACCGTCGGCAGGATTTCACCGCCCGACTGAGTCTGGAGCATCTCGCCCAGCTGCACCATCATGCACGTAATAGGAACTGGTCGAAGACGCCGATTTCAGCGTCACGCGCGTTTCGGCGCTTGCGGCGGTGCCGCCCATGGCCAGTGTTGCCGCAAGCGCGGCCGTGAATGCGCCCTTGCGCAGGGGTGTGTGAAACATGGGGTATCCTCCGCTACTCATGTCGGGCGGCCCTGTGCGTGCCACCTCTGCGCGCCACAAGATCAGCGCCCGCCGCGAAAGGGCAAGGATGCCGATTGGCCAGGATGTCGAAAAACCGGGCCGGGGCCTGGTAACCGGATCACGGAGGCAGAAATGTGTTGCACAGTCGACCCTCATTTGGGTCATCTTCCAAGGTTCGCAGGACAATGGGAACAAACACCTCGTATCTACCATAGTGTGGCGAGTTGATGAAAATGCTGACCATAATCGGCACCTCCATCGTCTGGCGTTCCCCCGGTTCAAGGGACACCACGAGGCATATGGAAGAATTCGCAAATTGCCCATTTGCACCCAATGACAAGTTCATTGGGATTGACGTTCCCTTTTCGGTGTTCTCCAATGGCATGTCATGATCCGCAAGGGAGATTAGAATCAAGCGGCGCCCGGACACGGGTCCTGTGTTGGCGCATGAAAAACGAACAACAGACATGGCCGGGTTGAGAGCGGGCCGCGCAAAGACGACCCCCATATCGATCGTATAGGAAAGCGGGGAACAGCTGATATAATCGGCGGAAGCTTTGTTGACCGACAGCAGAAAAGTCAGAAATATCAATACTAGTCGCACAGGAACGGTCCAATCTGATCAAATTTTTCAAAATCAGCATCAACTTGGATTTCGGCTTGGCAGATGCCGAAGCGCCCAAGGTCAGCTTCTATCCGATGCCCGTTCTGGATATTTTCGAAATACACCATCCCGTTCATCGTAATTCCTGCCACCTCGTTTGTGTCCAAGTTCCAGAACCACTCCCCCAGCCGGTAATGGATTATCCGCGCTGTCGGTCAAAAAATACAGTTGCGGGGGAAAGCTGTTCGGCGATTGAAAAAGAGTCAACAAGATAACCGCCGATCGCAACTGGGTATGACGGTTTCGTTGTAATCCACCCCAGCAATTGAATAGTCAAATCCAAGATCCTCAGGTTTGAACGAGATGCGGTTTCTTGAATAAGGAACCAGTCCATCCCCGACCAAAACTCCGTCAGCGTCGGTTTGGCCAAGAGAGTTATAGTTGAGAAAAATAGGAAGTTCCGTGGCATCTACTTTGCGCACGAGGACATGAGCATGTGTCGATCTGACGAAGAGAAAATCGAATACCGTCAAGAAATCCGATCGCCCCGGGCCAAGGTGGCATTTATGCGATTGGATCCGTTACTGAGATTTGAACCAATGGAGTATCTGAAATTCTCTCTTTCTCCATCGACTCCCAGATCGGCGCTCACGAACTCACCCATCATCGACATTTCGCTGCATTCTTGCAAAGTATCCCAAACCTCCACCTCGCTGTCTGGGTCTATGAAGGCCCGCCTCAAGAATTCCCATTCCGTTTGAAAACGAGGGCCGCATGCGCTGGTATGTATAGGGCGCCGCGTCCCGGAAACCTCTGGAAATTCCCAAAATACCGAACCTCACCAGTGTTCGAGTCTACAGATTTGAAGTTTCCGCTCGCATTCAGGTTCCAGCCTCGGCCCAAAGACCAACTTCGGCCCGCACTCATTGCATGGGACGCACTCCCGTTCCAGTTCTCATCATATTGATAATTCACAACAACCGGCAATATCCCAGCCAAGGAACTTGCCAGTCTGACCGACAGTCTTGGCTGATCACCATCCCGGTCTTGCAGAGGGCTCAACGGTACCGGTATAGAAATGTTCGGATGTGAGGCGCATTGATCCACTTACGAGCGACGGTGAATTTCCGGTGATGTTTGAAAAGGAGAGGGACGCCTGAACTCCCAAACCCGAGACTTGAGACTGAACTTGCCAAAGTTGTCGAGATTATCTGGTTGACATCAAGTAGCGCAAAATCACCAACAAAACCAAGTACGGTTTGAGCCCTCGCTTATCGCGCCATAGACCTCTCCCGTAAAGGTGTCGTTGAATCCATAACGATGGTTTGCTGCCCCGACCAATCCATCAATTCCGTCAATCAGTGATGTTGACGGCTTCCTTTCGAAACCCAATCCATATTGGAACGAATGCAGGCCTTCGCGATAGAGCGAGGGTATCCGGATATATGGTATCTTGAAATATCGTGTTTGGCCTTGGATGTCCTCGACTTCAACGGTCAATTCTCCGTAACGGTCTGGAAAGGGAAGGTTAGAAAAGCGATACGCACCAGGTTCAAGCTCTGTGGTCTGTATCTCTTTGCCGATTTCCGAAAACCGGACCACAGCCGGAATGTCCGTCACTCCATAGAATGAATAATCCATCATCGGAGAGAAGGAAGGGTCGAGTGTGGCTTGCCCGTGCCCCAGCGAGCTGCCAAGAATTGGCGAACTGCCGCCAAAGCCGGAAGCGGAGGGCGTGGTTGTATCGCCAATTGTCAGGGACCGACGTGCCTCATGATTGTCGATCGTGAGGCTGCTTGACGTTATCTTGACTGACGCGTCTGGATCTGATCCAGCATCGAAGCAGCGTAAGATGTTTGCTGTCCCAACACCTGAACCCCTCCCAGAACGGCACCGAATTCAAGACCGCCATGGTTGTCCAATACACCTGATAGGCTGTAATTCAGATGTCCGCCGCTGGCGCGAGGTGTGATATCTTCAGGCTGAACAAAGCTGTCTGCAAATGGTGTTTGCTCGCCGAACAGGGAGCCATTCGCAATTATATCAAGTGTGAAGTTTGTTTCATCAAGACGAGTTTGAGTAACTTGTATCGCTCAGATCGATCAATAACGTGTCATTATAGATTGCAAGCGGTAGCGAATAAGGATCGCTGAACGGCACTTGCGACAAGTCGTTTAGCGATACATAGATATTTCCGATGTTATCTCTGACAACCAAAGCGGCTATGGCACCTCATAGCCTTGTGAAACCGTTACCGAGACGAAGAGTTCTGCTTCAGCATCCCCCAGTTCAGGAATTTCACTTAGTTGGCTTGCAAGATCAGAGAGTTCGGCCAGGCTGTTATCAGACTCTATGAAGTCAATGCTGTTCGGGTTATTGCGCCAATATGAAGTGACACGTTCCGCATAGGCAAAGCCACGCGCAGGATTGGCCGAGTGATAATGAGCGATGGCATCGCGCCAGTTGCCATGATTCGAGTGAAGGCTCGTCAAAAAAGCGGCAGCATAATTTGCGTTTTCTATCGGATCCAACATTGCTTCGAGGCCTGAGAAGGCCCATCCATGCCAGGTCTCGCTTATCTGCATGCAGCCGAGGTCGATGTTTCCTTCACCGGTTTCCAGCGCGCTTTGTGCGGCTGTCAGCGCTTCGATGCGACTGGCATAGAATTGACCAGTGCCCGCAATGTTGAGTGTCCAGGGCCATGGTCCGAAATCGTCGCGCCAACTGCGACCTGACTCGGTTTGTGCAATCGCCAAAAGGAGACCTGGCGGGATGTCGGGAAACATACGTTGGGCGGAACCAATTGCAGACAGGCACATACTGATTGCGTTCGGTAAATCCGATGCTGTCAGCGGTTCCGTGCCGCTGTCGACCTCGAGTTCGGCCATGGATTCCGAAACCATGATCCCGCTACAGAGGACGGAAAACACGAATCTGAACAGGGGCCGCAGCACATGAGTGCATGGGCCGCCTCTCCCGAGGGATTGCATTTTTAGGGGCTCACGGTGATCGTTTCTGGATCCGCCATTCGTCAACTCATATTGCAATTCGACTGATTGCCCTGATATCGCCGAACCTGGCAGCTGATACTGTCGCCAGGAACGCGCAAGGATCGTCGCTGAGCTGGCTGGAACTTCGGTCTCGCCGACGACCAAGCGGCGCAAAACCGCGCGGGTGTTGCCTTGATTGACTGCACGGACAAACCAAATTCCGCTTTCTCTTACAAGGGACCAGTCGAGTTGGTCGGTTCACGTCCACCTACCGGCGCGACATAAACCGGCAACATGTGATTATATGCGAATGTCAACCCTTCTTCGGCGGTTTCACTGGGAACTTCGCGGACTGAAAGGCGGAACGTGCGTTCGTGCCGGGCCGGTGTGGGGTTGCGGAACCCCACCCTTACGGTCATCTTTTGACCAGGCGCCAACTGAAAGCTTGGGGGAACGGCTATGAATTGCGAAGTTTCACCATACACATCCTCACCATCCTGGATATCCCATTGATAGGGTGTCAGGACGTATCCCATCGGTACGCTTCCGATATTGGTGATCTCGGTTGTTGCACGGCCCATTTGGTCCACTTCCATAACGACATTATCGATGCGCGAGCTTGCCTGCACCTGAAATGCCAAGATCATGAAAAGACACGTGGCAAGTATGTAGCTATGAATTCTCATGGCAGCTTCCTTCATCCGATTTGTGAAGGTCTTATTCATAGTGAAGGGTCATCATAACCGTATCGTTATAGATGTCGCCGTTGATGTCGATGCGGTTTGCATAGGTTCCGGTTGCATCGAAGATCCGGCCATAAATCGGAACAGATACGCTGCTTGATCGCCTTCGGAAGTAGACAGCATTGTTACAGGTTCCCACCGTTACCGTCGAGCAATCGGCAACCCGGTGATGCTTGTGGAAATCTCGACAGTTCCGGCGGAGTCACTGAACATCTTGTAGGCGATATACTCACCAGTCAGGTTCTGACCCCGCAAACGGCGCGTATGGACGTGACTGCTGTCCCCTTTCGTACCGGGGTTGGTCGACGAATCTGTGGTCGCGTGCAACCCGTCCCCGAATACCAGATGGCTGATTATCGCGCCGCCCGAACAAGACGAGGTAATCACCACCGGAAATGAGACCGGTTGATTGGTCAGTTCCGTGTTCCTGAAATGGCAATGTCAGGTTGCCATTGGGTGAGGGGACCGTGCAGGCTGCGTCGATCTGTGTGACAACGGATAGATTTCCGGGCACCATGGCGGCAGACAGTGCCGTCACGGGAAGGAGGAAGGCAGCTAGAAGTGCGATACGGCGGGTCAGCATGGCGTCCGGTCCTTGATGAATTCTGGTTCAGGGTAGGCGGCGGCATTTGGGCGCCGCCTTGGGAACAGGGTACCAATTGTAATTTACGGTCATGACGACGGTGTCGCTGTAGCTGGCCGCCGGGCACCGAGCCGATCTGGCTGAACATGCCGGCAGACCGCAGGGCAGAGGATTCAAATACCTTTCCCGTCAAGAAGAAGGTCCCGTCAAAGCCTTCGGACAAGCTGAGCTTGTTGTCGAAGCTTGATGAGGAGGAAGTGCCAAGCTCCTCGCCGTCGGCCATGTTGGCGGAGGCGAGGTCGGGATTTGCGCTGGCGAAAAGCTTGTAGCCAAGGAAATGGTTCGGCACATCGCCTGCCGCATCATTGCGCTTCATGTAGCGCACCCTTGTTTCGGGAAACTCGATTGTGGGCGACGCGTCGCGATAGGTGCCGTTGTCAAAACCGACACTGCTGATCGTGGGGTTTCCACGACAAGAGATGCTCACCCTCACCTTGGTGCTGGCCATCGCCTGGGAGACCAGGTCATTGCGCGGATTGAACGGCAGCCGCAGCGTGCCGCTGGGGGAGGGGGGCGCTGCAACTTACCGAGATGGTCGTCGACACGTTCAGGTTCCCGTCTTGCGTAGCCGCAGCAGCAACCCGCGACCGAAAGGAGCGTGAAGGCGGCTGCGCGCAGAAAGGTCGTTTTCATGGCACCGCCTTTTTGTCCCGGGTGTTGGAAAGGTCCGCGCCGAACCGGTCGGCGCGGATAGCGTGATCAGTTGTAATTCGACGGTCATGCACTTGATGATGTCGTTATAGGTTCCGCCGGGCACTGCACCGCCCGGGCAGCCGCCTGCGTCGCATCACCGAAAGCGCCGGTGCGCGTCGTCGACTCGAACACCCGGCCGGAAACCTTGAATTGTCCGGTATAGTTTGACCCTGCAAAGGTCAGGCGATTGCCGCTTCCGGTGCCCATTAGTTCATTATCGCTCATGTCAGCGGAGGTGAAAGACACGTTGTCAGTGGCATAGAGCTTCGGTAGCCAAGGTAGCTTTTGGCTTCACTGGCCGTACCACCGCTGCGCAGCATGTAGCGCACGCCGGCTTCCTCGACGACCGCCGCGGCACTGCGATGGATCCCGCTGTCGAAAATCGACATGGTTTACCGTGGGGTTGCCATAGCAGGTTACGGTTACCGTTACCGCCGTATTGGCATTGGCCTGCTGGTTCAAGGCACTGGCTGCGTTGAACGGCAGGTTGAGCGTCCCGCTGGGGAGTGGGCGCGTCACAGCTTACCTGGATCGTGGTGGTGACGTTCAAGTTGCCGGTTTGGGTCGCGGCCAACAAGGGGCGCCTCGACATGGCCGCCAGTGCGAAAGCCGTGCCCAAAATCCGATTTTCATCGCAATATTCCCGTCAAACTTGCCGAACTTAGTGATCCGCGCGGCACCGTTCAGCACCGCGCGGACAGCGTGATCAGTTGTAATCGACGGTCATGACGACGATGTCGTTATAGGTTCCGCCAGGCACGACGCCTGCATTTGCATAGGCGGCCTGCGCGTCTTCGAAAACCTGGCCGGTCACCTGAACGTGCCCGAGGACGCGCTCGACTGTAAGGCGGTCTGTCATTCGCGACGTGCGCTGGTGGAGGATTGCGGTGCCGTCGCTTTTGCACAGCGGCCGAAGTTGCACCGGTTCCGAGCTTGGCCCACAACTTGCAGCCCAGGAAATGCGTGGCTGGGCGTCGCCAGCGGAAACCGCTGCGCAGCATGTACCGCACGCCGGCTTCCCTCGGTGATGGGGGTAGCCGCGCGATGCGCGCCTGCGCCGAAGTCGACGTGGTTGACCGTGGGGTTGCCGTAGCACGTGACGGTCACGGTGGTCGCGGGGTGGCGGCCAGCCTGGGCCTGGCAGACAGACCTGCAGTCGAGTCGAACGGCAGGTTCAGCGTCCCGCTGGGGAGGGCGCGTCACAGCTGACCTGAATGGTCGTGGTGACGTTCAGATTGCCGGTCTGGGTGGCTGCAAGCGCAGCGACGGGGGCGGTGGCCAGCACGGCAGCAACGGTGCCCCGGATGAACATGTTCATGAAAACTCCATTTGTTTCCTGAGCGAGCCACATGGCATGGTCGCAGGTTCGGGTACCCCGCAGCGGGTCAACTCGATACAAATCGGATACCGGCACAGTCGATGCGGGTTGACCGCTTTAAATCCCGTGAACACTCGGCGGAAAAGCGCCTAGTTTCCGAAACTTGACGGATTTTTGATCGAAAAAACAACATGTAGGTTATTCCTGTCCGAAAAATCGGACATATTGACCTGTATCAACGCAAGGTTGTTGGCGTTATGTGACGCCGAAGTCAGCAACATGCTTGCCAAGTCCTAGCCCATATCTGCGTGAAGCTGTCGAAATCTTTGTTCACCGAGTTGCAGGGACAATTTTTCCTGTTCGTTCGTTTCATCACGCTGCCCATCATGTAGGTCAAAGGTGCATAAGAACGCGTCCAGTGAAAAATCATCCTGCTTCAGGCCCTGTGAAGAGTCATGTCAGTATTGAATAATCAACGATATCTTGCAAAGGAGCAACCCCCAGATGCGGAACGACACACTGTCCGGATTGGCCAAAGAGATCAAGACAGAATTCACCAGCCAACTTCGCGACATGATGAAGAAGCGGGGGTTTTCCGTGTCGCGGCTTGCACAAGAAAGCGGTATCAGCCGTTCGGTCCTGTCGGGGTATCTGGTGATGAAACGATGTTGCCGAACACATTGAATCTGGTACGGCTTTCCCAAACGCTTTCCTGTGATCCAAGCAATTTCCTTCCCAAACTGTCGATTGATGATGATGGAACGACGTTCACCAGCATCACCGAGTTCGATCCGGCCATGGTGGATAACCCCAGGATGCGCCAAACCCTGTCTGATATGGTGGAGTCAACAGGTGCTTTCGTTTACTATTTGCCGATCACCCTGCCGGACGCCATCAAAACCGATGAGTTGTTGAAATTTGAGTATACAAGCCAGAGGGCCGGTGAAATGAAGGATTACGTAAAATCCGTTCGCGAGGTTCTTGAGAAAAAGGTGAATGGGTGCATCCTGATCGACGAGGGTGTGTTGTTGGACCTTGCCAATAGCTGCGGCATATATGACGGCTTTTCAAGGATACATGCCGATAGACAGATTGAACATTTTCTTGATTTCGCCTTGCTCAGTTTTCCGCATTGGCAGATCAAGGTTGTTCGGCGGATGCACCATCAGGTTTCGCCTTGCTTGTTGATTGGCGACACGTTTCTTGTTTTGGAGTTCTTTCATTATACCCTGCGCTTCCACAACCAAAAGGCAATCGAAGCCGTGCAGAACAGCTTGAACCAAGCGTCTCGTATGAGCATCGATCTTGTTCAGTGGTGTGAGCAGAACCATTCTTGCGGTTCCAGTCTTGATTATGGGTAGCGCGAAAATCTTGTGCAGCTTCCAAGCGTGTCGAATTCCGCGGACGACAGGTTGTTTTCGCAGGGGCAATCCTGCCCTCGGCGCGCTGCTGGCAGCCGATGCGGGGCGCGCGGATGCCTTCCGTGTCTCATGCCCAACGGCCGGACGCTCACGTTAAACGTGCAAACAAGGCGCATTCAGGGCAACGGCCCGGGACGTGGGTGTCGCCGCCGTCTCGACCGGCTTTCTCGACAGGGTAGGGTGGCCAAGCCAACCTGACCCCAAGGACATGGGCCTTCCCCGCCCGCATCGCATGCAGGTCCATTCGACAGATCCGATCGGGCGACCGTCCAGCGCGTCCGAAGGCAAGCGCCCTCCCTCCCAAAACAGGGCAAGTTCGGGGCGGTGCCGGGTCAGGCAACATTCGTGCACAAGGCTTCCCGCCCGTTGGGCGAACCCTTTGGTGCCCGTTGGGGCAAAGCCTCAATCAGGGGTGGCGAATTCATCTTGCGGCACCTCGACTTGTGACCAGGGCATCGGGGCGGCAGGACCCCCGTGCCGGAACCGGGCGGTCAGGACCGCGCGGGGGATCTTCAGCGAATTCCCGCGGTGCTCGGCCAGTGTGAAATGCCTTGCGCAAAGATAATCGGCAAAGATCAGGATGCCGCGTGCCTGTTCCAGCGTCATCATCGCCAGCGCGCCGTGCGCATCGGGCGACAGGCCTCCGGGCGGCCATAAAGGATGTCGTAAAGGAACCGTATCGCGGGCCGACGCTCGTAGAGCAGCGCCAGCACCTCGTCCAGCCGGGCCCGGTCGTCGATGGCCATCAGCGCCCGGCACTTGAGGCAGATGACGTAGATCTCGAATTCCGAGTTCGGCTCGGCCATCGACTGCGCAAGATCCAGCGCCTGAAGCCCCGCCTCGATCTGGCCGACATGATAGCGCATCGCCCCAGCGTCATCAGCGAGTTGGGCAAAGCCACGGTGGAGCGGTTGAGGTCTTCCAACACTTCGACCGCCATGCGCCGGTAACCGCGACCCAGGAAGAACAGAAGGTCCGCCGCCGAAGCCAAAAGCGCCGGATCGTCCTGCACGAAGGGCAGGCTTCCGGTGACCAGCGCTTCGATCTCGGTCTCGTCTGCTGCGGTCGGGTTCTCGCCGATCTCGAAAATCTCCAGCCCGTGCTGGATGTATTTCGTGCGGATGTTGTTGGCCAGCATGATCCGGATCGCGTGGTTGTCCGGGTTCTCGGCCGCAAGCGTCTGCAGCCGCTTGTGGCTTTCGCCCAACCGTGCGGCCCTCGGCGATGGCGAGCGAGGCGTTCTGCATCGCCACCTGAAGCGGTTCCAAGCGGGCGGTTTCGGTGGCAAGCGCGGCCCAGATCGCGGTTGCGAGCTGCGACGCCAGCGCCGCCACCTCGGCCAGCGCGATGGCCTCCGACGGATGGCCAGAGGTGCGGCCGGTCTGGAATTCCGTCGCGCGCAAGACGCAATCCAGCCCCCCGGCTTCCGGCAGGAAGGTCAGATCGATGCCGATCACCGGGGCATCGGCCCCGAAGGCCGACCTGTGCGGGCAGTCCGGGTCCAGCACCACCCGGCGCGAGGGGTCGGAAGTCGGGCGCAAGCAGCGCCACGAAGCTGTCGGTGAAGTGCGCGGCCGCGTCCCGCAGGTCGGGATCGAGGGCGCTGGTTCCGCGCACCGGGCCCACGACCACATGCGCCCCAGCCCCGAGGGGCCGCGCTTGCTGGGCTTGGGCAGCCACAGGTAGCCTTCGCCATAGCGGCACCGATCATCTGGGGGGACCGGGGCGTTGTCGTCCAGCTTGGCGGCGCAGGCGGTTGATCAGGAAATCGATGCTGCGGTCACGGCTGTCCGAGCCGACCTCGGCAACCGCGTCCAGCAACTGATCGCGGCTGAACACCTGCCCCGGGCGCGGGCGAGGCTGTTCCGCCAGCAGGCGGCGTCGGCCCGGGTGTGAAGGTGATTTCTGGATCCCGTCATCGCGACGGGCTGCGGTGGAATCGGGCGCGAACAGGATCTGTCCGGAACTGCACCCATTCCCGTCCGGCTGCATCTTTGCCATGACGGTCATCTCTCCGTTCGAACCGCGCTACATCCTCCACGCCCAGGCGCACCCAGACCCAGATGCTGCCGGATCCTGCCCTGCGAAGTCATCCAGCACCCTTGAGGCCGCAACCTCGCCGACCATCGCGCCACGCAAGAACCGGACGCCCAGGCTCAGGCTGCTCCAGTCTCGTGGCGGGCGGCAGGACCGGATTGGCCAGGTTGTGGACGATCCGCCATCGAGGCCGGCGAACCCTTGCACCAGCGCCCGGTCGGGGCGGTCCGCGGGCGGCAAGACAAGATAGCGCGCCGCCTCGAGCCGCCCCGCGATGCAGCGGTCCCCGTTCGCCACTGTCTGATCGAACCCCCGGCTGAAGGCATTCGTCGCATAGCCGCAGCGTTCCGAAAGCGGCAAAGACGCATCCGCCCATTGCGCGGCAATGCCTGCGTTGATGACCCAGACCGGCGCACAGGAAGTGACATCCGGCTGCCGTCGAAAACCGCACGAACCGTGATGATGCGCCGGGAAGCGAGGCCAAGGGGTTGGCCGGCTCACTGGCCCCCAAAGCATCCAGACCATGCGCCAAACTGACCCCCCAGCCGCGTGCGAAAGCCAAAGGGCACACCGGTTTCGCGCCGGAAGCTGGCCTGGATCACCCTGAGATGCTCGTCCAGCGCGGGGCCCAAAAGGGTGGTGCCCGTGATGCTGCGGGTCTTGAAGTCCAGCGTTGCACGAAGGGTCGTATCGGCGGCCGGTCGCTGCGGTCTGGCGCATCCCGAAGGACAGGTTGGTGCTTGTGATGCGCAGGTCCGCGGCACGGCTCGCCGTTCCGCCCGGCACCGCTTCGCCATGGTCGCCGCGCAGGATCCATTCCAGCCCGCCGTTGCCCAAGGGTCCGACGTAGCCCAGCCCGAAGGCCAGCAGTTCGGCGCGCTGCTGCCGCCAAGGCCCCGGCACCAGGACCATGTCAAGTTGGTCCCCCGCCGTCAGCAGGTCGGGCAAGGGCCGGGCTGGCCGACCAGATGTCGCGGCTGACGTCGGAACTGCCGTAGGTGTCGAAAGTCAGGAAACCGGTGGTGGCATCCACTTCGGGCAACAGCGAGGTTGATCCCTGATCGACGCCGACCGTCACCCCTTCGCCCAGATCTCCGAAAAACGTCTGCGCAACGGCAAGATCTGTCCTGCCAAGAAAGATCCCGGCAATCAGGGCAATCCGCAGACCGGAACTCTGGAAAACTGACAAACACCATACCATTGATAGGGCAGACCCAACACCCCGGGCGACGTAGCCCGGGAAAGCCGCGCCTTCAAACATTTTTGAAACAGTGTCGCCATAGCCCGGTTCAGGCTCGATCTGCCACCGCTCTGGCGTGTCGGAAGTCGGGGCAGGCCCGGTGCCAGACCCGCCGCCCCGGAAGAACACAAGCATGGCGATCGCCGGATCCCCGCGCCCGCTGCCGGCGTCCAGGCCGCCGCCCGCGACCAGCGCGGTCTGGACCAGGGTCCTCTGGACAGGCTTCGTATCGCCGTCTATCTGCGCCCGTCTCTTTGGCCGGCACGCACCCGACGACCGGCTGACCGACTGGCGGACGGAGTTTCTCACGAAAGGCTTAGCCCCGGTCCGCTGCGGAGGCGGAGAGGGGGGACCTCGGTTTCATCGCCGGTCAAATGGCAGCGGACAGGCCCGCGCCCCGCAGGAACATACCGGGTGCAGTAAGCTAGAAATGATCCGGCCTTCATCCCGATGTCGTCCAGAAGGATGCGGCGACAGGTTCGCAAGCCGCGCAAGGGCTTCATCCAGGCTTTCCGGACGTTCCTACATGGACCCGATCGCGGCAAGGGGCATGGGCGAAGCCTTGCAGATGATCGAGGCCCGAAAAAACCGGTGCGGGGGCGTGCGGTTGCCAATTCGGCGGCACCGCGCCTGGCCTTGCGGATTGCGCGTCACATCCGTGCCGTCTGAATGCATCCAGCAGATGCAGGAATACAAGTCCATGTTTCATCCTGTGTGTCTCCCGTCAGAGGCAAGTCCATGACCTGCGCGAAGCCCGACATCGGTAAGCCCCGCGAAACACCCTGTTTCTTGGGAACGGGAAGCAGGCTTTGGTCCCGGGTCGAGAGTGCGCAGGAAATGTCGCACAATTGTTTGATTTGGCCCGGAAATGCAGGCGGAACTGGGTCAATCGGGTCCGCGCCACCGAGGGGTCAGGTCCTGACGCCGGGAAGCGATGCGGCCGTCAGTAATGGCCGCCGGTCCGAAGGGTCCGGTCTGCATGAGGTCCTGATGCGGCCTGCTTCCCGGATGGATCAAATTTCGATTTGACGGCGCGGGCGGAGTGATTTCTGGCACCGATCTTTCGAAAGCCAGGCCGGCTTGGCACCGATCATTCTGTCCAGACCACATTGCGAGCTCCATGATCGAGGCCCAAAAGCCGCGCTTGAGGATCGTTTTCACGTATCGGGTTGTATTCGGTGCCTGAAACGTATCCTTTGTTTCCAATTGGTTCTGGAGTTGGTTTGTAGTATGGAACAAAGGCATGGCGCGTTGTTGTCGCGATGCTTGGCTGTCGATCTCGAGGTCGATCTAAGAACTGCGAACACCTTTGCCATGGCTGCGGTCCGTCACGATAACTGTCCGGTCCTGAATATCCGCAGCGCGCCGACCGACCGACAGCTCGACGATCTCGAGGCGGGCCATCGTGGCGATGTGGATCACCCGATCGGTCACAACTTCCTCAGCCATGACATGGAGCATCTGATCGCCGCGCGACCCCGCCTTGCGCGGGTGATGGACGCGCCGATCGACAATGCTCTGGCTCAACCCGCTGGCCTTTCCGCGCAACCCATACCATCATCTGGTCAAGCATTATCAAGATGGTCGCCTTGCCAAGGGCCATGTCAACGATCCGGAACTTGACGCAAGGCTGGTGTTCGAGGTGCTGGCCAACCAGCTTGATGCCTTTGACACCCTCAAAAAGACCCAGCCCGATGCCTTGGCCGCCTATCACTACCTGAGCACGCGGATGGAGCGGGCAGGGGGCTTTGATGCCGTCTTTGCCTATGTGCGCGGTGCGGCCTGTCCAGGTGGGTACATGAGGTGCAGGCGGCCCTGCATCGGATGCTGTCGGGCAAAGCCTGGGTGAGAAGTGTCGACCAGACGCTTGGCCGTCTGTCCAACCCGCGCAATGGCTGGGCGATGGCCTATGCGCTGCCTGATCACGGTGGCGGGCGGGACTCGGTCATGCCGCCCCGGGTTCGTGCCCGCCCGCGAGGCCTCGCTGATCGTGCGCCATCTGCGCGACACCTCGTGCCGCGATCCCGGCTGGGTGGGTGGTGTGCCGAACAGAACGATCCTGTGCGCGCATTGCAGCGATGGTTCGGCTTTGACGCCTTCCGCCCCGAACCCGTGGACCCCGAAGGCCGCCCCTTGCAGGAACGTATCGTTGACGAGGGCATGTCCGGCCAAAGCTTGCTTGGCATCTTGCCGACCGGCACGGGCAAATCGCTGTGCTATCAGGTGCCTGCCCTGTCGCGCTACGACAAGACGGGCGCGCTGACGGTCGTGATCTCGCCCCTTGTCGCGCTGATGGCCGATCAGGTGCAGGGGATGGAGCGGGCAGGGATTTCATGTGCCGTGACGATCAACGGCATGATGTCGATGCCGGAACGGCAAGATGCGCTCGACCGGGTGCGGATGGGCGATGCGGGCATCCTCATCATCTCGCCCGAGCAGTTGCGCAGCACGTCGATCCGTTCGGTTCTGGCCCAACGGGAGGTCGGGCTTTGGGTCGTGGACGAGGCGCATTGCGTCTCGAAATGGGGCCATGATTTCCGGCCCGATTACCGCTATCTCGGGCGCTTCATCCGCGAGTTTTCCGGGCGATCAGACGCCCGCGCCCATCACCTGCCTGACAGCCACGGCCAAGCCCGAGGTGGTGGCCGATATCGTTGAGCATTTCAGAACGCGCCTTGGCGTCGATCTGCTGACGCTGGATGGCAAGCATCGCGGCCGAATCCTGACTTTGGCAGTCAGACCCACAAGCAAGGCCGAGAAGCTGGCGCATGTCCTGGCCACAATCGAGGAATTTCTGCCTGCAGATGGGCGGTCCGGAGCCGTCGTCTATTGCGCCTCGCGCAAGGAAACGCACCGCGTGGCCGATTCTGGCGCGCCGGGCGTGGATGCCGCCGCCTTTCCTTCCGGGCTTGGGGCGATGAAGAAAGGGCCGGAAAGGTTCCCGGGTGATCTCGGTGATCGCGGCGACCAATGCGTTTGGCATGGGGATAGACAAGCCCGACATCCGCCTTGTCGTTCATGCCGATGTTCCCGGTTCGTTGGAAAATTACCTGCAAGAAGCCGGACGGGCCGGGCGGGACCGGCACGATGCCCATTGTGTCGCGTTTTCGCCACTGCCGATGACGCTCAGAGGAACCAGTTCCGCCTGTCCGCCAGTTCCCGCCTGCAACGCCACGAGATCGGGGCTATCCTCAAGGCGCTGCGACGGATCGACGAGCGAACCAAGAAGACAGGCACCATCGTCGCCACCTCGGGCGAAATTATACGCTCTGAAAAGGACCGCGAATTCGACCGGGACGAAAGCGCGACCGTCGTCACCTGCGTCGGGCCTGCGGTCTCCTGGCTGGAGGAAGGCGACGCTCGTCTCGCGCGAGGAAAACCGGGCAGGTTTTCCCGTCCTCGCTTCGCACCCGGACGCTGGACGAGGCGCGCGCGCGTCTGGCCACCGCCGGGATCACCGGGACCTATCGTGCAAGCAGCTGCGTCGACATCGTCGCGGCATCTGGTGTCTGACGCCCGCCGAGCGAAAGGGGTCTGTCGGCGACGACGCGATCTGTCCGCGGCCTGCGGGCCTGCGAACCATGTGGTGCCGCTGTCCAAGGCGATGGCCGACCTTGAGAGCCTGGGCCTTGCGCGTTTAAAATAGACGTTGGCTACGACTGTGGTCTTCAGTCCATGTCGGCGTGGCCCAGGCCTCGCTGGTCCGTCTTGCCGATGCGGCTCGGCTTGAGGTGGATCTGCTTCATCTCATGCAGGAGCTGGCACCCGATGCCGATGACAAGGTGCCCAGCCCCTGCATCTGGCCGAGACCATGCCAGCGCACCTGCGGCGCGGGGCC
This sequence comes from Roseicyclus sp., assembly GCA_018401055.1. The sequence goes on from JAGYLB010000085.1 coordinate 141,411, forward strand.
ACGCGAATGCACGGCCCGGATATCGTCGACAAGCTTCTGCGCGGCATCGCGCGGGATGGTCGGGGGCCAGATGGCGGCAAAAGGGCAGCATCAGCGCCTGCGGACGGCCGTAGCCCGCAACGCCTTGCTGGTCCACCACCGAGCGCCGCGTGAAAACGGTTGCGCAGCCACTGCGGAACCAGCCGCGCGGCCGCCGGTCTGTTCGCTCGAGCACCTACGGTCGGCCGCCTCTGGCAAGGGGGCGCTGCGGCAAGGATCTGCCGGTCGTGAGACCATCAGGGCGATCTAGTTCGCGCAGATCCTGCAAGATGCCTTTGCAAACGAGCCGGCATGCCGCGACGTGACCCGAAGCTGCTGGAACGCGCGCTCTCTGTGGTTGCACGAGCAAGACGCGATGATCCACTCCCCGCGCAAAGGCCCGACCGTCGTTCCCGTCCGGCGATGACGATCTGCCTCAACCCCAAGGGCGGGACTTCCACGACAGGCTGATTTCTCGCCGCTCAGAGGATCGCTGTTCCGCACGGAAGCGAGACGCTGCAGACCCATGTGATGGCGACCTATGCCGAAACGGGCCTGTCCTCCATGCCGCGAGGCGGATTGCGCCACTGTCGGAGGAGTTACTTGCTGACATGAGACAGGACCGGTTCGCACTCTAAGCGATGGATGCCCGGAAAGGCAAGCCAGATCCGCCGCCAGACCACCGGCAAATCCTGGAAATCCATCGTCGAGGATCTGGGCAACAAGACGCAGCAGGACATCGTGACCGATGATCGGGACCGCACCAATGTCCTGATCCTCGCTGGTCCGGGGTCGGGCAAGACGCGGGTTCTGGTCCACCGGATCGCCTATCTCTCTCTGCGGATCGCGCTGAAGATCGCGCACGCGCGGCTATTCGTGCTGGCCTCCACAGCACGCCATGCCGCCGCCGAAAATCCGCGCCCGGCTTCACGCCGCTGCTGGTGGTGACGAAACGATGCCGCCGGCGGCGCTTCCGACCATCACATCTCGACCTGTCACGCGCTGGCCATGAAACTGGTCGGTGCGAGTTTCGCCGGGGTGCAGGCCGCGTCCGAGGATTTCGATACGGTCGTGATGGAAGCGGTGCGCCAACTCAACCCCGAGGGCGTGACGAAATCCGAGGCCGAGGCCCAGAGGGAGGCCCTGATCCAGGGGTATCGCTGGATCCTGGTCGATGAATACCAGGACATCGGCCCGCAGGAATATGCGCTTATCGCCGCCGTGGCCGGGCGCACGCTGGAAGACGCCGACCTCAAGCTCAGCCTTTTTGCGGTCGGGGATGACGATCAGAACATCTACGCCTTCAGCGGGGCATCGGTCGAATACATCCGCAGTTTCGAGGAGGATTACAGAAACCAGACTGTCGTTCCTTGTGGAAAACTACCGATCGACGGCCCACATCATCGAGGCCTCCAATCACGTGATTTCCACGGCCCGGCGCACGCGCGACCGCGATCACCCGATCCGGATCGACGACGCGCGGCTGAAGCGCGCAGGAGACGTCTGGAAGAGCCGATACGGTCGCCAGGGCCGGGTTCAACTTCTCGACGTGCCCGCCGGGCGCGATGGCGCAAGGCCACCGCCGCAATCGATGAACTCAGCCGCCTGTCGCGCCTCGGTCCCGATTGAGCTGGACCCGCGCCGCCGTGATCGCACGCACATGGCATGCCCTGAACGCCGTGCGCGCCTATGCCGAGGCGCAGGGGATCAAGGTCGAGATGGCGAACGAGGACATGCCCAACATCTGGCGCCTGCGCGAAACGCAGCGTCTTGTTGCGGGGCTTCGGCTACGCAAGGGCGCGCTTCTGGCATTCGGACCATTCTCAGACATCCTCAACGAACAGCCCCTGAACCAGTTGGATCAGCCTGCCGGCCGAAGGGATCGCTCGATCTGGCGCGGGAATTGAAAACCGGGGCCATGCCGTCCCCGACATCATCGATGGATCGTTGAATGGGCGCAGGCGATACGCGCGGCCGAAGCAACGCGGCCTGCTGCTGCTGACGGCGCACCGCGCCAAGGGGCTGGAATTCGACCATGTGGTCATCTCTGGAATGGCGATTGGCGCAGCCCGTCCAAGAACGAGGACCCCGACGCGCCGCGCCGCCTGTTTTATGTGGCCATGACCCGGGCACGTCAAAGCCTGACCGTGCTGACCCAAGCATTGCATCCATCTGCTGGATGAGGGCACGCTCCGCACCCCCTTCGCCGCCGGGTTGTCACTGCGGCCACCACGGACTTGCCCGCCGCCGGAGTCTGCGTGCGTCTGCCAGAACCTTTCCCACGGTGGACCTCGTCCTGTGCCGGGCGCTTGACCGCCGGCAGCGAGAAGTCTGGCACGCCATCCGCGATGCGAAGGTTGACAGACCCGGTGCGGCCTGTTGCCGCGGGTTCGGAAAATGGGTTCTTGTGGATGCCGCCGGGCGTTTGCTTGGCCGCATGGCACATGCCTGGCAGCCCCCACAGGAGCACGCTTTCAGAAGCGGGCCGGCGGGTGCCGTCGTCAACTGGCGCAAGCTTGACAACAAGGAGGAGTTTCACGGCAATCTGCGCCGCGATGATTGGGAGACCATCCTGCCCGAATTGGTATTCGCGCCGGGGCAGGGCGGGGGCCACAAAAAGACGCTGGTGGCGAGCTGAAGACCACCCGCGCCGCCGGTGCCAAAGCCGCAGTGCCGCCCGGTCGGGACTTGCGGTCCCAAGGCAACCCCAGGATCAACTCGCCCGTGTCGAAACAATCGTCCGAAACGCCCTGTCCGGTGCAAGTGGTCGGCAAGCCGTTATCGCAAACCTGCGAGAGCAGGGAACTGACGCGCTTCCCCGAAGGAGTGGGGCTGCCCGTGTCGTTGGGCCATTTGCACGCGTGATCGAAATTCCAGCGCTTGGCCAGCACAAAGGAGATTGCGCTTGCCTGCCGTATTTCCGAAGGGGGTTCCCGCCGGAATTTTCGGAAGCAGCCTACGGCTGAAACAGACCTTGGCGCACCCGCTCGGACCCGCAATCAAGTTCACCGAACAAGGCAAACCTCGACGCTGCGGTTGGCCGCGGTCGTCAATGCGGGCGGGCTTTGGCGGGGTTCTGCCTGCGGGATGGCGGGCTTGTCAGGGGCCGAAAGCACGCAAGATGAACACCGCGCCGCCCCCGACGCGAGGCGCATGGCTGACAGCGCCGCCATGCGCCTCGGCAGGGCCGCGCCTGCTGGCCAGCACCCAGCCCGCTGCCGCCACCCTCCTTGCCGCGCGAGGCGTCCGCCCGCCAGAAACGGTCAAAGGCGCGCGGCGCCTGTTCGGGTGTCAGGCCGGGGCCGCGATCCAGCACGCACAGGACAGCCATCTGCCCCTCCATTCCGGTCTCGACCCGCAGGCCCTTGGCCGTCAGCATAGCGGCGGGCATTGTCCAGCAGCACCGCCAGCATCTGCCGCAGCCGTGCGGGGTCGGCGTGCAGCGGCGCAGGCGCGCAGGTCGGCCTCGATGCCCCCCGGGGTTCTGCGGCAAGCGCGTCGGCCACCAGCCGGGCCAGATCCAACGGTTCGGGATGCAGCTGAAACCGCCCAGCATCGGCCAGCGTCAGCAGGTTCAAATCGTCGATGATCCGGTGCAACTGTCCGGTTTGCGTCAGCAACACCCGCAAATTCTCTTCGTCCATCGGAAAGATACCATCGAGCATGCCGTTCAACCGCCCGATCAGCACGGTCAGCGGGGTGCGCAATTCGTGCGCGATTGCGGCATTGCTCTCTCGCAGGTTGCGCTCGGCGCGCGCAACCCCCTCGGCTGTGACGTTGAAATTGCGCACGAAGGCGTCGATTTCGGCGATCCGGCTGGGGCGGCAGATGTGCCCGCATCGCTCTGGCCCTGCGCAAGGGCCGCCAACGCCTCGGCCACGGCATCCAGCGGGCGCGTCAGGCGACGGCTGTGCACCATGCCGACAATTCCGCCGGCCAAAGTGCCGAACAAGATCGCGCCCGGCATGATCGCGCGAAAGTGCCAGCTTGCGTAATGGTCGTTCAACGCATTCGACAGTTCCGTTCCGAAGGGCTGCTCGCTGTTGAACTCGGCCCGCAGCGAGGCGGGCAGGCTGGCCTCGAAGTGTCGAAAACTCAGCCAGTCGCCCAGCATCACCACGCCGAACGCGGCCCCGACCGCGACCAGAGTCGGACAGGCCCGCCGCGCGGAACAGATAACCCGACAGACGGCTCAATCCGAAGGCGGATCCAGACGATAGGCCAAAGCCGCGCAGGTTGACGATGGACACCGTGGCGCCCGCGTCCTTCAGCTTGCCGCGCAGATGCGAGATATGGCTGTCCACCGTGCGTTCCAGCGCCTCGCTGTCCTTCAGCCCGGCATCCAGCAGTTCCGCCCGGCTGCTGGGGCGCGGCCGGGATGCTGCATCAGCACCGCGAGCAGGCGGTATTCGCTGTCTGTCAGGCTGGCTTCGCGACCATCCGCCGTCACCCGCCGTGCCACCGGGTCCACAAGCAGATTGCCCAAGCGCATGGCCGGCTTGCCTTGGGGCCGGATGCGGCGCAGCACGGCACCGACGCGGGCCACCACCTCTTTGGGGTTGAAGGGCTTGGTGACGCAATCATCGGCCCCGATCCGCAGCGCCGACAGCTTGTCGACATCTTCGGACAGGGCACTGACCACGATGACGGGGAGCGTGTCGTCACGCTCCGCGCAAGGCCGACAGCACGGCAAAGCCGTCGCGGCGCGGGATGTTCAGATCGAGCAGCATCAGATCCGGGCGGAGCGACGTGCAAAGCCGCAGCGCCTGATCGCCGTCGCGCGCGGTCACGGTGCGATAGCCCGCAGCCTCCAGATAGCGCGACAAGATCAGGGCGATCTCGGCATCATCCTCGATGATCACGATCAGGGCACTGGGGTCGTGTTGGTCCATTACCGGCTTCACATGTTTTGCGCCAAGGAAGGCGCGGTGGTGACAACGCAGCCGGGCAGCCCGGGCGGCAGGGCCTCATGCAGGGCGATGGCGGTGCCAGAAGCGCCTCGGCCCGGAAGCGATCGACATCCCCTTGGGCCGAGGCGAGGCCGCTTTGCGACGCGATCAGGATCCAGCGCATCGGCAAGCCCCGCTTCTTGCCGCGCGCGCACTCCGGTCCAGATCGCTTTGCGCATCCCGCCACGTGCCACCAGCGCCGCGTCAAGCGCGGCCTCGGCGCTTGGGCGGGCGGCCACGGCCTCCAGCATGGTGATATCTCGGCTTGGGTGCGCGCCTGCAGCCAGTCGATCTCGGCCTGTGCCACGGAAAGTCGGGCCCGATCCGCCTGCGGCGCGCCGCCCCGTTGTCGAGGATGTCGCCCTCCAGCCGGACGGCATTGGCGATCGCCAAGGCATTGCCGGAAATCAGCCCGGCCAGCGTCGATGCCGTGGCAGACAAGGAAGACGTCAGCACAAGGCGCGGGCGCGCTTCGGCCAAGGCTTCGGCCCGTGTCGCATCGGCGGCGTGAAAAACCGCAGCCATGCAACGCAGACGGCAGGGATCGCCTGCGTGACAGCCAGATCGGCCTGGAAGGGGCAAGGCGGGACGCGCGGCAGACCTGAGCGAGATCGCTGCGGGATCGTTCGCACGCTGGGCGCGCGCAGGCGTGTTTCGGCCACGGCAACGGGCACCATTGCCCCAACGGCGGCGGCACGCGCCTGATCAGCGCTCAAGTTTGCGCATGGCCAGATCCGCCCCGGTGATCTCGCCTGCATTCCGGCGCAGCCGCAACACGGCGATGGCCGCCAGTTCGCTGGTGACGACCTCGGAGGTGCGGCGGAGTTCGCTCCGCGCCAAGGCCAGCCCGACCCATCCTGTCACCGCCCGCGCCAAGGCCCGCCGCGAGATCACAAAGTCCAGCCCGCTGGATCTGATGCTCCAGGGTTGCCACGCGCAGGGCGGCATCGAACCGTCTCTGGGCAAGATCGGGTTCAAGCCGCAGCGTCGTTGTCACCGATGCCGTGTCGTTCCCCACCCGAAATCCGCTGTCGGCCCTGGGTCGTTGCGCGCGCCTGACTCAGCACCAGATCGGCTGCCCGAAACCGGACCCGCGCTGAGGTTGCATCAAGCCCGCGCTGCCATCCGCCTCGGCCAGCATCCGCCGCAAGGCCGGGATCACCGAAATCCAGCGTCCAGACCGGCGCGGCAACATCGGCGTCGCCGAGATTTGAAATTCGGCCGCGCGATGGCCGCAACCGGTTGCCATGGAGTTCAGGGAACGCGGCGCAGGCCGAAAGCAGAAGGGCGGACATCAACAGCCCGATGGCTGGCCTCATGGCGCGATCCTTGCGATCATCCGCTGACCCAATACCAGCCGCGCCAACTGATCCGAAGGCCCCTCGATCAGGATCAGGATTTCCACCGTCCGGGCGGCATCGCCACCCGCCGGCTGTGCCGCCACCAGACTTCCCGAACACTGGGTGCGACGCGGCTGACAACCCCCGTCAGACGGGCACCGTCGTCGCGCTCGCGCAGGAGATCCTCGGCCACTTTGGCCGACCCCGACAAGCCCGACGAATTGCTCATCCAGCTGCGCCCTCGGGACCAGTGGCCCGTCTGGGGCCAGAAGAAACATCTCGGTCACCGTGCTGGTCGTGGTCCCATCACCGGGCGGCGGCTCTGGCGCAAGACGATCCCGCCCACCGGTGCCCGTGTCGATGTGGCATCGGCGGCGGCGTGCCGTTCCGTCAGCCGCCGCCGCGCCAGAACGACAACCTCTGGCCCGCGATGTCCCGCTCGATCGCGGCGGCGACTCGGCCGCGTTCATCGCCTCGTCAATCTGTCGGGCCGGTATCGCATCTGCCGCGCGAAGCGAGGAGAGCCTTTCGGCCTCGGCCTGCGCAACCTCGGCGCGCAAGCGGGCCAGACGTTCCTGCAGCAGGCTTTGGGCCAGTTCGGTCTGGGCAATGCTCAACTGAACCTGTGCCGCTGTGTCGTTCAGGCGCGCAAGCTCTTGTCCGGCGACGACCCGGTCGCCTTCCTGGACCATCACCACCTCGATCAACCCCTCGCGCTTTGTGCGGCCAGCCCCGCATCACCCCGCCCGAGGGTTCCACGATGCCGCGCGCCACCGCGATGAAGGTGGCGCTCTCTTCCTAGATCGGACCACTCGTCCCCGTCCTGGGCGTTGAGCGGCGACGACAGCACCGCGACGATCATGAGAGGGCGGAAAAACGGCCCAAAGCTCTGGTCCCCGGCATCATGCAGCCTCGGTCTGGATGCGGTCGATCCTGCCCGAGCGCATATGGTGGATCCGGTCCGCAAACGGTGTCAGCCGGTCATCATGGGTCACGCAGACCACCGTCACCCCGTGATCGCTTTGGCCAGCCTGCGCAAATGCCGACTGACCAGATCGCTGTTTTCGGTATCCAGCGCGCTGGTCGGTTCATCCGCAAAGATGATCTGCGGCGCCTTTGCCAGCAACACAGGCGATGGCGACGCCGCTGCTGATCTCGCCGCCCGACAGCGCATCGGGACGCAGCATCGCGCAGGCGCCAAGCCCGACATCTTCAAGCGCGGTCATCGCCCGGTCGCGGGCGACATCGGGCGGCAGCCCCATGTGGCCAAGCACCAGTTCGATCTGCTCGCTGGGCGCGCAGCGCGGGAAACAGGATCGAGCCCTGGAAGACGAAGCCCAGATGGTGCAACCGAAACGCATCGCGCGCAAGGCAGGACGCAGCGACCAGATATCTTGCCCCAAGGCGGTGACGCGGCCCGCGTCGGGTGCCGTCAGCCCGGCAAGGACCGCCAGCAAGGTGCGGTTTGCCGCAGCCACGACGCGGCCTCGACCAGCGACGTATAGCGCCCCGGGAAGGGCGAGGCCCAGATCAGCGTGCAGGATCTGAACCGCTCCGCGCCCTTGCCAAAGCTCGTGAGATTTGGGTGCCGCACAGCGCTTGCAGGCCCGTGTCGTGTTGCATCTGTCTACCTCAACAAGGATGCCGGATCGGCACTGGCGAAGGCGGCGCAGCGCGACCAGGTTGGAACCTACCACGGCCAGCGTCAGGACCATGGCAACCGCTGCGGCCAATGGCCATAAAGGCAGCTCTGTCGCCACACCCCGGCGATGGAGGACCCATACAGCGCCAGCACCGATTGCCACAGCCGTCAACACCAATGCAGCAAGGCAGACATAAAGCCCCTGCTTCGATGAAGAGGTCCCGCACCGCGCGGTGGCTGATGCCATATGTAGGCGCGCAGGGCCGCGTATTCTGCGCATGGCGTTTGCCACGGCCGCGCCCAATGTCTGGCTGACCACCATCAACGTGACTACCAACGCGATCGCGCTTGAGGCGACGAAAAGCGCCCCTGCGCCTGATCCCATTGCCCAGGACCTGACCGTGGCCGCAGCCAGATCGGCGGGCAGCCAGACCCGGAATTCCGGCGTCGGAACTCCTTGTTCCAGCTGCCCGCGACCATCCGCGGGTCGAGGCCGGGGCGAAGGCGGATCAGATAAAAGGCAGGCTCGCCGCCCACAGCACCTTGCGTCAGATCGCGCGCCGTCAGGTCCGATGTGATGATCTGGGTGCCGAACATGGCTTGCACGCCTTCGACCAACGCCACCACGCGCAGCGATTGTGGATGGCACCCAGCCTCGTCTCCCCAGTGACCCCAAGACGCTGCATCGCTCCTGATCCAGGATGATGGGTGTCTGGATCGATCAGGCGGACGGCGCAGGTCTGTGCGGGGGATCGCACGCGCCAAAGCAGCGCATCACGCCCCGATTGCAGGGCGACCATCACCCCCGTCTCGCCGGAATCCTCGGCCTCCTCCGATGGTGACGAATTCCGGGGGCGCATAGGCTTCGATCAGCCTGATATCGGGATCAAGCCAAAGCCGCCCGACGGCCAGATGGCCAAGGCCGCGGCTTTCATCCAGCGCCATGGCATCCATTGGGCCGACCCACAGATCGGCTTGCTCAGCCGCACCGGGGAGGCGGATAAAGAAAACGCCCCCATCGACAAGGCCGCCTGCACCACCATCAACAAGCCGGAGATGCCCACGGCGATCCCCACCGGAAGATACCGCCGCCAGCCGTGCAGAACCGATTTGAGGGCAAGATTTGTCATGCCGCCGCTTTGGCAGGTCCGTGTGGAGAAGCGAGGGAGGCTTTGCGGCGAATGGTCGCTTCAAGCTACCAAGGCGTCATGGTCGATTTTTCGGGCGCAGGCACCCGCGGTCCCTTGGGGACGCGGCTTGGTTGCCGGTGCATTGTCTCGCTGCTGCGCCTTGCTCTCGCGGCGCGTCGCCGCTTTGTGCATCGCATCGCCCGGGCCCGGGATGGCGGGCGGCTTGGGCATGGGCGCTTTCGTCGGTCGCCAAAACCCTGTCGAGATCACGCCGATATCGCGAGGTTGTCGCGCGGGCCCCTCATTTGCGGATGCGCGCAAAATGTCAGATCGAGGCCTGCTTGTGGCGAGACTTTCGGCATCCAGCCCAGCAAATTCCGCGCCACACTGATATCGGGGCAGCGGCGCGAGGGGTCATCGGGTGGCCTGGGCGTGCAAATGATGGGGCTGGAACTGCCAACCGCGGTGATCACCATCTGCGCCAGATGGCGCACGGTGATTTCATGCGGATTGCCAAGGTTCACGACACAGCCCGGAAATTCCCCGGGCGCGGCGGCAAGCAAGGATCAGGCCATGGACCAGATCGCTTACATAGCAAAAACTGCGCGTCTGACTGCCATCGCCGTGCAAGGTGATGGGCGCCCCCGCGCGTGCCTGGGCGATGAACTGCGGCAAGGCACGCGGCCATCATTGGCCTGCATGCCCGGCCCATAGGTGTTGAAAATGCGCGCTGATCCGAAGGCTGGAGCAAGCCTCAGCTCGGTGAGCATCCAGCTCAAGACGGGTTTCGGGCCGCGCGCGCTTCCTCTCGTCGTTACGAGGATCTCGACCTGATTGGATGTTGTACCCTGCGCCAATCCGCTTCACGCCGCGGTGAGACGAGACGACGGCTCGCCGTCCAAAACCTGCCGCTGGTCGAAGTCTGCGACGGTTGCCGCGCGCAGGGTCATGCGCATGCTGCGTCGGGCCGGTATGCGCGCAAACACATTGGTGCGCCAGGTTCCGATCGGATCTGCCTGATAATGAACGGGCGATGCCGGGCTGGCGAGGTTGAACACCACATCAGCGGCGGGAAGGGGCCGGCGACGGCCACGTCCCGGCTGCGTGATCGTGATGCGCCGATTGCCGCTGCACGTTGCAGGGCGGTCACAGCGGGCGGGGAGCTTGTGCTGAAGTTGTCCAGCACATGCACCTCGGCCCCCGCCGCTGCAATTGCCTGCGCCAAATGTGCCCCGACAAAGCCCGCACCACCCGCGACAAGCACGGTTTTGCCGTTCCAGAATGTCATGTCATGCCTTGGGTTTCGTTGATCAAGCGGGCCGCAACTTGCGAGATCTCGGTTTCCATGGTCAGGCCTGCGGCAAGCGTTGGCCGATTGGCCGCGATGTCCGCCGCCTGGGCATCATTGCTGCGCACCCAGTCGATTTGCTGTTGAAGATCAGACATATCAGCCTTGATCGGTACATAATGCACCCATGGCTGTATTTGATCGTAATACCATTGCCGAAAGCCGAACTGGCTATCGACCTTGAGCACGCAGCAGCCCAGTTTCAGACGCTGCATGAAATTCGACCAGGCGTTGGTGAAGCCATCGATGTCGCGCCGAATTTGCCGTTCCCCAATCAAGCGCCGGATTGGATCAGCCAGCAGCCCCGCCGATTTCAATGCCATGTCGAAATTCAGGAAAGGCATCGGGGTAAAGCGAAAATCGATCTCAGTGTTGCGGCAATGCTGCGCCATGCGCAGGCGCTGCTGACACCGGGGTGGTTGATGAAGGCGGGATCAAGGTTGAAATGTCCCATTCCGGTCGGGGACCCGCGCCAAACGATTTTGTCGTGTCGCTGTGCCCAGGGAATCGCAAGCGCGCGAAACCTTTCGTCGAACTCGGCATAGCCCCTTGACCGCGTAAAATACACATCGGGCAGCCCGGTGGTGCCCGCGCGGTTGACCGAATAGCCGTAGGGCGCATTGCTTGGCCCCTCGCCATCGGTACAGTCTACCAGAATTTCCTTGATTTCGGGCGATGCAAGATCGAACCAATGGACAAAAGCAGATACCTTGACAAACAGCTGTGTGAAGAAAAGCCCGACTCGGTCTGGCTGCCGAAGTGCAGAGGCCATAGCGCCCGCGCCGTCGACGGTTTGATCAAGATGTCGCCCGCTGCCATCACATCATCGATCGAGACCGCCTTCATCAAGGGGGCATCAGGCAGGCCGCAAGCCTTGAAATCAGTCCTCCACAAGCCGCACCAAGCGCATGTTGCGGCGCAAAGATTCGCCGCTGACGGCGCGCTTTTCGGAAAGTTTCAAACACTGACGACCTGCATGTATTTGTTGGATTTTTTCTACTGACGCCAACCAATGAAAAACGCAATCAACGGCTTGGGCTGCGCCAAGGTCTCGGCCCGGGGTCAGTTTGGCGCATTAACGGACCCGGTTCCACCCGTTGTCGCTGGTTTGCCGCGTCTGCCAAAAACTAAGCGGACCAACCCCCGTCATCCGCACGACGAGGCTGGATTTCGCCAAGCCAAAACTGGTGGGGTGGGTGCGGGGTGGGGAAAATGGCGGAGAGACAGGGATCTGAACCCTGGGTGGGCTTGCACCCACAACGGTTTTCGAGACCGCCCCGTTCGACCACTCCGGCACCTCTCCGCGCTTTTCTGGGGTCGTGGGCGGTGCATTAAACGGCCTCGGTCGCGGCGCGCAAGGGGTCTTTGCAGTGGACGGCCTGAATCCGCAAGCAGGCGCGCGCGGCCCCGGACGTGGTTCACATTCTCGAAATATCGGGCAGGGTGCTGGACGTCGCGGTCCCGCGCCCCCATTTCATGTGCAACCTCAGCCCTGTGCCCGAAAGGACCGATGCAGATGATGCGCATGATCCACGCCGCCCTGCTTGCCGCATTCCCCATGGCGAGCGTCCTGGCGCCGGGGCCGGTCCTTGCGCAGGGCATCGGCCCCGATCCCGCACGGATCGCGGGCGCCAGCCAGATGGACGAGGCGGCCCCGCAGCTTTTCGCGCTGCTGCGCGCCATCGGGCTTTACGAGATCCTCGAGGTCATGGCCACCGAAGGCATGGATCACGCCCGAACGCTTGAGGCCGACATGTTCCCGGGGCAGGGCGGCACCGCCTGGCCCGCGATGGTGGCCCGCCTTTACGGTTTCTGACCGTCTGGTCGGTGAATTCGAGGCGGCCGTGCCCCAAGATGCCTTCACCCCCGAGGAACTGGCCGAGCTTCTGGCGTTCTTCACCTCGGACACCGGCAGCGCCATCGTGCAGGCCGAGGTCACCGCGCGCCGCGCCTTCACCGCGCCCGGCGTCGAGGAGGCGGCCAACGAGATCTACGCCGATGCGCTGGCCAGCGACGCCCCCCGACTGGAGCTGTTGGAGCGGTTCAACGATGTCAACGCGCTGATCGACCTCAACGTCAGCGGGGCGCTGAACTCGAATTTCGCCTTCTATCGCGGGCTGGTCGATGGGGGGGCCTTCGAGGTGCCGCTCCCCGAGGAGTTGATGCTGGCCGAGGTCTGGGGCCAAGAGCCCATGATCCGCGAGGATACCGTCGAATGGCTCTATTCCTATCAGCTTCTGGCCTATGACAAGATCCCGGATGCGCAGTTGGAGGAATATATCGCGCTCTCCGCGACCCCGGCGGGTCAGGCGCTGAACCGGGCGCTTTTCACCGCCTTTGACGCGATGTTCATGGCCGTGACCCATGATCTTGGAGCGGCGGCGGCGATCTTCATGGCCGGCGAGGAAACCTGAGCTCCGATTTCCCCGTCACCGCCACAAGCCGCGCTTGACAGGGACGCCGCTTTGTTGCATCTGCGGGTCTTCATCTGCCGCCCATGGTTCCGGGCGGCGTTCCGTTTTGAAAGATGTCCCTTGCGGGGCACGCTGCTTGAGGCGCGAGATCCTCGCGAAACACCCCGGTTCGGGGGCCACAGGGCGCGGTTAGATAAAGGAAGACGATCATGTTTGCGGTCCTCAAGACCGGTGGCAAGCAGTACAAAGTGCAGTCCGGTGACGTTCTGCGCGTTGAAAAGCTGGCCGCAGCGGCGGGTGACACCGTCCAGTTCAACGACATCCTGATGCTTGGCGGCGACAGCCCCGTGCTTGGCACGCCCAATGTGGCCGGTGCCGCGGTGCAGGCCACCGTGATCGACCAGATCAAGGGCGAGAAGCTGATCCATTTCTGTCAAGCGCCGCCGCAAGCATTCGTCGCAGCGCAAGAAGGGTCACCGCCAGAAGCTGACGCTGGTGCGCATCACCGAGATTCTCGCCATAGGGTGGCGACGCGAACCGGTGTGATGGCCGCATTGGGTGCAGGCTCGGCCCCGGCCGTCGCCGAAACCGCCGCCAAACCCGCGAAAGCGGCCGCCAAGGCAGCAGCGCCCGCAGCGGCAGCCGGGGGCGATGACCTCAAGCAATTGTCGGGCGTCGGTCCGGCACTGGAAAAGAAGCTCCATGCCAATGGCGTGACGACCTTCGCCCAGATCGCCGCGTGGGGCCCCGCCGAGATCGCCGAGTTCGACGAGAAACTGTCGTTCAAGGGCCGGATCGAGCGTGAAGGCTGGGTCGAACAGGCCAAGAAACTGGCCAACGGATAAGGAGAGAGACACATGGCACACAAGAAAGCAGGTGGCTCATCCCGTAACGGCCGCGACAGCGCGGGCCGCCGGTTGGGCGTCAAGAAATTCGGCGGCGAAGCCGTGATCCCCGGCAACATCATCGTGCGCCAGCGCGGCACCAAGTGGTGGCCGGGCGTGGGCGTCGGCATGGGCTCGGACCATACCCTCTTCGCCACCGAGGAGGGCCACGTCACCTTTGCCAAGGGCTTCAAGGGGCGCACCTTCATTTCCGTGACCCCGGCGGCGAAAGCCGCCGAGTAACGCCGGATCTTCCACAACGTCAGGGGGTCGGCGGAAACGCCGGCCCCTTTTTCGTTTTGGTCATTCCTATCGGCTATCGGCCTTGCGGCATGGCACGGCGATTGCCACCTGAAGCTGGGGCCATCTGTCCCGAAGGAGGAGCGGAGATGAAGCAGGAGGTTATTCTGGCACAACCCGTGATCGACGCGCCGCGCTTTGTGTTGCGGCTCCGTTGCGCGCCGTCCGATGCCGGGTTGTTGCGTCTTTACGCCGCCGACAGACGCGTGGCGCAGATGACGACATCGATCCCGCATCCCTATCCGCCCGGCGCGCCGAGGCCTTCATCGCCAATGCGCAGAAACCGGGGCGCGCGGCCCATGTCTGGGCGCATGGATGCATCGGGCGCGGGCGGCTCGGAACTTCTGGCCTGATCGACTGGTCCGTCTGGATCGCGGCCAGACCGAGATTTCCTATTGGGTGGCCCCGGCGATGTGGAACACCGGCCTCGCCTCCGAGGCGGTCAAGACGCATGGTCGCGGCCAATCCGCTTGAGGACGAGACCTATTTCGCGAGCGTCTTTCAGGACAATCCAGGATCGGCCCGGGTGCTGACGAATGCGGGCTTCGACTATCTTGGCGATGCCGAGGCCTATTCGGTCGCGCGCGGCGCCAAGCTTGCGACCTGACCTATCTGCGCAAACCGGTCAGATCTTGAAGCGCGCCACCGCGCCCGGACTTGAGCCGGGGCGCGCTTGGTAGTATCGCCCCATCCAAGGGGCTATTCGCGCGACCGCTGTCCGGCCCCGCGCGGAGACAGCCTTGCGATCATTCCAGCTAAAGGGGCGGCTGGGCACGATGCGCGCACATCCCCTGGCGCGTCATAAGGCCAAAGCCATGAAGTTCCTCGATCTTGCCAAAGTCTATATCCGCTCGGCGGCGGCGGCGGGGCGGTCTCGTTCCGCGCGCGAGAAATTCATCCGAATATGGCGGCCCCGACGGCGGCGATGGCGGCAATGGCGGATATGTCTGGGCCGAAGCGGTGGACGGGCTGAACACGCTGATCGATTTCCGCTACCAGCAGCATTTCTTTGCCAAGAGCGGCCAGCCCGGCATGGGCAAGCAGCGCACCGGCAAAAGCGGCGACGACATCGTGCTGCGCGTGCCCGTCGGCACCGAGATCCTCGAAGAGGACGAAGAGACCGTGATCGCCGACATCACCGAGGTGGGCCAGCGCGTGCTTCTGCGCGGGCGGCAATGGCGGGTGCGGCAACCTGCATTTCAAGACCTCGACCAACCAGGCCCCGCGCCGCGCCAATCCCGGGGCCAGGAGGGGGTGGAGCGCACGCTGTGGCTGCGCCTCAAGCTGATCGCGGATGTGGGGCTTTTGGGGCTGCCCAATGCGGGCAAATCCACCTTTCTGGCGGCCACTTCGAACGCGCGGCCCAAGATCGCGGATTACCCCTTCACCACGCTGCACCCCAACCTGGGCGTGGTGGGCGTGGACAATGCCGAATTCGTGGTGGCCGATATTCCCGGCCTGATCGAGGGCGCGCATGAGGGCAGGGGCCTTGGGGTCCAGTTCCTGGGCCATGTCGAGCGCTGCGCGGTGCTTCCTGCATCTGGTCGACGGCACCTCTGAGGATGTGGCGGCGGATTGGCAGACCATCATCACCGAGCTTGAGGAATATGGCGGTGCGCTGGCCGATAAGCCGCGTGTCACGGCGCTCAACAAGATCGACGCGCTCTCGCCCGAGGAACGCGCCGAACGCCGCGCCGAGCTTGAAGCGGTCGCAGGCCCGGTTATGGAGATGTCGGGCGTCCCAAGCGCAGCGGCGTGACCGAGGTCCCGCGCGCCCTGCGCAGCCGCATCGACGCCGACCGTCTGCGCACCCGCGACGGGCTTGAGGAGCCGGGACCATGGCGCCCCTGATCCCCGAACCTGCCCGCGCCCGGCGGCTGGTGGTCAAGATCGGTTCGGCGCTTCTGGTGGACCGGGTCACGGGCGCCTTGCTCAAGACCGATTGGGTCGCGGCTCTGGCTGGGGACGTGGCGCGGATCAAGGCGCGCGGCACCGGACGTGATCCTTGTTCCCTCGGGCTCTGATCGCGCTTGAGGCGGGGCGCTGCTCTCTGGCGCGCGCGCGCTCTCGCTGGACGAGGCGCAGGCCGCCGCCGCCGTGGGGCAGATCCGGCTGGCGCGCGCCTATGAGGAGGTCTGCGCCCCCATGGCATCACCACCGCGCAGGTGCTTTTGACGCTGGACGACAGCGCCGACCGGCGGCGCTATCTCGATACACGCGGACCACGCTGGCCACGTTTCGGGCTTTGGCGCGGTGCCGATCGTCAACGAGAACGACACCATCGCCACCGACGAGATCCGTTATGGCGACAATGACCGGCTGGCCGCCAATGTCGCGGTGATGGCGGGCGCCGGATCAGCTTGTGCTGCCGGTGGCGATGTCGATTCTGGTCCTATTCCGGGAACCCGCAGCAAGATCCGGCGGCCACGCGTTTCGCCGTTGATCGAGGCGATCACGCCGGGGATCGAGGCGATGGCGGGCGATGCGGGCTCGGGCCTGTCCAAGGGCGGCATGAAGACCAAGCTGATGGCCGCCAAGACCGCGACCGCGGCGGGCTGTGTCATGGCGATCACCGAAGGCTCGGCGCTGCGTCCCCGCTGGCCGCACTTGAGGCGGGCGCCAATGGCCACATGGTTCACCGCCACGCTGGACCCGCAGACCGCGCGCAAGGCATGGATTTCGGCGATGAAGCCCAAGGGCATAGCTGGTTCTGATGCAGGTGCCGCTGCCGCATTGGGGCAGGGCAAGCCGTCTTCTGCCCGCAGGCGTGGTCGCTGTCAGTGGCGATTTCCACCGCGGCGACCTGGTCGAGATCGACGGTCCCGGGGCTTGCGTCTGGGACTTGGCCTGTCGCGCTATACCGCGCTTGAGGCCCGCGCCATCGCCGGGCACCGCTCGGACGAGATCGAGGCGATCCTTGGCTACCCCGGGCGCGCGGCGCTGATCCATCGCGACGATATGGCGGTTTAGCCGGTAACTGGTTCACAGTTTTGCAATTATCGGCTTCACCTGCATAAAAGGACAGTCTATCCTTTTGGCTTCACAGATGCGGAGCCTGGCCAATGCTTGATCGTAACCCCAATATCGAAGCGGTGATGTCGGGCATCGGCGCACGGGCCGCGACGCGGCGCAATTGCTGGCCTTTGCCTCGGCCCAAAGCAAGGCGCATGCCTCTGCGCGCGGCTGCCGACGCCCTTTGAGGCGCCGCCAAGGAGATTGTCGCCGTCAACGAAAAGCGACATGGATTTCGCCCGCGAGAAGGGGATTTCCGCCGCGATGCTGGACCGGCTGATGCTGGACGAACCCCGGATCGCGGCGATGGCCACGGCGCTGCGCGCGATTGCGGCGCAGCCCGACCCGGTCGGGCAGGTGATCAGCGAATGGGACATGCCAAGCGGGCTGCACATCCGCCGGGTCCGCACACCGCTTGGGGTGATCGGGGTGATCTACGAAAGCCGGCCCAATGTGACCGCCGATGCGGGCGCCTTGTGCCTGAAATCGGGCAATGCGGTGATCTTGCGGGGCGGCTCGGAAAGCTTTCATTCCTCGGGCGTTCTGGTCGACTGCCTGCACGAGGGCTGCGCGCGGCGGACCTGCCTGAGGATGCCATCCAGCTTGTGCCGACGCGCGACCGGGCGGCGGTCTCGAGCATGCTGGGGATGGTCGGCGTGATCGACGTGATCGTGCCGCGCGGGGCGGGGCCTTGTCGAACTGGTCCAGCGCGAGGCGCGGGTGCCGGTCTTTGCCCATCTCGAAGGCATCTGCCATGTCTATGTCGACGCCGCCGCCGATCCGGAAAAGGCGCTGCGGGTGCTGTTGAACGCCAAGACCCGTCGCCCCAGTGCCTGCGGGGCCGCCGAATGCCTCTTGATCCATCAAGATGTGGTCGACCGCATCGGGGCGGGCCTGATCCGCGCGCTTGCTCGACGCCGGGGTCGAGGTGCGCGCGCGACGAGGCGCTGTTGCATGTTCCGGGCACCGTGCCTGCCACTGAGGCCGATTGGGGCAAGGAGTTCCTTGACCTGATCATCGCGGCCCGCGTCGTGCCCGATATCGACGGGGCCATCGCCCATATCCGGCGCTACGGCTCCAACCATACCGAGGCGATCGTGACCGAGGACGCCGGCGTCAGCGGATCTGTTCTTCAGCCGTCTGGACAGCGCGATCCTGATGCACAACGCCTCGACGCAATTCGCGGATGGCGGGAATTCGGCATGGGCGCCGAGATCGGCATCGCCACGGGCAAGCTGCATGCGCGCGGCCCTGTGGGGGCCGAACAGCTGACAAGCTTCAAGTATCTGGTGACCGGCGACGGAGCCGTGCGCCCCTGACGCCGGGGCCCTGCGCTTTGGGCGATTGACGCGGGCGGCCCGTCTGATACCACGGCCTGCCGACCATTTGCCGATGGAAACCCCGATGACCGACCGCCCGCAACAGCCGCCCCGAAACCCTCGTGCGCCGGACCGATTTCCCGACCAGCATCAGCCGGGCGGTGGTCACGCCGCTGCAGCCTTCGGTGGTCTATGCCTCGCCCTCGCCTGATGCGCTGGACGCGCAATACGAGGGCGCACGCAAGGGCTATACCTATGCCCGCGAAGGCCATCCCAATGCCACGCTTCTGGCGCAGAAGATCGACATGCTGGAAGGGGCCGAGGGCGGCGCTGATCACGGGCTCGGGGATGGCGGCGGTCACGGCTACTTTGATGGGGCTGATGGGGGCGGGCGATCACGTCGTCGGCGGTGACCAGCTATATGGCCGGTCGCTGCGCCTGATGCATCAGGACCTGAACCGCTTCGGGATCGCCACGACACTGGCCGATCCGACCGATGCACGCGCGCATCGCCGCGGCGATCCGCCCCGAGACGCGGATGATCCTGCTTGAGGTCGTCTCGAACCCCACGCTCAGGGTGGCCGACATGAAGGGCATCGCGCGCGTCGCACAAGAGGCGGGCGTGCTGCTGGTGGTGGACAACACCTTCACCACGCCCATGGGTTTCCGCCCGCTGGAGCACGGGGCCGATATCGTGATCCATTCGGTGACCAAGCTGCTGGCGGGGCATTCGGATGTGACCCTTGGCTATGTGGCCACCCGCGATCCGGCCCTGCGCGAAGCCAGATCTATGATTTCGCCGTGACAACCGGCATGACCCCCAGCCCCTATGATTGCTGGCTGGCCGAGCGGGGCTTTACACCTTCGGGCTGCGCTTCGACCGGGCCGAGGCCAATGCAGCCGCGCTGGCCGATCATCTGGCCGGGCCTTCCGGGGGTGGCGCGCGTGTTTGTATCCCGGGCGCGCCGATCACCCCGATCACGCCCGCGCCCGCGACCTTCTGGGCGGGCGCTTCGGCAATATGCTCAGTTTCGTGATCAAGGGCGGCCGGGCCGAGGCCAACCGCATGATCGAGGCGGTCCCGCAACTGGCCTTCGCGCCCACGCTTGGCGATGTCGGCACCACGATAAGCCATCCGGCCTCCTCGTCGCATCGCGCGCTGACGCCCGAGGCGCGCGCGGCGCTTGGCATGCCCAGGGTTCTTCCGCGTCAGTGTCGGGATCGAGGAGATCGCGCTTCTGAAATCCGATTTCACCCAGGCGCTGACCGCGATCTGAGGTTACAAAAGGCGAAAGGCCGGGCGCACCGCCAAAAGCACGAGGTCGAAATCCACCGAAGGGCAGGGCTTTCGACCTCGGCCCCTGACCAGCCGGGCATCGGGCAAGGTCGGGGTCAGCGCAAGATAGCGCCCGCGATAGCCAAGCCGCGCCAATTGGCAGGCCATCTCGACGCAATCGAAATCGCCCGCGACCAGCGGCGTCAGTGGATCAACGAGGGTGCGGCCCCGTCATCGCGTGCCGCGACAGATCACCGAACGCCAGCCGCGCAACCTGGGCCGAGGGGGCAAGCACATGACGTGGCAGCATCTTCAATGTGCTTTGCGCCAGCCCCACGGCCAGCACGCGCACCCAGTTCCGGGCTGCTGCGATCCTTGGGCGCGGCCATGTGACGGAGTATATTTTTCAACTTTGTCAGAACTTTCCGAGGCGCAGTTTATCCAAGGTGCAGCTTTCCCGAAACGGCGGGACCAAAGGCGCCAGCCGACGCCGAAACCTTGAAGCCCGGGACGGGCAGGGCGTTCAGACCGGCGCCGCCTCTCAGCGCAGTTGTGACATATCCGGAAACCGGGTAACGGCCAGAGCAGCGTTCCGTTTAACCCAAGCCCTTTTAGCAGTGATCGAGTTGCCATGACCCCGCAAACCCCTGATCCGACCATTGCGCACCTGCTTGACGCGGTGCCCGATCCGATGGTCTTCATCTCGCCGTCCGGCGTGATCGACATCGCCAATCCACCCGCCGTGGCGCTTCTGGGCGGCTGGATCGCGGGGCGGAACTATATCACCGTCCTGCGCCAGCCTTTGCTTCTGGCCCGGATCGAACGCGCGCTTCTGGACGGGAGGCGGGAACCAGCCGTTTCGTGCAGGCCGATCAGGCCGGGGAGACAGTGTTCCGGGTGACGATCCGTCCGCTTGATGGCGCGGTGTCGGGCGCGGGCGGGGTGCTTGTGCATTTCCAGGATGTCACCCATCTGCGCGAAGCCGAAGAGATGCGCCGCGATTTCGTGGCCAATGTCAGCCATGAATTGCGCACGCCGCTGACCGCGATCCTGGGGTTCATCGAGACGCTGAAGGGGCCTGCGCGCAACGACACGGCCGCACAGGAGCGGTTCCTGGGCATCATGGAGGATGAGGCGCGGCGCATGAACCGGATGATCTCGGACCCGCTGTCGCTCAGCCGGGTCGAGGGGCAGGAGCGTCAGCGCCCCTCGGAGGAGGTGGACCTGGCCCTTGTGCTGTCGCGCGTGATGGCGGCCCTGCGGCCCATGGCCGAGGATCGGGAGCAATCCGCTGTTGCTGGCGCTGCCCGATCCCGGCGACCGGGGCTTCGATCCGGCTCAAGGGGATCCTGATCAGCTGACGCAGGTGTTCCTGAACCTTGCCGAGAACGCGTTGAAATACGGCGGGGCCGGCAAACCCGTGCAGATCACCGTGAGCCTGCGGACATGGCACCGGCAGCCATGAAGGGCGCGGTCCGCTGCAGGTGGATGTGGACCGACAAGGGCGAGGGGATCGACCCGCTGCACCTGCCGCGCCTGACCGAGCGGTTCTATCGCGTCGACACCACCGCAGCCGGGCCATGGGGGGCACCGGGCTTGGACTGGCCATCGTCAAGCATATCGTCAACCGACATCGCGGACGGCTGCGGATCGCGTCGGAGCTTGGGGAAGGCAGCACATTTTCGGTGATCCTTCCGTGTGAATAGCGGCTTGTGGCGTGGGTCGAAACGGATTGAAGCCCTGTGAAGCAGGGTCGCTAGGGGGCGATTTTCCGAATTGCCGTAAGTCGTATAATCATGATTATGTTAAATAGTGAACAGGCCAAATCTGCCAGGAACCCTGAACCCTTGCGGCGGTTTGCAAAGGCATGCACAACCTAGCCCCGTGCTGTCTCGACACTGGCCCGGCGTCCACCCTATAAGCTGGTCTCGAATATTGGGAGCTGTGTAATGAAAATTCTCGTGTTGAACGGACCCAATCTGAACCTCCTGGGCACGCGAGCTCTGGGATCTACGGCCATGCGACGCTGGCCGATATCGAGGCTGCGCCACGCATCGCGGCCGGCGATGCGATCGGCGCCGGCATCACCTTTGCGCAGTCCAACCACGAAGGCGCGCTGGTCGACGCGATCCATGCCGCGCGCGGCACCCAGGACGGGATCATCCTGAACGCGGGTGCCTATACGCACAGCTCGATCGCCCTGCGTGATGCGATCAGTGCGATTGCCCTGCCGGTGGTCGAATTGCACCTGTCCAACACCCATGCGCGTGAAAGCTTCCGCCATGTCTCGATGATCGCCCCGGTGTGTATTGGCGTGATCGCGGGTTTCGGGGCCGCGGGTTACCCGCTGGCGATCCGGGCCCTTGCGGAACATTCAGGCTTTGTTTCACCCGCGGCATGAGACGGATCAAACCCTATCTGGGCATGAAATCCGTCGAGGAGCTTTGGGCCCATCACACCCGGCAGATGGCCGAGTTTGGCTTTGACGTCTGCTCTATGCCTATAAACGCTGCAATTTCAAGACCTGGGTGACCCCAAGGACGCGCTGAACCTGACCAGCCATCACCCAGCTGTTATCGAGGGCCATGTCGACAGGGGCCTGTTTCAGAGGTGGCCCCGCTGCAGATGGGCGACCAGGGGCTTATCAGATCACTGGGTTGGCGGCATGTTCTGGCGGCTGCCTCGAGGCACGCGCTTGCCAGGCGACGCCAGGTTCGAGCCTCGCCAGCGCTCTGGCGCTTGTGTGCGAACGCGGTCAACTGGATGGCCATGGACTTATGGCGTGCGCGGCGTATCCCGGGCTGACGGCGCGATCCCGGTCTGTCGCAAGACGATGTCGCGACGCGGCTGGGCGCGCGATGGCGAGGTGATCGAGATGCTCAACCATGTCGCGCATCTGTGCATCTTGCAATTGCCCGCCACGGGGCAAAGCCGGATGTTGACCGCGCGTCAGGCGGAGGTTCTGGAACTGGTGGCGGATGGCAAGACGATCAGGACATTGCGATCTTGGATCGCAATGGCGACGGTGGAAAAACTCTGGGCGCGCGCGACCGCTGGCGTGGAAACCACGGCGTACGCGCAAGGCCTCGATCCTGAACCAGATTTTCTTGCGGATCGGTTCGGCCCCAAGTCGGCGGGCCCGCCC
>JAGYLB010000086.1 GCA_018401055.1 Roseicyclus sp.
CAATGGCCTGACAAATGACGTCAGAGCACAAAATATCTGACAGTCTCCGCCAGACGGCCATCATCAGCGCATCCATGACCAGCGAGGCGTCTCGATCCGCTTTCATGGACCAGCCGACAACGCGCCTCGAGAACAGGTCCAGGACCACGGCGACGTAAAGCCAGCCCTCGGCAGTCCAGATGTAGGTGAAGTCGGCCAACCATTTCTGGTTCTGCCGGTCCGCCGCGAAGTCGCGGTCGAGGATGTTGTCGGCGATGACGGAGCGTTCGCCATCGTCCTTGGGTTTTCCACGTCGCTTCGGCCGCGCTCTCAGTGCATTTATCCGCATCAGTCGTTCGATCCGGTGCAGTCCACATGCGAGACCGTCTTCCAGAACGTCACGCCAGACCCGGCGGGCGCCGTAGGTGCGATCGCTGGCCTTGAAGCTCTTGTCTATCGCCTGAACGAGCTTCGCGTCATGAGCCGCGCGGTCGCTGATCGGTCTTCTGATCCAGGCATGAAAGCCGGACCGGGAAACGCCCAACGCGTCACAGATCCAGCTGACCGGCCAGATGTGCCGGTGCCCTGCGATGAATGCGAACGTCATGTCGCCTCCCGCGCGAAAAAAGCCGCCGCCTTCTTGAGGATGTCACGCTCCGCCCGGAGACGGGCGACCTCTTTCTTCAGCGCTGCAATCTCGGCCAGTTCCGCGCGCTGCTGGCCATTCCCGGGAAACGCCGTGGTCGGTGTCGCAGCCGCCTCACGCATCCAGCGCCGCAGCACGCTCTCTGCAAGATCAAGGTCCCGGCACGCCTGAGCGACCGCAACACCCCGCTCGGTCACCAGCTTTACTGCCTCGATCTTGAACTCGCGGCTGAACTTTCGTCTCGTCATATCCAATCTCCAATTCCATGGTCACGATCTTATCTTTGTGTCCACGAAACCGGCAGCAGGCCATAGTTCCACTTACAGCGAAGGTCTGCTCTCCGCCCTGCACGTCATCCGTCGTTCCCCGCGACCAACAGAGCCACCCTTTGCTCGAACCCTCGCCTCACAGACGCCACCAGCTCCTCGGGAAACCCCGGCGGCATCTCCGCCATCGCCCCGTCAAATGCCCGCTCCGCCCGCCCCCGAATGTCCTCGAACACCCCCGCCACCTGTTCCCGCGAGAACCCCGCCGCCAGCGCTGTCTCCACGAAGTGCCGCCCGTGGATGTCCGCGACGCGATAATGCCGCCCCTTGCCCGCGCGCATGGCGAGCTTCATGTCCTTGATCTGCAACGTCCCCGCATCCAGCGAGGGTTGCACCGTCAGCA
This sequence comes from Roseicyclus sp., assembly GCA_018401055.1. Next base: position 1,295 of record JAGYLB010000086.1, read on the forward strand.
CGTCGTAGATCGGCGTCATGCGGAACCGCCCGCCGGGCATCAGGGCGATGCTGAAGTTCTTGGCGTGCCCGTCCGTCGCCCCGATCAGCCAGAACAGGATCACGGCCTTCAGGAAATCCGCCCGGTCGCGCTGCGGCTCGTCGCTGCCGGTCAGCAGATCGCAGATCTCGACGATCCCCGGGCCGCCCTCGTTCTGGTATTTGCGGGTCGGGGGCACGGACAGGGCCTGGCAGCAATCCTCCTGAGGCAGGCGGATCAGGCGGCCGTCGCGGGCGCGCAGCCGGTCGAAGCGTTCGATGACCAGCGCGCGCGTTCCTGCGAAATCCGCAATCTCGGTCCGTGCCACGGGCAGGCCAAAGCCCGCCAGAAGGCGCAGGCAGAAATGCTCGTTCTCGATGCTGTCGGTCAGGTCTATGCCATTGGGCAGGCGGCCGATGGCGGGCTTCAGGATATGGGTCGTGGGCGTGGTGCCGGTCGGCAGAACCCATTGCCTTTCGTGGAACAGAAGCGCCGTCTTTTCCTGCGCGCCGGCGACGGAGATGCGGAAATCCTGCTCGGCCCGGATGCCAAGCGGGGTCTGCGCCAGATCCTGCAGCATGGCGCCGATCCGGGCGTCGCTCAGCGGCTCACCGGTCAGCGCGCGGGCGTCGCCGGGCTCCTCTCCCTCGGGCAGGAATTGCAGCGCGCCCACGCAATCGCGCCCGATCCGCGCGAGCAGGCTGTAGGCGTCCACACCATCCGCGCCCACACGTTCGGCCACACGGCGGCGGATCAGGTCGCTGTCGGGCAACAGGTTCTCGAAGACCGCGATCACGGGCGGGCCGGTGTAGCGCTCGGGCCGCAGGGGCAGGGCGCGCGAGATGGGCAGCGTGTTCTCCCAGGCCAGCCATTCCGGCGCATAGGTGAAGGCGAAGGCCCCGTCCGGCGCGCGGAAGTATTGCCCCACGCGGCGGCCGTTCATGTAGACGTCGAGCGGCGCATAGGCGCGCTTGCGCCCCATCAGAAGATGTCCTCAAGATCACGCGGGGTCATCTTGCTGCGCGGCACGATCCGCAGTTCGAGGTCGAGCGCTGCCAGCAGGTCGAAGATCGTCTCCGCCTTGGCGCCGCTGGCGCCGGTTTCGATGTTGGACACCGTGCGCTGCCAGACGCCCGCGCGGGCGGCAAGCTCGGCCTGCGTCAGGCCTTTGGCCTTGCGGGCGGCGCGCAGGGCCTGGCCGAGGTCCTTGGTGGTGCGGGCGATCTGATCCATCCGGGTGATCCTTTCCCGATGAAGATGATCGGGGGATCATAATGGAGTCAATATGTTCTTTGGGTAATAATATCGATTTATGATCCCGAAGGCATTTTCTATCTGCGTTCGTCTTTGCCTTCTGCCGGGCAAGTGGTGGTGGATCGTCGACCGAGTATGGGATGGCTGCTTGATGCCGGTCGGCATGAACTTTCCCTACGCACAAAGACCGACAATTAGCCCATGGGCTATATGCGAAACTTATAGCTCGAAGGCTATATTGACAAAATATCGTCTTTGGGCTATCGAATTGCTATGGACGCCTTGCCCACATACCCCATCCGAAGCCTGCGCCAAGCCGGGGCCGTGCTGAAGGCGCGGCGAGCGGCGCGGAAGATCAGCCAGAAGCAGCTTGGCGAGATGACGGGCACGGCGCAATCCACCATTTCCGACATCGAGAACGGCGTCGTTTCCGTCAGCCTCGATGTCTATCTTCGCCTTCTCGAGGCCCTCGGCGCGGAACTGTCCGCGACGGATCGTATAGCCGACCCGGGGCAGCGCTAGGATGGCACGGATCGCCCGCGCGGGCCGACGCACACGCCAAAGCAAGACAGCCGTCTGGTACGAAAGGGCGCGGGTGGGCACGCTGACCCGCGCGACGGATGGGGCCATCGCCTTCTCCTACGATCCTGACTGGCTCGCGTCCGAGGCCGCTTTTCCGGTTGCCAGCGCCCTGCCGCTGACCAAGCTCAAATGGCAGGGCGATCCCGTTGTCGCCGCCTTCGACAACCTCTTGCCCGATGCCGAAGGCGAGCTGCGCGAGAAGATCGCCGCGCGCGTCGGGGCGCAGGGCAAGGATGTGTTCTCTCTGTTGTCCGTGCTGGGGCGCGACTGTGTCGGCGCGCTGCAATTCCTGCCTGTGGACGAGGCCCCGTCCGAACAGGACATGCAGTATCGCATCATTTCGGAAGAGGAGATGGTCGCCGACCTGAAGAACCTCGCCGCCGCGCCGCTCGCCCTGGGAGAAGACGAGGATTTCCGGATTTCCATCGCCGGCGCGCAGGAGAAGACGGCCTATCTGCGTATCAATGGCCAATGGGCCAAGCCGCGGGGCATCACGCCGACCAGCCATATCTTCAAGACGCCCATGGGCCTCATTCCCGGTCCCGAGCAGATCGACCTGAGCGACAGCAGTCTCGAGAGCCGATCGTTCTGGACGACCTGGCTGCGCGAAATCGCCGCCTGCCGTATGTCGCATGATAGCTCACACTTGCCAGGGCAGGTCGTTCTGTCGGTCGAGCGGTTCGACCGCGTCTGGCACGGCGACACCCTGAAGCGCCTGCCGCAAGAGGATATCTGCCAGTCGCTGGGCTACCCTTCTGCTATGAAGTACCAGAGGCTGGGCGGCCCCGGCGTCGCGCAGATCATGGAGCTTTTGCGGGAATCCGACACGCCCATCGAGGATCGGGAGACGTTCTTCCGGGCGCAGATCTTCTTCTTTCCTGATCGGGGCCTCGGACGGGCACGCCAAGAACTTCAGCCTGCGTCTGGGGCGTCGGGCGCGGTTCACGCTCGCGCCCCTCTATGACATCCTGAGCGTCGCCCCGGTCGTCCGCGCCGGGCCGCTTGCAGCGCAAGCGCTACCGCGCCACGCCAATGTCGACTCGACGGCCAGCTACGGCATCGACGAAATCGTGCCGCGCCACTTCGAGGCTGAGGGCCGCGCGGCGGGTCTGCCCAAGGGCCGCGCCTTGGAGCTGTTGCAGGACACGGCGGATCGGCTGGGCCCTGCGCTGGAGCGGGCGCTTCTGGCGGTGGGCGATCAGGTCCCGGCGGCGGTCAGTGAACCGATCACAAGCGATGCGATCCAGCGGGCGGGGCAGATGCGGGACCTGCTAAGCCCGATCTAGAGGCGGCAGGCCTTCGCCAGATCCTCGGTCTCGATTGCCGCGCCGACAGCGCTGAAATCGCGGGCATCCATGCCAAGCTGGCCACCGATGCGGCGCCAGGCCCCTGCGATGTGGCGCGCCATGTCACCGGTCATCTGCTCCGCAATCCGCCTGTCGATGTCGAAGAAGGCGGAGGCATCCGGGTGCCGCGTCTATCGAGGGCAGGTTGCCATGGATTTCGGAGATCGCGGTCTGCATCCGGCCGCCCGGACGGTGCTCGGGGTTGATGTCGAATGCCGGTGACCGCCAGCCGCCGGGCGCGCGCAAGAAGCCATGATTGCGCAGATGGTCGTCGGTATTGCGGATCAGGATGCCGAAGACCATCCGGCGATACAGTTCAGCGATCTGCCCGGCAGGGTCCACGCAATGGCGGCGCATCACCATCGCAAGGTCCTCGTAGCTGCTTGAGGCGGTTCCGCCCAATCCCAGAAAAGTCTGGGCCGAGATGAACGGGACCCGGTCCGAATGATCGGCCCCGACCCTGTCAAAGCGGCGGATGAGAGCGGCCGGGAACCGTTGCGAGGTGTTCAGGATATCCGGGACGCAGGCGTCTATGCCCACCTCACGAGCGAGTCTAAGCGTCATGACCTCGGCGCGGGCGACTGCGTAGTCGTCGTCGATCTTGGGCAGCTTGACGATCCAGAGCGCACCTTCGCGGTCGCGCGCATTTACCTTGGGTCGGGCACCGCCCAGAGAGCCGACCGCTTCGGCCAGAAGATCGCCGCCAACAAGCTCGGCGCGACGTCGGGCATGTGGCAGGATCCTCCTCGAAGGTTCGCGCCTGGCGGATGACCTCGTCGAGATCGTGCAGGCGTGGCACGTTCACGCCATCCGCGCGCGGTGGGGCAAGCGCAGTGGCCTCCGCCCCGGGACCATCGAAATAGCGCAAGGCCCCGATCCTCAGGCGATCGTCGGATTCAAGCAGGTAGTCGAGTTCGGTCAGATACTGCGTACCGCGCAGCAATTCGATGATCTTGCGCCCCCAACTGTCGGGCGCGGTGTCCGTCATCGGTAATGGAAGGGCAGAGCGTTCACCGTCCCGACGGCCGTAGAAGGGAGCGGCCACGAGCGGCATGTCTGGCGAAAGCGGAAAGGCCCGTTCAAGCGCGAGCCAGCTTTCATGGTAGGTGAAGGCCGAGGTTTCGCGGGTGCCGTCCGCCTCGAAGATCAATTCGCCCACCGGAACCGCCCGGGCACCGATCCGAACATCGATGCGTCGTGTCGTCATCACCACCCCTCCGGCGCGTCGTCGGCGGCACGCCGCAGCTGGACCTGGGCTCTTCTCCGACGGTGACCTCCGTCGACGCGGACGATGTTCCTGGGCAGCGTCTTTCCGCAAGCCTCAAGCCGAGTTCATCCGATGCCGGATCGACGAGGTCGGCCAGCCGGTCGAAAAGCCCCAGAACCGACAGGGCCATCGCCAGGGTGTTCAGCGAGACTCCCGGATCGCCCTGTTCCAGGCGGTGCAGCGTGCTGCGTCCAACACCCATGCGCGCCGCCATGTCGGTTGTTGAGATCCGGCGTGCCCGGCGCGCGCGGGAGATGTCCTGCCCAAGCCGCGCGATACCGCGAGCGATCGCGGGGTGAACCGCGCTCCCCTTTGTGCGTGCTGCTTTGTCCGTGCTGGCAGTCATTGTCCTGCATTTCAGTCAGAAGGGTTGTTTTTGTCTCATTTGTGATACCAAAGATATGATGAGCCAACCCTCCGTTGCAACCCCCATCCTATGTCTTCAGTCGGATTCTGTTTTATAAGTAACACAAAAATCAATTTTCTGTCTTACTTGCGAGACAAATCGGGTTGGCTGGCGTCGGCGAATGCTTCTGACTGCGCCCCCAACCCCTCCAGCGCCTTGTCGACCTCGCGCGCCTTCGCGGCCAGTTGTGCTTCCCACAGGATGCGGAACTTTTCGGCGAATTGGACCAAGCCCCTGGCGAAGGTGCGGATTGTGGTCATGTCCTCATCGGTGAACGGGATCGGGCGACCGCGCAGTTTGGCCTCGTTGAGCTTGCGGGCGATGTGGTTGACCGCAGCGCCTTCGGTCGCGACCTGCGCGCCCCAGGCTTGCAGATGGTCGCGCACGACCGGATCGACCGGGCGCAGCAGGATGTCGGCCGCTCCCATCAGACGGCGCAGGGCGGCGGGTTGGTCGGTGATGCCGCGACGCGCCAGTGCGGCCTGAAACCCGGCAAGTTGCCGCGCGCTCAGGCGGGTGCTGATCGTCGTTGTGGTCCTCGGGCGCGCGCCTTTGGCCCGGCTCAGGGTGTTGTAGATCGTCCGGGTCGAGACGCCGAAGCGGCGGGCCAGCATGGCGGCTGAGGTGCCCTGGGCGCGGGCCTCGATGATCTGGCGGCGTTCGTCGTCGGTCAGTTTGCGATGGTGGCGCATGTGAAGTTTACGTTCCTATTTCTTGCCAACTTTCTCCAAGCCCCCCGCCTCCCAGCGTCAGCGGAGGCGGATCAGGGGCTTGGAGTCCGTTTCGATGGGTTTGCTGGGCAGGACGGGGTGCAGGGGACGCGATGCGGGAAACGCGATGCGCACAGCACGAGGCAGGAAACGCGGCGCAAAGGACGCGATGCGCGATGCGGAAGGCGCGGCGCAGGGGACGCTTGACAGAGCGCACGCTCCGGAAAGCGCGATGCACGGGACGCGATGCGCGGCGCATCTTTCGGAGAACGCGCCGTTCATCCCGCCAACCCCGCCGCGCGCAATTGCCCATCAGTGACCAGCCCCGCCGCCACCAGCGCCGTCACCTGCGGCGCGGTGATGTGTTTGCACATCGGGCTGCGGTCGCGGACCCATGCCGCCAGCCGGGCGTGGTGATCGGCGGCCAAAGCCGTCCGGCGCCTGCCGTTCTTCGGTGATCGCCTCAAGGAACCGCTGCCACCGGCGGGCGGCGAACCAGTTGTCGGAGAAACAGACCTTCGAGCGGGTGAAGCCCGCGCTCTCGGTGGCATAGGCCTGCACGGCGCGCAGCAAGTTTTCGGGGTCGATGCCCTCCCTCACGGCCTCTTCGATCTTCGAAAGGCACGCTGCCTTCCCGCGCTGCCGGTCATTGGGGTAGGCGGCCCAGATCTTCTCAAACCTTTCATCCTCAACCGCCGCCGCCTCCGCGCGCTTGCGCGTAGGTGGTTTATGGATGGTTTCAGGGTGGTTTGGGGTCCACCGTGGACCCGGTACCCCGTCCACCCTGGACCCCCTACCGGGGTCACGCTGGACGGGGTCCACTGTGGACCCCGTTCCTTCGTCAGGTTCGGCGGAGCTTTCCAGCGCCATCACGCGGTCCAGCACGATCCGGTAGATCACGGTGAAACCGTTCTTGCAGGGCCGCCGCCCGGTCTCGATCAGGATGCCCTCGCGGAGGAAATCGCTGATCGTCCGCTTCACGGTGCTTTCGCCCAGCTCGGTGTGCCGCTGGATCGTGCCCTTGGAGCACCAGATGCCCGAGCCGTCGTCGCTCGCCTTGTCGGCCAGGAACATGATGATCTGCTTGCGCGCGGCGCTGCCGAAGATCCGGTCGGCGCAGAGATTGGCGACCTTCCAGCTCATGCGCGGGCCCCCGGGAAGTGGAAGCGGCGACGCGTCAAAGGCGGCGGATCATTCCGCTTGACAGAACGGAAAACGCCGCTGCACCATCCGCCCATAGCCGCTTTCCGGGCCCGCAAATGGTTTGACAATCGGCCGCCAAGTGCCTGATTTTCCGTGGTGGGTTTGACAGAAATTTTGCCCGTAACCGCCTGATCTTCCATCCACAATTTGGGATTGAAAATCCTCGTGTCGGTGGTTCGATTCCGCCCCCGGGCACCATCTTCTTCGAAGTTCTAGCAAAGAAGATCAACCCCATAGGGTAATGGCCGATTGGTCTATCCACCCATCGATCCCCCCAAGCCCAAAAAATCATCCCTTTGGGAGGTCAATGCGGCTCGGCTAAAGGGGTACATTCGGATTTTGAGACCAGTTGCACCGGCTTCACCAAGTCTGCGTAGCTAATGCGGCCAGCGTGCAAACCACCGGCGACACTCATTTAAGCCCTGAATTGAGCAGACAATGCCTCGGCCTGTTGTAGTACGTTCCGAACGGCTGCATCCTGAAGGTCAGGTTGATAGCCGTATTTTCGTAGGATGCGCTTCACCAGCCGACGAATGTTGGCGCGAGCACTGTCACGATGCATCCAGTCAACGGTCACATTGTCCTTGATAGTGATGACGTCCCGGGAAGTGGTGTAGCTCACCGAGGGCCTCGCGCTCACTGGCGGGCCGAACTGGTCAGTCGGTCTAAGCAGCAGGCAGGCTGACGTTGAGATCATCGCAGACCGGCGCGAGCGTTTCCAGTGTCATGTATCTGGCGCGCTGGACCGTCCATTCCTCGGTCTGCTCCATCAGGATTGCGCCGACGAGGCGGCGGATCGATGCCTCGTTCGGGAATATCCCGACGACATCGGTGCGCCGCTTGATTTCGCCGTTCAGGCGCTCGATCGGGTTTGTGCTGTGCAGCTTGGTTCGATGTTGCGCAGGGAAGGTCATGTAGGCCAGCACGTCCTCTTCGGCGGTATCCATGAGTGTGGCCAGCTTCGGGAGCTTGCCGCGCATCTGGTCGGCCACCAGGCGCCACTGGGCCTTGGCTGCCGTGTGGTCCGGCTGTGCGAAGGCGGTGGCGATGAAGGCCGAGACCACCCTGCGGCTGTTCTTGCTTAAGCATGGGCGAGAGCATTGCGCTGGAAATGCACCCGGCATCGCTGCCAACTCGTGGACAGGACGCGGGCCGTCGCGGCCTTGATCCCTTCATGTGCGTCGCTGATGACCAGCTTCACCCCGCCGAGACCCCGCCGCACGAGGTCCCGGAGGAACTCGGTCCAGAACGGCTCGGCTTCGAGGCGCCGATGGCCATGCCCAGGACCTCACGACGCCCATCGGTGTTGACGCCGACCGCAAGGGTGACGGCCACAGACACGATCCGCCCGCCCTGGCGCACCTTGAGGTAGGTGGCATCGATCCAGAGATAGGGCCATTCGCCCTCGATCGGCCGGGTCAGGAAGGCATCGACACGTTCGTCGATCTCTTCGCAGAGACGGCTGACCTGGCTCTTCGAGATCCCGGTGCCGCCCATCGCCTGCACGAGGTCGTCCATCGAGCGCGTCGATACGCCATGAACATAGGCCTCCTGGATCACGGCCGTGAGGGCCCTCTCGACCGAGCGCCGCGGCTCCAGGAAGGACGGGAAGTAGGAGCCGGTGCGCAGCCGCGGGATGCGCAGCTCGACGCTTCCCGCCCGGGTCTCCCAATCCCGATCACGGTAGCCGTTGCGCTGCGCCAGCCGCTCGCTGCTCTTCTCGCCATAGTCAGCGCCTGTCCTGGCGCCAACCTCCAGCTCCATTAAGCGTTCGGCCGCGAAGCCGATCATCTCGCGCAGCAGGTCAGCATCGGCGCTCTTCTCCATCAGCGCGCGGAGGTCCATCATGGGTTTGGTCATCGGGGCATCCCTCGGTTCAGGTTGGTTGTCGCAACCCGACCCTACCGAGAAACCCGATGGCCACCACCTGCTCCCACCACGCCTGGGGACGTCATCTTGATAGTCTGCATCAGTTCGTGTGCGATCAGCCTTAGAGCAGGCTCGCCCATCAAATCCCGGGCACTCTCGTTGTCAGACAGGGCGTCATAGAAGGCTATCTCGTCGTCGCTAAGGCCCGTTTCTTCGCCTCGCTGGCGGGCTGCTCGGATGTCCTTTGCCAAAGCGATCAGTTCTTCGAGCACCTGAACCGTGGTCAGCGCGTTTGTGTGATAGCGTGAGATGGCGGAAGCGAGGCGCTCGGAGAAAGCCTTTGCCTGCGTCACGTTCCGCTTGGACTGAGAGCGTACCTCGCCATCGATCAGTTTACGCAACGCTTCCAGTGCGAGGTTCTTTTTGTCGAGTTGCCGCACTTCGGCCAAGAAATCGTCCGACAGGATGGACAGGTCGGGCGTTTCGATGCCCGCAGCTTTCATGATGTCGACGATCTCGGTGGAAACGACAGCGCGGCTTACCAGCTGCTGAATGGCAAGCTCTCGTTCTGCGGTGCTCTTGCCCGTCGATGATGCAGTGCTCTTCACCAGAGCAGAGCGGATTGCTTGAAAGAAGCCGACTTCGTCGCGGATTTCTCGTGCAGCATCGCTTGCAGCGGCCAGTGCAAAAGCCTTCGACAGCGCCAAGACGGCGTCTGAATAGCGGCGGTGTGCCCGCTTCTTGGCTTCCTCGCCGGTTTCCTTCTCTGCTTCAGCGGTCTGCCATGCGAGAACCCATTCGATGGCCCCAGCCATGATCGACAATCGCTGGCCGGGTGTCGCATCCGGAGCAAGTGCTGGACGGTAGTCAAAGCCGGTCGCGGTATCGGGCGCAAACGGGTCCTGAACCACCTCGAATTTCTCGATCAGGACGGCGACAGCCTCTTCCTCGTCGATGCCTGTGGCCCCGCGATCCGTGTCGGAATATTGCCCGAGCGCGGATTTCAGGTTCTGTGCTATGCCGATGTAATCGACCACCAGCCCGGCGGGCTTGTCCTTGAAGACGCGGTTGACCCGGGCGATGGCCTGCATCAACCCATGCCCCTTCATGGCCTTGTCGATATACATCGCGTGCATGGACGGAGCATCAAACCCGGTGAGCCACATGTCCCGCACGATCACCAGTTTCAGCGGATCGGACGCCTTCTTCGCAGGCTTTGCGAGCAACTCGCGCCGTGCCTTAGGACGTTTGCCGATGTGCTGCTGCCAAGCCGCCGGGTCCGATGCGCTTCCGGTCATCACAACCTTGATTGTGCCTTGTTCATCGTCGTCGCTGTGCCAGTCGGGGCGGAGCTTTATGATCTCGTCATAGAGCGCGACGCAAATCCTCCGGCTCATGCAGACGATCATCGCCTTGCCGTCGAGCGCCGCAAAACGGGCCTCGGCGTGAGCGACGAGATCAGCCGCTATGAGCGCCAAGCGCTTTTCTGACCCTACTACGGCCTCGACGGCACCGTGTTCTCGGTTCAGTCGTTCTTCTTCGGTCTCGCTGACATCTTCGGTCAGTTCGGCCAACTCGGCATCGATCTTGGGCTTTTCCTCTTCAGACAACTCGATCCGGGCGAGGCGGCTTTCGTAATAGATCGGCACTGTGGCCTTGTCTTCGACCGCGCGGCTGATGTCGTAGATGTCGATGTAGCCCCCGAAGACGATTGGCGTATTCACGTCCTCTTGCTCGATGGGCGTTCCGGTAAACCCGATGAAAGAGGCATTTGGGAGCGCGTCGCGCATGTGCTTGGCGAAGCCATAGGTGATCTCGCCCGTCTTCTTGTCGATCCGTGCCTTGAAGCCATACTGGCTGCGGTGCGCCTCGTCGGCGATCACCACGACGTTGCGGCGTTCGGTGACGGGGGGGGAGGGTCGTCTCGTCATCCTTGGGCAGGAACTTCTGAATGGTGGTAAAGATCACCCCGCCCGAGGGCCGGTCAATCAACGCGCGCAATTCGTCCCGGTTGTTGGCCTGTTGTGGTGTCTGGTGCAGCAAATCCTTGCACATGCTGAAGGTGCCGAACAGCTGGTCGTCCAGATCGTTCCGGTCGGACAGCACGATCAGCGTGGGGTTTTCCATGCTGGGGTGTTTGACGATTTGCCCGGCATAGAAGGCCATAAGCAGGCTCTTGCCCGATCCCTGCGTGTGCCAGACCACACCGACGCGTCGGTCTCCGTCGGGCGATGTCGCGGTTAGCGTACGGTTGCGGAACCGCCCGTTGCCCTTGTTGCGCGACAGGAACCACAGGCAGGCGGGGATTGGCACGCGCTTCCTCGGCCTTTTTGCGGGCATCGCCGAAGAAGCCATCAGCCGGATCGCGCAACTCTATGCTGTGGAGAAGGAGGCCAGAGGTTCGCCGCCGGATGTCCGGGTCGAGCTTCGCAAGGCACATGCCGCCCCGGTCTTCGACGATCTGGAGCGATGGCTGGCGATGCAACTCACCACGATCTCAGGCAAATCCCCGCTCGCCGCCGCCATCCGCTACGCCCTGACCCGCATGGAGCGCCTGCGCCCCTACCTCGACCACGGTATCCTGGAACTCGATAACAACGCCGCCGAACGCGGCATGCGCGCCATAGCCCTTGGGCGGAAGAACTACCTCTTCGTCGGTTCCGAGGCTGGCGGCAAAGCCGCGGCCATCGCCTACACCCTGATCGAAACGGCCAAGCTCAACGCCATCGATCCTCACGCCTGGCTCGCCGACACCCTGGCCCGTATCCCCGACTACAAGATCACCAAGGTCGACGACCTGCTGCCTTGGAAATGGTGCGGGTAGCGGTCAGGCCGGACGCTTACCTTACTCGGATCGGGTTTGACGCTTTTCGGCGGAAGGTTTGACAATCTTCGCCCGCCTCGCGTTCTCTTTTTCCAGCGTCGCCATCGTCTCGCGGTTCTTGTCGGCAAGGTTCGCCGACCGCGAATAATGCCGCGCCATGGACGGTGTTTTCTGCCCCAGAAGGTCCGCGATACGCCGCTCATCGAGCCCCGCCTCGCGCAGCGTCGTCGCCACAGTGTGGAGCAGACCCTTCAGCGTCAGGCCCGGCGCGATCAGCCCTTCCTCCTCCAGTGCGGTCTTGAAGCGGTGCCAGACGGTCGAAAAGCCGTTGTAGGTCCAAGAGGCGCGCAAGGTGGCCGAGGAACACGCGGCGCGGGAGGCGATGGCCAGGAGGCTGCGGGACATGCTGCCTCCTGACCGGGAAGAACGGGACCGCGTGCGCGTCGTGCGCATGGTCGAGGAGATCAGGAAGGGAACAGAGCAGACATGATCCCGTCCCGGATGTGCGGGCGGGTGCGCATCGACAGGAAGGTGAAGGCGCGGGTGCGGTCGAAGGCTGCACCCGTTTTGATCAGCAGGTTTGCCAGTTCGTTGACGTGCGCAGTCATGTCGATTTCCTGGGTCGGGTTCCGCCGCGATCGGCGCCAAGGTTGACGTTGTGACAACCGGAGTGTTCCGGCTTCCCAAAGTCGCAGCCGACAACATCACCTTGGGCGCTGCCGTTTACTATGACGCCGGCGAATCCCTGGTCACGATCGACGACGAAGAAGGTGCCAACGTCAAATTGGGCGTTGCCGTCGAAGCTGCGGCTGCAACAACCGGCAGTGTTGCCGTTCGCCTGTCGGCGTTCTGAGGCATGGTCCGGGGGCGTATGGTCGCACCCCGGATCGCTTCAAATTTAGAATGTGGTAGTGGGGGTGAGGGACCAACATTTTGGTCTTTTTGTTGGTCTTAGCTGTTTTTTTCTATTTTATATCAGTTGGATAAGATTCCCTCCGGGCCTACCATCGACCGCCTCTCCCCGGTTTTCCCCCTGGTTCGCGACCTGCCCATGCGTGCCGCAGTGCCGCCTGCGCCAAAGGCTGCCGCTGCCCTCACGGCGCAATTCCCGCGATCGTCAAGGGGCGTGGAGCCGATCCCAACTCATGTGTGACGCGTTCTTCAAGAGGTGCGTCCCTGATGTGGAACCGCGCCGGGTCTGCCGAAGGCTGAAACTCCTGAGTAGGATAAGGGACAAGAACGAACTGGGAGGCGATATCCAACGGCAGCAGGATGACGGCGCATGAGATGGATCAAGCTCGCGCTCTTCGCGCTCGACAAGATCTCGGCGCTGGCGATCGACCGCGCCGGGGCGGATTGGATCGGCGGTGACGATCTCGGTATCAGGGCCGAAGCGCGCGCGCGGCTCTATGGAGACGCGCTGGATGTCCTGCTGAACGGCAAGCCCCTGCGGGACTAGCGCGGCAAGACCAGATCCACCCGCAACCCGCCCAGATCAGCACTGTCGCGCAAGGAAAGACTGCCTCCATGGCGCTGCGCGATATCTCTCGCGATGGCAAGGCCCAGCCCGACGCCCGATCCCTTGTCCTGATTGCGCGCCGCATCCAGCCGCGCGAAGGGCATGAGCGCCTCGGCGCGGCGTTCAGGCGGGATACCCGGCCCGTCATCCTCGACGGTGAAGCGGATGGCGCGTTCGGTCAGCACCACCGTCAACCTTGCGGTGCTGCCATAGCGCAGCGCATTGGACAAAAGGTTCGAAAGGCACCGCCTGACCGCTTGAGGCCGCAACAAGACCGGCACGGCACGGTCTGGCGCCGCAAGCGCGACCCGCCCCCCGATCCGCTTCGCGTCACCCACGATCCGGCCCGCCAAGGCGACGGGATCGGTGAGGACAGGATCATCCAACGCCTCGCCCCGGGCGAAATCGAGGAAGGTCGCCAAAAGCGCCTCCATCTCCTCAACGTCGCGCAAAAGGGCCGCGACATCGCCATCTTGCTCAAGCATCGACAGGCCCAGCTTCATCCGCGTCAGCGGCGTGCGCAGGTCGTGGCTGACGCCCGACAGCATCAGCGTGCGCTGTTCGATCATCGCCTCGATCCGGCCGCGCATGTCGAGAAAGGCACGGCCCGCGCTGCGCACCTCGGTCGCGCCCGAGGGGTGGTATTCGACCACCTGCCCCTTGCCGAACGCTTCGGAGGCCAGCGCAAGCCGTCGGATCGGCTTGAGCTGGTTGCGCAAGAAGATATAGGCGACCCAAGTCATGAAGAGGCCGAAGAACACCATCAGCACCAGAAGCTGGTGCGGGTTGGATGCCGACAGAGCGCCGCCGCGAGACCGACAGAGCCACGCTCTGGTCGCCCGCGCGCAGCACCACGGCGGGAAAGCGCTCGTCGGTCATCAGATCGACCGCGATCAGGTCCGGCAGGTCGCGGCGCAGGACCCGGATCGCCTCGATACCGGTAAGGTCATAGAACAGGCGGCGGTCGGCGGCAACTGGCTCGACGGCTGGGGCGATGGTGATCTGCAGGGCGCGCGCTGTCTCCTCGGCCGGGCCACCACTGGCGATCTGGTCGCGCACAAGTGCTAGGTCCAGCACCAGCGCCGTGGTCATCTGGGCTGCCACATCGCGGAAATAGCGTTGCAGGATCTGGCCCGACACGACAATCTGCAAGGTGATGATCGGCACGAGCAAGATCAGCGCGGCACGGCCATAGAGGCCCCGCGGCAGCATCCGTTTGAGCCAACCGAAATCCATGGGACCAGATAACCGGGCGGGCGCGAGGATGGAAAGCGAAAGCGGCATGGTGAGGCTTGAACCGGGGTTGCGGCGGCTGACCGCCCCCAACCCTTCGCCGATGACTTTTCGCGGCACCAACACCTACATCCTCGGCATGGGCGAGGTCGCGGTGATCGACCCCGGCCCGGGTCACGCAGGCCACATGGCCGCGATCATGGCGGCCCTCGCACCGGGCGAGCGGATCGGCGCGATCCTCGTCACCCATTCGCACCGCGACCATTCCCCCCTCGCTCGGCCCCTGTCGCAACAGACCGGCGCGCCCGTGCTTGCTGCGGGCCCCTCGGATTGGGGCCGCAGCGCGGTGATGGCGGCGCTCGCCGCCACGGATGGCATCGGCGGCGGCGAAGGGGTGGACCCCGATTTCGTCCCCGACGCGCAACTTGCCGACGGCGACACGCTGTCAGGCGGCTGGGGCGAGATCGTTGCCCTGCAGACGCCCGGCCACATGGCCAACCACCTGAGCTTTGCTTGGCAAGGCGCTGTTTTCACAGGAGATATGGTGATGGGTTGGTCGACCTCGCTGGTGTCGCCGCCGGATGGTGACATGGGGGCCTTCATGGCGTCATGCCGCAAGCTGGCCGCACGGGATGACCGCATCTTCTACGCCGGTCACGGAGACCCAGTGACCGCTCCGCAGGCCCGCCTGACCGAATTGATCGCCCATCGCGAGGCCCGCGAGGCGCAGATCCTGACCGCCCTCTCCGCGACCGCACAAACCACGGCCAACGCCATCGCCCGGAGTATCTACACCGACATCCCCGCCAACCTATTGCCCGCAGCGGAACGCAATGTTCTTGCCCATCTCATTGATCTTGAAGGACGAAATATTGCGGTTGCGACTGGCCCGATCGCTTCCGGCACCGCGTTTCTGCGGCGCTGACAGAGCCGGGAATTTTTCCATCCCGCCCTCTGGACGCTAGGAATCCCGCTTGCTATACGCGGTCTCAGTTCCGGCGTAGCTCAGCGGTAGAGCAGTTGACTGTTAATCAATTGGTCGTAGGTTCGATCCCTACCGCCGGAGCCAATATTCCCCTAAGTATCTGATATCAGTGACTTTCCCCTTCGGGGGTCCGTTACTGTGACACCAGACTGTGACACCGCTGCGGCGGTATCTGGCGCGTCGGTCTCCTATTGGGAGCCCGAAGATGACTGCTCTTCCTCATCTGACCCGCCGCGACGGTGTCTACTACTGGAGACGTAAGGTCCGGCCCGCTATCCACAATTATTTGCGACATCCGGGTGTCCTTGCGCACCACAGACCGAGTTCGTGCGGCTATATTGTCCCGTGTGTTAAGCGCGGAGAGCGAGCCGATCATGGCAGCCCTGGAACAGGACCGGATAACCTTGGCAGAAGCCCGGCAGTATTTGCAGCACGTGGTCAAGAGCCACGTGACGGCTGATCACGATCTCCGCCGGGATCTGCGCTTCAGATATGGGCAACCGCCCTGCGAAATCGAACGGCAGATCGTCACGGGTATTAAAGAGGCCTGGGACATTCTGGCGGAGCATGGAATCGGCGCGACGATCTCGGACGAGGTCGCGGACCAGATGATGGCGGCGGGTCGCAGTCTTCAAGAGGTCGCCATGCTACGGCTGGTCCTTGACGGACACTTCCGGCCCCTCTTGCAGAGCCATGTCGGCGCAGATCGCCGTGCCACTGAATTTGAAAAGGTCAACGGTCGTCGGATCAAGGGACCTCGTGAAACAATTCAGCTTCTCGAACTCTTTATTGAGGGAATGCGGGCGGCCAAGGTCGCAGTGACAACGCCGCCCGCCCGGGCACTGGCGGCCGAAGTTATGAGCCAGTTCGACCCGGCCCGGAATGCATTTTCCTCGGACGTGGAGCGACTGGACGCCCATACGCCGGAGATTTCTGCCGTGTTCGCGCCCACGACCGCTGCACCACCCCTCGAGGCTCCTATCTGGGCTGATGAGGTCCGGCCGGCAGAACAACCGGAGTCGGATCTTGACCCGTCCATCCCCGCAGTTATCGAACGGATGATCGAATTCAAGCGACACGCCGATGAAGGCCTGGAGGACAAGACGGCGCGTCAGTACCAGGCTTTCGGCACGCTCCTTCAACGGGTCATCGGAAAAACAGATATAAGGTCCCTCCTGCAATCGGATCTGGTGAAGTTCAGGGCGACCTTGCTGAAGCTGCCGAAATCGTTCGGAAAATCGCCCACTCACCATATCCTTCCGATGGAAGCGATCCTCGCCAACGCCGCGGCGCTCCCGCAGGAAAAGGTCGGCCTCGCGGTCGGCACGGTCAACCGCTATATCGACCATGCGAGCGCGCTCGTCGCTTCAGCCAAGGCTGAAGGTTTCGAGCTGAACCCTCGGCTCGAGCCCGGCCTTCTGCGTAGAAAGGAAAAGGGGCGTCCGCGTGACAAGAAACGGACCGCGACAAGGGAAGAACTCGAAACGCTGTTCCAACACCGGTACTGGACTGATCCGAACCCCGGACCATGGCTCGCCCCCCTTGAGGAACGCAGAAAAGGCGGAATTTACTGGGTCCCCCTGATCGCAGCCTATTCAGCCATGCGGCGCGAAGAGATCGCCGGGATCGGTGTGGATTACATCCGCGAGGAGGACGGAATCACCTATTTTGATGTCATCGCCACGACCGACCGCCGGATCAAGAATGCCTCGTCGAGGCGCCGGATCCCGGTGCATGACGATCTCATAAATCTTGGTCTCCTCGAAGTTGTGAATGCTGCGCGAAAAGGGGGGAATCGGCTTCTGTTCCCGGATCTTATAGAGCCTAAATCGAAAATCATGGGCCGTAAGCCCGGCCGTCACATGGAAAAGCTCGTCGCGAAAATCTGGGGCGATGCCGGGCGCGGGCTGTCACTCAGCAGTGCCCGCCATTATGTCCAGCACGTTCTGGATCTTGACAAGGAGGTACCCGCAAAAGTCGCCCGTGACATCATGGGGCACGAAGGTAAGGACGTGCATGACTCGGTGTATGGGGATCAGTCGCCCCTTCCCGCGCTCAAAGCCGCGATCGATCGCTTGCCGTCGCTGACCGGGGTAAGAGAGTTGCCGCGTTAGAATAGGAGCGCATCACACGAAAAGACGAAGGAGTGAGCACGTAAACGATGCAGCAGGGCAACGAGAGGGGAACTAGCGTCGGTTGCGGGGGCGCACAACCGCCGTCAGTTGCCAGCACCATTCTGCCTAGAATGATGTTTCCAGCGCGTCCCAGCGCCAAGGATTCCTGACATAAGCTCAGATCCCCTCAACCTGTATCCCATTTTCGGCCAACCACGACTTCCGACCGCGCCAATCAGGGAGATGTTGCTCAACCTTGATCCAGAAGGCGGCAGAATGGTCCGGATGCAGACCGTGGGCGAGCTCATGAATGACCACATATTGTGCGATCCGAGGAGGCAGCAGAATGGCCTTCCAGTGAAAGGACACCCGACCGCCGTTGCCGAATGATCCCCAGCGATAACCAAGATCCTGAACCTTAACCTCCCTGACGGTCACGCCCATCCGGTTTGCCTGCTCCGTCACCTGACGTTCAAACCAATCCTGCGCCCGGCGGGTATACCAGCTTACGAAGATTTCTCGGCCACGATGCGCGGATGCCTTGCGAAGGCAGAAGCGTCCGCTGCGAAGCGACAGGTCCACGAGTTGCTTGTCCACGAGCCTGAGCCGGTAGCTCTTGCCCAGATACAGGAACCCCTCGCCATCAACGAATTCCTTGATCGGCGCCCGCTGCTGGAGCTTGGCCTTCTCCTCGATCTTGGTGTGGACCCAGAGCAGTTTTTCCTCAACGAACTCCAGTAGCTGCTGGTCAGCGGCCTGAGATGGCGCAACAATAGAAAGCGCGCCGGTCCGCTCGACCGTGATCTGCAAGGTCTTGCGCCGATTACTCCTGTGAACCTCGAAAGACAGGCCATCTACCTCCAGCCTTTGATCACTGGTTCGAGTCGGCTTGCCGCCAGTTCTGATCGGTGAAAGCGGAAGGCGACGCATCACGCTGTCCTGAGCCTTTCGTCGTTTGCCTTTGCTTGCTGGATCAACTGATCAGCAAGGCTTTCAGCATCGGCCACTGTGAACCTGTTCAATCGCCGGTCGAAGATGATCTCGAATATCTCTGAGCGCAGGTTTTCTTGGTCCGCAAGCTTGAAGCTGCTCCAGATCGAACGGTTGGAGCCCACCTCTTCAATGATCCGGTCAACAATCTCTACTGTCATTTGGTGGATGGCCTGCAATTGTGCTGAGTCCGTATCCGGTCCCGCGGAGCAAGCCTCAAGCACGCTTCGCAAGAAGGGCAGATAAACCTCCGGGATGTCAGGTGCCGTCCCGTCAGCGGGTGTACTTTCGGAACGCAGCTCATCGATAAGGGCTTGGAGTTGTTCGATGATCTGGTCCCACTGCTGGCCAAGCCCCTCCAGGATCTGCTTCAGCCGCTCCGACATCTTCTTGAAACGAACAGGGTCCGCCTCAAGGTTCTTGCGGATGTGCGACCGGATCGCATGCTCCATCTCCGACGCCTTGGCACGACCGCCAGTCGTCTGCCCGACATGGCTGTCAAAGTTTGCATCCGTCAGCTGAACGGGCGGGATCTTCGGGTCGATCCCCAAAGAGATCACATGGTCATCGATCAGCTTACGGACCTTTGCCCCGACATCGGACCCAAGCGACATGACATCGCGATATCGGTTGCGCGCACGGGCATGGATATAGGCCAATCGCTTCGCATCCTTGACGAAAGGAAGGCCTTCGGGACGTGGCAGGATGATTTCGAGCGAGGTCAGGAAGTCCTTAAGTTTGACGGTAAACTCCGCCCGGGCCTTCTCGGTCGCAAGGACATTCAGGCAGCCCTCATCATCGGAAAGGTCCTCAAGGCCGGCCCTGCGGAAGATGTCGATGACCCGGATGTGGCGATCCCGCAGCACGGGGATCTGGTCATTGAGGCCGACCAGAGCCCCTTCGATATCCTCGGCTGAATAAGCGGCCAAGGCCGCCTTCAGGTGATGCGCCACGCCGAAATAGTCCACGACGATGCCACAGGACTTGCCGAAGCCTGTCCGGTTGACCCGGGCGATGGCTTGCAAAAGCTCGGCTTCGCGGATCGACCGGTCCAAATACATGACCCCTTCTATGGGGGCGTCGAAGCCGGTCAACAGCATCGATTTGACGATCAGGAATGCCAGCGGATCTGTCTTGGCCGGGTCCTTGTGGAACAGCGGTTTCTTGAACCGCTTGATCCGGGCTTCCTGGGCATGGCTTTCGGTCCATTGTCGCCAAGTCGGGTCATCGTTGTTGCCGCCCGACATCACCGGCGCAAACTCGATCCGCGCCAGCGTGTCGCGATACCGCCAGGCCTGGACGAGGGCCTGCACCACCGGCGGCTTGGTGCATAGGACCTCATCGTCCATCGCCTTGTCGTAGTCCGACAGCGCGGCCGCCTGCGCAAGCAACTCATCCCGTGCCTCCGAAAACGCGGCGTAGTAGCGGATCACGGCGAGGCGGCTGTAAGCGACGACCTGCGCCTTGTAGCCGTTGGGCAGCAGGTTCGTCACATAGTGTTGCAGCATGTCCCGGGCCTTTTCCGCGATCAGCGCCGGGGCTTCGAGGATATTGCCCTTGGTCGCGTATTTCTTGCGGATCGCCTCAAGCTCGTCCTCGGTCCGGTCGCGGAACATGTCCTCGAACAGCCCGTCCAGCGTGGCGCCGTCCTTCACCGCGCCCTCGGCCGTTCGCCCCTCATACAGCACCGGAACCGTGGCCCCATCGGCCTCGGCCTCCTTGATCGTATAGCGGTCGATGAAATCGCCGAAGATCTGCGCCGTGCGCTTCTTTTCGCCCATGATGATCGGTGTGCCGGTGAAGCCAATCCGGGCGCAGTTCGGCAGGGCCGCCATCAGGTTGGCGTGCAGGTCTCCGGCCTGGGTCCGGTGCGCTTCGTCCACCACGACAAGGATCGTCTCATCCTCGTTCAGCACCTCGAAGGCCGGGCCTTTGGTCACCTCGGGCACATCCTCCTCGGTGCGGTATTTCTGGATCGTGGCGAAGACCAGCCCCGGCCCCTTGCGCCGCGCCAGCCGTTTCAGCGCCCCGGCATTGGTCGCGAGCTCCACCACGTCGCCCGACAGGGTCGCCGTTTCCGACAACTGCCGTTGCAGGTCGCGGCGGTCGGTGACCATGATCACCTTGAACTTCCGCAAGGCCGTGTCCGTCCGCATCTTGCGGATCATGAACACCATGGTCAGGCTCTTGCCCGACCCTTGCGTGTGCCAGACGATCCCGCCGCGCCGGTCATATTCGCCATCCTGCAGCCGCGTCTTGCCGGTGCGCAGCCGTTCCAGCGCGCGGTTTACGGCCCGGTATTGCTGATAGCGGCAGACGGTCTTGATGGTCTGACTGCCCACATTCATGAACAACAGGTAATGCCGCAGGATATCCAGCAGATGCGCGGGGCGCAGCATCCCGGCGATCAGACGTTCCTGTTCCGATAGGCCTTTTTTGCCCAAGGCTGCCGCCACTTCATCCTCGGACCCGGTGCCATCCGGGCCGACCACGGTTTTCCAGCTTCCGTAATGCTCCAACCCCGCGCCGATGCAGCCGACGCGGGCCTGATCGAAGCTTGTGGCGATCAGCAACTGGACGGAGGCGAACAGCGCGGGCGCGCCTTCGTTCTCCTCCACTTCCAGTGCGGCCTTGCGGGCGTTGTGATAGCGGCGGAGTTGGTTCACCGCCTCGGCCAGCGGCTCGGGGATGGCGGGGCTTTTCGCCTCGACCAAAACTACCGGGATGCCGTTCACCAGCAGGACAAGGTCGGGGATGATGAAGCCCTTGCCCACGTCATGGCCGGGCGGGCAGTCGATGCGGAACTGGTTGGCAATGGTGAAACTGTTGGCCCCCACATCGTCCCAGTCGATGTAGCGGATCGTCTGGCCGCGCCCGCCATCCCAGCCGGGCAGGCCTTCGACCGTCAGGCCGCGCAGCAACAGTTCCGTAACCGCCTGGTTCGCCTCCATCAGCCCGCGCTGGCCGTGGCGGGTGAGCGCGCTGACAGCCTCGGACAGGCGGGCATCGTCCAGCCAAGGCTGGCCATCGGGGCCGGGGTTGATGGCCCGCAGACGGTCGCGCAGGCAGGCCTCGGCGATGGTGTCGCGGAAGGTGCCGCGCCCGGTCAGGCTGGGGTCGTCCTTTGCCCCCTCCTGCACCTGCCAACCCATGGCGCGGCACTGGTTCAGGAAGGGCAGTTCGACATCGTCATATTCGTGACCCATGACCGGACCCTTCGGTTACAACAAGGGCGTGACGGGAACCCGACCGGTGAGCAGGTCGTCCATCAGGCCGGATTTCTGGAGGCGGAGTTTGTTGAGTAAGGCCGCTTCCTCTTCATGGCGAGCTTCAATGTCGTTGAGGCAAGATGCTATCTGAAATTGTTCCTCAACAGATGGCGCTGGTAGTCGGAGCTTGCGCACATCCGCAACATTCATGTGCGGGTTGGTAGTTCCCGCCGTTTTCAGCTGAATGGAGCTTTGGACGGCCCCTGAGTAGATATGCGCGACAAGATATCTAGCATTCAGTTTGCTCAACTTTGGGCGAAGCAGCATTACCCTTTGACCAAGACAAATCTTCATTCCCTCTGGAATGCAGAACGCCTGCCCAACGGGCGCCTCGCGCGTAAATATCACGTCGCCAGGCATCGGTTCGAGGCGATCAATCCGCTTCGAATATTCTTCCTCGGTGACATAGGACGCCATATCTGAGAGGAATTTTCCATCTTTGATATGCATCGTGCGCGCAACGTAGACGCCTTCCTCCTTGAAGTTCGGGGTCGTATGAGGGCAGTCGACAATCGATGCACAAAGATCATCAAGAGTTGCTATTTCCCACTCCTTCGGCAGCCAGCCGAGCGGGGTTTGGTGGTAGAGGTGGGGGGCCTCGGGGTGTGGGGGGCGGAGGTCGCCGTTCGCGTCGATGCCGCGGGTCAGCAGGTCATGCAGCAGCCCCTGCTTCATCGCCCGCAACTTGGCCACCACCGCCTCGGTCCCCCGGATCGCCGCGTCCAGCGTGTCGAGGACTTCGGCGATTTTGGATTGATGAACAACGGGAGGACTGTAGACGCGAAACCGCGCCACATCCTTCTCCGTAACTGCTGGGTAGCTAGAGCCGATTGCGTGACGATTTGCCTGCTCTAGGACCGCATTGCCCATAAGCGTGTGAAATATGAAAGAAGGATCGGAAAACCCTTTCCTCGCCCTGACGACCGTAAACCCGGTTGAGGCGATGATAGGCCCTTCTTCGGTGTCAGGCACATAGCAATGCGATTGCAGATAGGGCCTGACCGTGCCGAACAATGCATCACCAGACCGGGTAACGCGTCTAGCTCGGCTCGGTGCCTCAAGAAGCGTTGTCCATGCGACATTTCCCCAGTCAATCTTGCCGCGATCCGCTGCCGAAAGATCAACGTAAC
Source organism: Roseicyclus sp. (assembly GCA_018401055.1). The sequence continues at coordinate 24,014 of JAGYLB010000086.1, forward strand.
GAAATGCAAAGTTTCCCGGCGTGGTGCCGGGCAATGCTTCGGGGTTTACCTCGGCAATTTCGCACAGTTTCGATGATGGAGCGGAGTTTTCAGACATACCCCAACCCCTTCAGGAACCCGGCCAGCTTGCCCGTCGCCTCGGCCCGTGCGCCTTCGATCTCGGTCAGGGTCACGCGATACTTGTCCCACCAGTTTTCGAACGCCGCCACGATCTGCCCGCGCTGCACCGCGATGTAGCGGGTCAGGATCTTTTCCATATCGTCATGCAGGATCTTCAGGATCAGCGCCGCCGCATCCCCCTCGGTCAGACCGTCCACGGCCCCGTTGATCGCATCGGTGAACTGCGCGTGCTTGGCCTTCAGGGTTTTCTTGACCTCGGTCAGTTCCTTTTTCCACCGCTTCACCTGCGCCTCGTCCACGGGTTCCGCGTCATCATCCTCTTCCTCGCCCTCTTCGGGCGTGGCGGTCGTGGCCTTGATCTGGGCGTCAAGCTCGGCCTTGCGCGCCTCCAGTTCCGCAATCTCGCGCACGAAGCCGCCCATCAGGAAGCTGACCAGCTTGTGGTCCAGCGGGCTTTCCTTGCTGCCCTTGTCCTCCAGCGCGGTGACGATGGAGGTGCGCCAGGCATCGACCACGCCGCGGCTGTCGCGCGCCATGAGGGTAAGGAAGTCGAACCGCGACGCCTGCCAGAACTGCGCGATGATGCCCCGCACGGTGAAGGGGTCGAGCATGGCCAACCCTTCCAGCGTTTCGGAAAAGCTGGACAGGAGTTCATCGCGGAGTTTGATGAGGGCTGCGGCCTGATCGGCCCCGGCCAGTGCCACGATGCCGTCCTGATGCGCCGCCCACCAGGCGTTGAAGGCGGCCCGGATTTCCGCCTCGCGCGCTTGCAGGCCCGCGTTGGCCTCGATGGCTGGTTTCAGATCGGATTTCGCGGTCAGGTGCGGCGCGAAGTCGAGGTAATGGGCATCGCGGGGGACCAGCAGGTCCATCGGGTTCAGGCCGTGGGCGCTGAACAGGTCCACCTTCGCCGCGACCTCGGCCCGCGGGATGCCGCCCACCAGATGCGCGCGCACGTCATGCGGTTCGGGCGGCGGCGCGTTGTCAGCATAGCGGCGGATGTTCAGGTTGAAGTCGTTATCGCGCAGGGTTTCAATGTCAACGATGGCGGAGAAGCCGGGGATTTCGCGGTATTCCTCGAAGGTGGTAACGATCTTTTCGATGTGTTCCGGCATCAGGTGGTTCTGCGCCCGGCCTTCGAAATATTCGCGGTCGGCGTTGATGAAGAGGATCCTGCCCTGCCGGTCCTTCGGCTTGCCCGAAACAAGGTTCGCGCCATTATGGACGCGCTGGCGCAGGACGATGACGCAAGCCGGGATGCCGGTGCCGTAGAAGAGCTGCGGCCCGAGGCCGATGATCGCCTCGATCTGGTCCTGTTCAATGATCTTCTGGCGGATCTTGCCCTCGTCGCCGCCGCGGAACAGCACGCCGTGGGGCATGACTGTTGCGATCATCCCGCCGTCACGGGTGACGTGCAGCATGTGTTGGAGGAACATGAGGTCGGCTTTCTTCGCGCCGCGCGGAACCTCATGGAAGAAGCGTTCGGGGAACTTGGGCTGCCAAGTGTATTCGCCGGATCGGTCCTTGTCCTTTGATCCCCAGGGGAGGGAGAACGGGGGATTGGTCAGGAGGCGGTCAAACCGGCGCAGTTCGCCGTTTTCGACATGCTGCGGTTCCGCGAGGGTATCCTCGTTTCGAAGATCAGGGCTGTCGATGCCATGTAAGATCATGTTCATCTTGGCGATGGACCAGACGGTACCCGCATTTTCCTGCCCGAACAGACTGGCCTTGCGACCGTCCTGCCCGTGTTCGTCGATGTAATCCTTGGCCGCGATCAGCATGCCACCCGACCCGCAGCAGGGGTCGTAGATGTCATGGTCCAGCGTCGGCTTCAGGAGCCGCACCATCATCCGGACAACGGACCGGGGGGTGTAGAACTCCCCGCCCTTCTTGCCGGCGGAGTCAGCGAACTCGGCGATCAGGTATTCGTAGGCGGCACCCAGCAGGTCTGGGAATTCGAAGTCCTCGTTCCGAAGGCGGATTTCCCCGAAATGGGTAATCATCTGGCGCAGTTTTTGGTCGCTGATCTTGCTCTGACCAACTTTGCGGGTGAAGTCGATGTGGTCTAGGACACCTTCAAGTGCGATATTTTCGGATTCGATCCCACCAAGGGCCTTATTCAGCTTGTCGCCGATGTTCTCATGGGCTTCATCGACAAGGAAAGTGAACCGGGATTGCGGTGGAACCCAAAACGTGCCGCTGCGACCGTACCAGACCTTGTTCTCGGCATCTTCTGTCGCCTGTGCCGGCGCGATGCCGTTTCCGATGCGCTTTTCAATAACCCCCTGCCGAGCCTGTTCGAAAACGTCGGAACAGCGTTTCAGGAACAGCATCCCGAAGATGTATTCCTTGAACTCCGAGGCGTCCATTTTGCCACGGAGGATATCGGCGGCTGCGAAAAGGTGCCGCTCAAGTTGGGCAAGTGTCAGGGGCATCAGGTTTTTCTCATAATATACGTTCGCAAGGTGCGATATCTGGGGGACGAGAGCAACGGTGAACTGAGGTAGCCACACGGCGCCCTGAAGACGCTGAAACTGACTGGCAGCATTATTGACCATTCCTCAATGCGCAATTCCTCAGAACCCATCCCGCTACCAGCAAACCACTGCGCACGTTTCGATTGCAGCAGCTAGCCATGTCTCCAATACCGTAGCGAAGAAAAGGCAGGTCCCGGGCCACCCGAGAGGCTGCGCCCACTATCACGGAGCCGGGTCGTCCTGTTGCAGGGCGCCCAGCACGCTTACCGCTTCGTCCACGATGCCGATCCCCTCTTCTTTCATGGTTGCGGGTAGTTCCGGACGCGACAACCATTTCATCATTTTCAGCAAGACCCACTCGAGCTTGTCCAGCACCCAACCAACGCTGGTCAAACGTTTCTCAAGTTCGGCGACCTGCTGATCGAGGTCCTCGCGCGTCTTTTCAATTTCGGCTCGCGCAGTCTCGCGCTCCTTATCGATCTCGGATGCCGCTGCTGTCCGCTCCCGGGTGATCTCCTCAACGGCCTTTTTTCGCGCATCGTCAGTGGTCCGGGTGGCGACATCCGCCTCGCGCCGCGCCACGCCGGTGCGTGGCCAGCCCCGGATCGCGCGGCCTAACCGGCGTCATCCTGAGCGAATTAGCCCTGACGCTGCTGCCCAATTCGCCACGCGGAGAAGCCTCCCGGCGCCGACAAGTTGCATCATCCCGCGAGAAGAAGACACCTCAGTGTCGCCGCCACTGCTCGATCGGGGGGGGACGGTTTACCGTCGCCATACCCTGCTAGGCACAGGGCGAACCGGAAAGGGGCTACTCGAAGATAGCGTTTCGTATTTTCACGGTCATCGAAGAAATTTCTCGTGCAAAACGAGGATAGCAGCATGGCACTCAAAACGGAACACCTGAAAGACGCGAAGGCGGCGCTCAAGTCGATGTCGGCGCGGCGCGAAAAGACACTGAGAAAGGCCGATTTCATCGCCAGCCTCATCCACGACATCCACGCAAAAATGGCGGCGGGATTCACGCTAGAAGAGATCTGCGAAGAGCTGAACAAGGCGCTTCCGGACGGCGAACAGCTCAAGATGAACACGTTCAAGACTTATGTCCGCAAGGCCCGGACAGAGGCCGGGGTAGCCCCGACCCGGGCATGGACGCGCCGGCCCGGCCCCCGTGTAACGAAGACACCGACCATCCCGATCAAGGGTAGGTCAAACACACCCAAAGAGGATCCCGCATCAGGTTTCCGCGATCAAGGAGGTGACCTGTGAAGCGGATTTTCTTCGTACACGGCGACAAAGGGGGCGTCGGCAAAACCGAGGCCGCAAAGCGGATGGCCGCGGTGATGCTTCATGCCGGACGAGCGGTCACCCTCGTCGATGGCGACACCAAGAACCCCGGCCTTCACTTCGCGTTCAAGCACAGCGGACTCGATGTTCAGTGCATCGACGTCATGACGCCCGCAGGCCGCGACGCCCTCTTCGACGTGATCGCGGAGAGCCCCGGCGATGTCTTGATTGATCTTCCCGCGCGCGGGTCTGATGTCACGGAACGGCTGTCGCGCGACGGCGCCTCCGAAGACGGGTTCAGCCTCGAATTGCTGCTGACCGAGATCGAGGCCGAACTGATCATCATCTTCGTGATCGATCAGACACGCGCGCCACTGGCCGCACTTCGGGATGAATTGGCCGCATTACCCGCCGCCACCCGGTGGATCATCGTGCGCAACCATCGCGAAGAGCGCGATTTCTCGTTATTCGACACGACCAAGGTCAAAGTCGATCTCGAAGCGCGCGGCGCGCCCATCATCGACATGATCCGGCTCGATCCGCGCGTGAATGACCTTATGGAGAACGCTGGCTTGAACTTGTGTTCGGCGCAGACCTCTGACCGGCTGTCCCTCCTCCAGAAAATGCGGGTGCAGGCGGCGGTCCGGTCGTGGTCCGAGCAGATGAAAATCGCGGGGCTGCTTGAATGACCAGCTTTCCGGAAGACCTGTTCACCCAGATCTACCGCCGCGCGCCGACAGAGCAAGACCGCGCCCGCCTGCTGGCGGTTAAAGCAGGCCTTGGTCTCTCTCCACGGGACGAGCTCTGGCCGGTGATCCTGGTGCTCGATCACCATGTCCGGGCGATCCTAGAGGGCCGCGCCGCAACCTTGCGCGACGTCGAGCGCGTCCTGGACGAATTGAAAGCGATCCCGGACCGTGCCGGCCCGATCGCGGCGGCCGAAGCCCAGAAGGCCATCGCGCGGCTGATCGAGCAGGCATCCGACAAGATCGCCCGGAACGCAGCGCAGAAATCCATCACGACAGCGGACCGGATCTCCCGGCGGCAGTTCATCGTCGCCGCCGTCGCCGGCGCCCTTATTGCCGTCTGCCTCGCCGGTGCCGCGGCATGGGGGATGTCCCTCTTCCTCGAGGCCCAAGGCCTCTGCGCCGAGCCGCCCTTCCTGACCGGTGACGGCCGGGTCGGATGTTTCATTCAGCGGTGATGGGCTGATCTCCTTCTCCGCCTGATGGCGTCGGCGGGATCAGCTATGGGCGTTAGGGGGGGAAGGGGCGCGTTAGGTTTTTTCAGGGAGGGGTCATAAAAATGAAAGGACGGTGAATTGGGGCTAAGCAGGCATGGCACAGGCAGGTGACGGAAAACAGAGATCGAACCGGCGGAGAAGGAACAACCTCCTTCAACAGCGGGTGGACGATGAAGAGCTGGACCGGTTCATCGCGCGGGCTCATGCCGCTGGCTTTCAAGACCATCGGGCTTATCATGCCGCGCTCATATGCGGCGAGGCCGAGATTGATCGCCGCGAGCGTCATGACCTCCTGCGCATTAAAGGCGAGCTGGGAAAACAGGGGTCGAACCTGAACCAGCTCACCTATGCCGTCAACGCAGGGCGCCTCACCGCATTGACGGCTGACGATCGGCGGGTGATCGATCAGGCCCGCATCGCGGTTGAGACGGCGGCCGCACAAATCCGGGCCCTGCTGAGATGATCGGCGAGGCCATCAAGCGGCAGGGGGAGAAGGGGTCCGGCGGAGGCGCGGATGCCTTCAAGCCCGGCGTGACATACGTTTGCGGCAAGGCTGTCCGGATCGAGCTGCGCAACCTCGCATCAACCGACTGGCGGCATGCGGCTGAGGACATGCGGCTCTCGTCAGAGCTGAACAGCCGGGTCCAGCGACCGTATTACCATCTTGTCCTGAGCTGGCATGAACTGGAGCAGCCGAGTGATGACCAGATGGTCGCGGCGGCCGACCACATGATCCGAAGCCTCGGGCTGGAGGAACATCAGATCGTCATCGGCACGCATCACGACACGAAGCGGCGGCACATTCATCTTGTCTGCAACACCGTTCACCCCATCACCGGAAAGGTCTGGTCGAAATCGAACGACCATCTCCGGATCGAGAAGGCCTGCCGCGAGATTGAGCTGGCACAAGGCTGGTCACATGACCGGGGCCGGTTCGAGTTCGATGTGTCAGCCGATGGCGCGGTCGAGCTGAAACCCAACCCGGCGGCATGGGACAAAAAGAAGGCGGACCGAGAGGCTGGGGCGAGGCCCAAGACATCTGGGGCGCGCAAGTTTGAAAAATCGACCGGGATAGAGACATTCGAGAACGGCATCCCCGCGGCCCTCAAGGCCCGGGTTGCCGAAGCCGTTGGCTCTGCCCGTGACTGGCAGGGCCTTCATGCCGCGCTCGGGGCGCTCGGGTTGCGCTATTACAAGGCAGGGTCCGGCGCGCGCCTCGGCATCCTGGGAAGCGACGAATTCGGGAAGGCTTCGGATTTTGGGGCGCGTTTCTCCATCAAAAGGATGGAGGCGGCGTTTGGGGCCTATGAAGAACCGGAGAGCGCATATGTCAATGATCGCAAAGAAGATCACAAGGAGATTGAAAGCATATCCGGAGTGGTCTGGGAGGAGGATCGGAAAGCGACCGCATCCTCGGCCTTCAAGCTGACCCTTCTGCGCCGCATCTACTTCGACCTTCATCTCGATCCTCAGGTCTCCGAGGCGATCCACTTTGTCGATCTGGAAGATGTGCCTCCCCAGATCACGTTCCGGGACCACACGACGGTGGTCGATCATGGTGACCGTCTGTCGACATCCCGCAGCACCAGAGAGACGCGCGCGACCATGATCGCGATCGCGAGGGCCAAGGGATGGTCCTCCGTGCAACCCACCGGATCACCTGACTTCGTGCGTCAGGTGTCACTGGAAGCCGCGCAGGCGGGTCTTTCCATACATGGCGTCCCGGATGACATTCAGGCGCAGTGTGATGCGATCCTGGAACGGCTGGAGTGCCAAGAGCGCCGCATCGAGGCCGAGGCCCGGGCGGCAGAGAAGGCGGCCCTGGAGGCCATCGCCAGACCGCGATCAGGCGATCGCGGGAAATGACGCGGAACGGGCAGAAGCCACGGCCCAGCTCGAGGAGATGACCGCCGAGGCCCGGGCCGTGATCGACGCCATCGGCTCCGGGCGTGACCCGGTCCGGACGGCCCTTCGGACCGTGGCGCGCGCGGAAGAAACGCAGATCAAGGCTGCGCTGCCGGACCGCCGGACCGTCTCGAACCCGCAACCCGCACCGGATGCGGATCGCGAAGGGGGCAGCAAAAACGCCGGATCGCGCAGGCGGTCAAAGAGAACGATCATCACGAGCTGGACCGGATGCGCGCCGTCCACATCGACGACATCGCGGCGCGCGGTGGCTGGTCCTACGCCCCCAAACACCATGACGGGCATAGTGACCCGCAGGGCCGGGATCGGCGCACCTATGTCCGCGGCGCCGAGACGATCAAGGCGACGCGCAAAGGGTCAGTCTGGGTCTGGACAAACAACAAGAGCGGCGCATCGGGCTCGGTCATCGATCTGTGGCTGTCGGACAATGCGGGCTCGACCTTGGGCGACGCGCGCAAAGCGTTCCGCGAGATCATCGGGCACCGACACACCGATGCTGGCGCTCACGGCAACGCAGCGCCGGGGCGCCGGCCTCCCCGATCACACCGAAGCCCGGCGCAGATGGGAGGAGGCGCCCTATATCGAAGACCAGCGGACCTACGCAGAGGCTAGGGGCATCTCGAAATCGACCCTTCGCCGCTTCATGGACGATGTGCGTTGCGGCGCCTTTGGCGGCATCTACTTCGCGCATCGCAATCCCGAGACCGGCGACATCCAAGGGTTTGAACAACGATGGGAGAAGGATGGGCAGAAAAACACGGCGCGCTTTGCCAAGGGCGGCCTGAAAACCGTCTCCGTCCTCGGCAATCCGAAAACCGCCACGCGTATGGTCGTCTTCGAAGGCGGCCTCGACACCCTCGCGCTCGCGGAAATCGAAGCCCGCAAGGACACGATCTATGCCAGCACGGGCGGCGGGTTCGGGCCGAGGACGGAGGCTGCCCTCCGCAGGCTTGCGCAGGGTCGGAAGGTCCCGTCCGGCTTCGACAATGACGCGGCGGGGGATGCCCTTCACAACCAGTTGACCGGGCTCCTGCCCGGGGCGACGCGTCTTGCGCCACCGTTGCGGGTCGAGGGCAGCACGGAGCTCTGCAAGGACTGGCTCGATGTGCTCAACGCCTCCGAGGTCACCGTCACGCCATCGCCTGCCGTCCCGTCGGCGCGACCCAGGGCAACAGGTGACGGCACAGGCAAGGCCGGGCGGTCGATGCAGGTGCCGCAAGGGCCGGCTGCGGCTTCCGAACCGGAAACACCTTCTGAAACTGCTCCCGCGACACGGCCTGTCGGTGAGCCCGAGCCGCCCGAATTTGGAGGACTTGAATAGCGCGATGGTGATCAGATCATGACCGCGGCAGTGATCCTCTCCTGCCGCTAAAGACGTGAACAGGTCGTTCTCGCACAGATATCCCGTCCCATTTGTCAGAGATTGACCTTCGACACAGGCTTGGGGCAGCCCACAGGCCGTCTCTCCGTGTTTGTCGCCCGGTACCCCCGCACCGCCCAGCTATGCCGCCGGCCAGCCGATCTTTTTCAGGTCCACCGCCGATTGGCGGCCATCGCGTCCCGTACACAGCTCGTAGCTGACTGACCTTGGTGTTTTCGGGCAGTTCGGTCATGCTGGCGCGCTCGAGGGCGGAGACATGGACGAACACGTCCTGTCCGCCGCCATTGGGCGCGATAAAGCCGAACTCCTTCGTGGTGTTTCACCATTTCACGGTGCCAGTGGGCATCGGTCTGTCCTTCCTTCTGAAGTCGTCAGTCAGCCCTGCGGGGTGTCTGCAGGCGGGGAACAGGTGGATTGCGGCGTGCAGCTCGTACGCGCCGGATAGCCCCGGACTGCGTGGCCAGATCGTTCCCGGCCACATAGGCCTGACGAGCGTCAGAGCCGCCATACTGGTTCGTCATCAAACGCTGATCGAAGCAGCAATGGCACTCTTTACAGGCTCCATCTTCGCACCCCGGCCTGTTCCGGAACCGATGGAACGGCGCCCTGTTGCGCGGGACCTATCGTTGACGTCGGTCCCGGCAAAAATCTGTGTGGCTTCGAGCATCTGCGCCGCTCCACTTTATCCGCCGAGATCAGCGCTGATGTTACCATTCACGTCATGGCCGACGTCACTATCCACCTCAGCGCTGACCCCGGCACTTACTTGCGAGTGATGATCACAAAAAGGTGATTGCTCCTGTAGGTAGGGCCCTGTTCGTGTTTTCGCGAGGTTGGCGGACGTTGCGAGGGCAAGCCTCGAAGGAACTGAAATGCCCCGCACAAATTCATCACCGACCGACCGTCCGAAAAGACGCCGCACCAAGGCTGAGCGAGACGAGCACGCCCATTGCGCCCGCTTCTCGTTCGCGCGGAAACAAGCTGAAGGCCTTGTTCGCGCACACCTGTGGATCTTCGCAGACGATAAGGCGTACTTCGAGCGCCTCTCTGAAGCGTCGAGGACTGGGCACCTCGCAAAGCGCAACACCCCGGTCGACAAGCTGATCCCGAAGAAGATTAAGCGCGCGCCGAAGGGCAAAATCTTCGACGATCCGCGACAGCAAAAGCTGCCGTTTTGATCCGTTTCCTGGTTCAGCTTGCGTGGGGTTTTCCGGTCCCATCTACGGCGGCCGCGTCCTCCGGGCGAACCGCATCCATCTGAATCATCATGTTTTTTCAAAGAGCTCCTGAAGAAGTCTTCGGATCATCTCCGGTCTCGTGGGCAGGTCACTCTCAAGCTTTCTACGCCGGTCCAACTCGTCGATCATGTTGCGTGGAAGCCTGAGGTTGACTGGCTCCGTATCCGTCGGCGGCCGACCCCGGTTCGATTTTTTTTCTGTGTCGGTCACTTTTCACTCTTGTTTAATGGTTTTATGGTTCCATATATTCAGGAGAGACGCAAGGCTCCATCCTCGCGTGCTCCCTCACCAACAGCCCTTCTCAGGAGGATCCGATGGCAGAAGCATTCCCTAGCACGAACAAGAAGTTCCCTGAACCCCCAGCCGCGGCGGCCTCCGTCACCGCGCTCTTCGTGGGTTTCGTCGCCACGCTGCCGGCGCTGATCCAGACCGAGCGCGACCTCTGCGGCTATTCCGGGCAGGACCCGGCCGTGGATCGCTGGATCACGGCGGCAGATGCCGCGCTCGCCCAGACCAGGGCCGCCTGCGAGGCGATGATCACGGCACCGGCCATCGACGAGGCCGAGCGCGCGTTTCAGGCTGTGGCACGTCTCTACATGCGGGTCATCCGGTCCGCGGATCCGGAAGAGGTCGCAGGCATCCGCGCCAATGTTCGGCTGCGCCGCTGGGCGTGGCTGGTACCGGGGGACGACGCCGGATCGCGCGAACTCAACATTTGGATCAGCGCGGCGCTCGACGCGCTCGAGACCTGGCTGGCTCTGGAAGACCCGTTCGATGCCCGCATCGAGGACTGGGGTGGCCCGGAGCTGGACGGCGACATCGGCCCCTCCGCCTGACCCTCCCCAAGAGTTTCGCGCCACGTCCCGGCGCGGGCAGCCCCCGCGCCCTCTCTCCCCTCATGTCCAGTTCCGGAGCTTCTCCCATGCCCAAGACCCAGCCCCGCTCGCCCAAGTCGACCCGCCCCACCGTCCGCGGCGTTCCCTTCGAGGTCGTGACCAGCCGCCAGCGTCGCCTGCATGTTCCGCATCGCTCCCGCCATGTGCCCGCCGGCGCATGGCGCGACTATCCTCGGCCCGTGCCGGAAGCCTGGGCCCGCATCGCTCGCGACAAGGGCTTCAGGGTCCATGGCAGGATCCGGGACAGGTATCACGTCGCGCTCGAATGTGACGCTTGTGGGGGGCTGACCGCGCACAAGAGCTATACGCTCCGGACGGCCCAGCCCCGCTGCGGAGCCTGCGCGGAGGCTTATCTCGGCGATGCCGCACGGGCGGCGGGCCTGACCTTCCTGCGCCGCGACGGCCGCAACCACCACTACGGCCTGTACCGCGCCGCGTGCGGCCACGTCGTGAGACGGCAGTTCGAATTCGTTGAGCGGGTTGCTGCGAAAAGCACGGACGTTCGCTGCGAGAAGTGCCTGCGTAGTCAGGAGCGGGACGAGGCATCCCATAGGGGCTGGGAGCGGCTGGGACGCGATCCTCAGGGCAACGATAACTATCGCGTGTACCGCCATAGCTGCGGGCATTCGCAGCGCGTGGCCCGCGTGAACATGATGTGGAATCAGGTCAAGTGCGCCGCCTGCGGGGGCGCATGGAACAGCAGCCCATCCTTCATCTACCTCGCGCGGATCGAGATGACGTCGCGTGGTATCCATCTGCTCAAGCTCGGCTTTTCCAAGACCCCGGTGAAGCGCTTGAAACACCAGCTCGGCCTTCCGCGCAGCGCCAAGGTGGACCTCGTAAGGGTCCTCCCCATGGCCTCCGGCCATGTCGCACGCGCCCAGGAAGCCGCCGTCCATTCGATCCTCAGGCGGCGTCATCCCGACGCGGTGGTCCCGCCCGAGGTCTATGACGGGATCCTGAACGTGGCATCCGAGGTCTACGAGGCCTTCGCTTTCGATCTGATCATGCACCATCTCGACTGCATCGAGGCGGCGCACCCGCCCACCTGACCAAGCCCATCCCTTCCTCAGATCATCCGGCCCGCCGCACATCGCGGCGGGCATCCTCTCCCCTTTGTCCGACGACAGGAGACCGCCATGACCGCGACCGTATTCACGACCTCTCCCAAGCCGATCACGAAAACCGCGGCCTCCGCCAAGTGCGCAGGCCGGACGCCCGCCACGCGGCGCGGGGCACCGGACTGGCTTCCCTTCGCCATGGCGATCCTCGGCGCCCTCGAGGGCAGCAACTGGGCCGGCTGGCGTGTGACGCTGCCCGCAAAGGACAGCGCAGGTGACGCCGACGACCCGCCACGCGCGTGCCACACCGACGATGCGGCTCCCGTATCATCCGCCCCCAAGTCAGGCGCGACGCCGATGTCGGCTGCCGCGCGGACTGGAGCCTTGGCGACAGCGTCGACGACCTTCTTGACCAGATCGAACAGGCAGACGAGTTCGGCCCGGTTCTTCCGTCCTGTCCGCCCGCCGGACCGGCCCCCGACACGGTCTGGCGCCCGAAGGCTGCGACCCTTCTGGCGGCGGTGCGGATCGCCGCCAGCTTCGGCAATGCGACGACGATGGCCACGGAACTGGGCACGAACGGCGCGCTCACGCTGCTGGCGACCGGCAGCGCCGCGCTGGACCAGACGGTCAGGAAGATGCTGGAGCAGGTCTTGGCCGAACCGAGCCTCTGGCCCGCGGCTGTGCCCGCACCTGACCTCCTTTACGCCGTCGACGCAGTTAAGACCGGCAGTCCAGATCGGCACCGCACGCTCGGCGCCTTCTCGGAGAAGATGCGCGACGCGCTCGAGATGGGCACGCCCGTAGCGCTGATCACCCCCGTCGCAGGCACCGCGCCCCGCGCCCTGCGCGACCTGAGCCCGAAGGTGATCGCCCTCAAGCCCCTTAATCCCGAGCAGCTCTCCGTCCTGCTCGACCTCGCCTATCCCGGCCAGGGGGCTGGCGACGCGCTCGCCGCCCTTCCCACGGAAGCCCGCGTCTCGCGTCTCGATCCGGACCGGGCCACCCTTGCCCTGCGCGCAACGGACCCCGAGACCGCGGTGACGGCGATCGCCGAAGCCCTGTGCCCGGCCCCGGTCGAAGGGGCTGGCTGGGCCAACTTTCCCATGCCTGACACGGTCAGGGCGCCGCTCGAACAGATGATCTCGGATCTGCGTGATTGGCAGGACGGCAGGATTTCCTGGAGCGATGTCGCGCGTGGACCGCTTCTTGTCGGCCCGCCCGGATCGGGAAAGACTCAGGTTGCCCGGCTCATCGGCCACGAAGCCGGCATCGCTGTCGTCGCGGGATCCGTGGCGCAATGGTCTTCCGAGAGCGCGCGTTCGGGTGACATGATCAAGGCGATGCGCGCGGCCTTCGCCACGGCCGCGGAGCAGGCGCCGAGCCTGCTTTTCCTCGATGAAATCGATGCGTTCGGGGACCGGAACCGGCGGACGGACCACAACAGCGCGTACACGGATTTCATTGTCACGGCCCTTATCGACCAGCTCGATGGGTACCACGGCCACGAGGGCGTGATCGTGATGGCGGCGACCAACCACCCTGAGAAACTGGACAAGGCCATCACGCGCGCCGGGCGCTTCGACCGGATCCTGAGCCTGCCGCATCCGGACCACAGGCTCCTGCCCCAGGTGCTCCGCTGGCATCTCGGGCCCGACCTCGCCGATGCCGATCTGACCGGTATCGCGCAAGCCGCGCTCGGGATGTCGGGGGCCGATGTCGCGGCCGCGGTTCGCACCGCCCGTGGCCGGGCCCGTCAGGCACGGCGCGCGCTTGCCCTGGCCGATCTGATCGACGCGATCCACCAGGCCCGGACCCCGTTGCCCAAGACGCTTCGCAGGATCGTTGCCGTGCACGAAGCAGGCCATGCCCTCGTCAGCGCCGCGACGGGACGCGCCGATGTGGCCATGCTCGCGATCCAGTCCGACGGGGTGTCACGGCGACCAGCCTGCACCGGACAGGTGAGGACCGTGCGGCGATCGAAGCCCAACTCCAGATCAGCATGGCCGGGCGCGCGGCGGAGCGGCTCCTGCTCGGACAGGTTTCGGCCGGGTCAGGTGGAGATCCGGGCAGTGATCTCGCCACGGCAACCCGGCTTGCGACGGCGCTCGAAGCTTCATGGGGTCTGGGCTCAACGCTGATTTGGCAGGGGCCGATCGAGGGGATCGAGGCGCGCCTGCGCGACGACACCGGCCTTCGGGCGCGGGTCGAAACCCATCTGCGCAACGCCGAAACCCGCGCGAGCCAGATCCTGACCGCCCATCGGGCGCTCCTCGACGAGATGGCGGCCGCCCTCGACGCGGCCGGGGTGCTCGCGGGGCCGAAGCTCGCGGCGTTTATCGCACGCGTCAGGCTGGAACCCGGGGCTGCTTCTGCGCCCCGGTACGTGACGCCCGAGCACCAGAGCAGAACACTTGCAGAGGAGCGTCCGGTCCCCGAGGCAGTTCGGTGCAGGCAGCCCCCGGCACGGTCGTGCGAAGACGAACCCACGAAGGCGCGGAACAAAGGCGATCCGGACATGTCCGGGGAAGGCACCCGGTGATCTGGGTTGCAAAGGTCCCGATCCCTTGTGCGCAACGGCGTTAGAAAGGGGGTTGGGTCGGGCAACGAGCTGACTTCGCAAACTGCACCCGGCCATCTGCAAGCGCGCCACGGGTCCCGAGGGGCCTGTGGCGAGGCGATCATTCGATAAGGCGCGGGAAGGGCCTGTCCGCCGCATGACCCAGTCGGAAGGAGCCCCCTAATGCCGAACCCCTTTAAAGCCCGCCTGATCCGCCTCACGCTTGGGGGTGCGCGCGGCAGATGAAGCATAATTTATATCACGCCCTCAGTGCGTTAAAGGATTTCCAATCCCCAACTTTCTCCTGCCGGAGGGCAGATTTCGCAGACCTGACGCGTTACATGTCACAGAGCGCCCCTGACGCCACGAAAGCCGATGAACCGGGGCGCGTAACGGTGCAGGACGGGACGGTCGCGGGTGACGACGCATACAAACAGCGAGCAAGGCAGCGCGTCCCCATCTTCTCGGGGAGTGAGGTGACGTGCCGCTGTCTTTGGAAAAGAGACCGCCAAGAGGACCAGGAGCCTCCACGACTGGCGCCCGCCGCGGCCTCCTCCAGACCCATGCCCCGCTCTCTGCAAACGGGCTCTCCCTGGTCAAGCGGGCGAGACCCGACGGGAAAGCCACCGCGTCAAGGCCGCCGGATCCAGACCGGCACGAAACGCCGGCTTCGGATACTCATCCCACGCTGTCGCGACGAATGCCGGACCGGATCGATGTCGTCGTGCCACGGCCCGGCGCGGAACACAGCATCGCACCCTTGGCGGGCCCGGGACGTGCGCCTATCTTGCCGGTCTCCCGCACCGAGATCGCCCTGCTGCGTGCCCATCTCGGCCCGGCGATAGACGCGATCCTGTTCGACGGAGAGACCTCATGACGAAGGCCGCCATCTACGCACTCGTGTCCACCACCCGCCAGGCGGACGGCGAAATCTCGCTGCCCGACCAGATCGCCCAGTGCGAGGCCTATTGCGCGCGTCAGGGGTGGTCTGTCGCCGCGACATATGTCGAGCCTGGCGCCTCGGCCCGCGACGACGACCGCCCGCAGTTCCAGGAGATGATCTACGCGGCAACTAGGACCGACCAGCCCTTTGAGGTCATCGTTGTCCATTCGCTCAGCCGTTTCAGCCGCGACTCGCTCCAGGCCGGCATCTACACACGCGATCTGGAAAAGGCCGGTGTTCGCCTCGTGTCGATCACCCAGGACCTCGGCGAAAGCGAGCTGGGGGAGTTTGTCCGCAAGGTGTTTCACCTGATGGACGAACACCAGAGCCGCGAGAACGCCAAACATGTCCACCGCGCCATGCTTGAAAATGCGCGGCAGGGCTTCTGGAACGGCGCCAAGCCGCCCTATGGCTATAGTACGAAGATCACGGAACGCCGTGGTGGGCGAGACAAGAAGATTCTGGTGATCGAAGAAGGCGAGGCTGCCGTCGTGCGCCGCATCTTCGCGCTGGCCGCTGGCGCCGAAGGCCCACCCATGGGCGTCAAGGCTATCGCAAACTACATGAACCGGCGTGCCATCACCCGTCGGGGCCGACTCTTTTCCACCGGCGGAATCTACGACATTCTGACATCGACGACCTATACCGGCGTCCATCATTTCAACCGAAACGATAGCCGACGGAAGCGCGCTCGCCCGCCCTCGGACTGGATCGAGGTTCCGGTACCGCAGATCGTCGAGGCCCGTGACTTCAATACCGTCCAGGCCCTGCTCAAGAGCCGCAACCCGAAAACCACGCCTCCGCGCGTGGTCAATGGCCCGACATTCCTTGCGGGGCTGGCAAAGTGCGCCTATTGCGGCGCCGCACTGATCCAGAACACCGGCAAGGGTGGACGCTACCGCTACTACTGCTGCTCTTCAAAGCTGAAGCAGGGGCCACAAGGGTGCCGGGGCCTGCGCATGCGGATGGAGGAGCTGGACACCATCGTCCTCCAACAACTGGAGCGTCATGTCCTTCAGCCTGCCCGGCTGGAGCATCTGCTTGCGGACTATCTCTCAACCGCGCGTGATCGCGATGCCAAAGCCAGGGACATTCTGGCCCGGATGCGCAGCGACCATGCCGAGGCCAAGGCCGCCATCACGCGCCTGCTCGAATTGGTCGAGAAGGGCGTCATGGACCTTGATGACCCTGAACTGCGCCAGCGCCTCATAGACCTGAAGTTCCGGCGCGACGAATTGTCCGACGAGATCACCGCAATGAGCCGGCGCATGACCGAGGCTGCCCCACAGATCACCGTGGAGAAAGTCCGCGCCCTCTCGGAACTCCTGCGCAACAGCTTCCGGTCCGAGGACCCGGGCTTTCGTCAGGCCTACGCCCGGCTTCTGCTCGACGAAGTCCGCGTCTCGGACGAAGACATCCGCCTGAGCGGGTCGAAAGACCGCCTCGCTCAAAAGGCAGCGAGCGGCCAAGGCCTCGCCCCGCCCGAGGTTCTCTCTTTTGTTCGGAAATGGCGCACCGGGGAGGATTCGAACCCCCGACCCCTTGATTCGTAGTCAAGTACTCTATCCAACTGAGCTACCGGTGCGTGAGGGCGGGGTTTAGCGCCGCCTTTCGAGGCTTGCAAGCGGAAAACCCGATCTTTCAGGACGCAAGCCCGGCAGGCAGGAGGATCCTGAAACAAGTCCCGCGCGCGTCG
This sequence comes from Roseicyclus sp., assembly GCA_018401055.1. Next base: position 40,839 of record JAGYLB010000086.1, read on the forward strand.
CTGTGGGCCAGTTCCAACCGCCCCCCGTGGCCGCGCACCAATTCGGCGCAGATCGCAAGGCCCAGGCCCGAGCCGCCTTTGCGCGCGCCGCCGTGAAATGGCTGGAACAGGTGATCCAGCGCCTTCTTGGGCAGGCCGGGGCCGGTATCGGACACTTCGATCACCCATCCCTCGGCGGTATCGCGTCCGGTGACATGAATGTCGCCCGTCTGCACGGTTGCCCCGATCGCCTGCCGCGCATTTCGCACGAGATTGGACAGCACGCGGTGCAATTGTTCGGGATCGGCGCGCACGGTCACATCGGCGGCGACATCGCAGGCATAGTCGATCTGCGCCGCATCCGCCGCCAGCCGGTCATTTTCGATCACGTCCTCGACCAGCGCGCGCAAACCGATCCGATCCAGTTTGGGGGCCGGCTCCTCGGCGCGGCCAAAGGCCAGGGTCGCCTCGGTCAGGTTGATCGCCCGGTTCAGCGACGCCACGAGCCTGGGCGCGATGCGCTGCACGGTCGGGTCTTGCGATGTCTCGAGCCGATCCGCGACCAGCGTGGCGACCGACAGCATGTTGCGCAAATCATGGCTGATCTTGGCCACCGCCTCGCCCAGTTGGGCCAAGCGTTCCCTTTGTTTCAGGGCGCCGGTCAGATCCGTCTGCAACCCGTGCAAGGCGTCTTCGGCGCTGCGCAATTCACGCACGCGCCCTTGGGGCTGGATGATCCGGGTCGCGTCCGCCGGGGCCTCGGCATAGCGCACCATGGAGCCCACGAGCCGCCGGATCGGCGTCACCATCAGGCGGCGCACCGCCACGAAGAGCAACAAGGCGGTAAAGATCGAAATCGCCGCCGAGAGCGCGAGAATCCGCAGCCCGTAATCGATCATCGCCATGCGCAAGGGTTCGGTCGGCATCGTGATCTCGATCAGCAGACCGGCTTCGCGCACCGGTTCCCCGATCACGCGGATCACCTGTGGCTCGGGTTCTGCCAACCGCGCCAACGCATCGCGCATCAACACGAGCGGCGAGGGATCGCGCAGATCGAAACTGGCGGCGATGGCGGGCATCCCGTCGCTGGACAGGATCAGTTGCCGCACCGCATCGCGCCGCAACACCACGTTCAGCACCTCGGCATTGCGCAGAAGTTCCGCCTCGAGCGCGTCGGAAATCATGCCATCGCTGGCCAAAAGCGCCAGCGACGCGATCTGTGCCCGTTCCAGGCGCGCCAAGAGGTAATCTTCGCGGAACCGTGCGATCGACGGCATGAAGATGAAAATCTCCGCCAGCATCACGAAGATGACGGTGAGAATCAGAAAGCGCCCAGAAAGCGTATGTGCCACGCGGTTACCGCCTTACCTGCCCCCCTTGGCGGTCACAGCCAGCGCTGCACCATGCGCACGATCCGCTTCACCAAGGGGCTGTCGAACAGTTTGGGAGAGAAATAGGCCCCCGCAACGCGTTTGTTAATCTCTCCCAGTGTCGGATAGGGCGCGACCATGCCGGCCACCGCCGACATTTTCAGGCGGTTCGTGATGACGAGCGCCCAAAGCTGGATCAATTCACCGGCCTGCGGCCCGACGATGGTGGCGCCCACCGGGCGGCCCTTGACCACCATGACCTTGGCGAACCCCACCGTCTGCCCGGTGGCGATGGCCCTGTCGTTATGGGCGAAATCGGCCCGCGCAACGAACAGGGCTTGGCCGAAACGCTGTCGCGCCTCGGCCTCGGTCAGGCCAACCTGCGCCAATTCGGGGTCGGTATAGGTGGCCCATGGAATATGATCCTGGCGCGCGCGGGCGGGCAGGCCGAACAGCATGGGCCGGATGATCACGCCCGCATGATAGCCCGCGACATGGGTGAATTGCAGCCCGCCGGCGGCATCGCCAACGGCATAAACCCGCCGATTGCTCGACCGCAGGCCGCTGTCGACGGTCACGCCGCGCCGGTCAAAGGCCACATTGGCACGATCCAGATCAAGCGCATCCACATTCACCTGCCGCCCGACGGCCACCAACAGATGTGTGCCGTCGAACACCCGCCCATCCGCGACGTCCACACGGATCGCCCCGGTGCCGCCCGATATGCCCGACACTTGCGCGCCTTCGACAATCTCGATGCCCTCTCCACGCAGCTTGTCCAGAACGATCGCCGCCGCCTCGGGGTCGTCGCGGCCCAGCGCCTTTTGCCCTTCGAGCACCGTCACGGCCGCGCCAAGGCGGCGATGCGCCTGCGCCATTTCAAGCCCGATGGGCCCGCCCCCGATGATGATCAGGTGGCCGGGGCGGTCGCGCAGGTCAAAGATGGTTTCGTTGGTCAGGTAGGGCGTCGTGTCCAGGCCGGGGATCGGCGGCACCAAGGGCCGCGATCCGGTGGCGATCACGAAACGGCGCGCCGTGATCACCGCATCGCCCGCCTGCACCTCGGTCGGCGAGATGAAGCGCGCCTGTTCCCGGATCACCCGCACCCCGAGCCCTTCGAACCGGTCCTGGCTGTCGACCGGCGCGATGGTGTCGATCGTGGCCTGCACATGATCCTTGGCGGCGGCGAAATCGGGCAATGCGTCATGGCCCGCGGTGCCCAGACCCGCCTGCGCGCTGGCATGGGCCTTGTGCCCCGCGGCTAAGAGCGCCTTGGACGGCACGCAGCCGTAATTCAGGCAGTCCCCCCCCATCTTGTGCCCTTCGATCAGGGTGACATCGGCGCCCATCTGCACCGCCCCCGCCGCGACGGACAGGCCACCGGACCCGGCGCCAATGATGCAGATATCGGTCTTGATGCGGGTCATGGGACGGGGCCTTTCACTCGGGCATCACGGGCCGGGGCGGCCGCGAAACAGTTTCACAAGAACAGGCAACAGCGCCAGGGCCGACAGGCCCAACAGCGGCAACAGGATCTGCGGCTCGAAGATCAGGCCCAGATCGGGCGCCTCGCCACGGGCAAAGACATCCGACAGGCCCGCCCCGACAGAGGTATAGATCACCGCCCCCGGCATGATGCCGAAAAAGGTGGAAATCACGAAGCGATGGCGCGGCACCTCCAGAAAGGCGGGAATGAGGTTGGCGAGGAAAAACGGCACAACGGGCAAAAGCCGCATCAGGAACAGCATCGACCACTGGTTTTCGTCGATCCCGTCCTTGATGCGTTTCACCAATCCTTCGGACCCTTCCAGCCGGGCCGCCATCCGCGCGCCGATACCGCTTCGCGCCGCCAGAAAGATCGCCGTCGCCCCAAGCGTGGCGCCGGTGATGTTGAACAGGGCACCGGGAAAGGTCGCGAACAGGAACCCGCCGGTCAGCGTGGCAATGGTGGCACCCGGCAGCGAAAACGCCACGATCAGCGTGTAGACCGCGATGAAGCCGGCCACGGCGGCCAAGTAATGGTCATCGCGCAGTGCGATCAGCGCCTCACGGTTGTCGGACAGGGCCTGGAAACTGATCCTGTCCCCCAGCAACCACCAACCAAGCCCGCCCCCCAGGACCAGCGCGATCAAGGGCAGGTTGCGCCTGAGGGCGGATTTGCCCCCGGCTGGCGCGGCGGCAGGGTCTTGCAACCTGTCGGTCATCGGGCACGATCCTTGTTTCTTGTCCCTAGATGCAACAGGGGGGCGGGATGCGACAGGGGGTTCACGCCGCCTTGATGGGCCGTGACGAAAAAGCGGCCTTTCGTGACGTCGGCGCCCCGGTTCGGTAACATGGCACAGGCCCATGTTGCAAAAACCCGCGATACGCTGCGTTGCGAAAATCGCACCGGCATCGCGCGCTCTTTGTTGACAGGCCCCACGGCTTTCCTTAGATGCCGGGCTTCATCGGAGATTCCATGAGGTCGATGAGGCGCGCCATGCGCGACCCGGCCCGGACGAGCGACGGAGAAGTCAGATGTCGAAGCGCACTTATCAGCCCTCGAACCTTGTGCGCAAACGGCGCCACGGGTTTCGTGCCCGCATGGCCACCAAGGCGGGCCGCAAGATCCTGAACGCGCGCCGCGCGGTCGGCCGGAAGTCGCTCAGCGCCTGATACGGGTGCGGGGGATGACCCTTGAAACGCCTCCGCCGGGCGATGGCCTGCCGGGGGCTTTTTCTGTTGTGAAACTATCCGTCCTGAAACAGCGCGCCGATTTCCTGCGCGCTGCCCGGGCGCGTCGCAAACCGATGCCGGGCTTCCTGTTGCAAGCGCGGCTGCGCAGCAACGACGAAGCAGCGCAAACGCCCATTCGCATCGGCTATACCTGTTCCAAGAAGGTCGGCAACTCCGTCGCCCGCAACCGCGCCAAGCGGCGCTTGCGTGAAATCGCGCGCGCGGTGCTGCCGGTGGACGGACAGGCGGGTTGGGATTATGTTCTGGTCGGCCGCGCCGACGCGACCGCCGATCTGCCCTTTGATCAGCTCAAGTCCGATCTGTCACAAGCCTTGCAGGCGATCCACCGATGACGCCCTTTGCCTTTGTCCTGTCGCTACCTGTGCGGGCCTATCGCCTGGTGTTCTCGCCATGGGTCGGCCATGCCTGCCGTTACCACCCGACCTGTTCGGCCTATGCGATGGAAGCGCTGGAAAAACACGGCGCGATCAAGGGCGGCTGGTTGACGCTGCGCCGGCTGGGCCGATGCCAGCCCTGGGGCGGGTCGGGCGTGGACAACGTGCCCGACTAACGGTCGTCAGCGCCGCTTCGAAGCTGATGATGACC
>JAGYLB010000087.1 GCA_018401055.1 Roseicyclus sp.
CGCCAAAGGGCGGGCCTTTGAGACATTGGCGTTGCGGTGCCGCAACAATGCTGGCGCGAACGGGACATTCCGGTACGTCAAGCCCATGTTTTGCGTTATGGTACGCCATAAATTCTTCAGCGTCGGAGAGTACCGTGATGATCCGCAGCACAATTTTAGGCATGTTCACCGTCCTCGCAGCCACAAGCGCCGCGCTGGCCGAAGGCGGTCAGGCCCTGCCGACCCCGCCGCCGCTGCTTGTTACCAGTGAGCGTTGTACGGCCGCCTTCGAATGCGCCTACATCGGTCTGGAATACGGCCGGGTGAGCGGCGACTTTACACAGCAGGGCCTGACGGCAGCCCTCGCGGTTCCGATGGAAGACGGCGATGCGCTCGGTGTTTTCGGCGGCTACAACTGGCAGAACGGAAACCTCCTCTACGGCGGCGAAATCCGCTACTTGAGGTTCAACGACTACGCTTCAGCGGCCGTCCTCGGCTTCGAGATCGACAACGTGCTCGACCTGCGCGCTCGGGTCGGGTTCGCGGCCGACCGGGCGATGTTCTACGGTGCGCTCGGCTATTCCATGGGCGACGGCACCGCGCCCGGTGGCCCGCTTGACCTTGACGGGTTCAACATCGGCCTCGGCGCCGAGTTCAACGTAACGGACTCCATGTTCCTCGGCCTCGACTACACCGCCCGCGATATGGACGGGACTGTCGGTGCATTCACCTACGAAGGGGATGTGGACACTCTGACGCTGCGCTTCGGCCTCCGCTTCTGACGCCATTCGCACTGGACGATGGACAGGGCCGTACCGTTGGGTGCGGTCCTGTTTCGTTTCATGACAACACCCCTCCCCGGACTTGCCGCCGGTCCCGGAACGCGCCATGTCCTGCGCCATGGGCTCCGCGCGGGTCCGGGCAAGGGAGATCACGAAATGACTCAGACCGCCGACGCGCCCGGGGCTTCCGCGCCAGCCCAGCCGCTGCGCGCGGCCGTCTGGATGCTGGGCGCCATCGTCGCCTTTTCGGCGATGGCCGTCGCGGGGCGCGCGGCATCGCTGGAACTCGATACCTTCGAGATGATGACCTACCGCTCGATGATCGGGCTGGTGGTGGTGCTGGCGGTGGCCGGGTGGGCGGGAACTCTCCCTCAGGTCACCACGCGTCATCTGGGTGTGCAGTTCTTGCGCAACCTTGCGCATTTCACAGGCCAGAACCTGTGGTTTTATGCCATCACGGTAGCCCCCCTTGCGCTGGTCTTTGCGCTGGAATTCACCTCGCCGCTCTGGACGATGATCTTTGCCGCGCTGTTTTTGGGCGAGCGGCTGACCGGCTGGAAAGTGTTGGCGGGCGTGATGGGCTTTGCAGGCGTGCTGATCGTGGTGCAGCCCGGCGCGCAGCCCGTCAGCCTCGGTATGGTGACGGCGGCCACGGCGGCGGTGTTCTTTGCCACCACGGCGATCCTGACCAAGCGATTGACGCGGACGGAAAGCATCACTTGCATCTTGTTCTGGCTGACCGCGATGCAGCTGGTGATCGGGCTGATCGCTTGTCTGTGGGATGGCGACATGGCGCTGCCCTCGGTCGCCATGCTGCCTTGGATCGCGGTGATCGGGCTGGGCGGGTTGACGGCGCATTTTTGCCTGACAACCGCTCTCAGCATCGCGCCCGCCTCCGTGGTGATGCCGATGGATTTCGCCCGCCTGCCCGCCATCGCGGTGATCGGCATGCTGTTTTACGGCGAGGCGCTGCAATGGGGCGTTGTCGTGGGGGCCATTCTGATCTTTGGCGCGAACTACCTCAATATCCTGACCAGCCAGCGAGCGAGCCGCCAAACTCTGCGGGTACTGTAGCAAATCTGACACATTCCGGCAGGGGAAGCTACGCAGGCGCGCCCTGACGTAGCGGAAGAATTGACCGGATCGGACCTTTCCCCGCTTATCCAATATGAGAGACATTCGGGACAATGTCGGGGAGGACTACCATGTACCGTTTCGCTGCCGCATCCGCGGCGCTTCTGGCCAGCACGGCACTTGCACAGGCAGGTGGCATCGAACGCAATGCCTTCACCACAGCGATCCTGTTCGAGCAGGGCACCTATGTCGAGTTGGGCTACAGCTTTGTCAGCCCCGACGTGTCCGGCGTTCAGCAAGCAAACGCCAGTGCGACCTCGCTCGCAGGCACGCCGAGCGGCGGCGTCGCTCCATCCTATGGCTTCGCCACGCTGAGCTTTGCCACAGCGATCAATGATCGGTTGACCGCGTCGCTCGTCTATGACGCGCCGGTCGGTGCCGATGTCGCCTACGCGCCCGGTCCCTATGTATTTGCTGGCTCTGTGGCAGAACTGCGCTCGCAACAGATAACGGCCGCATTGCGCTATGAGCTGACCGACAACATCTCCGTCTACGGCGGCCTGCGCGCTGCCCGCGTCTCGGGCGATGCCTATGTGGCCACCACGTCGTTTTCCTATCTGCTCGACGATGCGCAAAGTGACACCGGCTATGGCTACATGCTCGGTGCCGCCTATGAGATACCCGACATCGCGCTGCGCGTCGCGCTGACCTATTTCAGCGAGATCGATGTTGATTTCAACTCGCGCGAGATCGTGGCCGGCCCAGGCGTGCCGCAGGCGACGCTTGAGGGTCTAGCCGGTCCTTCGCAATTCGGCATCAGCTTGCCTGACTCAATCCTGCTCGAGGCGCAATCGGGTGTAGCCGAAGGAACGCTGGTTTTCGGCTCTGTCCGCTGGGTCGACTGGAGCGAGTTCACCATCACGCCCAACCTTTACCCCTCCGGCGTGCCCGGAGTTCCGGGGGATCTGGCCTTCTACCGCGGCGACACGATCACCTACACCCTTGGCGGGGCGCGTGTGCTGAACGAGAATTGGACCGTGCTCGGTTCGCTCCTTTTCGAAGAGGGTAATGGCGGTTTCGTCGGCAACCTTGGTCCGACGGACGGACGCACCGCGCTGTCGGTCGGCGCACGCTACACCAACGGCCCGATAGTGATTTCCGGCGGCCTGCAATACAGCTGGATTGGCGATGCGCAGACCGCTTTCGGCCCGCTGCAGCCGGTCGCAAGCTTTACCGACAACACCGCGCTGAGCGCATCGCTCCGGATCGGCTATCGCTTCTGAGTTCGGACAAGAGATGACGGACAAACCCCCGTGCGATGGCGCGGGGGTTTTTCTTTGGCTCACAACCGCCGGAACGCCTGTTCCCTGCCGGTCGGTCCAAAGCACGCGCAAGACAGTCTCGGTCTCGCCTGCCTCCTCGCCTCGACCACGCCCTGATCGAACAGCCACGCCCGGCGCCTGCCATCCGAATGGGACAGCGCCACCTGCGAGACATGGCGCGGCGGTGCAAGCGTCTGCGCCACGGCGGCCAGCATTGCCGGCAGCCCCTCGCCCGTCAGCGCCGAAATGGCAAAGCACCCCTCGCGCCGCTCGGCCATGGTGCGCAGCGCCCTCGGCTGTCTCGGCTGGCACCCGGTCCAGCTTGTTCCAGACTTCCAGCATCGGCGCGGTCTCGGCCACACCAAGATCGCGCAGGATCTTCTGGACATCGCCCGCCTGCTCTTCCGTCTTTGGGTGGCTGATGTCGCGCACATGCACGATCAGGTCGGCGTCCAGCACCTCCTCCAGCGTGGCACGAAAGGCTGCGACCAACTGCGTCGGCAGATCGCTGATGAAGCCCACGGTGTCTGACAAGATCACATCGGTCCCATCAGGCAGGCTGACCGCGCGCATCGTGGGGTCGAGCGTGGCAAAGAGCATGTCCTTGGCCATCACCTCGGCGCCTGTCAGGTGGTTGAACAGCGTGGATTTCCCGGCGTTGGTGTAGCCCACCAGCGCGACGATGGGATATGGGATCTTCTTGCGCGCCTTGCGATGCAGCGCGCGCGTCTTGATCCCGGGCCAATTGGCGGCGGATACGCACAACCGCCTCGTCGATGGCCCGCCTGTCGGCCTCGATCTGGGTCTCGCCCGGGCCGCCGACAAAACCCAATCCGCCGCGCTGACGCTCCAAGTGGGTCCAGGCACGCACCAGCCGCGTCCGCTGATAGCTCAGCGCGGCCAGTTCTACCTGCAGCACGCCCTCGCGCGTGGCGGCGCGGTCGGCAAAGATCTCGAGGATCAGGCCCGTCCGGTCCAGAAGCTTGACGCCCCATTCCTTTTCCAGATTGCGCTGTTGCACGGGGGTCACAGGCCCGTCGATCAGGACGAGGCCAACATCTTGCGCCTTTATCCGCTCCTTGAGTTCCGCGATCTTGCCGGTGCCGAACAAGAGGCCGGGCTGCGCCTTGGGCAGACCCACGACCAACGCGTCAGCGACCTCCAGATCGGGCAAGGCCGCGGCCAGCGCGACGGCTTCCTCCAAGGCAGGGCCGGGATCGCGCCGGGCACGGTCGGCCTTGATATCAGGGTGCAGGACAAGCGCCCGCATCGGCCCCTTGTCCGTCGCCAAGCTGTCGTGGTCAGAGGAGGACGTGGACGTCACTCTTCTCCGTCATAAAGATTGATCGGCTGGGCCGGCATCACGGTCGATATCGCATGCTTGTAGACCAGCTGGCTCTGCCCGTCCCGGCGCAAGAGCACGCAGAAATTGTCGAACCAGGTGATCACACCTTGCAACTTCACCCCGTTGATCAGGAAGATCGTGACGGGAACCTTGGTCTTGCGGACGTGATTGAGGAACGCGTCTTGCAGGTTTTGCTTGTTTTCGGCCATGTCTTTGGTGCCTTCTTGAGGTCGGGCTGCCGGTCGTTGGGCAAGTCTCGAGTGATCTTTCCGAAGCGAATGCCTATTGTGTGCCGATATTTGGGGGCAAAGATCAAGCCCCCGGCGCCACATTGGGCGATAAGCCCTAGCTGCGCCAGAAGGTCGGATTGAACACGGCTATGAAAACCAGCGTTTCCATCCGCCCTACGATCATCGCAGCGGCAAGGACAAGTTTGGCCCCGTCCCCCAGCGCCAGATAGATCACCGGATCGGTTCCCGCGACACTGGCCAGCGGCCCGCAGGTCGAGAGCGCGGCAATGGCCAGCATCAGCGCCTGCTCGAACGGCAGCCCGGCAGCGGTCAGCGCCAGCATCACCGCCGCGATCGAGGTCAGGAACAGCATGAAGAAAATCCAGGCAACAAAAGCCCCTTCGCTTCCGGATGCGCCGCCCAAGCCGCCCGGCCCCGCAACCGAATGAGGATGGACCAGCCGCTCGATCTCGCGCGCGCCATGCTTGTAGAGCGCGTAGACCCTCAGCAGCTTGAGCCCCCCGGCCGTGGTCGCCACCCCGCCCCCCATGATCGCCACGCCGACGAGGATCAGACCCGATGTCTCCAACCCCGACCAGCTTTGCGCACCGGCCCAGCTTTCCGACACGAAACCAGCGGTCGTCAGGAAAGACAACACCGTGAATACCGCCCCCCAAAGCGCCGCCAAAGCCCCCCCGGCATCGGCCAGCTCATCGACCTCATAGGCGCCCAGCCAATGGCGCGCGAACAGCACCGTTGTCAGCACCACGACGGCCAGCAGCGCCAGCCGCACCTCGCGGTCGCGCGCAACCCTCTCGACCGCCCAGCGGCTGACACCCGAGGTGAAGCTGCGCCGTGTCAGCGCAAAAATCAAAAAAAGCGCGATCAAGACCTCGCCCGCAAACCCCGCCCCGGCATCTTTAAGCCCACCCGCCGCCGTGATCCCCGAGGTCGAAAGCGTCGACATCGCATGGATGACCGCGTTCAGCGGCCGCTCCCCGCCAGCGTCAGCCCCAGCGCCAGCACCGCCGTTAGCCCCAGATAGACCGGCGCCAGCATCGCCGCGTGACGGCGCAGCCGGTCGGCGGGGGCGGCCACGCGCATCTGGCCCGACTGCGGCATGCGCTGTCCGGGATTGCTGGCCTCGGAGGTCACCTCGAAGCCGCCGAGGTTCAGCGGCGCCAGAACCGCCATGGCAGTGATCCAGATCAAGATGCCCCCGAACCAGCCCACGGTCGCGCGCCAAAGATGCACGGTGTCAGCCAGCCGCACGGGCTCGAACACCGGAGCACCGGTCGTGGTCAGCGCCGAGACCATGTCGAAATAGACGTTGATTGCCCGGGTGTTACCCACCGCTTCGAACATGGGTACGCCCAGAACCACGGGCAGCCAGACGTAGGACAGCAGCAGCGAGATCAGGTACTTCTGGTCGGTATCCGTTTTTCGGCGGGCCTGCGTGGCAAAGCCCAGCAAAAGTGCCACGACAGCGACCAGAAGCCCGGTGTAGAAGAAGATCCTTGCCGTGTCGTGATCGCGCACGGCCAGCCCGTAGACCGAAGGGATCAGCATCGCGCCAGCCGCGGTGAACAAGAGCACCACGAAAAACGGCAGGTTGCGGAAATACCCGGCCATCGGCTCAGAAGAAATCGATCGAGACCTGAAGCAGCGTCTCGACCGCGGGCACATCGGCGGCCAGCGCGAAGATCACGATGCTGTCGCCCTCTTCCAGCCTGAGCGACCCGCTGGGCCGCACCACCTTGCCGCCCTTCTGCACGGCGGCCACCAGTGCCCCTTCGGGAAAGTCGATGTCGCGGATCTGACGCCCCGCGATGGAGGAGGTCGAGAGGACCTGCGCTTCGATGACTTCGGCCTCGGCATCGCCGATGGAATAGACACCGCGCACCCGCCCGTGCCGGATGTGGCGCAGGATCGAACTGACGGTCGAGGCACGCGGGTTGATGTGGGCGTCGATCCCCAAGGGCCCCATCATCGGCAAAAGCGAAGGGTCGTTGACCAGCGCGATGGCAAGCCCCGCGCCCGCCGATTTCGCCCGGACAGACGTCAGCAGGTTGGTCTTGTCGTCATCGGTCACGCACAGGACCGCGTCGACGCGGTCGATCCCCGCCTCACGCAAGATATCCATGTCGAGCCCGTCGCCATGCAGAACGATGGTGCGCTCCAGCGCATCTGCCGCCACCTCGGCGCGGGCGCGCGATTTCTCGATCACCCGTGTGCGCACCCGGTCAGCACCTTGTTCCAGCGCACGCGCCACGTTCAGGCCCACGTTTCCACCGCCGATGATCAGCACCCGCTCGGGGCGCTTGGCGGTCTTGCCAAAGATCTCCAACGTGCGGCCAGCGTCTTGCGTATGGGTGAACACGTAGATCTGGTCGCCCGCAAACAGCTGGTCGCCCGGTTCGGGCGCAAACAGTGTCCCCTTGCGCCGCACCCCCACCACGATGGCCCTGAGCGTCGAGAAAAGTTCCGACAGTTGGCGCAGCGGCGTTTCCAGCACAGGGCACTCGGCATCCAGCTGGATACCCAGCATCCGCGCATCACCCGACAGGAAGCTTTCGGTGTCGAAGGTCGAGGGCGAGCGAATGCGCGCAAGGGCTGCCTGCGCCACCTCCTCCTCGGGCGAGATCACCACGTCGATGGGAAGGTGGTCGCGGCGGTAAAGGTCGGAATAGATCGCATCGAGGTAGCTGCGCGCGCGCAGCCGGGCGATCTTGCGCGGAACGGCAAAGACCGAATGGGCGACCTGGCAGGTGACCATGTTCACCTCGTCCGAAAAGGTCGCGGCGATGATCATGTCGGCATCGCGCGCGCCCGCCTTTTCAAGAACGTCGGGGTAGGAGGCAAACCCCGTCAGCCCTTGCACATCCAGCGTGTCGGTCGCCCGGCGCACGAGGTCGGGGTTGTTGTCGACCACCGTCACATCGTTGTTCTCGCCCGACAGATGGCGCGCAATCTGCCAGCCGACCTGGCCCGCGCCGCAGATGATGACCTTCATGAACCACCCGTCCCTTCGGTCGCGTCCCTGTCTGAGTGACACGCCACCCCGGCAAAGGTCAATCCACCATGCCCGAGCGACAAGCCCGCCCCCTGCTCTTCATCTTCCCTCAAATACGGATCCCCGGCCCGGCACAGGGCGCCCGGAGGCCCGATCAAGCCTCGTCCTCCTCGCCCGACATCTGCCGCGCCCACATCGAGGCATAGCGCCCGCCCGCCGCGATCAGCGCGTCATGGGTGCCGCGCTCGACGATCTCGCCGGCCTCCAGAACGATGATCTGGTCCGCATCCACCACCGTCGACAGCCGGTGCGCGATGGTGATCACCGACCGCCCTTGCCCCATCATCTTCAACTCGTGCTGGATATCGCGCTCGGTCTCGGTGTCGAGCGCCGAGGTCGCCTCGTCCAGCAGCAGGATCGGCGGATCCTTCAAAAGCGTGCGCGCAATGCCCACGCGCTGCTTCTCGCCGCCTGAAAGCTTCAGGCCCCGCTCACCCACGGTGGTCTCGTAGCCATCGGGCAGCGCCTCGATGAAGTCGTGGATGCGCGCGGCCTTTGCGGCGGCCACGATTTCTTCCCGCGTGGCACCCGCGCGGCCATATCCGATGTTGTAGCCGACCGTGTCGTTGAACAGCACCGTGTCTTGCGGCACCACGCCGATGGCGTCATGCAAGCTCGCTTGCGTCACGTCGCGCAGATCCTGCCCGTCGATGCGGATCGCCCCGCCGGTCACGTCGTAGAACCGGAACAAGAGCCGCCCGATGGTGGATTTCCCCGACCCCGAGGGGCCGACCAGCGCGACCGTTTCCCCGGGTTTCAAGGTGAAATCGAGACCTTTCAGGATCTTGCGGTTGGGGTCATAGGCAAAGCGGACATTCTCGAACACCACCTCGCCGCCCGCAATGCGCAGGGGTTTCGCCCCGGGTTTGTCCGCAACCTCACGCGGCTGTTCCAGCAGATCGAACATCTCGCCCATGTCGACCAACGCCTGCCGGATCTCGCGGTAGACCGTGCCCAGAAAGTTGAGCGGTATGGTAATCTGGATCATGAAGGCGTTGACCATCACGAAATCGCCCACCGTCAGATCGCCCCGCTGCACGCCAAGGGCCGCCATAACCATCACCAGCACTAGGCCCGTGGTGATGATCAGCGCCTGCCCGAAGTTCAGGAAAGCCAGCGAGGTGGCGGTTTTGATCGCGGCCTTCTCGTAGCCTTCCATCGCACGGTCGTAGCGGTCGGCCTCGCGCGCCTCGGCACCGAAATACTTGACGGTCTCGAAATTCAGCAAGCTGTCCACGGCCTTTTGGTTGGCGTCGGTGTCTTGCAGGTTCATCTCGCGGCGGATCTTGACCCGCCATTCGGTCACGGTGAAGGTGAACCAGATGTAAAGGCCGATGGTGATCACCAGCACCGCAAGGTAGCTCAGGTCGAAATAGGCCCCCAGTACGATGGCGGTCAGGATCAGTTCGATGATCAGCGGCCCGACCGAGAACAGCAAGAAGCGCAGCAAGAAATCGACACCCTTGACCCCGCGTTCGATGATCCGGCTCAGGCCGCCGGTCTTGCGCGTGATGTGATAGCGCAGCGACAAGGCGTGGATGTGTTCAAAGGTCTCGAGCGCCAGTTGCCGCAACGCGCTTTGGGCCACGCGCGCAAAGACCGCGTCGCGCAATTGCTGGAAGCCTATGTTGGCCGCACGCGCGACCCCGTAGGCCACCGTGATGCCGACGGCACCGGCGCCCAGCAAAAAGGCGGGGCTGACGCCTTCGCCGGTCAGCGCATCCACTGAGAACTTGTAGAGAAACGGTGTCCCGATCGACACCAGCTTGGCCAGCATCAAGAAGGCCAGCGCGGCCACTGACGCGCTGTTTCACCCATGGCTTGTCCGCAGGCCAGAGATAGGGCGCCACCTTGCGGATCGTGCGCAAGCCCGAACGGCGTTCCGACGACAGTACGGGATCGGCGGGCGCTGTGGGCGCGGCACCTTGCGGTGTCGGACCTGCGGCAGTCTGGGTATCGGCTGGCATGGGATGGTTCCTGGCGGGCGTCTTGGCCTCTACCTAGGCCCGCCGCACGGAAATGGCCAGACCACCCCGGTCAGGGGGCCAGATCACTGCGCGGCAGGTCAGGCAACGCAAAGATCTGGCCGGGAAAGATCAGGTCCGGGTTGCGGATGCGGTCGCGGTTTTCCTCGAAGATCTGGACGTAGCGGATGCCGTCACCGAAATTCGCCTCGGCGATCCCCCAAAGCGTGAAGCCGCGCTGCACCGTGATGACCGAGGCGCCGGGGTCGACCAGCATCGGGTTCGCGCGGATGCGGGCCGGATCCTCGCGCAAGAACGGCGTCTCGGGGCCGCGCGTCACCGTGCCATCGGCCGCCACCTGATCGAGGCGCAGCGTGTAGGTGCCGGGATCGACATCGGGCAGATCAAGGCTCCATTGCCCGCCCGGACCGATCTCGCCCAGATTGATCGGCTGGTTGTTCAGCGTCACCCGCACGGAGGCTGCGGCCGGGCCGCGCCCGGCCAGCGTCACCTCGCCCGTGGCGTCATAGGTGATGGCGTCCAGGCGCAACTCGGTCATCGCCACGGGGGGCGCACCGGGCGCTTGCAGGACCCGCACGCCGTCGCTGTCCGCCAGCAAGATGGTGGGTGCTTGCGGCGCTGCCGACTGCGGTTGCGGCACAATGGTGTCGGCTATACCTCCCCTTGCAGCCAGCGCCGGGTCGCTCATGCCGGTCTCGGGCGGGCTGACCGGGGCAACGCTGCCTTGCGCCACTTGCGCCTGCGGCGTGGCCGCCGGCGCGGTCTGCGGATCGGGTGCACTGTCGGGCGCTGCATCGGCCAGCGCCGAGGTCTGCGCGGCAGCCGGGTCGCCGTCGCCGGACCGCGGACCGAGCTGCGGCGCGCTGCTGCTGGCCTCTCCACCCCCGGCGGATCGGCGCGGGTCGCTGGTGGCGGATCGGGCGGCAGCGCGGGCTCGATCGTCACGGCGGCTACGGCATCTCCCGCGAAAGGCGCGATCAACACGGTCTGCTCACCGCCGACCTCTGCGCCGTCGGGCAGGACTGCCCGAAGGCTCAGCAGACGCGGTCGCTCGGACGGGGCCAGCGCCAGCATCGCCACGAACTGCCCGGCCGCGTCCGCCATCACCGTCTCGACCGGTTCGCCGTCAAGTGCGAGCGTAACCTCGGCGAGTGACGCCGCCTGCCCCGCGATCAAGGCACTGCCGGCCGCATCGACGCGCACCAGATCGAAACGCGGCGAGAAGGGTGTCGCGGGTTCGGCGGCCGGTGCGGCAGGCACATCTGGCGTCTGGGAGTGAGCTGGCGGATCGGCGACGTCTTCGGCAACAGACGCCGCGACGTCCAACGGAACGGACTCAATAGTCTGAGGACCTGCGGGCGTCTCAGGCTGCGGCGTCAGAACGGCAACGTCTTCTGCAGCGGGCGCGGCTCCCTGTAAAGGGCCTACCTGACGGTCGCGGTCTGCTCGACCGGGACCGGGTCCTCTGGGTCGCCACGCAGAATCACGAAGACCACGGCGGCGGCCACGACAAGCCCCCCAGCACGGCGGCACCGGTGATGGCGGACAGGCTGCCCACGGCTTCCGTGCTCTTCGGGTCTGGCATGGTGGTCCCGTCTTCCTCCCCACGAAGGTCTGGCCAAGAAGGTGCGGATGTCCCGCGCAGCACAGCGACCGCGGCGGCGTGGCTTGAGGCTTGGCACCCTTGCCCATATCAGGGAACAAAACCCGATCGAGTGCAAGGGATGCCGATGCAAAGCCTGTCTGTCTGTGTCTATTGTGGCGCGCGTCCCGGCGGCGATCCGGTGTTCATGGAGACCGCCACCGAGCTGGGCCTGAGCCTTGCAGGCGCGGGCCTGCGGCTGGTCTATGGCGCGGGCGATGTCGGGCTGATGGGGGCGGTCGCGCGCGCGGCCCAGGCGGCGGGCGGGCAGACCTTCGGCGTGATCCCGGCGCATCTGATGGCCTGGGAGGTGGGCAAGCGCGACCTGACCACTTTTGTCGTCACCGAAACCATGCATGAGCGCAAGAAGGTGATGTTCATGAACGCCGACGCGGTGGCAGTCCTGCCGGGCGGCGCGGGCTCGCTGGACGAATTGTTCGAAGTGCTGACCTGGCGACAACTGGGATTGCACGAGAAGCCGATCTACCTGCTCGACATCGCAGGCTACTGGCAACCGCTGATCACCCTGATCGACCATGTGATCTCGCAAGGCTTTGCCGACCCGTCGCTGCGGAGCTTCTTCGAGGTGGTACCCGATGTCCCCGCCCTGATGGCGCGGCTTGCCCCCTAGGAGGCGACGGCGCCCACCGAGACGACCAGCCGGTTCATGGCGACGATCTTGTCGCGGTAATTGCGGGCAAAGGCCGCCTCGATCTCGCGCGACAGATCGTCATGGCGGCGCGTCATCTGGCGCAGCGCCGGCGCGTCGATCTGCCAGACGGTCACCGGACCGCGGGCGATCACGGTCGCGGTCGCAGGCAGGCCCGTGAGCGCCGTCATCTCGCCCACGAAATCGCCCGCCCGGCATTCGGCCACGCGCAGGTCACCCACCCGCACCTCGACAGCACCTCGGGCGATGTAGCTCAGATGGCCCACCGGCTGCCCCTCCGTGGCCAGCCAGCTACCTTCGGGCGCGTCGCGCCACTGCCCCCGGTCGATCAGCGCGCGCGCTCGCCCCGGGACAGCCCCGGCAGGTGCTGGTCGACAAAGAGCTGCTCGGCCTCGGAAAACTGCGCCCGCAGGCTGCGCCAATGGGTGATCAGCAGCTGTCCGATATTGACCAGCACCAGACAGCTTTCCCAAAAGGTCGAGACCGGATCGCCAAGGATGAAGGCGGAATAGGAAATGCCCAATGTGGCAGAGACGATCACGAGCAGGCGCAGCCACAAGAGCGTGCGCATCAGCATCGACAGGACAAGCAAGACATAGGCCGCGTGGCCCAACAGCCCCTCTTGCGAAAAGGCGGATGCAAACGTGAGTTCCAAGGCACACCTCCGCCGCCATCGAGAGGTGCAAACCGTTGGAGGTCAAGCGTTTTTGGGGATCGGCGGCCGTTTCGTGCCGCCAGACGCCAAAAACGCCGACGGCCCGTCGCAGGGCGGGCCGTCTTGGCGCGAAATCCGGTGTCAGGCCGACAGGCGGGCCGCCACGTTTTCCCAGTTCACCAGCTTGTTCAGAAAGTTATCCAGATAGGCCGGGCGCTTGTTGCGGAAGTCGATGTAGTAGGAATGTTCCCACACGTCGCAGCCCAGAAGCGCGGTCTGACCAAAGCACAGCGGGTTCACACCGTTCTCGGTCTTGGTCACTTTCAGCGCGCCGTCTGCGTCCTTGACCAGCCAGCACCAGCCAGACCCGAACTGGCCCGCGCCCGCGGCTGCGAAATCGGCCTTGAACTTGTCGACCGAGCCGAAGCTCTCGGTGATCGCGGCCTCAAGCTCACCGGGCATGCCACCCTCGGCGGGGCCCATCATTTCCCAGAACTGGTTGTGGTTCCAGTGCTGGGACGCGTTGTTGAAGATGCCGTTCTGGGCCACCGCGCCCGACTGGTAGGTGCCGGTGATGATCTCTTCCAGCGACTTGCCTTCCCACTCGGTGCCCGCAATCAGCTTATTGCCGTTGTCGACATAGGCCTTGTGGTGGATGTCATGGTGGTATTCCAGTGTCTCGCGGCTCATGCCCAGACCCGCCAGCGCGTCATGGGAATAGGGAAGATCGGGAAGTTCGAAAGCCATCTGTTGGGCCCCCCTTGTTGGTGGTGTCGGTCAAGGGACAGATGGAGGGCCGACAGGGGGCGCGTCAACCCCGACCGGCGTACATCGGCCGATACGCTGCTATTTGTGCTGCCGTCAAATCGAAGTCATACTAAGGTTGCGACCCGCGTCGTTGTCAAAGGAAAACCTGTGCCGCTTGCCCTTCTGGCGCCAGTCGCCGTCAAGGCCGCCATCCATGATCTGGTCGCGCTGCATGAGCAGGCACGGGCCGTGCAGATCACAACCTCCTATGCGCTGAACCCCGACGTGGCGCGCCGGATCCTGGCGGGCGAACCTTACGACATCGGTATCACCAACCCGCACTATGTGCCGGACCTGATTGCGGCAGGACGGGCCTCGGCGGACAGCCACAGACCGTTTGGAAGAGTGCCGCTTGCGCTCGTCGCGAAGGTAGTAGCGGTTGCCGCACGGACCTTGTCGCCACTGAGGCGGAAATCGCCGACATGCTCCGCAAGGCCCGCTCGGTCGCCTACACCGGGGACGGCACGAGCGGTCGCATCTTCTGTGACATGGCCCGGCTGCTTGGCATTGTGGACGACATGGCCCCCCGGCTTCACCCGATGGCTGCCGGGGAGCCGGTCAGGGCGGTCGCGACTGGCAGCATCGCATTGGCGGCGACCCTCTGACAACGGCACTTGCCACTCCGGGGGTGATGCCGGTCGCGGTCTGCCCGTCGTCTCTTGGTACCGATATCGATATGTCGGTTTTTCTGAACCCCGACGTTGCCGCCGATGATACGGTGCAGGCCACGCTGCACCACCTGACCGATCAAGGGCTTGACGGCTTCCTGTCTGACAGAGGCGTCCGCCGCTTTGTCTTCGACGCGGCGGACTGATCAGGCTCGATCGTGATAGCCGACCGCGCCGCCATCGCGCGCGGACACGGCCAACAGGTCGAAGACATAGCGTGCCACCGACCGGAAACAGATGACGCGGGCCTCGCTCTCGCTTTCGAACCAGATAGCGCCTGCGACCTGTTGCAACCGCGTGCGGCGCATCTCGCCCAAGGGCAGCGCGGCGATGTCAGCGGGCGTGATCTTGGCCAGCACGTCGCGCAAAGGGCCGGGCTCGCCGGTCAGCACGATCATCGCGCGGGCATCCGAGACGTCGAGGGCAAGGTGATGCTGGCCGGTCAGCGCCTCGGCCAGATCGAAGGCAAGCTTTCGGGCCTGAGCGGGGTCGCACAAGATCAACAACTCGTCGGGCGACATCCAAGCCACGCGGCACCCCTGCCCTTGGGTGATGCGCCGCGCCTCGGGCATGTCCGCGCCGGTCACACGTGTCACGGCGCGCGCGGCGGAAGCAAGGTCCGCGCGCAGCGTGACCATCCCCGTGAGGCCCGCGTCGCGAAGCTTGACGAGGCCGCGCGCCTCGGCGCCCTGCAAGGCGCTGACAGCAACATCAGACATTTTGCTTCTCCCCCTCTGGGTCATGGAAAACGGGGCTCACGATGCGCGCCATGACGGTCTTGGGCGTCTCGCCCCTGGGGCTCGGTTTGGTTGTGTTGAACTCCAGAACCTCGCCCATGCGGTCGGGGCCGTGCAGCACGAGACCCATGGCGATGGCGCGCCCCAATGTTGGCGAGAAATAGGTGGAAGTAACGCGCCCTTGGGTGTTGCGCTGGCCGTTGGCGTTGCTGCCGGGCGCGACGGCGTAGCTGCCGTCGGGCAGGACCGAGCCGTCGAGCGTTTCCAGCCCGACCAGTTTCCAGCGGTCAGGGCTCGTCATGTGGAAGCGTTCCTGCGCACGTTTGCCCAGATAGTCCGGTTTCTTTTTCGAAATCGCCCAGTCGAGGCCGAGATCTTGCGGGATGACGGTGCCGTCGGTCTCGTCGCCGATCATGATGAAGCCTTTCTCGGCGCGCATGACATGCAGCGCTTCGGTGCCGTAGGGGGTGGCGTCGAATTCGGCGCCGCCTCCAACAGCGTGGTCCCAAAACGCGCGGCCTTGGCTCGCGGGCACTGCGATTTCAAACGACAATTCACCCGAGAAGGAGATGCGGAAAATCCGCGCGTCGAACCCGCCGATCTTGCCCTCGGCCCAGGCCATGAAGGGAAGCGCCGCGTTCGATAAGTCGAGATCGGACCCGAGTTTGTCCAGAAGCGCCCGCGCCTTGGGGCCGACGACGGCGATCTGGGCGAAGGCCTCGGTCACATTGGCGGTGTAGACCTGCCAATCCCACCATTCGGTTTGCAGCCAATCCTCCATATGGGCATGGATGCGGTCGGCCCCTCCGGTCGTGGTGTGGACAAGGAAACTGTCGTCGTCGAGCCGCGCGACCACGCCGTCATCCATCAAAAAGCCGTTCTCGTTGCACATCAGGCCGTAACGGCATCTGCCCGGTTTCAGTGTGCTCATCATGCCGGTGTAGAGCATGTCGAGGAAGCGGCCGGCATCCGGACCCTTCACCACGATCTTGCCCAAGGTCGAGGCGTCAAGCAGCCCCACGCCGCTGCGCGTGGCCGTGATCTCGCGGTTGACGGCAACGCGGTGGTTTTCGCCTTTGCGCGGGAAGCAATAGGGCCGCCGCCAATGTCCTACGGGCTCGAAATGGGCGCCGTTGGCCTCATGCCAATCCTGGATCGGCGTGCGGCGAAGGGGCTGAAAGATCGCGCCGCGCGCCTCGCCTGCGATGGCGCCCATCGAGATGGGGGTATAGGGCGGACGGAAAGTCGTGGTGCCGACGCGCGGAATATCCTCATCCAGCGCCTGAGCCAAAATGGCGAGACCGTTGATATTGCTGAGCTTGCCCTGATCTGTCGCCATCCCGAGCGTGGTGTAGCGCTTGGTATGTTCAACGCTCTCGTAGCCCTCGCGGGCGGCCAGTTGTACGTCCGAGACCTTCACATCGTTCTGGAAATCGAGCCACATCTTGGCGCGTTTCCTTGGCCCTGCGCTGGCGGGCATCATCCAGACGGGCTGCATCCGGGCCTCATCCGCGGCTGTGGCTACGGCAACAGGTCCCGAGACCTCTTTCCCCAATCCTGCCAGAATCTTGCGCACCATTGTTGATGCATTCTCCAAGGTTTGCCCTGCCAACATAGCCCCATCCGCAGCACCGGCGCAGACTACGAAACCCTCCCCCCTCTGATCCGTTGGCGGGCGGTGGTGATCGGGCCGGAAAAACGCACCCTCGGCGTCCCATGTCAGCTTGCCGCCGCAATGGGACCAGAGGTGGACAACCGGCGACCAGCCGCCCGACATGGCGACGGCGTCGCAGACCACATCCTCCACGACCTCGCCCGTGCCGTCCTGATGGCAGAGTTGCACCGCCACGACACCGCGCAAGCCCTTGACATTGCATATGCCCATGCCGGTAAGCACGCGGATGCCGTTCGCCCGGGCCTGTTGCGGCAGCGCACCATCGGCGTTCGGGCGCGCATCTACGATGCAAGGCACAGACAGCCCTGCATCAAGCAGCGCCAGCGCGGTGCGGTAGGCGTCATCGTTGTTCGTGACCACCACGCTGCGCGCACCGGGGGCCACGCCCCAGTTCACCACGTAATCCCGCATCGCCGAGGCAAGCATAACGCCCGGCTTGTCATTGCCGGGAAAGCTCAGCGGCCGTTCCAGCGCGCCGGTCGCTGCGATCACGCGGGAGGTGCGGATGCGCCAGAGGCGGTGGCGTGGCACGTCGCTTGCGGGCGCGTGATCGGACACCACGCTCGTAGGCGATGACGTATCCATGATCATAGACCCCCGCCACCATGGTGCGCAGGCGAAGGTGGACATTTGTCATACCTTCAAGCAGTTGAACGGTGTGATTGATCCATTCGTCAGCGGGTTTTCCGTCGATCTCCACGCCATCGACCGGCGCGCGCCCGCCCCAATGCGCGGTCTGTTCGCAAACGATCACCTTGGCGCCCGCGCGCCCAGCCTCAAGCGCGGCCTTAAGGCCCGCGATGCCGCCGCCCGCGATCACAACCTCAGTGTGGGCATAGAACTGCTCGTACCGGTCGGGGTCGGTCTGCTTGGGATCGGGCGCTTTGCCAAGGCCCGCGGATTGCCGGATGAAGGGCTCGAATACATGTTTCCAGAACGGACGCGGGTGGATGAAGGTCTTGTAATAGAAGCCCGCGGGCAGAAAGCGGGGGATCAGCGCATTCACCTCGCCGATGTCCCACTCGAGGCTGGGCCAATGGTTCTGGCTGGTGGCTGTCAGCCCGTCGAACAGCTCGGTCGTGGTGGCGCGCTGGTTCGGCTCGTGCGTCTTGCCCATGCCCAGATTGACCAGTGCGTTGGGCTCCTCCGCCCCGCTGGCCACCAGACCGCGCGGGCGGTGATACTTGAAGGACCGGCCAAGGATCGTCTTGCCCGCGCCCATCAGGGCCGAGGCAAGCGTGTCGCCCGGATGCCCTTGCAACTGCTTGCCGTTGAAGGTGAAACCGACGGTCCGGCTACGGTCGATCAGGCGGCCGCCCTTGGGCAATCGAGCGCTCATGTCAGGCTCCAGTCTGGGCGCTTGGCGCGGATCGCGGCGATGATGTCGGGCGGCGGCGCGGGCACCTGCGCCGGGTAGGTCCCGAAGACCTCGAGCGTGGCAGTGCAGCGGGCGGCGAGAAACCACTTGCCGCAACCCATCGCATGCCGCCAGCGTTCGAAATGCACGCCGCGGGTATTGGCGCGCAGGAAGAGATACCCCTCGAAATCATTGTCCGACGATCCGGGGCCAAAGCGTTTCAGATGCGCCTCGCCCCCCGGAGCAAGCTCTGTCTCGCAGGCATCTATGCCGCAACAGGGGCAACGGAATGTCAGCATGGGGTCGCTTCCTTCTCGGGGTCGTCGGCCAGCGCCAGAGGGGTCGCGGCATCAAGCGCTTGCTGAACCTCGGCGCGGGTCATGGTGGCGGTGGTGGCATCCTCGGGCGCGTAGCGGCCCTTGGTGGTGCCCCAATGGTGTTCGGCGTAGATGATCCCCGGCCCGTCATAACGCGGTCCGTCCTTGTGGCGGGGGATGAAGGTGTAGGCGGGCAAGATGCGGCAATCGGTCAGTGTATAGCGATTGCGTTCCATGAAGCCGCGCAGGAACAGGTTGCCCACGGAAATCCACGGTTGCTCGGCCGTGGCGGGATCGGCGGCATGGGCCGCGTGGATCTCGTCGATAGTCATGGCAAGCGTCAGCGTGCCGGGCGCGGAGGCGAGCCAGGGCGTCACTTTGCAGCGGCCCTTGGGGTAGGTCTCGTAGCAGGAATAAGTCACGGGCTCGGCAAAGATCGGGTCGCAGGGGCGCAAAGCCTCGAAATCGGCGCCGGGGATGAAGCCGCCCTGCTCGAACAGGATCTCGTAGCGCATCAGGTCGGCCACGCCTTCGAGCCGCCCGCGCCGGAAATATTCCGCGATGAGCCGCTGGTTGCGCCAGCGTCGACCGGTCAGATAGGCGTTGTCATAGAGCGTATAGGTCCAGTCGGGGTGATGGTCGCGCCAGCTCTGCATCCAATGCTGCGGCGCGGGCCGTTCACCGACCCAGATATGGGCGAGGCGTCTGGGGATGGCAGGCATCAATGCGCCACCCCTGCCGCCACGGACTCATCAATGAAGCGGCCCTCGCGGAAGCGGTCGAGCGAAAAGGCCTCGGCCAAGGGCGAATGGCCCTTGGCCATCAGTTCCGCCATCGCCCAGCCCGAGCCGGGGATCGCTTTGAACCCACCGGTGCCCCAGCCGCAATTGACGAAAACCCCCTCGACCGGCGTTTTCGAGATGATGGGCGAGCGGTCGCCGGTCATGTCGACGATGCCGCCCCACCAGCGCAGCATCTTGAGCCGCGAGATGATCGGGAAAGTCTCGATCAGGGCGCGCACGGTTTCCTCGACATGGTGGAAAGACCCGCGCTGGGTGTAGTTGTTGTAGCCGTCCGCGCCGCCGCCGATGACCATCTCGCCCTTGTCGGACTGGCTCATGTAGCCATGCACCGTGTTGGCCATGACGACCACGTCCATCACCGGCTTGATGGGCTCCGAGACCAGAGCCTGCAACGCGACGCTCTCGATCGGCAGGCGGAAGCCAGCGCGTTCGGCCATGACGCCGGAATGGCCCGCCACCACGATGCCAAGCTTGCCGCAGGCGATGGGGCCCTTGGTCGTCTCCACGCCCGTCACGCGCCCACCCTCGCGGGTGACGCCCGTCACCTCGGTCTGCTGGATGATGTCCATCCCCATGTCGGAACAGGCCCGCGCATAGCCCCAGGCGACGGCATCATGGCGCGCGGTGCCGCCGCGCGGTTGCCAGAGCGCGCCTAGGACGGGGTAGCGCGGCCCGTCGATGTTGATGATCGGGCACAGCTCTTTCACGCGGCGGCGGCTGATGAACTCGGTCGCCACGCCTTGCAGCGCATTGGCATGGGCCGTGCGCTGGTAGCCCCGGATCTCGTGTTCGGTCTGGGCCAGCATCATGACACCGCGGGGCGAGAACATGACGTTGTAGTTGAGGTCCTGGCTCAGCGTTTCATAGAGCGAACGGGATTTCTCGTAGATCGCGGCCGACGGGTCCTGCAGGTAATTCGAGCGGATGATCGTCGTGTTGCGCCCGGTGTTGCCACCGCCAAGCCAGCCCTTTTCGATCACGGCCACGTTGCGGATGCCGTGGTTTTTCCCGAGGTAATAGGCGGTCGCCAGACCATGCCCCCCTGCCCCGACGATCACCACGTCATAGCGGGGTTTGGGCGCAGGGCTGCGCCACGCCCTGTCCCACCCTTCGTGGTGGCGGAACGCCTCGCGGGCGATGGCGAAGGCGGAATAACGGCGCATCGGCGACCCCTCATGACTGCCTGCCCGATGTGGGGCAGGATGCGTGGCTCCATCATACTGCGCGCGACCACATCCGTGCAAATTGCGACGCAGGGGCAGAATGTCTCGGGCCTGCGGCAAAGCCCCGGGTTTTCCCGACGCGCCCAAGCGCTTATGTGGGTGCGACCGACAACAGGCAAGGGCGCGCAAGGCAATGGGTTTCTGGATCGCAACCGGGGCATTTTCGGTGTTGGTGGTGCTGGTGCTGATGCTGGCTGTCATGCGCCCGCGCAGGGTCTCGGTTCCCTCGGCGGCCTATGACCTGCAGGTCTACCGCGACCAGTTGCGCGAAGTCGAAAAAGACGTCGCCCGCGGCATCTTGACCGAGGAGGATGCAGCCCGCGCCCGCACCGAGGTGTCGCGCCGCCTGCTCGATGCAGACCGCGCCCTGCAAGAGGCCAAGGCCGGCGAGGCGCGCGCCAGCGGCACCGACAGGGTGATCCTTGGCGCGGGGCTGTTGGCGACGGTTGCGGGGGCCTTCGCAGTCTACCTGCAGATCGGGGCACCGGGCTATCCCGACCTGCCCATTGCGACGCGGATCAACCTGGTCGAACAGGCCCGCGCCACGCGCCCGCCGCAAGACCAAGCCGAAGAACAGGTGCCCTTCCGCGAAGGCCTGCCCCCCGACCCGCGCCGCGAGGAACTGGTGGCGCAGTTGCGCACCATCATGGAACAGCGCCCCGACGACGCGCAGGGCCTGAGCCTGTTGGCCACGAACGAGGCCGCGCTGGGCAATTTCCGCGCCGCCCGTATTGCGCAACAGCGGCTGATCGATGTTCTGGGTGACGAGGCGGGGGCCTTTCACCACATCGACCTCGCCGAAATGATGATCCTCGCCGCCAGCGGCTATGTCTCGCCCGAGGCCGAGACGGCGCTGGTGCGCGGTCTCAACCTTGATCCGCGCAACGGCACCGGGCGCTACTACGCAGGGCTGATGTATGCCCAGCAGGGTCGCCCCGATCTGGCCTTTCCAATCTGGCGCAACTTGCTGGGCGACAGCACCATCGACGCGCCCTGGGTCGAGCCGATCTTGCTCCAGATCGAGGAAATCGCCTTTCTGGCGGGCGTGACGGGCTCCATGGCGGAACTGCCGCAACCCGCCGCACCGCGCGGCCCCAGCGCCGCCGATCTGGCCGCAGCCGAAGACATGTCACCCGAGGACCGGCAGGCCATGGTCGAAAGCATGGTGGCAAGCCTGAGCAGCCGTCTGGCGACCGAGGGCGGCACGCCCGACGAATGGGCCCGCCTGATCGGCGCGCAGATCGTGCTGGGCCGCACCGAACAGGCGCAGGCGATCTATGACGAGGGGCGCGGCGTCTTTGCCGAAAATCCCGACGCGCTGCGCCTGCTCGACGCCGCCGCCGCCCCGCTGAGCGGACCGGCGGAGTGATCTGCGAGGACATCGCCGAATTCGCTGCCGCCCTGCCCCCCGGGCGCGGCTTGATGGGACTCGACCTTGGCACCAAGACCATCGGCGTCGCGGTGTCGGACCGGCTTTTGTCGGCTGCCAGCGCGCTTGAGACGGTCAAGCGCGTGAAATTCACCGAGGATGCCGCGCGGCTGGCGGTCATTCTTGCCGGGCGCGAGCTGGGCGGCATCGTTCTGGGCCTGCCCGCCAACATGGACGGGTCCGAAGGGCCGCGCGCACAATCGACCCGGGCCTTTGCCCGCAACCTTGCGCGGCTGCCCGCCTTCGACGGGGTGCCGATCGCCTTCTGGGACGAACGGCTGAGCACGGTTGCGGCAGAAAGGGCACTGCTGGAGGCGGATACGTCGCGAAAACGTCGCGCAGAGGTGATCGACGCGGTCGCGGCAGGCTATATCTTGCAAGGGGCCCTCGACCGGCTCAGGCATTTGCGGGCTGGATTCCATGACAGATGACGTGTGGACACGCGACGAGATCGAAAGCCCCTGCATCAAGATCTGCGTCGTCCACCCCGAGGCGCGGATCTGCACCGGCTGCCTGCGCTCCATCGACGAGATCACGCAATGGTCGCGCATGACGCCCGAGGCCCGGCGCGCCGTGATGACCACCCTGCCCGAGCGTCGCGCTGCCCTGAGCCAACGCCGGGGCGGGCGGGCCGCGCGCCTCAAGCGCGGGCTCGAGGGCTGATTTGTTGAAGCACAAGACTGGCCGCAGACGCATGGTGCCAGTCACAGGGCTGCGCGGGCTGCGGCTGTTCGCGTGGTTCTATGCATGGCTGGCCGGTGGTCTGGCCGTGACCTTG
Source organism: Roseicyclus sp. (assembly GCA_018401055.1). The sequence goes on from JAGYLB010000087.1 coordinate 22,552, forward strand.
GTGGCCTTGCCCGCCCATATGGCCGCATTTGACCAAGACCGTCCCTTCGGCACGGCGCTGCGGGCCTGGTTCGACACCAACGCTTTTGTCGCGGTGTTGCCGGGCCTCTTCACATCGGTGCTGTTTCTGGGCCCGGTCTGGCTGGTCCTGCGCCTGTGGATTGCGCGGCAAGGCGACCGTGCCATCGGGCCGCGGCCTGCGATTTTTCTGATCTGGATGGTGATCTGGGTGATCTTCATGCTGCTTGAGCTGCAGCTTGCCGATGCGGATGACGTCCGCACCCCGCCCGGCCCCTTCGCCCTGATCCCCGCGCCTTTCGACCTGCTGTTCGAAGGGTTTTGCTGGTCAAGATGACCGGCGTCACGGTCATGTTTCTAGTCTATCGCAAGCTGCGCCCGCGCGACGCCATCGAGATCGGGGCGGCGGGCCCGGTGATCTCGCGCCGCTAGGCCGCGCGCTGCGTCATCTCGACCAGCGCGCGTTCCACCACCCCTACGCCTGCGCCGTCACGATGGGCATTCTCGCTCAGATAGCGCTTCCATCCGCGCGCACCGGGCTGCCCAGCAAACAGCCCCAGCATGTGCCGCGTGACTTGATGCAGCCGCCCGCCTGCGGCCAGATGCGCCTCGATATAGGGCAGCATCTCGCGTGCGACCTGATGGGCGGTCTTGGGCGGGGTCGTATCGCCGTAGATGTCGCGGTCGGCGGTCAGCAAGATCTGGGCGGGTGTGTGATAGGCCGCGCGCCCGATCATCACGCCGTCCATGCCAGCGGCCAGATGCGCCTGCGCCTCCTCCAGCGTGGTGATGCCACCGTTGATCGACAGGTGCAGATGCGGAAAGGCGCGCTTCATCGCATGCACAAGCGGATAGTCCAGCGGCGGAATATCGCGGTTTTCCTTGGGGCTGAGCCCCTGAAGCCAGGCCTTGCGCGCATGGATCGAAAAGCGCGTGACGCCCGCCGCCGAGACGGTTTCGAGAAAGGCAGGCAACACCTCCTCGGGGATCTGGTCATCGACGCCGATCCGGCATTTCACCGTCACCTCGACCGGGCTTGCCGCGATCATGGCCGCGACACATTCGGCCACGAGTGCCGGGCGTTCCATCAAGACGGCTCCGAAACAGCCCGATTGCACCCGGTCGGACGGGCAGCCGAGGTTGAGGTTGATCTCGTCATAGCCGTAAGGGGCAGCGATCCTCGTGGCTTGGGCGAGAGCCTCGGGGTCGGAGCCGCCCAGCTGCAGGGCGACCGGATGCTCAGCCGGATCGAAGGCCAGCAGCCGGTCCTGATCGCCATGAACGACCGCCTGGGCGGTGACCATTTCGGTATAAAGCAACGCCCGGGATGACAGGCGCCGATGGAAGTAGCGGCAATGTCGATCCGTCCAGTCCATCATGGGCGCAACCGATAGTCTATGTGATTGATTTTCTGTCATTTTTCTTGTATCTTCAATCCATTGGCACGAGTGGTGTACACGCCAGACTACGCCCCGATAGCCCCAGATATCCCCTGTTTCGACGACTCACTGCACACATAGCGCACACGAAAATGGCCTCGATCACCAAGCTTCCCTCCGGTGCTTACCGGGTCCAAGTCAGACGGAAGGACCGCTAGGCGAGCGAGACGCCCCTCACGCCGTGACGACGCCCAGAAATGGGCGCGCCAAGCCGAGACCCTGGTCGATCAGGGGCTTCCGCCCAACCGATCGTCCGTGGCCCGCCTGCACACTTTCGGTGACCTGGTTGACCTTCATATAGCCGATATGTGCGCCGTAGGGAAACCACCCGACGCGAGCCAAGGCGGCGACACTCGCAACCCTCAAGCGCGACCTCGGGAAAGAGAAGATCGGGCACCTCGATCGTCACAAGCTGATCGAGTATGGCCGCAAGCGTGCAGACCAGGGCGCCGGACCCGTGACGCTCGGCATCGACATCGGCGTCATCAAGATGATCCTGATCCATGCCGCTACTGTCCACGGGCTAGAAATTCGCGTTGAAGGCGTCGATCTGGCCCGCGTTGCGCTGAAGCGGCTTGGTCTCATCGGCAAGGGTATCGAGCGTGACCGACGCCCGACGACAGCTGAACTCGGCCGCCTCTTCCGCTGCTTCGACGAGAATGCGCGCCTGACGATGCCCATGACGCGCATCGTGCCGTTCTGCAACGATGGCGAGCGAAGGATCGGAGGCTGGCCTGGACGCTGAGGGTGACGATGTCGCCGGTGAATTCGTTCGTGCCGGTCTTCTTGAAGGTGCCGATGGTCGCCATGGTAAGTCTCCGTTTTCCGTTTCCGAGCCCGCACCATTGCGGCCTCGATGGCGATCGACAGGACGGAGACGACCGCTGGCGCACCCCCGCCCGGCGGGGGCCTGACAGCACAGGAGGAACTTTCTTGCTCCCGCGCGGAATGGCGGCCTGCAGGCCGACAGGGGAAGAAAGTTGTGACGACGCTGTTGCGCCGAAGCGGTCGAGGCGAAGCCGGTCTTCGGCCAGATCAGGCCATTGAAGAGGCCGTATGGAGCGGTCTGGACACGGGGAGCAGACGGAGACAGTGGCGACAGGCCCCGCCAAGGCAGGCAGGACGGGACCACACAGGCGATCCGCCTCCCCCTTCCAGGCCATGCGCATTGTCCAACCCGAACCATGTCACCGGCGGCGCCCCCCTGACGGGATCGATGACAGCCCGCCGATGCGGCCTTGCCCGTCCCGCGCTCTGGACAGGACAAGAACAGGGCCTTGCGACGATCTGAAGCAACGCAACCGATCCAACCCCGCAGTCCGACAAGACAGGCAGGCAGGGCCTCCTTGCCCTGGTCGCCCCACCTGCCTGCCCGGCCTTCAGCCGCGGACGAGGCTCCCGCCCGCATCGCTGGGGGCGGCCATGCCTGCGACCCGCAGAAAGGCCGTGATGCCCACCGCGACCGCGCCGATGATGGCAAAGACGACCTGCCAGGCTTCCGACGGCATCATCAGCCGGGTGATCCCCAGCGTGGCGTGGAACCCTGCCACGCCAGCAGGTGCGACGAAGGCCAGCGCAATCAGGAACCGCGCCCAAAGCGGACGGACGACCATCAAAAGGCCCTGACCAAGCGCCAGAACAAGCCCGGCGCCTGCGAGGCCGATGACGGTCGCGCCCAGCCACCCGGCACCGGTCCCATAGGCCCAGGTGCCAAGGGTGACGCCTGCAAAGAACGGCAGCGCGAAGACGGCGAGATTGAACAGCAGCCAGCACATCGTGCCGATGGCCGCCAGAGAGACGAGGATTCCAAGAAAGATCATGGTGGGGGCTCCGCACAAGAGGTTGGACGGTCGCGCCTCCACCACCACCACGGCGCGAGCAGAAAGATAGCATTGATTTATGTCGGCAGCGAGCCTCAGGTAACCTGCATCGGCGGCGGCCGCCGCAGTGAAAGCGGTGGCATCCGGACTCATCACCTCAACCTGTGCCGAGATGCCGAATACTGGGGTTTCAGTCCGGCAGGCCCGAGCATCGGAGAGAGCACCCCACCGATGCGGGTCAATCGAACCGCAGTGTCGGACGAAAAGGCGTTGGCAGCGCTTACGCGCTGCCGGTCCCGAGGCGGATGACCGGGATGCCCATCTTTCGGGCCTTGTCGGCCAGATTGTCCTGGATGCCGGTGCCCGGAAAGACGATGACGCCGATCGGCAGCGTCGCGAGCATCTGGTCGTTGCGCTTGAAGGGCGCGGCCTTCGCGTGCTTCGTCCAGTCGGGCTTGAAGGCAACCTGCGGGACCTTGCGGTTGCTGGCCCAGGTGGCGGCGATCCGTTCGGCGCCTTTCGGCGATCCGCCATGCAGGAGGACCATGTCCGGGTGCTTGGCATGAACCTGATCGAGCTTGTCCCAGATCAGGCGGTGATCGGTGGTCTCGCCGCCCGAGAAGGCGATCTTGGGCCCTGCGGGCAACAGCACCTCGGCATCGGCCCGGCGTTTGGCGGCCAGGAAGTCGCGGCTGTCGATCATCGCCGCCGTCATCTGGCGATGATTGACGCGGGAGCCGGTGCGCGGTGACCAGGGGGTGCCGAGCGTGCGCAGATAGATGTCGGCGGCAGTTTCGCAGAAGAGCTCGAGGCTGTCGCGGCGATCGAGCAGGCCTTGCCCGATGGCGATCAGCGTCTCGAGCTGGACGGATTTGACCTCGGAGCCGTCCTGTTCGCACTGCAGCCGCTTCTGGGCCTGCTCGTTGTCGTCAAGCTTGCCCTCGATCCGCAGGACCGCGCGGTGGAAGGTGTTGACGGTCGACCAGAGGATCTCGTCTAGGTCGAATTCGAGGCTGGTATCGGCCATGGTGGAGATCAGGGCGTCGAAGATGTCGGCGACCGCAGTGCGGATGACCGCTTCCTCGGGCGTGATCCGGGGGTCGCTGGACCACTAAGGGGCGGAGATGATCGCGCGTGCCATTCGCAAGCCGCCTGCCGTCAAAGGTTTTCCACCCACCTTGGATGGTCCTTGTCGACCATGAAGGTGTGCGTATGGCGTCTGTGACCCTTGAGATGCGGGTGATCGAGCGGCAGGTTGTCGTGGCTGTGTTCGAACGCATCTGGGTCATGGGCGGGCCAAAGGCGCAGCACCGCCACCACACCCGCAGCACCGATGGCGGCAAGGACCAGCGCCGCGACCGACAGCCCCGCGCCCGCGCCGATCCAGCCGGCCAGCGGATAGGTGACCAGCCAGCAGGCGTGGCTGAGCGCGAATTGTGCGGCAAAGACCGCGCCCCGGTCGGCCTCGCGCGCCGAGCGGTTGATGATGCGCCCGATGGGTGTCTGCGTCAGTGAGAAGCCAAAACCGATGACGGCCCATAGCGCGATCAACGCGGCAAGGCTGCCCATCAGCGGCACGAGCGCCACACCCGCCACCATCACCGCCGCGCCGCCGATCATCACCGGGCGATCCTTGAGCCGGTCAAGGATGCGCGGCAAGAGAAACGCGGCCAGCATCGAGCCTGCGCCAAAGCCCGCAAAGGCCAGCGCCACGGCTTCTTCGCCCAGACCCAGCCGGGCTTTCACCAGAACGACCGTGTTCACATAGACCATCGCACCTGCTGCGGCGACGGCGGCCTCCATTACCATCAGCCCGCGCAGACGGGGGGTGCGCGTGTAGATGCGGATGCCCTTGGTGACATCGGCCCAGAACGGAGTGCCTTCGGCCCGCGCCCGATCCGGCAGGCGGGCGGTCACGATCAGCACCGCCGAGGCGACGAAGCCCACGACCGTGCCCGCGAACAGCACCGGAAAGCTGACGATGGTCAGCAGAAGCGCGGCAAGGATGGGGGAGGCCAATTGCTCGAGATCCTCAGTCAGCCGCAAAAGCGAGAGGGCGTTGGTATAGTCGCCCTGGTCCTTCAGCACATCGGGGATCACCGCCTGAAACGCCGGCGTGAACCCCGCCGAGGCGGCTTGCAGCGCGAAGATCAGCACATAGACCTGCCAGACCTGATCGACGAAAGGCAGAAAGGCGATCACGCCTGCGCGGATCAGGTCCAGCGCCACCAGAAAGGCCCGGCGCGGCAAGCGTTCGGCAATCGCCGCCGCCACCGGCGCCAGCGTCACATAGGCCACCATCTTGATCGCTAGCGCCGTGCCCAGCACCGCGCCCGCATTGTCGCCCGCCAGTTGCCAGGCCAAGAGCCCGAGCGCCACCGTCGCCAACCCCGTGCCTAGCAGCGCGACCAGCTGGGCCGCGAAGAGATGACGGAACGTGGGGTTGCGCAGGGTTCCAAGCATGGCGCTAGAGATACCGGGCGATGGTCTTGAGGTCCGCGCGGTCCTGCTCCGAATGCTCGGTGTCGAGGCAATGATCCATGTGGTCATGGATCAGCGCGCGCTTGGCGTTCACCACGGCCTTTTCCACGGCGTGGAGTTGCTGTGCGATTTCAAGGCAGGGCTTGCCTGCCTCAATCATCTCGATCACAGCCCGCAGATGTCCGTCGGCGCGTTTCAGCCGGGCGATCAGGGAGGGGTGGGTTGCATGCAGGTGCGGATTTGACATAGATACAAGCTATCCCCCTGGGGAGGATAGAACAAGACGGCACTGCACGCGTGCCGCAAGAGTTTCGGGCAGGCTTTCGTGACGCGGACAGGGCAGACACTCGCGGGGCGGATCATGGCGGCACTTCTGTGCCTGTCGCTGTTCGGTTGGTCGATCCTGCCCGGCCTGTCCCATGTCCCGCGCATCGCCGAGACGCTGAATGAGCACGCCCAGATGATTGCCGATCACGGCCACAGCCACGGGTTTCAGGAAGACCTGCTCTGGGCCTTGCACGGGCATAGCCATGACGCCGTCGATCACGACCATAGCCCGGCGCTGGCCGTCGCGCCCACCAGTGGCGGTGCTTGGCCCGCAGCGCAGGATGCCTGGCGCCTGCGAGAGGCGCAGGCCGGACCGCACCGCATTTTCCGGATCGAACGACCTCCGCGTGCTTGACGGGCTACCGCGCGACATGCGCGGCGCATCTCGTCAGACACACCCAACACCGGAGTTTTTCATGCCTTCGACGTCATCGGGCTTGCAAGCGCTGGCCACCAGCCGCGCCACAGCCCTCATCCTCACGGTGCTTGCGCTCTACGCATCCAGCGTGGCGCAGGCGCTGGCCCATAACGTCACCCCGGGTGATGCGGGCTATATCCAGGAAATCTGGGGGGTGCATATCATCCCCTTCATCTATCTCGGCGCCAAACACATGGTGACCGGCTACGACCACATCCTGTTCCTGCTGGGCGTCGTGTTCTTCCTCTACCAGATGAAGGACGTGGCCATCTATGTCAGCATCTTCGCCGTCGGCCATTCGGTGACGATGCTCTTGGGCGTCTGGTATGGCTGGGGCATCAACGCCTACATCATCGACGCGATCATCGGCCTGTCGGTGGTCTACAAGGCGCTCGACAACCTGGGGGCCTATCAGAAATGGTTCGGGGTCCAGCCCGACACCAAGGCCGCGACGCTGATCTTCGGCCTGTTCCACGGCACGGGCTTGGCGAGCAAGATCCTCGAATACCAGATCGCCGAGGATGGCTTGCTCGCCAACCTCATCGCCTTCAACGTGGGTGTCGAGATCGGCCAGCTTCTGGCGCTGGCAGTCATCCTGATCGTCATGGGCTACTGGCGACGCAGCCCGAATTTCATGCGGCAGGCCACGGTCGCCAACATCATCATGATCGCCCTTGGCGTGATCCTGACCGGTCAGCAGATCGCCGGTTACATCGCCTCGGCCTGACAGATTGGAGAGACAGATGTACAACGCACCCCAACCCCGCCCCGAGGATCTGCCCAGAAAGGCGCAGCTCTTCCGCTCCACGATCATGGCCGCCATCGGCGCGGTGGTGATCCTGGTCACCGTCTATCTGCCTGCCGAACATGCCATCGACCCGACTGGCGTGGGCCGTGTCCTTGGCCTGACCGAGATGGGCGAGATCAAGCGTGAACTGGCTGAAGAGGCGGCGCAGGACGCGCTGATCCATGGCGACCAGTCGTCCAGCCTGATCGACAGCGTCTTCGGCCTGTTCGTCAGTGCAGCTTACGCTCAGGAAGCCTGGGCCGACACGGTCACCTTCACGCTCGACCCCGGCGCCACCGCCGAGATCAAGCTGGTGATGGAAGCGGGCGATGTGGCCCAATACGCGTGGATCGCGACGGGCGGGCGGATCAATTTCGATCTGCACGCCCATGGTGACGGCCAATCCATCGACTACGCCCGCGGCCGTGGCGAAACCGCAGGCGAGGGCAGCATCGAGGCCCCCTTCGCCGGCGAACACGGCTGGTTCTGGCGCAACCGCGACAGCTCGACCGTGACCGTCACGCTGCAACTGCGCGGCGTCTATGCCGAGGTCATCGAGACCTACTGAGACCCGTTACGGTCATTCGGGTATGTACACCGAGTGGCGCTTCCCGCCCACCGCGTCAAGCGAGGTCTCTGCCGCGACCAATCGGACCGCACCGTCCCTATCGGAGAGGGCGGCGCGGTGGTCTCCTGCATGGCTGCTACGGGCATCAAGGGCACCCGCCTAACCCCTCCTTCCGAAACTTGCGCCCCCTTCCCTCTGCGCTCGCGCATCCAGCTCCCGTTCTGCCGCGCTGATGCTCCCCTCGGCCCGCACCGCCTCGGCCCAGACCGAGATCGGGAACCGCCCCTCGAAATGCAGATCCCGTTCGATTCCCATGCCAAAGGGCAGCCGGATCGCCGCCATCTCGCTCAGCGACCAGGAGCCGAGCTCCGGGTAGCCCAGATCGGCGAGTCCGAAGAGGATATCTCCGTCCTCATCGAGCTCGGTGGCCAGCCAGGTGCCCTGGCCGAAGGGGTTTCGACATTGTGCCTTTTCATGAAGGGTTTTCGACGGTCATGACCGAATTTCGGCACGGAGACTGGATCGTGAGTTCAGGGATTGATTGACGGCTTCCAGCTGCCCGACGGGAGAAAAGCCAAAAAAAACCGCGCCCGCAGAACCTCTCGGAGAAGAGCGTTCGGCCGTGACGGATGGGATGCGTCCAGACCATGGACCCGCGCCCCAATCTTAACGCAACACATTCGTTCTGAGATCTAAGACACTGTTAATATTTTAATTAACTTCCAAAAAGACACCCGCCACTCCGCGGAACCCAACCCCTTGCCTTCCGACGACGGTTCTCGCTGTCGCATTCCGCAAGGCGGCCTTCTCGTCCATCCGGTAAGCCGAGGCTCCCCTAAAGACGCCCGCCCATCCGCAGCGCATTGCCTTCCACTAGCTCCGCCGTCTGTGCGGTGTAGCCTGCGGTTGCGCCGGGCAGACGCGCGACCGCCTCCGTCACACGGGCGCGGTTCGCGACTATCCCGTCGATCAGCTCTTGGACCCGGGTGAGCACGTCCCTGGGGCGAAATCCGACGTCTTCGGCGATGGCCGCCCAATGCCTGGCCGCGATCCCCTCGGATGTGCGTTTCTTGCCGGCGATGTTCTGAGCATAGGCCTGCACGACATGGGGCCATGCCAGCACGGAGGAGACATCGTAGAGCGGGGCGAGACGGGGCGGACCGGCGATCGGCAGGATCAGGGAGTAGTTCTTGGCATGGGCGTCGGCATGGGCGACGAGGATGTTGAAGATCACCTGGTCGAGCAGAGCCAGGGCATCTCGCGCACCGACATGCCGCCCCGTGCGCAAGAGGCTGGCGAGAGTCGAGCCCGGGCCGCGTGCCGCGCTCGTACTTCCGGCCCGGCGGCAGCCCGTTCGCCTGCGCGAAATCCTCCTGATGAAGGCGCTGCACCTGGCCCTGTCGCCCTAGCCTCCGGTCGAAGCGCAGCACGGCGATGGCAGAGCGGCCGGTGGCCCGCAGGATCGTCGCCTCGACCGCCGGGATGCCGATCGCTGCGGCCAGCCTGAGCGCACCACACCTCGTTCTCGGTCAGGCCGGGCAGGTTCGGATTGTCGGGCTTCACGATCAGGGTCGAGGGGGCGCCGTGCAGGGGCACGGCCAGGACATCGCCCGGTTCAGGCAGCCGCAAGACCGGATGGCCCTCCGGGTCCAGCACCGCGAGGGCGGGATTTCTCTCCGTCCGCCTGCCAGCGATTGCCGAACCCCCTCTTCTCCCGCCAGAAAGGGGCGTCGACCGAGGTCCTCGAAATGGCGCTCCAACGCCTCGGCCGGGTCGTCCAGGCCGTAAAGGTCGGTCAGCGGCCGCCAGGCCCAGCGAGCGCGATCCGTGGGCACGCCGAAGGACAAGGCCCCCGCCGTATCCCCGCCGATCTGTTCCAGCAGGGCCAGCACATCCGACTGGTCAAGCCCCAGGGAGCGGGTCAGGATGCGGAGCCGCTCCTCTTCCGGCAGTAGGTTCGCGAGCCAGGGTGCGATGACCTCGGAGGGATAGGGCGCGGCGCGCAGGGGCATCGTGACCGAAAGCGGAAAGGCCCCGTCGGCCAGACGCCAGCGCGCGGTGTAGCGCAGCGACAGCGCCCCATCGGCGGCGACCTCTATGTCCGCAACATGGAGAGCATCGAACCAGATCGGGACCTGCCGTATCACAGGAAGCCCTTCAGGTCGTAGCCCTCACCGACGTCCGGGCTTCCCTCTTCCCGGCCCCCTTTCCCTTCCGCCAGCAGAACCTCCAGGGGCAGGCGCAAGGCTGCCGCGATCCGGGCAAGGGTCGTCAGCCGGACATCCCGCTTTCCGGTCTCGATCAGCGACAGCGCCGGACCACTGATCCCGCAGAGGCGGGCGAGCTGGTCAAGGGTGAGCCCTTCCGTCACGCGCCGCGCACGGATCCGCTGCCCGACCTCGGTCAGAAGCTGCGCGTCAGGTTCGGGTGTCATGGCCTGCGCCTCCTGAGATGACTTACCGTTTACGGTAATTTCTAGAGGCAGTGTGAGCGGAACGCAAGAAACTTATCTTTTTCGGTAAGATCGAGCGGCAGGGCTGGCATCCGATGGCTGATTTACCTTATGCGATAAGAACGCCCATGGATGGACTTCAGATGAACCACTGAGGGTCAAGCCTGCAAGGGCGATGCGGCGTCAGCTCCGGCGTGCGGGTTGCGGTGAACGGCAGAACCCTTTTCGCGCACTCGCTTTTGCTTCATCAGGTCGCATTATCGGGTCGTTCTTGCCAAGGTAATGCCTATATGCTATATAGCTTTCAAGACATGATGCTATATAGCTTTCAAGACATGAGGGTCATATGCCCTGGGCCGTTTCTTTTTCGGAGGAGTTCGAGCCCGAGTTCGACGCACTCCCGCAGCAGGTTCAGGACGCGATCCTCGCGCGCGCTACTTCTCGAGTGCGAGGGGCCGACGCTCGGCCGACCGCATGCCGACACTCTAACCGGGTCGAAGCATACGAACATGAAGGAATTGCGTCGCAACGCGGCGTGTGGCGCATCGCCTTCGCATTCGATCCTGACCAGCAGGCGATCCTGCTCGTCGGCGGGGACAAGTCAGGCGTGAACGAGAAGCGCTTCTACAGGCAGCTGATCGCACGGCCCGATGAGCGGTTCGACCGCCATCTGGCTGAGGGCAAAGGATAAGGACCATGGCACGGACCCTGTAAGACAAGCTGGCAGCGATCGAGCCGGCCCGTCGCGCCGGCATCGAGGCCGAGGCGGACAGGCTCCACACCGAGTACCTGACGCTGCAGGAGCTTCGGAAAGCCAAGGACCTGACGCAGGTCCAGCTGGCGGAAACCCTCGGCATTCAGCAGGCGACTGTCGCGAAGTACGAGCGCCAGAGCGATCTGCTAGTCTCGACCTTGTCGAGCTATGTGCGCGCGATGGGCGGCTCGCTCAAGCTGGTGGTCGAATTTCCCGGGAAGGCACCGGTGGCCATCGGGGGGCTCGGGGAGACCGAGGAACCACGCCGTCGCCGTCGTGCCGCGCGCGAGGATGAGCGCGGATGACGTCCCGGGAAGTGGTGTAGCTCACCGAGGGCCTCGCGCTCACTGGCGGGCCGAACTGGTCAGTCGGTCTAAGCAGCAGGCAGGCTGACGTTGAGATCATCGCAGACCGGCGCGAGCGTTTCCAGTGTCATGTATCTGGCGCGCTGGACCGTCCATTCCTCGGTCTGCTCCATCAGGATTGCGCCGACGAGGCGGCGGATCGATGCCTCGTTCGGGAATATCCCGACGACATCGGTGCGCCGCTTGATTTCGCCGTTCAGGCGCTCGATCGGGTTTGTGCTGTGCAGCTTGGTTCGATGTTGCGCAGGGAAGGTCATGTAGGCCAGCACGTCCTCTTCGGCGGTATCCATGAGTGTGGCCAGCTTCGGGAGCTTGCCGCGCATCTGGTCGGCCACCAGGCGCCACTGGGCCTTGGCTGCCGTGTGGTCCGGCTGTGCGAAGGCGGTGGCGATGAAGGCCGAGACCACCCTGCGGCTGTTCTTGCCGGCATGGGCGAGAGCATTGCGCTGGAAATGCACCCGGCATCGCTGCCAACTCGTGGACAGGACGCGGGCCGTCGCGGCCTTGATCCCTTCATGTGCGTCGCTGATGACCAGCTTCACCCCGCCGAGACCCCGCCGCACGAGGTCCCGGAGGAACTCGGTCCAGAACGGCTCGGCTTCGGAGGCGCCGATGGCCATGCCCAGGACCTCACGACGCCCATCGGTGTTGACGCCGACCGCAAGGGTGACGGCCACAGACACGATCCGCCCGCCCTGGCGCACCTTGAGGTAGGTGGCATCGATCCAGAGATAGGGCCATTCGCCCTCGATCGGCCGGGTCAGGAAGGCATCGACACGTTCGTCGATCTCTTCGCAGAGACGGCTGACCTGGCTCTTCGAGATCCCGGTGCCGCCCATCGCCTGCACGAGGTCGTCCATCGAGCGCGTCGATACGCCATGAACATAGGCCTCCCGGATCACGGCCGTGAGGGCCCTCTCGACCGAGCGCCGCGGCTCCAGGAAGGACGGGAAGTAGGAGCCGGTGCGCAGCCGCGGGATGCGCAGCTCGACGCTTCCCGCCCGGGTCTCCCAATCCCGATCACGGTAGCCGTTGCGCTGCGCCAGCCGCTCGCTGCTCTTCTCGCCATAGTCAGCGCCTGTCCTGGCGCCAACCTCCAGCTCCATTAAGCGTTCGGCCGCGAAGCCGATCATCTCGCGCAGCAGGTCAGCATCGGCGCTCTTCTCCATCAGCGCGCGGAGGTCCATCATGGGTTTGGTCATCGGGGCATCCCTCGGTTCAGGTTGGTTGTCGCAACCCGACCCTACCGAGAAACCCGATGGCCACCGCAAGCTACACCACGCCTGGGGACGTCATCTGAGCGCGCAGCATTGCGCCCCTGATCATTCGCAGGTTGGTTCCCCGTCGCCTCTCGGTTGAGGCAGGTTGACCAGCCGTCGCAACACGTCAGCGCGGAGTCCGCCCAACTGCACTTGCGCCAAGGTCTCGGCATCAGGACCCCGCCCGCGCCGTTGCAAAAGTTCGGCGGATGGCATCCTCGTCAGTTCCCTCGGCTAGATTCCCGCGTCGGGTTTCGTCCAGACCGGTCGTCAGGAGAGCACGCAGATCGGCAGCAAGCTTCCATACGCTTACGTAAGGTATCATTTTTCGATACTTTATGCGTGTGGAAAGCAATCAACGTCATGCTCGGGACTACATCACCGAGGTCGCGAGCGGCGGGCGCCATAGCTTTACGACCACTGAAGCCCAAGCCTGGCTCCACGGAATACGATGATCGGATGATGGACATGCTGCGGGCGTTGAGACCTCCCAAAGGCTTTTCATTGCCGCTCCGGCATTAGTCCCTGTCCGAATTTGTCACCCATGCCGTCATGGTTGGTCCCTCGACCTGAACGAGGGCCGGGATCAATGTTCCCCGCTGCCTTTCGGAAGGGGCAGGTTGGCCAGCTGTCGCGGCAGGTCAAGACGCTTCGCGGGCAGATCGACCGGCGGCGAATCGGCTTTCGGACCGGGCAATTCCTACTCTTGCCCATTGGCGATGGTGCCAGGTCCGGCGAAGATTGTCGTCTCGCCAGTCCCTGCGGCGCGCGGTTGCTTTCGATCAGGTCTCAGGCGGTGCCGATGAAGGCTGAAATTACGCCGCGAGACGGGCCGCCAATTGCACTTCTCTCACCCCGGTCAGTGCCGTGGTCGGTCCAGAATCTAGAGAGCAATGACCAGTATGTTCTCTAGGACGCCCTCGCCCATGAAAAGAAGCACGGGTGGCAAGGCGGCAAGCCCGAGCCATGCGGCCCAGAACAGGACGAAGCGGCCCGGCAACGCCAGTGCCGTTCCCATGTCGATCGCGCCCCTCGGGTCCGGGTTGGCGAGGCGCGCCGCGGCAGGAGCCTCCAGAACGCGGTACGTGAGCCAGCCGGCCAAGGCCGGTGCCACGACGGCCACGAAGTGACCATAGGTCCAGGCAATCGTGGACAGCACCATGAGCCCCAGCCACAGCCCCGTTCCCCACAAATCGGCGAGGCTGGCGGCAAGGAAGCCCCTGCCGTCGATGTCGCCGGCGAAGGCCCTGTCGGTCAGGGCAAGCCCGGCGCCGATCACCTTGACGGTGACCAGCATCAGCACCACCGCCATCACAAGGTCCAGAAGCCCGAGGGTCAGCGCCAATCGCACGGACTTTCCGGATGACAGGAGCCTGCGTCCCAGCCAATGGCTCGCCCCCAGGGACAGGTAGTCCGTCAGCGCATTGGCGAACGGCAGGGCGAGCCACATCACAGCCACCAGCCCCGCGCTCCTGGCCCCTGTTCCCGCAAGCTCCTGGGCGATGATCAGACCGCTGCAGACGAGGATTGCCCCTACGGCCACCCCGGCCCCTGCTCCGGCGGAGTTGCCCGGAGGCGCGGGACGGCGCGGCGCGAGCCATGAGGCTGGATGCGAGGCCAGCTCCACCTCCGATGGTCGCGCCGATCACCGATGCCTCCCACGTCGTCAGATCGCTGCCCGTCGCCATGATCCCGGCGCTGGTGCCCGAAATAAGCCCGCCGCAAAGCCCGGCCAGCATCGCCGTGCGCGGAGGCAGGTTGGCGACGGCCCAGAAGCAGAGCACGGCAAAGAAGACCGCGACCGCCACGGGTTCCCTGGTGATCATTGCCACCACGGTGCAAGCGACGGCGGCCAGCAGCGCGGCAAGCCCGAGGCGGAGGCCATGTGTCTGCCAAGACACCCCGAGTGTGCCGACATCGCGCAACAGCCGGACGCAGATCGCCCCCGCCACGAGCAGGAAAGCGATCGTTCCGAGCGCCGTGACCCAGGCAAGGCCCCCGGTCGCCCAGAGCGGCGCGACGAAGGGCGCGACCTCTCCGATCGCCTGCCGGCCATGCCCCAAAGCAAGCAGCCCCGCGAATACGACATAGACGAAGGCGAAGGTGAAGGAGATCGCCAGACTGCACAGGCTGAAGGGCCCGCCGGTCCAGTGCCACAGGGTCTTCAGCCCGTTACCCAGACGCCGGAAGTAGACATCAGAGACGGCATCTTCGAGCTGTCGGGCGAGCTGCGCGTTGAAGACCCTGACGAGGGCGGCCTCGGTTTCCGCCGGGACTTGAGCGGTCAGCCGGTCTTCGAGCGTGGCAATCCGGGACTCGAGCGGAGAGACATAGCCCTCCTCCTGCCAGCGCAGTCCGAGCGGCACGTCCTCTACCGAAAGGTCCAGCGCGGCGGCGAGTTTCTTCGCCGTTGCCGGCGTGATGCTGGCCAGCCGGCCATTCTCGAGCGCCGAGATGTAGGACTTGCGATCGGGGTTGCCGAATGCGGCTGCCGCCAGCGCCTCCTGGCTCAGCGTCACATCTTCGCGCCGGGCCCGGACCTGCCGACCGAACGCTTGCGTCTCGTTCTCGCGCATACGGCCAATGGTTGAGGTTACACCGCTACGTCACCCCATATCACTTCCGCGCGTGAAAACAAAGGAGTGTGCTGGCAGCCATGATCCACGCCGGGTCCAGCGGTCAACCTTCCTCAAGGTCGCGCGGTGTGGCGGTGCGTTGTCTTGAACGAGGAGCTGCGACATGACGAAAATCCCACGCGAGGCCGGCCTCAGATCCGACGGTGAACTGGTGCAGGGCGGGGCGGACACCTTCGTCTTCGCGCCGACGCGGGAAGACGCGGTGGGACTGCTCCTTCCGGCTGTCCAGGCGGTTCGGGAGGCTGCGGTCATCGACCAGAGCGACATTGGCGGGACGGCCAGCGCCCACGGGGACTGGATCGACATCCTCACCATGTCGCCCCCACCCCCCACAAGGGCCGCGCAGTCAGGCGGCGATGACGACGATGACGACGGCCTGCCGCCCACGCTGGACTGGGGCATCGACGGAGACGGGCCCGGCGACCAGGGCCATGGTGACTGGATCGACATCATCACCATGTCGCCTCCTCCACCCACGCGGGCCACGCAGGCCGACGACGACCATCGCGGCTGGATCGACATTCCGAGCACGGGCGGCGGCGCAGCCGGCATTCTCGAGGAAAACCTGCCCGCTTCGCTGCTCTGGGATATCGGCTGAGCGCGGCTTTCCAGCGGAAGAAGGGAACATGACATGACACATCACCTGTCCATCGCCGCCCTGTTGACCCTTGCCGGGGCCGCCGCCCAAGCGGCGCCGGTCGATGCCCTTGCATGGATACGGGTCGACCACGGCTATACGATCTTGGGGGGCGGCGTGCCCAGTGGCGTGGAGCACAGGACCGTCATCATTGGAACCGGAAGCGACGTTGCTGCCGTGATCGACGATCCTGAAGCCACCGTCGTGCAGGATGAGACCAACGCATCCCCCGGCTGCATCGTCTGCCTGCCCCCCATACCGGACACGGAAAGCCGGGTCCTGAGAGAAAACCGAACCGATCCAACCCAATTCGCGTTGGCACGCACCGACCGGCGGTATCTCGAAACGCTGGACCCGTTCGCCCTGGGGTTCTTCGGCTTTGCGGTAACGCAGAGCGAGGAATCGCAGGAAGCGCTGGCACAGGTCCGCATCGGCGACCCGCCGGTCGCGGCTGCGGCCGACGCCATGCTGCGCACCGGGTACCGCAACGATTTCCTCAACACCAACAGCACCCCGGTCACATTCCTGCTGGCGGGGTGGTTCGACGTCGAACTGATCGCGCGGTCGAACGGTGCCCGCGGGGATGCCTCCGCCACGACGCGCCTGCGCTGGAACTTTGCCGGCGTGAACGACACGACGCTGATCTATGCGCCGGACCCCGCGTCGCCCTGGATCTTCGAGGAGCAGGAGATCGGTTCCGGGGCGTTGAGCCAAGTGGACCTGCTGATCGGCGACACGTCGGCGGGTCCGGGCTTCAGCACCGATGGGGTGGCGTTCACGGCCGCCGTATCGGCGATGGGCGGCGACGGATTCACCGAGGCGACGCTGTC
Source organism: Roseicyclus sp. (assembly GCA_018401055.1). Next base: position 39,342 of record JAGYLB010000087.1, read on the forward strand.
CTCGTCGCACGACTTCCTGCTGCGTCTGACGCTCCCGCCCGGCCAGGTCGTTGCAGATGGTCGTGACGGCCGAACAGGTGGCCGCCGCGGACTTCGCGCTCGGCTGCCGGTCCCCGTCCCGGCGAGCCTGCCGCTGCTGGTCGGCGGCCTTGCGACCCCGGCTTTCGCCCGGCGTCGAGCTGGCCGTCGCGACGCCGCCCCGGCCTGCCCCTCTCCTTCGCAGGAGATGTCCATGACGCGCGGCGTCCCCGACAGAAACGCGGCGCCTGCGGGCACCGGAACCAATACAGACAACAGGATGTGGTCAAGATGAAAACGAATGGATTTGCGGCGGCTTCGGCCGTCATGGCTTTCTCCCTCGGGCTCGCTAGCGCGGCAGAGGCGGCGACGATCCGGGTCGTGGCCCTGACCGGGCAGGAGGCGCCGGGGACGGGCGGGCTCCTGTTCGCCGGTCCGGGCGCGTTTCCGGAAATTGGCATCTTCCCCGGCTTCAGTTCTCCCTCGCTGAACGATGCGGGCGAGGTGGCGTTCAGCGCCATCCTCTCGGGCGCTGGCGTGACGGCCCAGACCAACAGCGGCGTCTTCACCTCGGGCGCGCTGGTCGCACGCGAGGGGGACGTCGCCCCGGGCACCGGCGGGTCTGTGTTCACCAGCTTCACCAGTTCTCGGCTGAACAATGCCGGGGAGGTCGCGTTTGGCAGCAGTTTTGCGGGCGCAGGTGGAGACGGCTGGGCCATCTCTAGGTCCGACACGCTGGTCGCGCGGACGGGCGACGCCGTGCCGGGCAGCGACGGGGCGGTGCTCTCCGGCGTTTTGTTTTCTCCCCAAGTGAACGATGCGGGCGAGGTGGCGTTCTGGGGGTTCCTGAGCGGCCCGGGCGTGACGGACGAGAACGACAGTGCCATCTTCGCCGGCGGCGCGCTTGTGGTGCGAGAGGGGGATGCGGCACCCGGCGTCGGCGGCGCGGTTCTGGACGGCTTGTCAACAGCCCTGGCGCTGAACGATGCCGGGGAGGTTGCCTTTAGAGCCAGACTGTCAGGAGCGGGCGTGACGGACGAAACCGACACGGGCATCTTCACCTCCGGCGCGCTTGTCGCACGCGCGGGGGATACGGCCCCGGGCGCCAGCGGAGCGGTGTTCAGTGATTTTGGCTTCGAATCCAGGCTGAACGATGCGGGCGAGGTGGCGTTCAGGGGGTTCCTGACCGGCGCGGGCGTCACGGAGGAGAATGATGCCGGCATCTTCGCCTCCGGCGCGCTTGTCGCGCGCACGGGGGATGCGGCCCCCGGCGCCGGCGGGGCGGTCTTCGACAGCTTCGGCCTTATTGACGGTTCAGGCTTCGAACTGAACGACCTCGGCGAGACGGCGTTCTCGGCCCTCCTCGGTGGAGCGGGCGTCACGGAGGCGAACGACCGCGCCCTGTTCGCGACACGGGGCGGCGTTCTCGACATGATCCTTCGCGAAGGCGATCTGCTCGACCTCGGCGGGGGCGAGCTTCGGCCGCTCCGGTCGCTGGGCAACTTCACTCCGTTCGGCTTCGGCTTCAACAACCATGGCGACATCGCCTTTCTTGCCGAACTGGGCCCTATCGCGGGCGGCGGCGGGGTGCTCGGCATCGGCCCGGGTGCAGGCGGCGAAGGGGTCTTCGGGATCTTCGTCTACGAGGCCGATCGTATCCCGCCCCCGGCACCGGTCCCGCTCCCGCCCGCGGCAGCCCTGATGCTGGCGGGCATGGCAGCACTCGGGGCCATCGGGCGGCGGCGGGGTGGAACCAGTATGGACAAGAGGAAACGGTAAAGATGAAAAAGAGTGCAATCACTGCGGCCTCGGCCGTCATGGCTATCTCCCTCGGGCTCGCTGGCGCGGCCGAGGCGGCGACGCTCCGGATCATTGCGCTGACCGGGCAGGAGGCGCCGGGGACGGGCGGGGCCTTGTTCTCCGACTTCGACGACGAGCGTCCGGCGCTGAACGATTCGGGCGAGGTCGCGTTCTATGCCGAGTTGGAGGGTCCCGGCGTCACCGCAGCGAACGACGTCGGCATCTTCACATCGGGCGCGCTCGTGGCGCGGACGGGAGATCCGGCCCCGGGCGTGGGCGGGGCGGTCTACGAGTCTTTCGGGAACGAGCCCGCCCTGAACAACGCGGGCGAGACGGCGTTTCGCGCCCGTCTGACCGGGCCGGGCGTCACGCCGGACAACAACACAGGCGTCTTCACGTCCGGCGCTCTGGTGGCGCGAGATGGAGACGCGGCGCCGGGCATCGGCGGAGCCGTCTATTCACAGGGCGTTAGCCCCTTCTTCGGACGTCCGAGCCTGAATGACGTGGGACAGGTCGCCTTCACGGCGGTCTTCGATGGCCCGGGTGTCACCTTGGACAATCGTAGAGGCATCATCGCCTCGGGCGCGCTCGTGGAACGCACTGGGAATGTCGCGCCGGGCACGGGCGGGGCAGAGTTCCTGTTTCTGGGAAGCCCCACGTTGACCAGCGCCGGAGAAACGGTGTTCTATGGCACTGTCAGTTCTGGCCCGGGAATGGGAACCCAAGGCATCTTCTCCGAAAGCGGGGTTCTGGTGCAGCAGGGGGATGCGGTTCCGGGCCTTGGCGGCGCCGTGTTCACCGCGTTCTCCACCGAGCGGCCCGCTCTGAACGATGCAGGCGAGCTGGCGTTCGTTGGTTTGTTCGAGGGCCCCGGCGTGACGGACGAGACCAACATCGGCCTCTTCGCCTCTGGTGCGCTGGTGGCGCGTCGCGGTGATCCGGCGCCCGGCGCGGGGGGAGCGACGTTTTTCCCACGGTTGATAGAGCCCGTAGGGCTGAACAACGCGGGCGATCTTGCGTTTCAAGGCCGCCTTGAGGGCGCGGGCATTACTGACGCCAACAACGATGCCCTCTTCGCATGGCGGGGCGGCGTGCTCGAGATGATCCTGCGGGAGGGCGATCTGCTCGACATCGGAGGCGGCGAACTGCGGCCGATCCTGTCGTTCGAATTTGGCGGACAGAGCGGCTTCAACGAAAACGGCGACATCGCCTTTTTCGCCGACCTTGGTCCCATCGCGGGCGGCGGCGGGGTCATCGGCATCGGCCCCGGCGCCTAAGCGGTCAGGAATTTCCGGCATCTTCGTCTACGAGGCCGATCGTATCCCGCCCCCGGCACCGGTCCCGCTCCCGCCCGCGGCAGCCCTGATGCTGGCGGGCATGGCAGCACTCGGGGCCATCGGACGGCGGCGCGGCGCGGCGCGGCGCCAAGGATAGAGGCACGGACGGTGGGACGACTGCCCGTCGCCACCGCCCTGCCCCCATCAACCCGAAAGGAAACCTCCCATGAAGCTCGCCTCCCTTCTGGCTCTCGCGGCCCTCCTGACCCCGGTCGCGGCCCCCGCCGCAACGGTCAGTCCCGCAGCGCAAAACCGATCCCGAAACTCTTGCGTCCTTGGCGGATCCCCCAGCGGCATCCGTTCGGCGTTCGCGACCGAGATATCCGGCAGTACCGCGTGGCATGCTTCGACAGCGGCATAAGCCTTTTCGGATCGCCCGAGAGCAACGTGACTGACCACCGGCAAGAAACGCGGTCGCGGAAAGCTACTGCACGAACGCATCCGCCGCCGCACTTTTCCAACCCTAGAAGCCGCAAGGCAGGACGTGCTCGACGACATCGAGATGTTCTACAACCCGAAACGCAAGCACACGAACAACGTCATGCTGTCACAGGTTGACTTCGACATCAGACAGCAGAACCTGAACAAGTCAGATGTCTGGGAAACTAAAGGCACCTCAGGCCAATCGAGCCACTACTTCTTTGCTTGCTGCGTCCTTGCCAAAGGGTGAGGAGGGCGATTTCGCAACGGTCGTTTCACTGACCTTGTCCATTGGCAGCAAAGAAACGGCGCACCGGTCCGTATTGCAGGGCGCTGGCGTGGCAGACAAGGTAATCGTCGCCCACAATCCGGCCATCCTCCACCATGATTGTGCACAAATCTTCGGATCGTGGCGCTTCCCGGTCAAGGACCGGACCGACGCCAAAGCCGCGCCGCACCGCTTCGGCGACCGCCTCGCGGGTGGCGACCTCGAAGGCGATGCGCGGGACCAGCCCGGCGGCCTCGAATGCCTCCATCAGGAGCACACGCGTGAAACTGCCGCGTTCGCGCAAGACAATGGGCTCAGCCGCGAGATCGTGCAGGGACACAGACGTTCGGGATGCAAATGGGTGCGTGCTCGGAACGATCACCGAGATGCTCTGACGACGATAGAACTGGCAATGATAGGGGGGCTTCGGACCGCGCAGCCCGATCATGATCACATCTAGATCATAGGCATCGAGCGCCGAGAACAAATCTGCGGAATTGGCGGCCCGAAGCTCCAGCGCAGTGCGCGGGTCGGCGCGACGGAACACGTCGGCGGCATCAAGCGCGATCTGCGGCGCGGAAAACCCGAACCGCAAGGGCGCGCTGCGCGAGCGCGCGATGTCGCGCACCGCGTTCAGCGTGAGGACCAATTCTCCCAGCCCCCGGCGCAGCACCGCCGCGATGTCACTGCCCTGTTCGCTCACGCTAAGGCGGCGCCCGCTGCGGCGAAACAGCGACACCCCCAGTTCCGCTTCCAGCCGTTTGATTTGCGTCGAGACGGCCGGCTGGCTCACACCCAGCAGACGCGCCGCATCGCCCACACCGCCGGCATCAACCACTGCCAGAAAAATCCGCAGGCGGCGCAGCGTGCTTTCATCCTCGGACCTGAGGTCGGGGCGGTTCGCGGTCAACATGCGCAAATCCATAAATCCAAATTATGAAATCTCCGTAACGATAATGACAGACATGTTCCCTTTGCAGGAGACGGCTAGGCGGAACGTGGCGCATCCCGAATCGGCGCCGGAGCAACGAGCGAGCCGGACACATGAAATACCTTCTTTCCGTCAGCCTGATCGCGCTTGGCAGTGCGTCCTGGGCCAATTGCCCCGAAGCGACTGTAGCCGACATGATGGGCGTGGCACCCGGGGCCTACCCGCAGCAATTCGACCTCTCCAATTTCGAAGCAGCGGCCGGTTGCGAGATGAGTTTTCAGGAAAACCCCGAGATCGCCGCGCTGAACGCGCGCATCCAGGGCAACCCCGAAACCCTGCCGTCGGTGACCGAGCGCCTGCCGGTCGAGGCTCTGGTGGTTCTGCCCTACGAGAGCATCGGCCAGTATGGCGGTCGTCTTGACGGCATGTCGAATGCGACCGAGGCCGGCACCTCCGACATGCTGTCGCTGCGCCACGTGAACCTGGTGCGCTTCGCCGATGATCTTGTCACCATCGTGCCCAACGTCGCGCGCGACTTTGCCTGGAACGCCGATTTCACCGAGCTGACCTTCACCCTGCGCGCAGGTCATCGCTGGTCGGATGGCGCGCCCTTCACCGCGCATGACATCGCGTTTTGGTACAACAACATGGTCATGGACACCAACGTGATCGAAAGCCCGCGCGCGCTGTGGCTGGCCGATGGCCAACCCTTCACGGTCGAGGCCGTGGACGATACCACTATCGTCTTCCGCCTGCCCAGCCCGCTTCCGGGTCTTCTGGCCAGCTTTGCCGCCGATTTCGCGCAGCCTTTCCAGCCGCGCCATTTCCTGGGCCAGTTCCATCCCGAGATCGACGCCAACGCCGATGCCAATGCGCAGGCGCTGGGCTTCGAAAACGGCTATGCCGCCATCGCCCATTACTACGGCGGGTCCGACTGGAAAGACGTGCCCTCGCCGCTGCTGCGCGATCCCTCGATCGTGGCAAGCCTTCCTGCCGCCGTGGTGCCGACGCTCGAGGCCTTCATCACCGTCGAGGATACGACCGAGGGCCGCCGCTACGTCGCCAACCCGTTCTTCCACATGGTCGACACGGCGGGCAACCAGCTGCCCTACATCTCGGAAATGGACGAGCGCTATGTCTCGGACAACGAGGTGCGCGTGCTGCGCATGGTGAACGGCGAAATCGACTACAAGGCGCAATCGGTCACCTTGCCCGACGCGCCCACGCTGCTCGATGGGGCCGAGGCCGGTGGCTACACCATCGACCTGCGCCCGCAGATCGGCATGCCGGTGTTCGGGTTCAACGTGACCGCCGCCGACGAGGCACGCCGCGAGGTGTTCCTCAACCGTGATTTCCGCCTGGCGATGAGCCATGCGATCGACCGCCCCGAGATCAACTCGGTCGCCTATTTCGACCTGGGCGAGCCGCGTGCCTACATGCACTTCGACCCGGTCCCGCCTTTTGCCACCGAGGAACAGGCAAGCTATGCCACCGAATTCGACCCCGAGACGGCGGCCAGGCTGCTGGATAGTGTCGGACTGGTGGACACCAACGGCGACGGCATCCGCGAGTTGAACGGAGCGCCCTTCACGCTGACGATGCAATTCTCGACGCAAGGTTTGCCGACGGCGGTGGCCGAGCTGGTGGCGCAGCACTGGACCGACGTGGGCATTCCCACGACGATCCGCGAAGTGACCTCGGACGAGTACCGCGCGGCACAGGCGGCCAACGAGCTTGACGTGATCAGCTGGAGCAAGGGCCAGCCGATCCCGATCGTGCTGGGCTCGGCCGAACAGCTGATCCCGCCCTTCGGCGGTTTCTTCGATGCGCGCACCGGCATGCTCTGGGCGCGCTGGATCGAGACCAATGGCGCCGAAGGGATCGAACCGCCCGTCTGGACCACCGAACTGGCCCAGACCGTCGCGGCCTGGCAACAGCACCAGCCGGGCACCGAGATGTCGAACCAGTTGGGCCAGGAGATCGTGAGCCAGATCCTCGATGCTTTCCTGTTCATCGGCACGGTGCAGGCGCCGAACCCCGTCTATCACTCGAATGCGCTGCAGAACTTCGTGCCGCCCCAGACCTGGAGCTACGAATACTACCGCATGTATCCGTATCGTCCCCAGCAGTGGTGGCTGACCGAGTGATCTTGTCCGCGTGACCACCGGGCGGCCCCATCGCCGGGGCCGCCCACCCCTTTTGAGGGAAACCCGCCGATGGCCGCCTTCGCCCGTTTCGTTGCGATACGTTTCGCCAGCGCCATGGCGACCATGCTCTTGATCAGCCTGATCGTCTTCAGCCTGATGGAACTGGTGCCGGGCAATTGCGCGGAACGCTACATCGCCTACAAGGCGACGCAGGGCTTCGTGGTGACGGATGCCGATATCCGCGCCGAAGAAGTGCGGATGGGCCTGGACCGGCCCTATCTGCTGCGCTGGATCGACTGGATCTCGGGGGTCTTTTTCCGGTTTGAACTGGGCGAAAGCTGCCTGTGGCGCGTCGATGTGGGCCAGTTGATCGGGGACAAGTTGCTGATTTCGCTGGCGCTTGCCGGTGGCGCGTTGGTGCTGACCTATCTTGTCTCCGTGCCGGTCGGCATCGCCTCGGCGGCCTTGCGTGGGGGCTGGCTCGATGGCTCGCTCCGTATCGTGTCCTATCTCGGCCTTGCGCTGCCGAATTTCCTGTTGGCGCTGGCGATCATGCTGGCCTCGACCGTCTGGTTCGGCGACACGCTGACCGGCCTGTTTTCCGAAGAGTTCCGCGATGCGCCCTGGTCCTGGGCGCGGTTTGTCGATTTCCTGTCGAATGCGTGGCTGCCCATCCTGATCCTTGGCTGGTCGGCCATGGCGATCCAGATCCAGACCGTGCGCGCGCTGATGTCGGACGAACAGGGCAAGCTTTATGTCACCGCCGCACGCGCCCGTGGCCTGTCGGGCTGGCGACTGCTGATGCGCTACCCCGCGCGGCACGCGCTGGGACCGGTCGTGAATTCGGTCGGTTTCGACCTCAACCGCATCTTCAACGACCTGCCGATCGTGGCCGCCGTCCTGATCCTGACCGAGGCGGGTGCGCTGCTGCTCGAGGCGCTGGCGCGGTCCAATGACCAGCAGCTTGCGGGCGCGATCATCTTGTCGATGACACTGGCCATCGTGGCGCTGAACTTCGTGACCGACGTGATCCTTGCGGTGATCGATCCGCGCATCCGCAAGGGATTCTTCGCATGAAGGGTCTTGCCGGAATCCTTGCCATCGCGCTGACTGCGGGCATCGCAAGCGCCGAGACCGCCTTCTTCGACGCCTTGCGCGCTGCGTCCGAGCAAGGCCGCCCGGTCTATGTCCTGCGTCCTGCCGGATGCCCAGCCGAGGCCCACGAGGTGGTCGGCGCGACGGCAACGCGGGCCGACCTGTCCTTCGTCGTAAGGGGCCTCGGGGATCCGCTGCTGACGACCCTTTTTGCTGAGGGAGGCACGGTGCTGTCATCGTCTGCCGGGGCGCTCATCACGGATTTCTCGTTGCGCTACCGCGTCGATGAAGCGGGCCCCGACACCATGGTGATGACCCTTCTCGAAGTTTGCACCGGCACCGCGCCACCGCTGTATTGTCAGCCGGCGGGCAGCAATATCCACACCCTTCGGTTCAGTTTTGCCGATCCTTGCACGGACGGGGTGGCATGATGGCATTTCTGGGGATCGGAACCCGCCGCGCCCACGTCGAACAATCGCGTGAGGACTACTACACCGCCTCGCAAGGCCAACTTGTCTGGCAGCGGTTCCGCGCCAACCGCACCGCGCGCTTTGCGCTCTATGTGCTTGTGTTCTTTGTCCTTTGCGGGGTCTTCGCGCCCTTCCTGTCGCCCTATGACCCGACCGCCGCCGGGCGCAATGCCGACTATACCAACGGTGCGCCGCAGATCCCGCAATTCTGCGACGATGCGGGATGTTCCTGGCGGCCCTTCATCCACGGGGTCGAACGATACCGGGGGGCGGATACGAATTTCCGCTGGATCACCCGCCAGACGGAGGAACGGAATTACGTGACCCTCCTGCCGCGCGGCTATGACTATCGCCTGCTGGGTGTGATCCCTATGGATCGTCACCTGTTCGGCGTTCAGGACGGGTTCATCCATGTCTTCGGCACGGATGCGCAAGGAAAGGACATCTTCAGCCGCACGATGCACGCCATCGGGGTCAGCCTTGCGGTCGGCTCGGCGGGGGTGCTGATCTCCTTCGTGCTGGCGCTGGTGATCGGCGGCGTCGCGGGCTATTTCGGCGGCTGGGTCGACACGGTGCTGCAGGCGCTGATGGACACGGTGAAAACCGTACCGACCATCCCGCTGTTCATGGCGGTCGCGGCCTTCATCCCCGACACCTGGACGGCGGAACAAAGGTTCTTCTTCATCTCGCTCATCCTTGGCCTTCTGGGCTGGGGGACGCTGGCGCGGCGCATCCGCACCCATGTTCTGGCCGAACGCACCGCCGATTACGTGCTGGCCGCGCGGATGTCGGGGGCGGGGGCGGGCCATATCATCCGCCGCCACCTGCTGCCCAGTTTCACCAGCTACATCATCGTCGATCTGGTGATCTCTTTTCCCTATATGGTGCTGGCCGAAACCTCGCTCAGCTTCATCGGGCTGGGCCTCAAGGACCCGGTCAATTCGCTGGGCGTGATGTTGCAGAACGTGACGCGGGTGGATGTGCTTTTGAACTACCACTGGTATTTCATCCCCGTGCCGATCTTCGTCGCCATCGTGCTGGCCTTCGTCTTTGTCGGCGATGGCTTGCGCGACGCCGCCGATCCCTATGCGGAGAAGCGCTAGGATGGGCGGGCTACTCACCGTGCGCGACCTGCGCCTGACCTTTGGCACCGACGAGGGGCCGGTGACGGCGGTGGATGGCGTGAACCTCGATCTGGAACCGGGCGAGGTGCTGGGGCTGGTCGGCGAAAGCGGTTCGGGCAAATCGGTGACCGCCAAGGCGCTGATGCGGCTCAACCCCGGCAATGCGCGCTACGGCGCCACTAGCCGGATGACCCTGACCGCCGACGGGCAGGAGATCGACATCCTCTCGCTCAAGGGCGCAAGGGCGCTCCGGCAGGTGCGGGGCGACAAGATCTCGATGATCTTTCAGGAACCGATGGCCAGTTTCGCCCCCGCCATCACCATCGGCCGCCAGATGGTGGAACAGTTGCAGCTTCATCGCGGCATGACACGGGCCGACGCCCGGATGCTGTCCATCGAGATGCTGGAGCGGGTGGGCATTTCCGAGGCCACGAAACGCTTTGACCAGTACGCCTTTGAATTGTCGGGCGGCATGCGCCAACGGGCGATGATCGCCATGGCGCTGTCGACCAAGCCCAGGCTTCTGATCGCGGACGAGCCCACCACCGCGCTCGACGTCACCATTCAGGCGCAAGTCATCGAGTTGATGAAGGAACTGGTGGGCGAGTTCGGCATGGGCATCTTGTTCATCACCCATGATCTGGGCGTGATCGCCCAGACCGCCGACCGCGTGGCGGTGATGTATCTGGGCCGCATGATCGAGGAAGGTCCGGTGCGCGACGTGATCCGCCGCCCCGCGCATCCCTATACCCGCGGGTTGATCGACGCGCTGCCCAAGCTGGCCGATCTGGATGCGCCGCTGACCCCTGTGCCGGGCGATATCCCGTCGCCGCTGGAACGCCCGCAAGGCTGCGTGTTCCACACCCGCTGCACGCTGGCCGAGGCGCGCTGCCGCACCGAGGTGCCCGCAATCAGCCCCATCCGGGCCCGCCATCACGCCGCCTGCCATCTGGCCGAAGGGGTCAGCGCATGAGCGACGCCGTCGTCTCCCTCAAGGATCTGGAGGTGCATTACCCGCTGGGCCGCAGCCTGATCGGCAAGCCCGCGGTGCTCAAGGCCGTGGCGGGCGTGACGCTCGACATTCCGCGCGGGTCCTTCTTCGGTCTGGTGGGTGAAAGCGGCTCGGGCAAGACGACGCTGGGGCGCGCGACGCTGGCCGCCGCCCCCGTATCGGTCGGGCAGGTGACCGTGACCGACCGCGACGGCGAGGTTTTCGACATGGCCCGCCTTGACCGCGCGGCCGAAAAACGGTTTCGCCGCCGCGCCCAGCTGATCTTTCAGGATCCCTACGCGGCTCTCAGCCCGCGGATGACGGTGCGGGACATCATCGCCGAACCGCTGGAGGTGATGAAGCTGTGCCGCTCCCGCGACGAGGTCAACGACCGGGTCCGCGCCATTGCCGCGCAATGCCGGCTGAACGTCGAACACCTGCGCCGCTTTCCGCATGCCTTTTCCGGCGGCCAGCGGCAGCGCATCTCTATTGCCCGCGCGCTGGTGACAAACCCCGATTACATCGTCGCGGATGAAAGCGTGGCGGCGTTGGACGTATCCATTCAGGCGGATGTGCTGAACCTGCTCAAGCAGATTCAGTCGGATATGGGGCTGACCTTCCTGTTCATCAGCCATGACCTTTCGGTCGTGGCCCATACCTGCGACCTTGTCGCGGTGATGTATCTGGGCCGCATCGTCGAGGTGGCCCCGCCGCGCCGCCTGTTCGCGGCGCCGCGCCACCCTTACACGCGGGCCCTGATCTCGGCGATCCCGTCGCTCGACCCCGATGACCGGGGCCGGGCCGAACGGCTGGAGGGCGAGATCCCGTCGCCCGCGAACCCGCCCTCGGGCTGTGCCTTTCACACCCTGCTGCACCATGGCGCGCGACCGTTGCCGGATCGAGGCGCCGGTGTTGCGGCAGGTGGCGGACGGCCAGCGCGCGGTCCGCCATTTCTCGGACGAGTTGGCGCAGGCGCCCGCGCTTGCGGGACACAAGACAAGGGTGCCGGGATGAGGATCAGGCAAGGCCGCACGGACGAGGGCGCGGCGATCGAGACCCTGCTGGCCGCGGCCTTCCTTGATTATGTCCGCGGGTTGGGGCGCGATTGGCCCGGTCCCTATGACTGGATGGCCGACCGCCTTGCCGCGGGCGAGATCAAGGTCGCCGAGGGGGATGATGGTCGCCTCTTGGGCATGGCGGCCCTGTCGCAGGACCCGCAAGCGAGCAGCCTGACCGTCGATCTTCTGGCCGTGGCACCCGAGGCGCAGGGGCGTGGCGTGGGCCGCGCGCTGCTCTCCCATGCCGAGGCGCTTGCCCGCGATGCAGGCGCGCAGGCTATGCATCTGCACACGGTGGCGAAATACGACCACCTCATCCGGCTCTATCAAGGGGCGGGCTTCGAGATCACCCATACCGGACCCAGACCCAAAGGGGATGACGGCCACCCCCGCGCCTTCCTGCGCAAATGGCTGGATGAACAGGAGGAACCGGCATGAGTGCCGATTACGATCTGGATGACGCCTACACCATCGAGACGCCGCAAGACGCACGCCGCGTCTATGACGACTGGGCCGCGACCTATGACGACAGTTTCGCCCGCGCCTGGGGCTATGTCGCCCCACGGAAGATCGCCGATATCTTCCTGGCCGAAGGCGGCCCTGCGGGCGGGCCCGTGCTCGACATCGGGGCTTAGGCACCGGGCTGATGGCCGAAGCGCTGCCGGGTCTGGAGATCGACGGCATCGACATCTCGCCCGAGATGCTGGCCCGCGCCGCAGCCAAGGCTCTTTACCGCAACCGGATCGAGGCCGACCTGACCGGACCCTTGCCGCTGGCCGATGCCTCATATGGCGGTTTCGTGTCCTGCGGGACCTTCACCCATGGCCATGTGGGCGCCGAATGCCTGCCCGAACTGCTGCGGCTGGCAGCGCCCGGCGCGCTGTTTTGCTGCGGCACGCGGCCCGCGGTCTATGACGCGATGGGCTTTGGCTCGGCCCTCGCGCTGGCCGCGGCGCGCGGGCAGATCCTGCCGCCCCATTTCCACGAGATCGACATCTACGAAGGCGCGGATCACGACCATGCCGCCGACACCGGCCTTGTCATGGTGTTCCGCAAATCATGAGCCACGGCTACGATCTGGCTGTCGTGGGGGCGGGTATCGTCGGGCTGGCCCATGCGCTGGCGGCCGCGCGGCGCGGCAAGCGCGTGGTCGTGATCGACCGCGACGCTCAGGCCAATGGCGCCTCGATCCGGAATTTCGGCTTTGTCACCGTGACCGGGCAGCAGGCGGGCGAATGCTGGTCCCGCGCCATGCGCGCGCGCGAGGTCTGGGCCGAGGTTGCGCCCGCGTGCGGGCATCGACGTGGTGCAGCGCGGGCTGAGCGTGCTGGCCGAACGCCCCGAGGCTGTGGCGGTGCTCGAGGCCTTCCTTGCCACCGACATGGGCGCAGGATGCAAGATGCTGACCCGGGCCGAGCTTGCCGCCGACCTGCCGGTGACCGCGAGCGTCGCGGCGGGCCTGCGCAGCCCACATGAATTGCGCGTCGAAAGCCGAACCGCCCTTGCGCGCCTTGCAGCCTGGCTCGAGGCCGAGATGGGGGTCACCTTCCTCTGGCAGCGTCGGGTGACGGGCGTTGCGCTCCCGCGCCTCGACACCTCTGCCGGGCCGGTCTGGGCCGAGGCGGCGGTGATCTGCCCGGGCGACGAGTTCACCGGCCTGCACGCCGAGCGGATCGCCGCCATGGGCTTTACCCGCTGCCTTTTGCACATGCTGCGCGTCGCCCCGGCGACACCTGTGGTCTTGCCGACGCCGGTGATGTCCGACCTCGGCCTTGCGCGCTATCTTGGCTATGCCGAATTGCCCGAGGCGGCACCGCTCAAGGCCCGGCTCGACACCGAAAAGGCGCAAGCGCGCGCCGAGGGCATCCACCTGATCGCCGTGCAATCGGCCGATGGCAGCCTGGTGGTGGGCGACAGCCACCGCTATGCCGCGACGCCGCATCCTTTCGCGGGGGCCGATGTCGACGAGCTGATCCTGACCGAGCTGGACGCGGTGCTGGACCTGCCCGACCGCCGCGTGACCGAGCGCTGGACCGGCACCTATGCCAGCGCGCCCGACCGGCTGGCCTGGACCGACCATGTGTCCGAGGCCGAGAAACTGGTCATCGTCACCTCGGGCACCGGGGCCTCGACCGCCTTTGCCATCGCCGAGGAAACCATCGCATCGCTTTACGGAAGGGCAGACCCATGACCAGACTCAAGGCCGTGATCTTCGACTGGGCGGGAACCATGATCGACTTCGGCTCCTTCGCGCCGATGGGCGTCTTCGTCGAAGCCTTCCGCAGCTTCGACATCGCGGCCACCATCCCCGAGGCCCGCGCGCCCATGGGCCTTCCGAAATGGGACCATATCGACACGATGCTGAAAGCGCCCCGCCTTTCCGCCGAATGGGCGCGGGTCCATGGCGCGGCCCCCAATGCGTCCGATGTCGACCGGGTCTATGAGGTCTTCGTGCCGATGAACGAAGAGGTCGTGGCCGATTACGCCACGCTGGTACCGGGAGCGAAGGACACGCTCGACTGGCTGGCCGCCCGCAACATCAAGGTCGGCTCGACCACCGGCTATACAAGGTCGATCATGGAGCGCGTGGCGCCCGTTGCCGCCGCGCAGGGCTATGTGCCGCTCAACATGGTCTGTGCCGATGACCTGCCCGAAGGGCGGCCGGGGCCCTTGGGGATGTATCAGTGCTTCATCGACCTAGCCGTTTATCCCCCCGAAACGGTACTGAAGGTCGATGACACGCCCCCCGGCATCGCCGAAGGGGTCGCCGCCGGGTGTCCGACGGTGGGCGTCGCGCTGTCGGGCAATATCGCAGGCAAGACCCCCGAGGAACTGGCCAGCCTGTCCGAGGCGGAGGTTGCGGCGATCCGAGCCGAGGCCACAGCGGTCCTGATGGCGGCGGGGCCACCCATGTCATCGACACGGTGGCCGATCTGCCCGCGCTGATCACCCGGGAGTTCGCATGAACCGCCGTCCGAACATCTTGCTCATCACCGCCGACCAATGGCGCGGCGACAGCCTTGGCGTCATGGGGCACCCGTGCGTGCGCACACCCACTCTGGATGCGCTGGCGCAAGAGGCCGTGGTCTTTGCCAATCACTACGCGCCTTGCGCGCCCTGTTCTCCCGCGCGGGCCTCGCTTTATACCGGGCTTTACCAGATGAACCACCGCGTCGTGACCAATGGCACGCCACTGGACGCACGGTTCGACAACGTGGCACTGGCCGCGCGGCGGGCGGGCTACCTTCCCACGCTCTTCGGCTATACCGACACGGCGCTCGACCCGCGCGGGCGCGACCCGAACGATCCTGAGCTGCAGAGCTACGAAGAGGTCCTGCCCGGCTTCACCTGCCGCCAGCCGCTGCGCGAAGATGACCGGACCTGGATCACCTGGCTGGCACGGCGCGGCCATGACGCGGCCCTGCTGTCCGATCCCCATGCCGTGGTCCCCGCGCCAGACGGCGGCGTGTCGCTCGCCCCGCCCGGTTACGGCGCGGACGAGACGCAGACGGCCTTTCTTGTCGAAAAGCTGCTCGACTGGCATGCTGAACAAGACGCGGGGCAGCCGTGGTTCGCCCATGTCTCCTTCCTGCGCCCGCATCCGCCTTTCGTCGTGCCCGAACCCTATGCCTCGATGGTCGCGCCCGAGAACGTGCCGCCACCCATCCCCCTGTCGGACGACCCGCACCTGCTGGTGCGACTGACCCGCGAGCTTGCGCCTGCGGCGAATTTCCAGCCGGGACTGGAGGGATCGGTGGCGCAGCTGTCGTCCACGGATTTCGCCCGGATTCGCGCGCTTTACTACGGGATGATCGCCGAAGTGGATGCGCAGCTGGGCCGCCTGTTCGACGCGCTCAAGGCGCGCGGCGATTGGGATGACACGCTGGTCATCTTCACCTCGGACCATGGTGAGATGCTGGGCGACCATGGCCTGCTTGGAAAAGGCGGCTTCTTTGCCCAAGGCCAGCACATTCCCCTGATGATCCGACTGCCGGGCGGTGCGGCGGGCAAGGTGGACGCCTTCACCTCGGCGGCGGACGTGTTTCCCACGCTGCTCGACCTGTGGGGCGTGGCGCCTTCCCATGCGCCCGACGGCGCATCGCTATTGCCCGCCCTGACCGGCGAAGGTGAAGCGGGACGAGACTGGGCGCTGTGGGAATTCGATTTCCGCCATGTAACGCAGGTCGCGATGGATCTCGATCCGCGAGCCTGCCACCTGACGGTGCTCAGGCGGGCCGATGCGCACTATGTCCATTCCCCAGCCTTCGCACCGCTTTTGTTCGACCTGACGGCACCAGGCCCCGCCGCAGACCGCGCCCCGACCATGTCCGAGTTGCGTCTCGAAATGGCCGAGGCGCTCCTGCGCCGGATCACGCAAATGAAGGACGAGACCTTGGCCGGTGCACCAAGGGTGTGACATGGTCTTGTCACGGCATCCTCGAGAAACACGGTTGGCCGTTTGGCCGTGCCGGGGGCCATGGCCGACCTCTCACTGTGCAATCAAGATGCGCCATGTCGTGCCGACGTACTTGCGGGCGTTCCACGCGCCTTCGCAATTGATGCCTGCCCCGTCAATCAGCCGGTGCGACGAATGGCCAAATCTGCGTCAGATCCAGTCCAGAGGGTCGGGATTGACTCAACCGGCGCGGCACCGGTCGACCCTTGCGAAGCCCGCGACACCCGCACTAGCATGCGGCGGTGCAGGAGGCACGACCGTCAACGACAGGGCGGATCGGCAGGGGATAGGACGAGATGGCAATAGCAGAGGATGCGACGCTGGACACATTGGGCCTGCTCTGTCCGCTGCCCGTGCTAAAGGCGCGCAAGCGGTTGAAATCGATGGAGCCCGGACAGGTCCTGCGACTGTTGGCTAGCGACCCTGCGGCGGTTGTGGATGTGCCCCATTTCTGCGCCGAAAGCGGGCATGAACTGTTGGGGATGGAGGACGCGGGCGGCGGCGCGCAGGCCTATCTCATTCGCCGGACATGACCCCGAAACTGGCATAGGGCAGGTAGCGCACCGGATCACCCGGCGAAATGGTGCAGGCCCCATCGGGCAATTCCACCAGCCCTGTGGCCCAGCTAAGGCCAGAAATCCGCCCTGACCCTTCCGAGGTGAAGACCTCGGCCGTGCCATCCTCGGACAAGCGTGCGCGAAGGTATTCCCGCCGCCCGGCCTTTTTATGCTTGGTGAAGGCGGCGGACACGATGAAGCCTTGGGGCTGCGACCAGCCTGCCCCTGCCAGCACTGACAGCGCAGGCCGGGCAAAGACCAGCGCGCAGATCAGCGCCGCCACCGGGTTGCCCGGCAGACCAAAGACCGGCACCCCGCCCCAGAGCGCCAAGGCCAGCGGGCGGCCCGGCTTGACCGCGATGCGCCAGCTCGACAGATTGCCCCGGTCGCGCAACAGCCGCGAGACATGATCCTCATCCCCCGCCGAGGCCCCGCCCGAGGTCAGGATCACATCGGCGGATTGCGCGCCCCGATCCAGCCGCGCCGCGATTTCGGTGGCATCATCCGGCGCATGACCCAGATCGACCGCCTCGATCCCCCAGCCGCTCAGCAACGCCATCAGCATCGGGCGGTTGGCGTCGAAGATCTGATGCGGTGCAGCGGGCAAGCCGGGATCGGGCAGCAACTCGTCGCCCGTCGACAAGACGGCCACGCGCAAGCGGCGATGGACAGTGACCCGCGCTACGCCCACCGCCGACAAAAGCGCCAGATCGGCGGGGGTCAGCACCCGGTCGGCGGGCAGGATGGTCGCGCCCTCGCTCACATCCTCGCCCGCCTGCCGGGTGTTGATGCCGCGCTTGACCGGCCCGTCGAAGGCCAGCGCCTGCCCGTCGGTGGCGCAATCCTCCTCCAGCACTACGGTATCCACGCCTTCGGGCAGGATCGCGCCGGTCAGGATGCGGACGGCACTGCCCGGCGGCACCGCGCCGTCAAAGGGCTGCCCTGCCGCCGCACGCCCCTGAACCAATGGCAGGCGCTGGACGCCCGCGCCGGTCGCCGCATGGGCGAAACCGTAGCCATCGACGGCGGAATTGGGCCGGGGCGGATTCGACCGCCGGGCCATCGCGGGCGCGGCCAGCACCCGGCCATAGGCATCGGCCACGGCCAGATCTTCGGTTCCCGTCACGGCATGAAGCCGCGCGCGCAAGAGCGTCAGCGCCTCGTCCACCGGCACCCAGTCCACGCCCTGCGGCATGGCGAAACAATCATTGCGCAGGCGCGGCGGGATCAGGCTGTCGCTCATAAACCCACCTCGGCGCGGATGAAGGCGGCGATGCTCGCGACATCGTCCAGATCGAAGCGCGGCAGGGGCGTGTCGAGCGGCCTGTCGCTGGCGATGGCGCGGATGGTCGCGTTTCCGGGCGCCAGAAGATCACGGCCTGCCGCCTGCCGATGCGTCTCGATCTTGGGATGCGGCGCGGTCTTGTAGCCCTCGATCAAGATCAGGTCGCAAGGGTCGAAGCGGGCCAGCAGATCGGCCAGTGGCGGCTCCTCCGCCCCGCGCAATTCGGTCATCAGCGCCCAGCGGACAGGCGAGGCGACGATCACCTGCCCCGCGCCCGCCTCGCGGTGGCGATAGCTGTCGCGGCCGGGATGGTCGATCTCGGTCGCGTGGTGGGCGTGCTTGAGGGTCGAGACGCGCAAGCCCTGCCCCACCAGTTCGGCCACCAGCCGTTCGGTCAGCGTGGTCTTGCCGGTGTTCTTCCAGCCGGTGACGCCGTAAACCCTCATGGCCCGGTGGCCCCGATCAGCGCCTCGGCAATGGCGATATCCTCGGGCGTGTTGACATTGAAGAACGGGTCGAAGGGTCTTGCGTCGAACACGGCCTCCCCTGCGGCGTGACTGTCGGTCCAGATCACGATCTTGCGCAAGCCGCCCGTCAGCGCGGCGCGCAGATCGTCGCGGAGCGCGACAGGCCAAAGACCGAAGGTAGGCTGGCGCTGCACACGGCCCGTCTCGTCCGGGCTGGCCGCCAGACACAGGCCCGCGGGACCAGCCGAGGCCACCAGCCGGGCCACCAGATCATCGGGGAAAAACGGCGTGTCGGCGGCGGCCGTCACGATGGCCTCCGCCCCTGCCCCGCCGCCCAATCGAGCCCTGCCAGAACTCCCGCCAGCGGCCCCGGATGATCGGGCAGGCTGTCGGGCAGGATCGGAAGCCCGAACTCGGCCAGCCGCGACGGATCGCCATTCGCGTTGATCGCAAGCTGCCCACATTGGAGGGCCAGCCGGTCGATCACATAATCGATCAGCCGCCGCTCGCCGACCATGCGTAGCCCCTTGTCGCCGCCGCCCATGCGCGTGGCGCGCCCGCCCGCCAGTATCACCCCAAGCGGCGCGGTCATCCGTCATCCTCCGCGCCCTTGCGGCGGTGGCGGCGGTCCTCGTCGGGCACGGCAGACAGGTCGGCGTCGCGGATCAGGCGGCTTTCGCCCGAGAGGCAGACAAAGCGCTGCCCGCGCATCCGCCCGATTAAGGTCAGGCCAAGCTGCTGCGCAATCTCCACCCCCCAGGCAGTGAAGCCCGAGCGCGAGGCCAGAATGGGAATGCCCATCATCGCCGTCTTTATGACCATTTCCGAGGTCAGCCGGCCCGTGGTGTAAAGGATCTTGTCACCCGCCGGCACGCCGTGGTGCAGCATGAAGCCCGCGATCTTGTCGACCGCATTGTGACGGCCGACATCCTCCATATAGACCAGCACCTGGTCGGCTTGGCACAGCACAGTGCCATGGATCGCGCCCGCGCTGAGGTAAAGCGAGGGCAGCGTGTTGATCTGGCGCGACAGCGCGTAAAGCCAACTGGTGCGCAGCTCCGTCTGCGGCAGGGTCACGCCCTCCAGCCCCTCCATCATGTCACCGAACACGGTGCCGACCGCGCACCCGGAGGTGCGGGTCTTTTTCTTCAGCTTGTCCTCGTAGCTGGTCTGCCGGTCGGTGCGGACAACGACCGTCTCGATATCCTCGTCATAGTCGATACCGGTCACTTTATCGTCGTCGCGCAACATGCCCTGATTGCGGAGGAATCCCAGCGCCAGATATTCGGGGTAATCCCCGATGGTCATGGCGGTAACGATTTCCTGAGAATTCAGATAGATCGTCAGCGGCCGTTCTTCGACCACGGCCAGCTCCACCTCCGCTCCGGTATGGTCATGGCCGCGCACGGCCCGCGTCAGGCGGGCGGCGGAGGGGTCGGGCAAAAGGGGCAGCGTGGGCAGCATGGATGCTCCGGCAGATTGGGTCGGGTCAGGTATACCGCACGAGGACGACGGGGCCAGTGCCGATCAACGGCTGGCGCGGTCCAGAAACTCGACCAGGGCCTGCCGGTCGGCGGCATCGGCCACACGCTGGTCGGGCATGCGCGAGCCGGGGGTGTAGATGTCAGGCCCGACCTCGAACAATTCGGCCACGGTTTGCGGCGTCCAGACGATGTCGAGATCGCGGAGCGCGGGCGAAAAGCCGTAGCCCGGGACCGAGGCGATGGGGCGGTCGAAAATGCCGTGCAGGCTGGGCCCCGCGCGCGAATGGTCGCCCGGTTCTAGCGAATGGCAGATGGCGCAGGCGCGCCAGACCTCGGCCCGCGGCTGCCATCGTCGAAGGCATCCGCGGCAGCGGTCTGCGCCCCCCCGATCCGCGCCCCGTCCAGCGCCGAATGGCGGTGGATGGCCCCTGTGGCCGTGCCCGCAACCAGCGTGTCACCAGCCAGCGCGAGCGCCCAGACCGGGCCGGCGCCGCCCTCGATCTGCGCGCGGACCTGCAGCGTGTCACCCGCCAGAAGCCAGACCGATCCATCGACGGCCGCCGCCGCGACCGTGCCGGGCGATGCCGCGACCGCGACCAGCGGGCGCTCGCTGAGGAACCTTTCTGGAAGGACGATGCCATCGGTGGAGAACAGGCGCAGCGCTCCCTCGGCAAAGATCACCGCCAGCCGGTTGCCCACCCGGGCCAGCCCGTTCGGCAGATCGGGCAACCCGGTGCTGGCCTGCGGCGCCAGCGCGCCATCCCAGCGGGTGAAGCGCAGGTCGGCCCCCACGCTCACCAGATCGCCCGAGGGGAGAAAGGCAAGGCCGGAAAGCCGCCCGCCATGGGCCTGAACCCTGTGAAGAATTTGCCCCGACGGGTCCAGCAGCACGAGGCTGCCGTCCCAATAGCCCACCGCGATGCGCGTCTGGTCAGGCGAGACCGCGAGCGCAGAGACGGGCGAGACCCCGTGCGGGGTGGCGAAAACCGGTGCGCGCGCGTCGCCCGCCCCGTCCCAGAGCACCACGCGCCCATCCTGCCCACCGGTCAGGTGCCGCCCACCCGACATCAGCGCCACGGCGGTGACATTGCCATCATGGAACCGCACGACATTGCGCGCGGCCTGCAGATCGGGCGACCAGACGATCGCGCGCCCATCGAAGCCGCCCGAGACCAGCCTGTCGGCGTCGGCGGCCAGCGCGCTGACAGGTCCGGCATGGCCGGACAGAGCCTGCGCCAAAGCCACATTTGCCAAGGCGCAGGCCACAAGGCCCGCGCTGACCAGAACGCGGACGTGAGACATCACCTTGAGGACGGCCCCGCTGATCAGTTGCTCAGCAGGTTCGTGCCGGGGTCGCCCACGCGCGCGGCCTCAGTGGTGAAGGCGGCGGAGGCCGGGGTCTGGAAGCTGTCGTTCAGCACCATCGAGGCACCGACGGCAAGAGCTACGGCAAAGATCACGGAGGCGAGGAAGGCTTTCATTTTGGTCTCTCCTGTCAGGTACGGGCCGGCTGTGCCGCCCGCTGTCTGGGTTCCAGCCCGGCGAGGGTCGCACGGGCAATCTGCTGGTAGATGCGCCCCAGCGGCCCATCTGGGTCGCGGGCGGTGATGGGTTGGCCGGCGTCCGAGGCTGCGCGCAGCTCCATGGTCAGGGGAATGCCGCCGAGGAAGGGCACGGAGAGCCGCGCGGCCTCGGCCTCCGCGCCGCCTTGGCCGAAAATGGCATGCGCTCCGCCGCAATCGGGGCAGACGAAATGGGACATGTTCTCGACGATGCCGAGGATCGGTACATCGACTTTGCGGAACATGGAAATGCCGCGGCGCGCGTCGATCAGGGACAGGTCTTGCGGGGTGGAGACGATCACCGCGCCCGACAGGCGTGTTCCTTGGGCCAGCGCCAGTTGCGCGTCGCCCGTGCCGGGCGGCATGTCGACCAGAAGCACGTCAAGCGCCCCCCAATCCACATCGGCCATCATCTGGGTGATCGCCGACATGACCATCGGCCCGCGCCAGACCATCGATGTCTCCGCATCGACCAGAAGGCCCATGGACATCGCCTTGAGGCCGTAAGCCTGCATCGGCTTGAGCTTGCGCCCCTCGGCCTGCGGGCGCCCGTGCAGACCCAGGAGCGTGGGCAGCGACGGGCCGTAGATATCGGCGTCGAGGATGCCGACCGACAGGCCCTGCGCCCGCATCGCCAGCGCGAGATTGACGGTGGTGGTGGATTTGCCCACGCCCCCCTTGCCCGAAGCGACCGCGATCACATGGCGCACGGAGGCAAGCGGATCTGGTTTCTCGGTCTTGGGCTGGGTCAGCAACGGCGGGGCAGGTCTCATGGCCGGCGTTTCGCTGGTGAGCACGACAAAGGCGCTGGTCACGCCCGGCAGACGGCGCAACCGCGCCTCGGCCTCGTCGCGCAGCGGGGCGAGCAATGCCGCCTCGTCCGCATCAGTCCGGATCGAGAGGTTCACGCGGTGCCCGTCCACGGAGGCGCCAGACAGCCGACCGGAGGCGACAAGGGCCGTGCCGTCAGGCAAAGTCAGCCCCTGCAGCGCCTCCATCACCTTGTTGTCGACGATGTCCGACACGGGTCCAGTCCACCAGTTTGAGGCGCGGTCGGCCCCGCGCGCATTTCGCACGGGGCCGACCGGCAGGTCTGTCAGCTCGCGGTCACTCGGCCGGGTGTGGCCGCGCCTCGGACGATTTTTCGCCCTTCACTTCCTTGACCCAGAGCGAATGATGCTCCTTGGCCCAGTTCTCGTCGACCTCGCCCGATCCCATGGCATCAAACGCGCCCTCCATCCCGACGGAGCCGATGTAGATATGCGCAATGATGATGGCCGACAGCACGGCGGCGGTCAGGGCATGGATGGTCTGGTAGAACTGCCAATCCGCGAAACTCGCGACCTCGGCCGGGAAGAGCAGCATGACGCCGGTGAAAGAGAGCGCCGCACCGCCGATCACGACCGCCCAGAAGATGATCTTCTGACCGGCGTTGAACTTCTTGGCGGGCGGATGGACGCCCTTTTTCAAGAGCCCGCCGCCCTGCTTGATCCATTCCAGATCGACCTTGTTGGGCAGGTTATGGATCACCCACAGCACAAGGATCATGACCAGCGCGACCATGAAGGGCCAAGCCAGGAAGTTGTGCGCGATCTTGCCCCAGGCGCTGAGGGTGCCGAAGGCGTTCTCGCCGACGAGCGGCAGGATGACCGTGCGCCCGATGATGATGTTCAGCCCTGTCAGCGCGAGGATGATGAAGGTCGAGGCCAGCGTCCAATGGGCGAAGCGTTCGATCCCGTTGAAGCGCAGGATCTTGCGGCCCGACATCCCGCTGTCGATGCGGATCTTGCCACGTACAAGGTAGAACAAGGTGAGCAAGGCCACCATGCCGATCACGGCCCAGATCGACAGCGTGTGCAGCGTATCACCCTGCAACGCGGCCCAGGCCCGGTTTTCCGGTGCGATCAGCTGGCCCGCATGGGCATCAGGAATGCTAATGCGGCCCGTAACGTTGCCGCCTGTGCCGAGCGCATCGAAGAGCGCATCCTCGGTCACCGATTCCGCAGTCGGGTTGACCTGGGCCATGGCCTGCGGCGCGAAGATGGCGAGCGACAGGGCAAGCCCCAGCACCACCATCAGACGGGAGATTTTGTTTGCCATCGTCTTTCCCTTCAGACCGTCACGGTTTCGCCATAGGCCGTGCGCCAGCCCCAGGCCCCCGAGCCGTAGCCGCGCGTCACGACGCGTTCGCGGTAGATTTCCGCGATGATGTCGCGATCGCCTGCCAGCAGCGATTTGGTGGAGCACATTTCCGCACAGAGCGGCAGCTTGCCCTCGGCCAGACGGTTGGAGCCGTACTTGACGTACTCCGCCTGGCTCATGTCGGGCTCGGGACCGCCCGAACAATAGGTGCATTTGTCCATCTTGCCGCGGGTGCCGAAGTTGGCGGTCTGCGGATACTGGGGCGCACCGAAGGGGCAGGCATACGAGCAGTAGCCGCAGCCGATGCAGGTGTCCTTGTTGTGCAGGACCACGGCGTCGTCGGTGGTGTAGAAGCAGCTGACCGGGCAGACCGCGGCGCAGGGCGCATCGGTGCAATGCATGCAGGCCATCGAGACCGACCGTTCGCCCGGAAGGCCGTCGCTGATCGTGACGACCCGGCGGCGGTTGATGCCCCAGGGAACTTCGTGCTCGTTCTTGCAGGCGGTGACGCAGGCGTTGCATTCGATGCAGCGGTCGGCGTCACACAGAAACGTCATGCGTGGCATTTGTGATGTGCTCCTTTAGGCCGCGGCGATCTGGCAAAGCGTGACCTTGCCTTCATGCATGCCGGTTACGGGGTCGTAGCCATAGGTGGTGATGACGTTGACCGATTCGCCCAGGACGATCGGATCCGTGCCCTCTGGGTAGTTGCCCCGCTGGTCCACGCCCTGGAACCAGCCCGCGAAGTGGAAGGGCATGAAGGCCACGCCGGCACCGACACGTTCGGTCACAAGCGCTTTCATGCGCGCCCGCGATCCGCCCTCGGGACCGGTCACCCAGACCCAACCGCCATCGACGATCCCGCGCGACGATGCGTCGGCCGGGTTGATTTCGACGAACATGTCTTGCTGCAATTCGGCAAGCCACGGGTTCGACCGGGTTTCCTCGCCGCCGCCCTCGTATTCGACCAGACGGCCCGAGGTCAGGATGATCGGGAACTGATCGGCGATGCCGTTCGTGACGTTGGCGGTCTGCAGCGTCAGGCCCGATGTTCGGCATCCGCTGCTGGCGGCCGTCCTCGCGGGTGGGATATTGCGCCACCAGATCGGGCCGCGAGGTGTAATAGCGGCTCGCGGTGGACCGGGATCGGGTCGGGCAGGTTCCACGCCACCGCGCGGGCCTTGCCGTTGCCGAAGGGCACGCAGCCGTGCATCAGCGCAACGCGCTGGACGCCGCCCGACGGGTCCAGCGACCAGGACACCGCCATCGCCTCTGGGTTCGTCGCCGCCGATGCAGCTGGATCATTGGCCAGTTCCGCCAGCGTCAGGTCGCTATCCCAGCCAAGCTCTTGCAGCACGCCATAGGTGAACTGCGGATAGCCATCCTCGATCTCGGAGCCCACGGGCCAGCTGCCTTCGGCCAGCAGCGTCTCGCCGTCGCGGTCCAGACCGAAGCGCGGACGGAAGGCGCCGCCGCCCTCCATCGGGTGCAGCGACGGGTTGTAGAGGATATGGGTGCCCGGATGGCGCAGTTCCGGCGTACCCCAGCAGGGCCAGGGCAGGCCGTAATAATCGCCGCGGATTTCCTCGGGCGCGTCGGGAAGCGCGCGCAGCGTGATCAGGTCGAAGTGTGCCTGATTGGCCATATGCGCCTTGAGCCGTTCGGGGCTCTGGCCGGTGTAGCCGGTCGACCAGCCACCGCGGTTGATCTCGCGCAGGATGGATTCCGGCGTCGGCTCCATGGCCGAACTTGCCATCCACCATCTCGTAGTTCTTGAACATCTCCTCGGCGAACTGAGCCGCTGCAGCCAGCGCATACATCACGGCGTAATCGGTATCGCTTTCGAAGATCGGCTCGACGACCTTTTCGCCCCATTGCACCGACCGGTTCGAGGCCGTGCGCGAGCCGAGCATTCGAACTGCGTGCAGATCGGCAGCAGATAGGTGTTGTCGGTCCGCGAATGCAGCGCGCGCGAAGGTGGTCGGATGCGGGTCGGCCACCACCAGCAGGTCCAGCGCGTCCATGCCGCGCTGCGCGTCCTGCATCCGGGGCACGGTGTTGCCGCCATGCCCGAAGACCATCATCGCCTTGAGGTTGTCGCGCTGGTCGACCTCCTCGGCATCCAGAAGCGCCGCATCGAACCAGCGGGTCGAGGTGATGCCGGGCGACGTCCATGTTCTGCTTCGGCGGTGCGCGCGTCGCGCCCGCCCTTGGCCGGCGACATCATCGAAGCGCGAGACGAAGTAGTCGTAGGGCACATCCCAGACCCGCGACCAGTGGCGCCACGCGCCCGGCGCAAGCCCGTAGTAGCAAGGCAGGTTGGCCACATCGAGGCCGAAATCAGTTGCGCCCTGCACGTTGCAATGGCCGCGGAAGATGTTCGCGCCATTGCCTTCGCCGCCGACGTTGCCGGTGGCGAGCAGAAGGTTGTTATACATCCGCACGTTGGCGGTGCCGACGGTGTGCTGCGTGCCGCCCATGCACCAGATGAAGGTCGAGGGGCGTTCATTGGCGAACTTGTCGGCCGCGCGGCGCAG
The DNA here is from genome assembly GCA_018401055.1 of Roseicyclus sp. The sequence goes on from JAGYLB010000087.1 coordinate 65,491, forward strand.
CGTGTCGCCGTCGATGCCCGAGATACCCTCGACCACCTCGGGGGATAGGCCCGCGTCTCTTCGCGGATCTGGTCCATGCCCCAGACACGCTGGTCGATGAACTCCTGATCTTCCCAGCCATTCTCGAAGATGTGCCAGAGCATCCCGTAGATCACCGCGATGTCGGTGCCGGGGCGGAAGCGGACATATTCGGTCGCATGAGCTGCGGTCCGGGTGAAGCGCGGGTCGAACACGATCACGTTCGCGCGCTGCGTTTCCTTGCCCTCGAGGATGTGCTGCAGCGACACCGGATGCGCCTCGGCCGCATTCGAGCCCATGAAGATCACGGTCTTGGAATTGCGGATGTCGTTGTAGCTGTTGGTCATGGCGCCGTAGCCCCAGGTGTTCGCAACGCCCGCCACGGTGGTCGAGTGGCAGATGCGCGCCTGGTGGTCGACGTTGTTGGTGCCCCAGAAGGCCGCGAACTTGCGGAACAGATAGGCGCCTTCGTTCGAGAACTTGGCCGATCCCAGCAGATAGACGGAATCGGCACCCGAACGGCCGCGGATCTCGGTCATCTTGTCGGAGATCTCGGTTAGGGCCTGATCCCAGCTGATACGCTCCCAGTTGCCGCCGACCTTTTTCATCGGATATTTGATGCGGCGGTCGCCATGCACCAACTCGCGCACCGATGCGCCCTTGGCGCAATGCGTGCCACGGTTGATAGGGCTGCCATAGGCAGGTTCTTGACCGACCCAGACGCCGTTCTGGACCTCGGCCTTCACCGTGCAACCGACCGAGCAGTGGGTGCAGATGTTGGTGCGGATCTCGATCGGCTGGGACATGTCGGTGAAGCCCTCGGCGGCCTCCACCCGGCGGGTCATGCCCGCGCCCAGTGTTCCCAGAGCGGCAAGGCCGCCGACCGTCAGGCCCGAGGCGCGCAGAAAGCTGCGGCGATCGAGCGGGCGGGCCGATACGGCGGCCGCCATCTGTGACAGACGCCCGGTCGAGGCGGTGTCACCATTCCTGCGCTTTACGAGCATCAGTTGGTCCCCCGGGGATAGTAGCGGTTGGTCCGGTAATAGGTTTCGACATGTTCGGTCGCCTGATAGCGGGCGCGCGTCCGCTCATCGCCGGTTTGTTGCGCGAAGGCAGGCCGCGCCGCCCCGTGCCAACCGCCACGGCAGCCGTGGCGCCAACGGCAGTGGTCCCCAGAAAGGCCCGGCGGCTGATCGGTGTGGGTTTTTCCCTGGTCATGTCGTTCCCCTTTTACTGCATCGGATCCGGGCCTTGCCGTTTCCGAATGTCTTCCTGTCCGCATGCTGGGTCCCGTCTTGGGCCCCGTCTCAGGCGGCGAGCGAAAAGGCTCGCGCCTCGATGTCGACGAGCAATCGACCGACTTCGGCGACTGCCCGGTAGAAGGACGCACTGGGCGAAATCGCCAGATCGTCGAAAAACTGCGCCGCCCAAGGCGCGATATGACGCGCGAAAAAGTCTGCCTGAACCTGCGCGTCGGCGGCGACAGCGCCGCTTGCCAGATCTGCCATGACCTCGAACAGAAGTGCGATGTGATCTTCGGGTTCAAACCGCCCTTCTGCCCGCGCAATCCCGAGCCGCGCGAGATCACCCCGCACTTCGGCCAGTGGACGCTCGTTCAGGAAACCGGTCTGGTAGAAGCTGGCATAGGGCAGCAACTCTCCGCGTCCGACACCGATGAAGAGATCGAAGAATTCACGCTCGACCGTGGCAGCGCGCGCCGCGCGGGCCGTTTCGGCCAGCGCTGTAATCGCCTGCCCCAAGGGGGACCGGTCGCCTGTCAGGGACGCCGTGCCATCAAGGAGATCTTGAGAGGGGGCCGAAGACAACAGAGTAGCCACAAAGCGATACATCTCGCCTCGCGCCGCATCGTCAACGTCACTCGCGCGCCGGTCGCCCGGCTTGCTGGCTTTCATGAGTCCTGTTCTCTCCCCTCACGCGCCCAATGTACACGGCCGCGTGCCTGATTGCATGGGAGCGCCAGAGGAGCCCTCAGGTCAAGCAGAATTTGTCAATTACATACAATTTCTTCAAGGGATCGGGGCTGCCCTTGACCCGGAAAAATGTCAAAAAATCATTTTTTTAAATAGCCTAGCGACTTACCCCGGCAGGGCTGAGCCGTGGCGCCTGCGCGGGATGGGTTCAAGCTCCGCCTCTGGCTCTTCCCGGGCTTGGGCGACCGTCGCAGGGTGCCCTCCCTCGACAAAATCTTCTACAAGATCGGGCGGGGTTTCCAGCGTGTCCTCCGCCGCGTCAGGAGTGGCACGCTCGGAGAGGCCGGACGGCGCATCGCCCCCCTCGCCCGCCGCTTCTGCGGGCCTTGACTGCGGGCGCGGCGCCAGAAGGGATTTCAGCATTTCGGCCGCGCGCTCAGCCGTGGGCGCCACCCGTCCCCCGGCACACCGCCGGGCGTATTCCAGTCCCAAGCATAATCGACGGCTGGATCTTTGTAGTCGCGAATACCTGGCGTCAGCATCCACATCCGGCGCATCGCGGCATTGCGCAAATCGCGGGGCACGCCCGCGCGCAGGAAGGCGCGGATGTCGCTGCCCGGTACCAGATCCTCGATCCGGGGAAGCGCCGCCAATTCCTCCTCGCTCAACATCGGGTGCGCGGCATCGGGCCTCTGCGGGGTCACGGCGGCAAGGTCGGCCTCAGCCTCGCCCGGGGTTTCGGGCGCTGGTTCCGGCTCTGGCTCAAGCTCCGGCACCGATCGGGCCGCGGTTCGCTTGACCCGCGACCAGCGGCCGAGAAATCCTTCGGGATCGTCGCCGGTCATGGATCGGATCTCCGGCCCTTGAGGTTTTCCACTTGTCCTCATGCTGCAAAATGCGCGGCGCGCGCGCGCCCATCGCGTTGGGATCGACCGGCTGGCGCTTGCGTTTCTTGAACGGCATGTCGACGAAATGCCGCTCGGAAAAGGCCGCGACCGCACGCGCGACCGCATCGGGCATCGGAACGGCATCCACGATCAGCTCGGGGTCCGAGGCCAGACCCTCCCCCTCGTAAGGGTCGACGGTGACGGCCAGCACCTCGGCGCGGGCGGGATCGGGCCCGCGCAAAGCCACCCACACCGAGGGGCGCTGCGACATCAGATTGTCGCGGTGGTGGCTGGCGTCGCCCGACCACAAAACCATGTCGCGCCCGCCCAGATACCAGGTTTCCACGCCGTCCTCGCGGCTCAGGCAGGTGCCGGGTGGCGTCGCGGGCTCGGTGGGCAACACCATCAGGGGGCGCAACTCTCCGGTGCTCCAGCGGGTGACGGGCGGGCGCCGCTGCACCACCACACCGATGCGGATGATCTCCCTTGGCATGTCGTCGTCCCCCCTTCAGTGCAACTCCGGCTCCGCCAGCGGCAGGCCCGTCAACAGGTTTTGCGGCTTCATCCGGACCGCCCCGTCCGACCCCAGACCAAGGAGCAGCCAGACCGGCTGCCCCGCCAGATCGGCCCGCACGGCGGACGGGTCGGCGAAATCGAGCCGGAACACCCCGATCAGACTAGCCGGAAGCGGCCTGCCCCGCCACAGCGCATCGCCGATGGCCGTGCCATGCGGGTCGAGCCCAACATACCAGCGCAGGTCAACATCTTCTACAAGAGTATGCGGCGTGACGCTGACGGCAATTCCGGTCATATGCCCGATGAAGGCTGCAAGCGCCGTTGCCATGCCGCGCCGCGCCTCGGGATCGCCGCCGAAATTGTAGATCATCGTATGGGCGTCAGAGCGCGACCAATAGGTCCATTCATTGCCGCCGCCCAGCACATCAAGGCTGTCGATCCCGCCCGAGAACATCGCCAAAAGGGGCGAGGCATGCATGTCGGCCTCGAACAGCGCGACCAGTTCCTCGTCGGCCATCAACACCACGCCGTCCTTCACATGGGCACGCTGAGGCCGGAACAGGCATTCGGCCGCGCGCAACACCTGCGGGTCGTCGCAGCCATCCAGCGCATTGCGCAAGATCAGCTGCACCAGATGCGACAAGAACACGACCGGCAGCCGCAGCCCTCGCGCATGATCGCGGCATAGCCTTCCTCGATCGTGCCGAACGCACCAGCCGGTCGCGGAGCGTCAGGAAGAACTGCCAGTTCTCGCGCGCGGCGGGGTCTTGCATCGCGGCCAGTTCCAGCTGCGGCACGGGCCCGCGCGGACCGGCCAGAAGACGCGCATGGATGGCGCGCTCGGTCGCGCAAGCCTCAGGCGGGGGCACGATCTCGGGCCGCGCCAGCCAGGCCAGCAGCAATTCGTCGGTGACCAGCATCCGGCCCGCGCGGTCCAGCCGCGCCAGATGATGGCCCGAGGCGACCCAGAATTCCGGCATCAGTCCTGCCCCCGCAGTTGAAACAGATCGACATGGTCTTCGGTCTCTTCCTCGAAGAACTGAAAGGCCCGGTCATGGCCCGCCAGATGCGTCGCGGAAAACGCCGTCTCGTCGCGCGGCCGCAAGGTGCGGAACTGCTCGCGGATCGCGCCATCCTCGGCATGTTTGCGGTGGAGCGCGATCAGCGTCCCGATGGCGTGATCGGCGCACAGGCTTTCGGCCAGCGCAACCTCCTGCTCGGCGGCGGGCCGCGCGATGTCGAGGCTCGGCGCGCCCAAATGCGCCACAAGTTGGCCCGCCAGCACCTCGACCATGGCGGCGCGCTCGTCTGGCCGCGCCTCTTGCACCGTCACAAGGGTCGAATGGCCGAAACTGTCCACCCCTAGAAAGCCCGAGCGAAAGGCGATGGCCTGCTTGCGGCTCAGGCTCTCGGGCGGCTGTCCCCAGAACAAGAAGGTGCCCGGCACCGCCCATTCGCCCGGTTCGGCGGCAGTCGCGAAAACGTGGCGGTCCGACGGATCAAAGCCGGATCGTGCGCGGCAGCCGTGTCACAGCTTTGGCCCCGTCTCGTCGCGCCATGTCGATGCCGCCAGCGCCTCACGCAGCGGGGCCATGCGGCGGCCCCGCCCGAGGGCGTGATCTCGAGCATCCGGTCGCCCTCGATCCGGCGCACGCCGCGCAACAGCGGCAGGTCGACCCGCATAAGGTAGCGGTTTGACACGGCGGCGAACCCGTCATGCGCCCAGCGGTCGAAATAGAGCATCATGTAAGACGCGAAAGTCGACACGATTTCTTCGGCCGGATCAAAGCCTTCCTCGGCCAATGATGTGGTGTCGGGATAGGCGCCGGGTTCCTCGATCTGGTGGCGGTCGGCGATCAGCTCGGCGGCGAAGACCATCCAGTCGGGTACCGCATCATCGGCGGTCCCGGGCGCGATGGCAAAACGCCCCCCTCCGATACGGGCACCGTCGAAAATGACCTGATCGGGCCAGACCAGCCGCACGGGACGGTCGGGCGGGCAATGCGCCGCCAGCGCATCCCCCAGCGCCGTCATCCCCAGCAAAAAGGCCAGTTGCGCCTCGGCCAGCGGTTGTTCGGGTTCCAGCACCACCGCAAAGGCCAGCAGACCCGCCGATTGGTGCAAGACCAAGGTTCCCGCACCTTCGGTCGGGGCCAGCTCGATTGCGGCGGCCAGAACGTCGCGCTGCCCGGTGCGATGCAGCGTGAAGGCGGGCGGTAAAAATATTGCGGGGGCGGCCAGATTTTCCGCCAGATCGTTTGACATCTTGTATCCCTCCCGAGACCGCTACCCATCCCTCACGGATCGGACTACACAAGCACGCAGATAGTCCAGCCGAAAGCCCGACGAAAGCCCCATGCGAGACCAGAATGACGCCCGCCTGATCTGCACCTGCGAAGGCACCATGACCCTTGCCGGGGACACGCTGGGGACCAGCGGCAAACCGGCCAGCCAGCTTTGCCGCGCCCAGCTTGACACCTTCCGCAAGGCGCTGGGGGAGTTCGCCACCCTCACGGTCGCCTGCACGCAAGAGGCGCCGCTGTTTGCCGAGGTGGCGGAGGACGAAGGCTTCGCGGGCACGTTGCGCTTTGCCAATATCCGCGAGACAGCGGGTTGGTCGGCAGAGGGTGCGCAGGCCGCCCCCAAGATGGCCGCGCTGCTGGCGATGGCGGAAACCGCGGGCTCGTCCTTTGAGACAGTCAGCCTTGAAAGCCGTGGAATCGCCTTGGTGCTGGGCCGCGACGAGGTCGCGCTAGAGGCAGCGCGGCAGCTGTCGGGCGTGCTGGACCTGACGGTGCTGCTGATGCCGGGCGCCGATGTCGCGCCGCCGCGCCGGACGACATGGCCGGTGCTGCAGGGCCGCATCGCGCGGGCCAGCGGCCACATGGGGGCGTTTGAGCTGACCGTCGATGCCTATGCCGCGCCCGCGCCCTCGTCGCGCACGCGGCTGGAGTTCGGCCCGGCGCGCAATGGTGCGGTGTCGCGCTGCGATCTTGTCATTGATCTTACCGGCGGTCAGGCGCTGTTCCACCACACGCGCCCGGGCTATCTGCGCGCCGATCCGCGCGACCCTGCCGCCGTGGCCGCACTGGTCGCCGAGGCAGGCCAGATGGTCGGCATCTTCGACAAGCCGAAATACATCGATTTCACCCCCGACCTCTGCGCCCATTCGCGGAACCAAAAGACCGGCTGCACCCGCTGCCTCGATCTGTGCCCGACCGGCGCGATCTTGCCCGCAGGCGATACCGTCGCCATCGACCCTGCGATCTGCGCGGGCTGCGGGCAATGTGCGGCGGCCTGCCCCACGGGGCGCGGCCTCCTATGCGCTGCCGGTGGTGGGCAGTTTGGCACAGCGCCTGCGCGCGGGCCTGCAAGCCTATGTCGCGGCAGGCGGGCGGACGGCCCCCGTGATCTTGTTCCACGACGAGGCGCATGGCGCGGCCCTGATCGACGCGGCCGCCCGCGTCTCGCGCGGCCTGCCCGCCCATGTCATCCCCGTGCAGATCAACGAGCCAAGCCAGATCGGCCCAGAGATCATGGCCGCAAGCCTTGCATGGGGGGCGGGTGGCGTGCGGGTTCTGGCCAAGGATCGCCCGGCCCATCCCCTTGACGGATTGGCCACGACGCTCGACCTGATGGCCGCGATCTGCGAGGCTACAGGACTGCCGCAAGACGCCTGCGCGCTGATCCAGACTGATGACCCCGACGCGCTGGAGGCGGCGGTTTGGCACAAGCCCCAGCCGGTGCGCGCGGCGCGGTCATCCTTCCTGCCGCCCGAGGACAAGCGCGGGCTTCTGACGCTGGCGATGGAGGAGCTGAACCGCACCGCCCCCCGCCCGGCCAGCGTGATCGACCTGCCGCGCGGTGCGCCCTTCGGCACCGTGCATCTGAACCTCGACAGTTGCACCCTGTGTCTGGCCTGCGTCGGCGCCTGCCCCACCGGGGCGCTTGGGGACAACCCCGACAAGCCGATGCTGCGCTTCACCGAGGTCGCCTGTGTGCAATGCGGCATCTGCAGCGCCACCTGCCCCGAACAGGCCATTTCGATCGAAGCGCGGATGGATTTCGCCGCATGGGCCACACCAAAGCGCATCCTCAAGGAAGAGGAGCCGTTTTGCTGCACGTCTTGCGGCAAGGGTTTCGGCACCGGGTCAAGCATCCGCCGCGTGATGGAACGGCTGGAAAATCACTGGATGTTCACCGGCGAGGATGGCGCGGCGCGCAAGCGGCTGCTCACCATGTGCGACGATTGCCGCACGAAAGAGGTCGTGATCGCAGGCTTCGACCCGCATGTGGGCCCGACCTGATCTGACTGACCGGATCTTGCTGACCGCCCCGGCAGGGCAGACCCCTGACCTTAGGCGTCGATGCCCGGCGCCGTCTGCGGGTCGGTTGCGGCCGCAAGGCACCACGCGACAGCGGCATCCGCATCGGGCGCCACCTCGCGCGCCAGACCGTCGGCAAAACTCAGGAAGGCGGAAAGGTTGCCCTGTGACACGGTCGTCAGAACAGGGATGCCCGCAATCATGGCGCGCCCGATGACCTCGCGGAAGCCGCCGCCCTCGGCCTCTTGCTTGCCGAATTTGTTGACAATCAGCAGCGAAGCCGCCCGCTGGTCCAGCACGCTGTCCACCCGCTGCACCGCATCGGCCAGACCGCGCGGATCAAGGCGGCAGCCGCGCGCATGGCGGCCCCGATCCTCGGAAATCCGCAGCACATCGTCCCGGCCCAGAATATGCAGATCCATGTGGCAGTGCCGTTCGGGATCATGTTCGACGTTGAGCTGCACCACACCCGCCACGGCGATGCCACGGGCGACAAGCCGGTCGGCCACGGCGATCATCAAGCGGTCACCTTCGCCCCGCCCGGTCGAGATCATGTAGCCCAGCATGGATCGCCCTCGCCCGCCACCGTTACAGCGGCCCCCAGCCTGCTGCTTAGGCAAGCGCGGCCGGCCTTGTCAACGCTGTCGGATCAGCGGGGGGCAAAGCCAAGGGCGCGCAGGTCAGCGGCGCTCTCGCTCACCGCCGCCTCGAAGGCTTGCAGGGCAACCGCGTCGCGAGGGTCCTGCCAGACCGCGAAATCGTAATGTTCGTCGGATACGGGCACGAACCCCAACCCCAACGCCTCGGCCACCGGTCGGATCGCCACGCCCCAATCGGCCCGGCCCTGCGCGATGCTGGCGGCCACCGCATTGTGCGAATTGGGCTGGTTCCAGTAGCCCGCAGGCCGCGCGCCCGCCAGCAATCGGTCGATCAGCACCCTTGTGCCGGAGCCTTGATTGCGGTTGACCATGATCGCCTCGGGATCAGCCAGAAGGGCGGCCAGCGCCATTTGTACGCTCTGCCCGTCAAGGCGCGCATCGCCCGCGCGGAAAACGATGCCCTGCATCCGTCGCCAGCCGGGGATCAGGCGCATGCCATCGGCGAGAAAAGGTGTGTTGAACCCGTCCGTTGCGGGATCGAACAGGTGGATCGGGGCGATGTCGCATTCGCGCCGCTTGAGCACTGCCAACCCGCCCTGCGATCCGGTGGCAAGGATGCGGGCGGTCAGCCCACGCTCGGCCAACCGCCCCATCACCACGTCAAGTCCGACGCAATGGCTGCCGATCACCGCAAGAAGAGGCGCCGCGATGTTGGGGCCAAAGAGCGTGACCTCGGCCCGGGTTCCGGCGGCAAGGCTGTCGGTCAGCGCGGGCACGGTCACAAAGCCGTCGGCCTGCGCGAAGGCCGTGACTGCGCCAGACCCCTTGGCGACCGGATGGGCTGTCGGGCCATCCGGCCCTTCGGTCAGGGCGACCATGGCAAACTCGGTCCGCCCCAACTCCGATGTCAGGCGGAGGGGAAGTGTCGCCTCGACCCGCGCGCTGCCCCGCGGCGGCAGGCCCGCCATGATCCGGAGCGCGGGCGCCACCATCTCGTGAAAGGTGAACATGGCCGAGGTCGGAAACCCCGGCAGCACCACGACCGGCTTGCGACCGCAGACCGCAAGGCAGAGTGGCTTGCCGGGCTTGAGCGCCACACCATGCGCCACAATGCCCGGCGCGCCCAGACCGGCGATCACTTGCGTGGTCAGATCGCCCGCTCCCTTGGAGGTGCCCCCAGACAAGATCAGCGCGTCATGGCTGTGAAAGGCTGTTTGAACGGCGGATGTCAGACGCTCTACATCATCGGCGATGGCCCCAGATGCACCGCCTCGCAACCGTTCTCGCGGAGCGTCGCCGCGATCACCGGGCCGTTGGAATCGTAGACGCCCGCAGGCCGCAAGGGTTGGCCCGGCTGGACCAGTTCATCGCCGGTCGACAGCACCGCGACCGCGGCTTGCGCCAGACCGGCGCGCGGTCAAGCCCTACGGCGGCCAGCATCGCCACCTCTCGCGCGCCGATCACGGTGCCCTTGCGCAACAGCGTCTGACCCCGCGCAATGTCGGAGCCTGCAAAGGAGATGAAACTGCCCGGCGAAACCGCGCGGGAGACGGCGATGCCATTCCCCTCGGGCTCGGTATGCTCGATCATCACCACCGCATCGGCCCCGCGCGGGATCGGCCCGCCGGTGGCGATGGGCGTGGCCGTGCCGGGGGCGACGGGCAGCGCAGGCGCAGTGCCGCAATGGATCACCTCGGGGTTCAGGCGCAGCAGCACGGGTTCAGCATCCGAAGCCTCGAACAGATCGGCGGCGCGCAGCGCGAACCCGTCGACGACCGCCCGGTCGAACGGCGGCGCATCGACCGGTGCCGCGATGTCACGCGCCAGAACACGCCCCAGCACATGGTCAAGCGCCACCTCCTCCAGCCCCAGCGGTCGGGGGCTGAGCGCAGCAAGAAACGCCGCCTCGGCGGCATCGCGGGACAGGACCTTCAGGAACTGGTCTTGCTCAAGTGCGCGGGGTGCGGGATTGGCGGGGCTAGACATGGCGCTTATCCGAAGGGGTGGGACAAAGGGGTGCCCGCCAGCATCGCGCCTGCGGGCAGACCTTCGCTCTCGGGCGGCACGATGGCAAAGGCATCCGCCGCGGCCAGACCTGCCAGCGTCAGGGTACCTGCCGGGCCGGGGTGCCAATCCGCCCCCGCCCGCGTCACCAGCACCAGATCGGACAAGCCCAGCCCGGAGGCGACCTTGCGGCTGAGCGGGCACGGCTCGGCGGCAGGCGTGGCCCCGGTCAGCGCCGCCATCGCGGGCAGGCCCAAGGCAAGCAGCGCCGCCACCATCCCGTCAAAGCGGCGCGGCACCGACAAGACCAGCGCAGCACCCTCGCGCCCGATCCAAGCCGTGTCGCCCGGCGCCAGCGCAAGGCGCGGGACCGCATCGGGGCTTGGGCGCAAGATCAGATCCGGCGCATCGGCTGCAACCTGCCCGCCCCATGCGGTCAGCACAGCACGGGCGTAATCGGCCTGCATCGGGTCGGGCAGATCGATGCAAATACGCGGGCGGCGCAAGGCGACCTGGGTCACCCGCCACAGCCGCAACAAGACAAAACCGGTCCGGACAGCACTGCGCCCACCGCCGCGATGTGGGCCCCTGCCCGGCCGTCGCCATGGCCTGCGCGCCGGACACCCCCGCCCGGATGGATGGGGCGGACAGCCTCGAACCCCGTGCCCGTCGCCTCCACCCCCTCGGGTGGCAGCACGGCGTCGGTGCCGGGCGGCATCGGGTCGCCCGGAAGAACATGCACAGGGGCGGCCAGCCCAATGGGCAGGTCAGCGCTCGCCCCCGTCAGGTCTAGCGCCGTCACCGCGAAGCCCGCCCGCAATGCCTCGGCCAGGGTGGGGTATCGGCGGGAAAGCACAGCGCCTCGGCCAGCACGCCGCCGCGCGCCCCGGACAGCGGCACGACCTCGGAAGCGACCGGGGTCACGCCCGCCAGCGCGCGCGCAAGGCAATCGTCAAGGGAGGTGAGGCCGGTCATCTGACCAGACTTAGGCCCCTGCGCGATCAAAGGCCAGTGGGGGCCGGGCTACTGCGCCGAGGGGAAGAACAGTTGCTCGCCCCCCACCGTGAAGCCCGCAATCGCGGCCTGACCTGCAGGCGACACGATCCAGTCGATGAAGCTCTGGCCCAGATCGGCCTTCACATGGGCATGGCGTTCAGGATTGACCAAGATGATGCCATAGGGGTTGAACAGCACCGGATCGCCTTCGGACACGATCTCCAGCGGGCCGCGGTTCTGGAACGACAGCCATGTGGCGCGGTCGGTCAGCGCATAGGCGGGCACCTGCGCGGCTGTGTTCAGCGTCGCGCCCATCCCCGATCCGGTCGACAGATACCATTCGCCCGCCGGTTCGATCCCGGCGGCCTGCCACAGAGCCATTTCCGCCACATGCGTGCCGCTGTCATCCCCGCGCGAGGCGAAGGGTGCCCCTGCCGCAGCGATCGCAGCCATGGCGGCGGCGGCACTGTCGGTGGCGCGTACAGCGGCCGGATCCTCGGCCGGGCCGACGACGACGAAGTCGTTGTACATCACGTCAAAGCGCTGCTCCCCGTAGCCCTCGGCGACAAAGGCCTCTTCCTGCGCGCGGGCATGGACGAAGACCACATCCGCATCGCCCCGCCGCCCGGTTTCCAGCGCCTGGCCCGTGCCTTGCGACACTACCCGCACCTCGATCCCGGTCTCAGCCTGAAAGATCGGCAAGATGTGCCCGAAGAGGCCCGAGTTCTCGGTCGAGGTGGTCGAGGCGACGGTGATGAACTCCTGCGCCATCGCAGGAAGTGCCGCCAGCAAGGCGAGGCCGGAGGCCAGACCCACAAGGGCGGAACGGCGTGTGGGTGTCATGGTAAATCTCTCCCTTGGTTACCAGATCAGATCGCCCGCCAGAAAGGCGCGGGCCTCGGGGGTCTTGGGCCCCGCGAAGAAATCGGCGGCGGGGCGGTGTTCTATCAGCCGCCCGCGATGCAAAAACGCAACATCCTCGGCCAGACGGCGGGCCTGCCCCAGATTGTGCGTGGTCAGCACGATGGTGATGCCCTCGGCCGAAAAGGTCTCGATCATCTCCTCGATCATCCGCGTGGCAGAAGGATCAAGCGCCGAGGTGGGTTCATCCAGAAACAGCACCTCCGGCCGCATCGCCCAGGCGCGCGCCAGCGCCAACCGCTGCTGTTCGCCCCCGGACAAAAGCCGCGCGGGCCGGTCGGCCATAGCCCTCAGCCCGAAGCGGTCCAACGTGGCCGCGACCGTGGCCCGCCTTTCGCCGCGCGACAGGCCCCGGAAGGCCAGCGGGTAGTCGATATTGCCCGCAACCGATCGGCGCAGCAGGACCGGGCGTTGGAACACCATCGCCTGCGCCTCGGGCCGCGCCGATCCGTCGGCCCAGAGACAGCGGCCCGATGTCGGCGCGATCAGGCCGTGACACAGGCGCAAAAGCAGGCTCTTGCCCGCGCCATTCGCCCCAAGAACGACAAGCCGCCGACCGGGTTCCACCTCCAGCGTGATGTCCGACACCAGCGCCTTGCCACTAACGCAATAGCCGACCCCGTCGAGCTTGAGCGGCAGGATCGACGGGACAATGGCGCGCAGATGCGTCATCCTAGCCGCCCCCGCGCCCACTGCCCCGCGCCCCAGGCTGCGGCATTGAGCGTCAAGGTCAACGTCAGCAAGATGATCCCCAGCGCCACCGCCAGCCCCAAATTGCCGCGGCTGGTTTCCAGCGTGATCGCGGTCGTCATGGTGCGGGTATGGCCCGCGATGTTGCCCCCCACAATCAGCACTGCGCCGACCTCGGCGCTGGCGCGGCCAAAACCCGCCAGAACACCGGTCAGCAGGCTGACCCGCCCATCCCACAAAAGCGTCGGCACCGCGCGCAGTCGCCCTGCGCCAAGGCTTTGCAACTGTTCGGAATATTCGGCCCAGATGTCTTCCACCACCGAGCGCGTCAGCGACACCACGATGGGCAGGATCAGAACGATCTGGGCCAGGATCATCGCCTCAGGCGTGAACAAGAGGCCGATATCGCCCAAAGGCCCCGACCGCGACAGCATCAGGTAGACGACCAGCCCAGCCACCACGGGCGGCAATCCCATCAGCGCGTTGAACAGCACGATGACCGCGCCGCGCCCCGGAAACCGCGCCAACGCCAGCGCCGCACCCAACGGCAGGCCGATCACGCAGGCGACCAGCACGGCGGTCAGCGTCACGTGCAGCGACAGGCCGATGATCTGCATCAGCGCAGGATCGCCCGCCAGCAGCAGGCCGAAAGCGGTCGCAAACGGTCCGTCCAAAGCACCCCTCCCCAAAGGTCACTGGAAATTAGGACAGAACTGCAGTATCGTTCAACGACGTAATTTTTGCACGGAATTGCATTGAAATGCAGAATGCGGCATCCTGCCCCTTCCCTCCGACCGACAGCGCCACGTTGATGACCACGGGCGAGGTCGCGGCCTATCTGCGCCTGCGCGAACGCACGATCTACGAGATGGTGGCCCGCCAGACGATCCCCTTCACCCGCGCAACCGGCAAGATCTTGTTCCCACGCCGCCTGATCGATGCCTGGCTCGAGGCTCAGACAGAATTGCCCGACGCAGGCATTGCGCCCGCTGCGCCGATCTACGCCGGATCGAACGACCCCCTTTTGGAATGGGCGCTGCGCCAATCGGGCAGCGGGCTGGCGGTGCTGGCGGGCGGCTCGATGCAGGGGCTCAACGATCTGGCCGCAGGGCGCGCAATCATGTCGGGGCTGCACCTGATCGATCCCGACAACGGGGCGTGGAACATCGCCGCCGCCCGGGCACATCTGCCCGGATCGCGGCATGTGATGATCCATTGGGCGCGCCGGACGCAGGGGTCTGTTGCTGGCGGCAGGCAATCCGCAAGCGGTCACAGGGGCTTGCCGATGCCGTGGCCCGCGGCCTGCGCTCTTGCGCTCAGGTCCGAGGGCGCGGGGTCACAGCGTCTGCTCGACGTGCTTTTGGCGCGCAGGGTTTGTCGCGCGCGCAGCTTGTCACGACCGGGCAGCCCGCCGACACCCATGCCGATCTGGCGGCCCTGATCGAAACCGGCGAGGCGGATTGCGGTCTTGGGCTTCAAGCTGCGGCAGGCCCGCTGGGTTTCTTGCCGCTGATGACGGACGAGAGCTTTGACCTTGTCATGACCCGGCGCGCCTATTTCGAGCCGCCGGTGCAAAGGCTGCTGGAGTTCGCAAGGTCCGAGACCTTCACCGTGCGCGCGGCCCATCTGGGGGGCTACAATCTGCGCAACCTCGGCGGCGTGGTCTGGAACGGCTGAGACCCTGACCCAAGGCCAAGGCCCCCGTGTCGCGCCCTGCCCTCATCTGGGAAATGTCGAGGGGCCAAGCGTCGCAAGTCGGTTGGACGCAGAATGCCAACCTGCAGGCTTATGCGCAGGCCGGGACAATGCCGGACGGTCAGCAGCGCATGGAGCGCCGATCCAGGGTTGGGGCGCGACCTGCATTCTCTTTCGAGCGGTCCGTTCCTGCAAGAGCCCCGGCCGCAGGTTGGCAAGGCCGCTATGCAGTTCGCCCGGCGCCCGCTACCATAGCCGATGGGAGTCGGTGGCGGGAGGCCACCGACAGGGAGGAGACTTGCGTTGACGCACCTCGTCGCAACGCGGCGGCAGGTCCTGACCGCTATGGTGGGCGCAACCGCGCTCGCTACACCTGCGCTGTCGCAACCGCGGGCCTTCACGCTCGCGCTTACCCCTGTTTTGATGATCTCCGATCTCGACCTCATGGGCCTGCTGAGGACCTACCTTGCCACGGCCCTCGGCATGCCCGTGCAACTGGCCACCCGGCGCAGCTATCAAGATGTCACGGTGCTGGTGATGGGCGGCAAGGTGGATGCGGCCTGGGTCTGCGGCTTTCCCTATGTCATGCACCGCGATCTTCTCGATGTCGTGGCGGTGCCGATCTGGCGCGGATCGCCGCTCTACGAATCCTACCTCATCGTCGAGCAGGGCAGCCCGGCGCAGGACTGGTCCGACCTCGAGGGGCATCTGCACGCATTCTCGGACCCGGATTCGAACTCGGGCTATCTGGTCACTGCGGCCCTTCTGGCCCGCAACGGGCGGCGGACCGACAGTTTCTTTCAGAGCACCGTGTTTACCTACGAGCATCGCAACGTGGTGCGGGCGGTGGCCTCGGGGCTGGCGCAATCGGGCAGTGTCGATGGCTACATCTGGGACGCGATGGCCGACACCGAGCCGGAGCTTGCGGATGCGACGCGCGTTTTGCGTCGGTCTGAGCCCTTGGGCTTTCCCCCCGTCGTCGTCAACCGCACCCTCGGCGATCCGGGCCGCAGCACAGCACTGAGGGACGCGCTTTTGTCGATGGCCTCCGACGATCTGGGCCGGTCGCTTCTGGGGGCGCTCCGGCTCGACGGCTTCACCGAGGTTGCGCCGACGCATTATGACGCCATCGCGGCGCAGGCGTCCCTCGTCCGGTCGCTGTGATGGGCGCGCTCACCGGTCAGCGTCTGCGCCATGGACGTCTGTTGCCTCGGCTGCCGCTCACATTGCGGGTGCCGGTCGTCGTCGCGGGCCTGATGATCCTCGTCAGCCTTGTCGTCTCCGAACGCGCGATCTCGCAATTCGACGCCTCGCAGACCCGGCATTTCGTCGAGCTTGGCAACGCCTATCTCGACGGGATGGCGCCGCCAGTGGTGCCCGCCGTGGTGCGCGAGGATGTCTGGGAGGTGTTCGACGTGCTCGATCGCTCGCGCGAGCTCTACCGCGGGCTGGAACTGATCCAGACGGTCGTGACCGATCCGGACGGCCGGGTGGTCGCGGCGAGCGACCCCGACAGACCCCTGTGGGCAGCCTGTTCGAGGCCGGGGCCGGTTTTGCCGCCGCCGATGATCTGCTGCGGTTGGAGCCCGGCACGGAGGTCGCGAGCCTGCGGCGCGACCTGCTGCATCGCGGCCATGCCGTCGGCGCGCTGCACGCCCGCATCGATGTCGGACCGCTTCAGGCCGAACGGCAGCGCCTGTTGTGGATGCTCATCATCGGCAATGCCGCCATCACCGTTGGCCTCTCGGCGCTTGGCTATCTGGCGGTCACGCAGATGGTGCGCCCGCTGCGCCGGATCTCCTCTCGGCTCGCCTCCGGCTCGACCCTGCCCTTGCCCGAGGGCGAGATGCCATCCGATCTTGAAACCGCACGGCTTTACGAAGGCTACAACCGCCTGATCGCCGCCCTCGAAAGCCGCGAGCGTCTGGAGCAGTCGGTTGGCCGAGAGACGGCAGCTGACCGCGCCAGCTTGGCCACTGGGCATGGCCCATGAGATCAACAACCCGCTGGGCGGGCTGATCACCGCGCTCGACACGCTCGACCACCACGGCGAGCGGCCCGAGGTGCGGCAACAGACCATCGCCTTGCTGCGCCGGGGACTCGATGACATCGGACGCGTGGTGCGCACGACGCTGGCGGGCCACCGGGGTGCGACCGATCCGCGCCCGCTTGCCCCCGGCGATCTGGAGGATCTGCGCACCCTGATCGCGCCCGAATTGCGCCTGCGCGGTCAGGCGCTTGAGTGGAGCGTCGGGTTCGAAACGCCCTTGCCGGTGCCGGCCGGGCCGCTGCGGCAGGCGCTGCTGAACCTGCTCCTCAATGCGTCAACGCCGCGCCGCGTGGTGCGACCATCGGCTTTCGCGCGGTGCACGACGCAGGCTGCCTTGTGCTCAGCGTCGAGGATGCCGGGCCGGGCCTGCCGAGGCGCTGCGCGATTATCTCGTGTCGAGGCGGCATCGGCGAGGCGCCGCTGCGCAGTGGCCCGCATCTGGGCCTGTGGCTGATCCGGACCATCGCCAACGAGATCGGCGCGCGGATCGAGGTCGCGCAAAGCGCGCTCGGTGGCGCGCGGGTGTCGCTGCTGGTGCCGCTGCCCGAGATCAGACCGCCGATGGCCTTTGAGGGTTCGCTGCGTGGGTGCCGCCTCGCCTTGATCGAGGATGACGCCGTGATGGGCGAAAGCCTGCTGGTGCGCCTGTCGCTGGAAGGCGCCGACGTGCGCTGGTGGACCAGCGGCGCCGAGGCCAGCCGCAGCCTGCCCGCCTTCGGCCCCGAGGTGGTGATCTGCGACATCCGCCTGCCCGACGATGGCGGCGAGGCGCTGTTCGACCGGCTGGCGCGTCACGCCCGGCGCCGTTCTTGTTCATGACCGCCTATAGCGACATCGAACAGGCGGTGCGGCTGATGCGCGCCGGTGCCGCCGACTACGTCACCAAACCGTTCGAATTCCAGGATTTCCGCGCCCGGCTGGAGCGTCTGCTGCTGCCCGGCGCAGGTGTGCTTGGCCCATCTGCCGCGATGCGCCGGATCGAGGCGCAGTTGCTGCGGCTGGCCGCGCGGCCCGCCGTGCCTGTGCTGCTGGTAGGCGGGAAACCGGCGTGGGCAAACGAGGTCTGCGCGCGCTTCTTGCACGAGGCGGACACCTCGAGCGGACCTTTCGTTGTCGTCGACTGCGCGGGCCTCGGCGTGGCTGGCGATGGGGCTGATGCCGCCTTGTTCGGCGACACCGGCCTGATCGCCGCCGCCGCCGATGGCGGGACGCTGTTTCTCGACGAGGTGGCAGAACTGCCCGACCGGCTGCAACCGCGGTTCCTGCGCCTGATCGACGAGCGCTGCTTCACTGCGGTGGGCGGCAGCGCCTCGCGCCCCTTCAGGGGCCGCATCGTCTGCGCAACCCATGCCGATCTGCGGAGCCTCGCCAAGCAGGGCCGCTTCCGCGAGGATCTGCTGTTCCGGGTGGATGCCGCAGGCCTGACGGTGCCGCCCCTGCGCGACCGTCAGGAAGACATCTTGTGGCTGATGCACCTGATCTTGCGCCGCATCGCCGCCGAGACCGGGCGCCCCCGCTCTCGGTCACGGCGGGGGCCGAGCTTCTGGCGCTGCGCCACGACTGGCCCGGCAACGTGCGCGAATTGCGCAACAGGCTGGAACGCGCCGCCGCCCTGACCGAGGCCCCCATCGGCCCCGCCGACCTGTTCCCCGACAAGACGGACACAGGCGAGGGCTTCGCGCTTCTGGCCGACACGCGCGATCTGGCGGAACGCCAGCACATCCGACGTGCGCTGGCCCGCACCGACGGGAATGTGCCCGAGGCCGCGGCGCTGCTTGGCATTTCGCGCTCCACGCTTTTCGACAAGATGCGTAGGCTGGGCCTCGCCCGAGACGGCGGCTGAGTCCGGTTTTCCGGACGGCCATCGCGGTCCCGTCCGGATATCCGGACATCGCGCGGCGCTGCAGCATCGTTGCCCCCTTACTCGCTGTATCTGAAATAATAATGATGATCAGTGTCTTACTTGCCATTCTTACACCGATCAGCGGCCCCATTTTGTCGGACCAAATGCCACTAGACTGGGCGTGACAGGATTCCGAAAACATCGGGGAGGATGACGGATGACACGTAAACTCGACCAGATCGAACGCGATCTCGTGCAGAAGGTGAAGCGCGGGGAAATCGGCAGGCGCGACCTTTTCCGCGTCTCCGCAGCCGGGGCAACGGCCCTTGCGGTGGGCGGGGTAGCCTTGCCGTGTCGACCGGTGCGGCGCGCGCCGACGCCGGTGGGCCGAACTACAAGGACATGAGCCGCGTCATGCCCATCGGGGGGGCCAATGCAACCGGGCGCTGGTTCGACTATTCGACCCTGATCACGCCGGTCGAACAATTCTACGTGCGCAACCACTATCCCACGCCCCGCGCGGCTGATTACACGGAGCTTGATCCGGCCAACTGGAAAGTGCGCATCCACGGTGCGGCCGTCGCCAACCCGATCGAGCTGAGCTACGAGGACCTTCTGGCGCTGCCGTCGCGCAGCATCTTCGCGACGATGGAATGCCACGGCAACGGTCGCAACCTGTTTTGGGAACAGCAGGGCATGATGGACGTCACCGGCGGCCCATGGGGCCTTGGCGCGGTGGGTCTGGCGGAATGGACCTATGTGCCGATGTCGGTGATCTTCGACCTCGTCGGTCTGCAGGACAATGCGGTCGAGGCGCTGTTCCACTCCGGCGTCGACGGTGAGGACATGCGCCGCCCATGGCGATCTCCGACATCCTGGAACGACCCGACGATATCGGGCTGGCCTACATGATGAACGGCCTGCCGCGCAGCGACCGCACGGCTTTCCGGTGCGCGCGCTCGTGCCCGGCTGGGGCGGGACCGCGTCGATCAAGTGGCTGACCGAGATCCGGATCGAGCCGCATCGCTTCTGGGCGCGGCTCAACGTCCGCAACGAGGCCTATATCGGCCCCGAACACGCCGCCGACACACCCGGGCCGAATGACGAATTCCTCGACGGCGTCACGGCCGCGGATGTGGTCGGCACCATGGTGCGCTGGATGAACGTCAAGAGCACCCTGACCGTGCCGCTGGTGCTGGACCAATCGCCCAACCTGCCGTCGAACTACCCGCTCGACCGCGGCGAGTTGCCCGTGATGACTGCAGGCCAGCACACCATGGCGGGCTATGCTTGGGGCCCCGATGGCGTGCGCGAGGTGCATTACCGGCTGAACGGCGGTGGCTGGCAGCGCGCGGCGCTCGTGCCGCCGAACCTCAGGCGCTACACTTGGGTGCGGTTCGAGTTTCCATGGGATGCGACCGCGGGCATCCACGAGATCGAGACCCGGGCCACCGACAACTCCGGCGTGACCCAGCCCGCCACCTATCCCTTCAACCTGCTTGGCATGACCAACAACGCGATCCCGAGGTTCCGGATCGAGGTCGTCTGATCCCTCCAAGACACCAAGCCAGATCAACGCGGCGGGCCCCCTTCGGCCCGCCGCGCGCCATGTCTCACTTACCCGGAGCTTTCTCGATGCCCGTTCGCGCGCTGATCCCCCTGCGTTCGCCGCAGGTGCTTGCCGCCTTGACCCTTGCCACCTCTGTCATGGTCGCCGTCGCCATGATGGCCCATGCCACCACCGATGACACGACACTCTCGGAGCCCGAGGTGATCTTGACCGAGCGCCTTGAGACTTGGCGCGGTCAGGGCATGTCGGATGCGCTTTTGGCGCAGATCAGCGATGGGGCGGCGGTGTTCCGCGACACCTGTGCGGTTTGTCACGGTGACCTGGGCGAAGGTGGCGCAGGCTATGCCACCCCGATCATCGACACCGCAGCGCTTGACAAGTTCCGGACCGGCCACCGCCTGTTTCTCTACAACCGCGACATGATGCCGTTCAACGAACCCGGCACCCTCCCGCCCGAGACCGTCTGGCAGGTGACGGCATTCCTGATGGCCATGAACGGCTGGCTCGACGGACTCGACGCACCGCTGGGGCCGGACAACGCCCGGGACGTGGCGATCGTGCCCTGAGGCCATCGACGATCAGCATGCTCTGCACGGAACGCTGCTGCCTTAGCGCCCAACTGCCCTGAGTTGGCCTGGACCAGGCGGCGGCGTGCAGCCTCGCGATGCTTTGCGCAAGGGTCCGGCCCCGGGCGCCCAATCCCGAGCACGGTGGCCGCTGTGCTTCGTCGTCCGATCGCTGCTGTTCTCGCGGTGGTCGGTGCCGGTCTTGGCGACCGCCACCTGATCCAACAGTTTTTCGCTCATCGTGTGAAAACCCGGGTTCAGGTTGTTTGTCGCAACCCGACCCTGCCGACAAACCCGTTGGTCAGCGGCAGCCGCACATCACGTCTGAGGATTTCGCCCTGGAGAGCGACCGAAGCCTCACTCGGTGCGTGGGCTTCCCGCGTAGGTGATCCGTCGCAAGACCCATTCGAAAGGGCCCAGCGTGAAGCGGGAACGCCAGACCACCATCGCCGCAATCAGAGCCGCCGTCACGGCTATGGCGGTGGCAACGGCGGTCAAGCGATCAAGCTCGCCCCAAAGGCCAAGCCCATAGCCCGAGAAAATCGTCGAGAAGATGATCGACTGGCCGAGGTATATGCTCAGGCTCGATCCGCCTGCAGCAAGCGCCTTCGCCATGATCGGCCCGGGCGGGCGCGACAGCGCGGCAACCAAGCCTAAGGTAGCCAGGGTGGCGGGCGGGGCCGCCGCCACCGTCAGCACCAGCCCCGGCACCGGCGGACCCCCATTGCCAGATTGCGGCCCCAAGCACGCTGGCCGCAACACCGGTTCCCAGACACCAGCGCCGCGCCCGGTGCCAGAGAGGGTGGGCGGTGTCCTCGATCATGCCCGACCGGACGGCCGCCAGACCCAGGCAAAACCAACCCAGCGCGGCGCTGCCCTGGATCAACAGGAAAGCCGGTAGCAAAACGGCAAAACCGATGCTGCGGAATGCGACAACCTCGAGGAAATTGCCCTCGGTGAGGATCTCGCGCTCCAGCGCGATGATGTCGCCGGGGGTCTCGGACGTGACGAGCACGAGCGGCAGGGTGACGGCAATCTGAAAGATCAGCAGCCCGGCGCCCAACCGTACAAGGCGGCGCAGCGGCCAATCGCGCAGAAGGTAGAGCACCGACCCGTTGATCGCATAGATCGCCAAGATATCGCCGGGAAAGAACAGGCAGCCATGGGCGATGCCGAGGATCAAGAGCCCGATCATCCGGTTGCGATAGACGCGCCCGAAGGGCAGCCCACGCCGGGCCGTCGCGCGCATCAAGAAGCCAAGGCCGACCCCGAACATGAAGGAAAACAGACCATAGGTCTTCAAAAGTGCCAAGCCGTGGACAAGCCACATCGTGATGGCGTCCCGCGCCGTTTCCCCGACCGGCGCCGCGATGTCGTCGAGCGCGGTAAACGCTATGAACTGGACGTTGACGACGGCAATGCCGAATAACGCGTAAAGGCGCAGGTAATCGGGCATGAGAGCGCGCCGCGAAACCGTCATGGTCGGGTAAAGACCGATAGCGCCAAGCCAAGCATGTCCCGGATGCGGGTTCGGTCTTCGCCAGAGGCGCGTTGGGCGATGGCAAGGGCGATCTGTTCGCCAAGGTATTTCGCCCCGGTCACCAAAGGCAGCCCATCCGGCACGTCAGCGCCATCATGACAGGACTGCAAGAAATCCGCATACGCCGCCTGCGCCATCTCGTCGATCTCCTCCACCCGGGCACGGGTCTGCGGCCCCCAACGGTGCGTGCCCGCACGCATCTTGTAGAACAGGCAGCCCGTCTCCATCCGCGGATCGTCGCTGGCAAAGTCGATCAGCGCGTCCAGCGTCTTGCGCAATCCCGTCCCGCCTTGCAAGACGGCGAATACCTCCGACAACACCTGTTCGGCATAACGGTCGAGCACCACGCACGACAGCCCATCCTCGCTGCCGAATTCGCGGTAGAGCGAGGGCTTGGAGATGCCCGCCATCCGGCAGATCGCGTTGACCGACACGTCGGCAGGATCGCGCTGCCAATAGGCGGCCATCGCGACGTCGAGCACCACTTCGGCGTTCATTGTCCGCGGCCTGCCGCGTGCGGGTTTCGGATCGTCATCGCTCATTTGTCACCACTTGGCATTTGATATGCTGACGGCGCGTCATGGATATTCGTACCGGTCGGTAACATGATATCAAGGCAGAAGAGTGAACCATAGCGGATACAGGCAGAACCGTCGTCCCGGCTGCCAGACCCCGAAACCCCAACTCGTCATCGATACCGGTCTCGCGCTAGCGGATGCGGCTTAGGGCAAGCATCCCACGCGCGCGGTCGTCGCCATCAAACTGGTCGTCGACGCGATGAACGCCTTCGCACCGCCAAGCAGGGGCGCGTTCCCGAAGGAGCCGCAAGCGCCCGACCCGGTCGGGCGCGCGCGGCAGTCCCGGCACCGGCTCCCGGAACGCCCGCTCGGCCGGGCGATGACCGGGCGGCCGCCGTTCCAGTCGAACCAAGTCGACCTCGTTACGACAAGAGCATGTCCCGCAAGGCGCGTTGGCTCTCGCCGCCGTCCCTGAAATCGAGGGCGGTGTGGATGTCGACCAGATGGGATCGCATCAGGGATTCGGCGTCGTCCGGCTTGCCGCTGGCGATGGCGTCGATCAGCCGTTCGTGGCAGTGACTGTCACAGCGCGCGCGTTCGCGATGCCAGTACAGCGCAATGATCAACGCCGACCGCGACACCAGTTGGTCGACAAAACCAAGCAGGGTCTTCTGGCCGGATATCCGGGCGATTTCGGTGTGAAAAAGCCCCGACAACCTGAGAGAACGCCCGTATTCACGGGCCTCGAGCGCCTTGTGCTCCTCGGCGCTGTGCCGCAGCAAAGTCTCGATATCGGCGGGCGTGGCGCGACGGGCCGCCTCCCGGGCGGTGCGCGGCTCGATCAGCTCGCGCGCCTCGAAGACTTCTTGCGCGTCGGCAGGTGTCGGCTTGGCCACACGGGCACCACGGTTTGGCACCAGCGTGACAAGCTGGCTGTGCGTCAGCGCCTGCAACCCTTCACGCACGATGGTGCGCGACACGCCGTAGATCTCGCACAATTCGGCCTCCGCCAGCCGGGTCCCCGGCGGCAAGCGGTGCTCGTGGATCGCACGTTCCACACCGACGCAGACCGGGTTGGCCCGGCCGTCATGACGGTCGCGTTCGGGGTCAAAGCCGATGTCGTGTTTCATGTCGCCGGTATGGTGCAGCCCCAAGTTGTATGCAATCCGATTCGAGGATTGCGCCGCCCTGATGCGGTTCAGTAGGGACACCCACGGCGCCCGCTGTCATCATTGCGGCGAAATCGGGGGCAAAACGCCAAAAATTCCGCTTAATTCTCATGCAAAGTATGCAAGATTAAAAAAAATTGTATACGATCTTGGGTGGCGAATGTTGCCCGGACGGTCATGGGCCCCTCTTGTCCTATCAAGCACTCCGGTCGCCGCCGGTGGGCCGATCGACACCAACAGGAGTAGACCATGCGTACGTCCCTTTTGAGAACGACGGCTGTCGTCGCGTTCGCCGCGACGATGACCGTCGCTGGCCCGTCCTGGGCCGAGACGACCCTGACCATCGGCATGACCGCCGCCGACATCCCGCGCACCTCGGGCCAGCCCGATCAAGGCTTCGAGGGCAACCGCTTTACCGGCATCCCGATGTATGACGCCCTGACCCATTGGGACCTGTCGTCCGAAACCGACCCCAGCGTCGTGATCCCCGGGCTTGCCACCGAGTGGGCGGTCAACCCCGACGACCCGACGCGCTGGACATTCACCCTGCGCGAGGGCGTCACCTTCCACGACGGATCGCCCTTCGATGCGGCCGCTGTCGTCTGGAACGTGGAAAAGGTGCTGAATGATCAGGCGGCGCATTTCGCCCCCGATCAGGTCGGTGCCACGACCTCGCGCATGCCGACGCTGCGCTCGGCCAGTGTGATCGACGAGTATACCGTCGAGCTTGTCACCTCGCAGCCCGACGCCTTCTTGCCCTTGAACATGACGATGCTCTTCATGGCCTCGCCCACGCATTGGCAGGCGCTTTACGATGCGGTCGACGCCTCGGATCACCGATCCGGTGGCGCGGGCTGCCGCCGCATGGACGGCCTTTGCCGCCGATCCCTCGGGCACCGGCCCGTTCGACGGCGAGCTCTTGGTGCCGCGCGAACGCTTCGAGATGGTGCGCAACCCCAACTACTGGGACCCCGCCCGCACCCCCACCATCGACCGTGTCGTGCTGATCCCCCTGCCCGATGCCAATGCCCGCACCGCGGCCCTGCTGTCGGGTCAGGTCGACTGGATCGAGGCCCCCGCCCCGGACGCCATCCCGCGCATCGAGGCCGAGGGCAACGTGATCTATTCCAACCCCCAGCCGCATGTCTGGCCGTGGCAATTCTCCTTTGCCGAAGGCTCGCCCTGGCTTGACCAGCGGGTGCGCCATGCCGCGAACCTGTGCGTGAACCGCGAGGAATTGCAGGTGCTTCTGGGCGGCTACATGGGCATTCCGCAGGGCACGGTGAACGAAGGGCATCCGTGGTGGGGCAATCCGTCCTTCCAGATCACCTATGACCCCGAAGCCGCGCGCGCGCTGATGGCCGAGGCTGGCTTTTCCGCCGAAAACCCGCTGTCGGTGACGGTACAAACCTCGGCCTCCGGGTCGGGTCAGATGCAGCCGGTGACGATGAACGAGTATATCCAGCAGGGGCTGTCGGATTGCTTTTTCGACGTCACGCTGGACGTGATCGAGTGGAACACGCTGTTCACCAACTGGCGGCAAGGCGCGCTGTCGGATGGCTCGCGGGGCGCGGATGCGATCAACGTCAGCTTCGCCACGATGGACCCGTTCTTTGCCATGGTGCGCTTCGTCTCGACCCAGACCTTCCCACCAGTGTCGAACAACTGGGGCTATTTCGGCAATGACGAGTTCGACGCGCTGATCGCGGACGCCCGCACCTCCTTCGACGCGACCGAGCGGGATGCGGCGCTGGCCCGCCTGCATGCCCGCGTCGTCGAAGAGGCGCCGTTCCTGTGGGTTGCCAACGATGTCGGCCCGCGGGCGATGTCGCCCGCAGTGGGCAATGTCGTCCAGCCCAAGAGCTGGTTCATCGACATCGCGCCGATGACGATCTCGGACTGAGCGATCCCGACCCAATGGGCCGCCGCGGCACCTGACCCGCGGCGGCCGCTCCATACCCGAGGACCGCCGCACATGCTGATCTTCATGGCCCGCCGCATCGCCTACACGGTTCCGATCATGCTGGGCGTGTCGCTCGTGTGCTTCGCACTCGTGCACATCTCGCCGGGGGATCCACTGGTCTCGATCCTGCCGCCTGATGCCTCGGTCGAGCTGCAAGACCAGCTGATGGCGATCTACGGCTTCGACCGGTCCTATCCCGAACAATTCTTGCGCTGGCTCGGCCGCGCGCTGCAGGGCGATCTGGGCAATTCCATCGCAACGGGCCGCCCCGTTACCGCCGAAGTGATGAACGCGGTCGGCAACACTCTGATCTTGGCCGTCACCGCAACGCTGATCGGATTCACGCTCGGCGGGCTTTTCGGCTTCGTCGCGGGGTTTTTCCGCGACAGCTGGATCGACAAGCTGGCGTCGACGCTGGCCGTGGTGGGCGTGTCGGTGCCGCATTACTGGCTGGGCATGGTGCTGGTCATCGTCTTCTCGGTCGAGCTGGGCTGGCTTCCCGCCACCGGCGCGGGCCCAGGCGGATCGAGCCAATGGGCCTGGAACTGGGACCACATGCGCCACCTGATCTTGCCCGCCGTCACCATGTCGGTGATCCCCATGGGCATCGTGGCGCGGACCGTGCGGGCGCTGGTCGCCGATATCTTGCAACAGGAATTCGTCACCGGCCTGCGCGCCAAGGGCCTGCTGGATCGGGGCGTTCTGGCCCATGTCATCAAGAACGCGGCCCCCACCGCGCTGGCGGTGATGGGCC
Organism: Roseicyclus sp.; assembly: GCA_018401055.1. The sequence goes on from JAGYLB010000087.1 coordinate 92,046, forward strand.
TGCAACTGGGCTACCTGCTGGGCGGCTCCATCCTGATCGAGACCGTGTTTTCATGGCCCGGCACGGGGTTCTTGCTGGGGCAGGCGATCTTTCAGCGCGACCTGCCGCTGTTGCAGGGCACGATCTTGGTGCTCGCAATGTTTTTCGTGATCCTGAACCTCGTCGTCGACGTAATGCAATCGGCGCTCGACCCGCGCCTGCAAAGGGGCTGAGCCATGGCCGTTGCGCAGACAGACATCGAGACGCTCGCCGTCGCGGACAAGCCGCAAGGCTATTGGCGCGGCGTGGGGCGTCGGTTTCTCAAGGACAAGGTCGCCGTCGGTGCGGGCTGCGTCGCGGGGGGCCTGATATTGATGGCGATTTTCGCGCCCTGGATCGCGCCGCAAGACCCGTTTCAGGGCACGATGATCCGCCGCCTGTCTCCCATCGGCACGGAGGGCTATCCGCTGGGCGCCGACGAGCTGGGCCGCGACATGCTCAGCCGCCTGATCTACGGCGGGCGTCTGTCGCTGTTCATGGGGGTGACGCCGGTGCTGATCGCCTTTGTCATCGGGTCGGTCATCGGCATCACCGCCGGTTTTGCGGGCGGCTGGGTCAATTCGGTCATCATGCGCGTGCTCGACGTGTTCTACGCTTTCCCGTCGGTTCTGCTGGCCATCGCCATCTCAGGGGCGCTGGGGGCGGGCATCATGAACGGCCTGCTGTCTTTGACGGTGGTGTTCATCCCGCCCATCGCGCGGGTGGCCGAAAGCGTCACCACCGCGGTGCGCAAGCTCGAATACATCGAGGCCGCGCGCGCCAGCGGGGCGGCGGCCTTCACCATCGTGCGGGTGCATGTGCTGGGCAATGTGCTGGGGCCGATCTTCGTCTATGCGACGAGCCTCATCTCGGTGTCGATGATCCTTGCGGCGGGGCTGTCGCTTTCTGGGGCTCGGCGTCAGCCCGCCCAATGCGGAATGGGGGCTGATGCTCAACACGCTCAGGAATGCGATCTACGTCCAGCCTTGGCTCGCCGCACTTCCGGGGGTGATGATCTTTCTCACCTCCATCTCCTTCAACATGCTCAGCGACGGGCTGCGCTCGGCCATGGATATCAAGCAATGAGCGACGCGATCCTGTCGGCCCACAACCTCGTAAAGCATTTCAGCGCCGGCGGCTGGGGTGCGGCGCGCAAGGTGGTGCGCGCGGTCGATGACGTCAGTTTCGAGGTCGCACCGGGTGAAACACTCGGCGTGGTGGGGGAATCGGGCTGCGGCAAATCCACCGCCGCGCGCCTTCTCACCCAGCTTTTGCCCTGCGACAGCGGCGAGGTCCGCTATCGCGGCCGCAGCGTCGGCACCGACGTGGCGCTCAAGGATTTCCGCCGCCACGTCCAGATGGTGTTCCAAGACAGCTACGCCTCGCTCAACCCGCGCATGACGATGCTGGATGCAGTGGCCTTCGGCCCGACCGTGCATGGCATCGATCGGCCCGAGGCGCGCCGCCGCGCGAACGCACTGCTCGACCGTGTGGGGCTGGACCCTGCCCGTTTTGGCCCCCGCTATCCGCACGAGATTTCGGGCGGCCAGCGCCAGCGCGTGAATATCGCCCGCGCGCTGGCCTTCGACCCCGATGTGATCGTGCTGGACGAGGCGGTGTCGGCGCTCGACAAATCGGTCGAGGCGCAGGTTCTGAACCTCCTGACCGAACTCAGGCGCGAGCGGGGCCTGACCTACATCTTCATCAGCCATGACCTGAACGTGGTGCGCCACATCTCGGACCGGGTGATGGTGATGTATCTGGGAGAGGTGGTCGAGATCGGCCCGACGTCCGAGATCTACGCCACCCCGCGCCACCCCTATTCCGGAGCGCTCTTGGCCGCGATGCCCTCGCTCGATCCTGACCGCCGCACGCTGGAGGCGCCCCTGCAGGGCGATCCGCCCAACCCGATCGACCCGCCGTCCGGTTGCCGGTTTCATACCCGCTGCGCGCAGGCCTTCGGGCGTTGTTCACGCAGAAACCAAGCGCCGCCGCCGTCGGCCGCCGCCATATCGCGGCCTGCCATCTGAACGACGCCAAGGAGGCCGCAGAATGACCCAGCCGCTTGTCGAGGTGTCCGATCTGACCGTGACCTTTCAGGGCACGCCGCCTGTTCATGCGGTCAATGGCGTGTCCTTCACGCTGGGGCAAGGCGAGGTCCTGGGCATTCTGGGTGAAAGCGGATCGGGCAAGAGCGTGACGCTCAAGACGCTTCTCAGGCTCTTGCCCGAACGCAAGACGCGGATCGGCGGCAAGGTGGTCGTGGACGGGCAAGATGTGCTTGCGCTGGAAGGGCGCACGCTGGCCGATCATCGTGGCGGCGTGGTGTCGATGATCTTTCAGGACCCCGGCCTCGCGCTCGACCCGGTTTACACAATCGGACGGCAGATCGCGGAAACCGTCATCCGTCACGAAGGCGTCAGCCGCAGCGCCGCCATGGCCCGCGCGCTCGAGATGCTGGAACTGGTGCGCATCCCGTCGGCCAAGCGGCGGCTGGGAAACTACCCGCACGAGATGTCGGGCGGCATGCGACAGCGCGCGATGATCGCGCTGGCGCTGGCGTGCAAGCCCAAGCTGCTCTTGGCTGATGAGCCCACCACCGCGCTTGATGCGACCGTGCAGATCCAGATCCTGCTTTTGTTGCGCGAGTTGCAGCGCGAGATGGGGATGGGCGTCATCTTCGTCACCCATGACATCGGCGTCGCGGTCGAGGTGTCGGACAAGCTGGCGGTGATGTATGCGGGCAGTTTCGTCGAGACGGGCAGCGTGGCCCAGATCATCCGCGACGCGCGACATCCCTATTCGCAAGGGTTGCTTGCCGCGAACCTTGTCGGGGCGGAACCGGGCACGTTGCTCAAGGCGATCCCCGGCGCGCCGCCCGCGCTGAACGCCCCGCCCTTGGGCTGCGCCTTTGCGCCGCGCTGCACAATGGTGCGCGCGGGCTGCGCGGCGACCCCCGTGACCCTCTGGCGGCAAACCGCAGACCGCTGGGCGCGCTGCGTGGCGGCCGCCGAGGCGGTTGACGGCGTCGCATCATGAGCCTGCGCATCGTCATCTTGAACCCCAATGCCACCGCCTCGATGACCGAGGACATGGTGGCGCATCGCGCGCGCCACCCTGCCCCCCGGTGTCGAAGTCGCGGGATTGACCAATACGGCCGGTCCGCCCGCCATTCAGGGCGAAGCGGATGCCATCGCCTGCCTTCCCGGCCTCTTCGCGCTGGCCCGGCAACCCCTCGCCGTCCGGTCGGATGCGATCGTCATCGGCTGTTTCGACGATACCGGCCTTGCAGAGCTGCGCGCGGCGATGCGCTGCCCCGTCGTCGGGCTTGGCGAGGCCGGGATGATCGCCGCCACGCTCGCCGCGCCGCGGTTCAGTGTCCTGACAACGACCGAGGGCTCGGTGCCCGTCATCGCCGCCAATATCGAAGCGATGGGCCTTGCACCCAGATGCGATGGCGTTCGGGCCTCGCGGGTCCCGGTGCTAGAGTTGCAAGATCGGCTCCCCGATCTGCGCAAGGCCCTGTCGGAGCTGGCAGCGGACACCGGCAGCGGCGCCATCGTGCTTGGATGCGCAGGCATGGGCCGTTTGGCCCGCGACCTGACGGCGCCCGGGCTGCCCGTCCTTGTCGATCCCGTGCGCGCCGCGGTGTCATTTGCCGCATCGACTGTCGCGTCGCTGTTCGCGGTCCCGGCGGCGGGCAGCACGGTGGCGGAGGTCGAAACCGGTCGGCTGGCGAAGCTCTCCGACAGGGCATGAGCGTCGCAGCGGCCTAGGCCGTGCGGAGATCACCCGGTTTCGGGGCGCGGCTGTCCACGGCCCACGTCCGCGGGAGCGACGGCGACGGATTTCAAGATCGCGTGGCAGGTTTGACCGGGCTGCAGGCCCAGGGCCGCCACCGCGCGCAAGGTGACGCGCGCGATCAGGCGTTCCGCGCCCACCGCCAGCACCACCCGCGCGGCGGGGCCGCGGCCGGGCTGGATCTCGGCGATGGTGCCTTGCAAGATGTTCAGCGCCGACAGCCCGACAGGCGCCGCGCGCGACAAGATCACGTCGGAGGCAGCGATCCGCACCCGGATCACCGTTCCGGGCGCGCCCGCGACCCGCGGCAGGTGCAACGCCCCGGCCGCCGTCGCCAATTCGCTCAGGCCATCGTCATGGTGCGCCACCACCCGCGCCCGCAGGATCGAGGCAACCTCGCGCGCGCCGACAGCGCTTGCATCGCCCAGCACCTGTTCGGGCGGGCCGATGGCCGCCACCCGTCCATCGCGCAGCGCGATCACGGTCGTGGCCAGCCGCGCCACCTCGGCTGAGGCATGGCTGACATAGAGGATCGGCACCGTCAGCTCGTCGCGCATCCGTTCGAAATAGGGCAGGATCTCGGCCTTGCGCGCCTCGTCCAGCGCGGCCAGCGGCTCGTCTGCCAAGATCAGGCGCGGGGCGGACAGCAAGGCGCGACCGATGGCGACGCGGCTTTTCTCGCCGCCGGACAGCGCACCGGGGCGTCGGGCCAGCAGATGCCCGATGCCCAGCATCTCGACCACCCGGTCCAGCGGTTCGGGCTGCGCGTCGCGGGGCGCGAACCAGCGCCCGTAAAGCAGGTTCTGGCGCACGCTCAGATGCGGAAACAGACGCCCCTCCTGAAACACATAGCCGATCCGACGCCGATGCGGCGGCAAGAAGCGGCGTGCCTTGGTGTCAAGCAGCACCCAATCGCCCACCGCGATCCGCCCCGCATCGGGGCGCAACAGCCCCGCCACGGCATTGATCAGCGTCGTCTTGCCCGATCCCGAAGGCCCGAACAGCACCGTCACGCCGGGCGGTGCCTCGACCGCGACATCCAGCTCAAAGCCGGGAAACCGGTGCCGCACGGCCAGCTGCAGCGTCATGACCACGACACCACCCGCGCCACCCGACGGGCGATGAACTCCGACAGCAACAGGGCGGCCATGGCGATGACCACCGACACGATGGCCAGACGCGCGGCCCCGTCCTCCCCCCCGGGAACCTGCAGCAGGGCGTAGATCGCCAGCGGCATGGTCTGGGTCTGGCCGGGAATGTTGGACACGAAAGTGATGGTGGCCCCGAACTCGCCGATCGCCTTGGCAAAGGCGAGGATGGAGCCCGCGACGATGCCGGGCAGGATCAGCGGCAATGTCACGGTGAGAAACACCCAGACAGGCGAGGCCCCCAGCGTGCCCGCCGCAGATTCCAGCTTGGGGTCGACAGCTTCGATGGCCAGCCGGATCGCGCGGACCATCAGCGGAAAGGCCATGACCCCGGCGGCCACGGCCGCGCCGGTCCAGCGAAAGGCGACGACGATGCCGAACCACTGCTCCAGCAGCTGGCCCACCGGTCCCCGCCGCCCCAGCGCCAGAAGCAGCAGGTAGCCCGTCACCACCGGCGGCATGATGAGCGGAAGATGCACCAGCCCGTTGAGCAATTGCTTGCCCGGAAAGTCCCGACGCGCCAGCGCATAGGCTGTCAGGATGCCGAACGGCAGGCTCACCGCCGTCGCCCAGAGCGCGACCCGGGCCGACAGACCGCACCGCCTCCCATTCCGCCGGGCCCAGCCAGCCTGCCAGTGCGCCCCCCATCAGCCCGGCACGTCAAAGCCGTGGTCAGCCCAGATCATCCGGGCCGTGGGCGAGCTTAGGAACTCCAGAAACGACAGCGCCTCGGGGCTGGTCGATTGCGCCGTGATGGCCGCAGGCAAGATGATCGGCGCATGGCTGCCCTGTGGAAAGGTTCCGATGACGGTGACTGCGTCCTCGACCGCCGCGTCGGTGGCATAGACGATGCCCAGCGGCGCCTCGCCAAGTGCTACAAAGGCGAGGGCCGAGCGTACGCTGTAGGATTGCGCCACCTGCGGCGCCACGCTGTCCCACAGCCCCAGCGCGCTCAGCGCCTCACGGCCGTAGACGCCCGCAGGCACAGCCTCGACCAGCGCCATCGACAGCTGCCCGCCCTCCAGCAGACCGACCAGATCGAGGCTCTCGTCGATGGTCACGGGCGGCGCATCCCCGCCATGGGCGATCAGCACCAACGTATTGCCCAAGATATCGCGGCGCGTGTCCGGGCGCAGGTCGCCCGAGGCCTCAAGGGCATCCATCCAGTCGGTGCTGGCCGAGATGAAGATATCAGCAGGCGCGCCTTGCTGGATCTGGCGCGCCAAGGCCGAGGATCCGGCATAGGACATGACGGCGACATGCCCGGTGTCCGCCGTCCACGCCGCGCCCACAAGGTCCAGCGCAGTCGTCAGGCTGGACGCGGCGAAGACCAGCACCTCCCCTGCCGCGACGCGAAAAGGGGCGGCAACTAGAACCAGTAACGCAAGCAGCGCAGGCGCGGCCCGGCGGGCGACGGATGACGACATGCGGGGATGTTCCTCAGATATGTTCCGACAAACATATCGGCGCAGCACTCGCGCGGAGGCAAGCGTTATTTTTCTTCGGGAATATCCCTGAGGCGAGACCGCAGCGCGGCAAGCTCGGTTGCGCCGGCCTCGGCCACCTCCCGCTCGAAGGCGCGGTAATGCCCCAGCACGGCCAGACCCGCCTCGGTCAGCACCGCGCCGCCGCCACCCGGACCGCCGCGCGTGCTTTCGACCAGTGGATCGCGGAACATCGCGTTGAGCGTGCCCACCAGTTCCCAGGCGCGCTTGTAGCTCATGCCCATCTCGCGCCCGGCGGCCGCGATGGACCCGCAGCGCCCGATGCGTTCCAAGAGTTCCGCCTTGCCGGGGCCGATCATCTCGGCCTCGCCAAAGACGATGCGGATGCGCAACTGGGGGTGAGCGGGGGCCTGATCCATCTTGCGACCATCCTAGCGGGACGGGTGATTTGCAAGTGCTCCAGGGGTGGACCCCGCCCCGGGATGACGCCCTAGCCTGCCGCGCGTGCTTCGGCGGCGGTGCCGTAGCGCGGTAGATCGGCGACACTGCGGCCATGGGCGGCCATCAGCGTGTCGCGGACATAGGCGATATGGGCGGTTTCCTCGATGATCTCGGCCAGATACTGGGCGGCTATCAGCGTCTTGCCGACCCCGATCGTGCCGTGATTGGCCAGCACGGCGGCGCGGATATTCTGGTCGCGGAAGACCGGGCTGATCTCCACCTCGGTCTGCGGGCCGCCATTGGCCGACAGCGGGATCAATGGCATGCGCCCGATCTTTTCGATGGTCTGCACGGTCAGGCAGGGTATCTCCAGCCCCGCGCTGGCATAGCCCGTGGCCCAAGGGCTGTGGCAATGCACGATGGCGTTGATGTCAGGCCGGATGCGGTAGAGATCGAGGTGAAAGTCGAGGTCCTTGGACGGCTTGTGGTCGGAGGGCAGGATGGTGCCGTCAAGCAGCACCACCTGAAGGTTGTCGCGCGTGCATTCGGCAAAGCCCACGCCCGAGGGCTTGATGACGATGGCATCCCCCGCCCCCAGCCGCACCGAGAGGTTGCCGCCCGCGTTGGTCTGAAGCCGCAGGTCGAAACAGCGCCGCGCAGTGGCGATGAGGGCGTCCATCTTGTCGGTCAGGTCGGGGAAACGGCTGGGGTCAGTCATGGGGCATCCTGTCGAAAAGCGCGGTGACGGCCGCCGTGGCGGTCTCGGGCGCGTTGATGTGATGGGGCAGGCGTTCGACCGTGTAGGCGCGGGCCTTGGCCTCCAGCACCTCGGCGACGATGCCGCGCAGGCAGGGCGCCTCGATCGCGCCACCGGGGCGGTCCTCGTGGCTGAAGCCGCCCATGGGGATCAGGACATGCGTGGGGGCGGTGGCGGTGTTCAGCGCCTCGGCGAGGGCCATGGCCTGCGCTTCCATCTCGGCCCCGGTCAGCTCAACGTGGGTGAAATGGCCGGTGTGGCGGTAATGCGGTCGGGCCAGATGCCCGGGCGTGAGCGTGTCGATGGCGCCCAACCCAAGAAAGTTGAGCGCGCCGGGCAACACGATCCGGGGCAGCGCGGCCGCGCCCGTGAAGCGGTCGGGCATCGGCACGCAGACACCCGCAAGGCGCATCCGGCCCAGTTCATGAACATTCAGGTCGATGACGCCTGCCGCCCGCCCCTCGCGGACAAAGCGCGCGAAGGCCGCGCCGCCGTAGCCGTTGGAATGAAAGACGGTCGCCACTGCGCCCCGGTCCGACAGTGCGCGCGCGACTGCCGCCCCGGCAGGCCCGGTGGCCCCGAGGGTGGAGACCGCGACGGAAGGGCCCGTTGCGGGTGTAACGGCCCGCGCGTGGGCCAGCCCCGCGACCATCGCCGCCGTCCTCTCGAAGACACGATTGAGCGTGGGGTTGACCCCTTCGATGTCGCAGAGCGTCGGGATCAGCGTGATGCCGCAATCGGCCAAGGGCGCACGAGGGTCGAAGGCAAGCGTGGTGATCAGGAGCTTGGGCAGGTCGGGTGGAAGCGCGCGCAGCACGCCAAGCGCCACCTCGCCCCCGGTCCCGCCGCCGATGGCGAGTGCGGCAAGGCAGCCCTCTGACCGGGCAGCGGCCTCAAGCCCCGCCTCCTGCGCGCGGGCCTGCATCCGGGCGAGTTTCGCCACGCCGGGCAGGACCATGCCCCCTGCCCCCAGCGAGATATCGACAGGATCGGGGACAAGCCCATGGGCCACAAGCGCGCCCGACAGCGCGGCAAGCTCCGCCCCTTTGGTCTCATGGGTGCCGATCAGCAGGACACGCGCCACCGCCCTACCCTTTCACCGCGCCTGCCGTCATGCCGGTGATGATCTGGCGCGAGGCGAACAGCGTGAAGAGGATCGGGGGAATGGCGAGCAGCATGCCTGTGGCAAAGATCGTACCCAATCCATCGAATTCGCTGGCATTGTTCACGATCAGGATCGGCACGGTCATCGTGTCCCGATCCGCCAAGGCCGAGGCCAGCAGGTATTCGTTCCACGCGATGCGGAAGGTGAAGATCGCCGCCGCCGCCAGCCCCGGCTTGATCAGCGGCAGGACCACCATGAAAAAGGTCTGGAACGGCCCCGCCCCATCGACCCGGGCGGCCTCCTCCAGCGAATAGGGCACCTGCACGATGAAGCTTTGCAAGATCCAGATCACGAAGGGCAGGTTCATCGCCACGTAAATCAAGATGATGCCCGAATGCGTGCCCGCAAGGCAGACATCGCCCCGCCCGCCGAATATCTCGCGGATCAGCCCGCCCACCAGCCCATCGCGGTCGAGGCAAAACGCGTTGTTCCACAGGCCGAACACCGGCACCAGCAGCACGGCGGGCGGGATCATGCGGACGGCCAGCGTGGAAAGCGACAGGCTGTCCCGCCCCATGAAGCGGAAGCGCACCAGCGCATAAGCCGCCATCGTGCCCATGATCAGCGTCAGCGCGGTCGAGACCAGCGCGATGATCAATGAGTTGAGGAAGGCCCCGCCGAACCGGATCTGGCAAAACCGGAGGTGTTCCGGCTCATACCACAAGATGTCGCACAGCGCGGTCTCGTAATTGCGGATCGTGGGCATGAACAAAAGCCCGCCCGCGCCGCTGGTGATATCCACGTCGAGCTTGAGCGAATTGGCCAAGAGCAGCAGGACCGGCCCCACCGACATGAAGATCAGCACAGCGATCAGCGCGAAAAAGGCCGGGTTCTGCCGGTCATGGGTGGGTGCGGCCATGGCTCAGCCCTCCTCCTCTTGGGTGAAGCGCAGGCGGCGGGCGCGCGCCTCTTGCCAGCGGGTAAAGGCGAACATGCCCAGCGTCAGCACCATGAGCAGCATCAGCAGGTAATTTGACATCGCCGCCGCCTCGCCCAATTCGCGGAACTCGCGGGCCGTGCGGGCGATACGCAACGCAAGGATCTCGGTCTGCAGGCCGGGGCCGCCGCCGGTGAGCACCAGAATGACCTCGAGCACCTTGAAGGCGTCGATCAGGCGCAACAGCATGGTGACGATCAGGACCGGCATCATCAGCGGCAGCTTGATGTAGATGATCTGCTGCCAGCCCGTCGCGCCGTCGATGCGCGCGGCCTCCAAAGCGGAGCGCGGCAGCGATTGCAGCGCGGCCAGCGACAGGATGAAGATGAAGGGTGTCCATTGCCAGATATCGGCGATGATGACGCTGAGAAGCGCGTTCTGCCCCAACCAGTCGACGGTGTGCAGGCCAACCGCCTCCAGGAAGCGGTTGAAGGTGCCATAGGTCTGGTGGAACATGTAGCGCCAGACAAGGCCCACCACGACAGGCGCGATCATCATCGGCAAGATGAACAGCGTGCGCAGCACCGACATGCCGCGGATGTTGCGGTCGAGTAGTAGCGCAAGGCCGACGCCCAGCACCATTTCCACGCTGACGACCGTGAAGGCGAAGACCAACGTGACCCAGAAGCTTTCGTGAAACGACGGATCGCCCAACAGGCGCACGTAGTTGGCAAGCCCCACGAAGTCCGTCTCGCCGATGGTCTGGCTCGGGTCCCAGTCGCGGAAGCTGCCCCAGATCATGTAGGCGATGGGGTAGAACAGCGCGATCAGCATCACCAATGCCGCGGGCGCGATGAACAGGTAGGGCGTCAGGCGGTTGGCGGAGATGCGGGTCACGGGCAGGCCCTCGGGCTGTCGGTCAGGGAGCCGCCCCACCGCGAGGGATGCGTGGCGGGGCGGCGTGTCCCGCGCGCGCCCAAGATGGGGACACGGGCGCGTGCGGGCAGGATCAGGGGCTTACTGCCAGATGTAGTAGCCTTCTTCCTCCATTAGGGCGCGGGTGCGCTCCGCGATGCCGTCGAGTGCTGTCTGGATGTCCAGCCCCTCGGTCAGGACCTGGCTCATCGTGGTGCCGATGTCGGCATTGATCCGGCCCCAGGCGGGGATGATCGGGCGCCAGTCGGGATCGGCGAATTCCAGCGCCTCACCAAAGGCGGCCGACCATGGGTAGCGCGCGTTCAACTCCGCATTGGCATAGGTCGAGAAGCGGGACGGGTTGCCACCCGCCATGGCGACGGCCAGATCGCCCTCGCGGCTCGTCAGCCACTGCATCAGCAAAAACGCCGCCTCGGGGTGTTCGGCGTTACGCGGGATGGCGAGGCCGAATCCGCCGGTCTGGCTGCCGCGGCGCACGCCCATCGGGTGCATCGCATAGCCGACATTGCCCACGACCTGGCTGCGCGCCGGATCCTGGAATGTCGGTGCGAAGGCGATGGAGTCGAGGAACATCGCGGCCTGCCCCTGGGCGAAGGCATTGGCGGCCTCGGCCGGGCCAAAGGCCGAAGACCCCTCGGGCCCGCAATCGACGATCTGTTGCAGCGCCTCGGCGGCGGCGACGCCAGCCTCGTTGTTGATGATCGGGTTCCACGACCTGTCGAACACACGACCGCCCAAGGGAGCCAGATGCAGCAAGAAGGCATGCGCCGCCTGATGCCCCGAAGCCGCGCGGCTGGCCACACCGCCCATGCCCGGTTCCAGTTCCGGGATACGGCAGGCCAGATCCAGCAGTTCGTCATAGGTCTCCGGCGGCGTCAGCCCGTGTTCCTCGAAAATGTCGGTGCGGTAGAACAGAACGGACGTCTCCGAGCCGAACGGCAGCCCGTAAAGCGAGCCCGTCGGCCCCGGCAGATAGCCCCGCTCACCACCCGCCACGCCGATGTTCTGGACATAGCCGTCGATCAGGTCGGCCGCGTCATAGGTGGGATCGGCCAGCCGCGGATTCATGAAGAACGGCGCAAGGTTCCAGATTTGGTCGGCATAGACGTAATCGGCCTTGGAAAAGACGACATAGGAGATCAGGTCATAGGCGCCTTCGTCCAGAGCCAGTTCCAGCGTCTGCCGCTCGCGCATGTCGAGATAGGGCAGCATGTCCACCTCGACCTCGATGCCGGTCTGGGCGGTAAACTCGGGCAACACCTCCATCACGGCGTTGTAATGGGGATGGGCGGGAAAGTTCACCACGAGCGTCGTTCCGGCATAGGGGGCATAGGGCCCCTCTTGCGCGGCGGCGGCGCCAGCCAGTGCCATCGCCCCCGCGATGGTGGTCGTTCTCAGCAGGGTCCTCAGCATACTCGTTCCTCCCAGTTGCTGATTGTGGGCCGCGTCACAGCGCCCGTTCCGTCTCCGCATCGAACAGGTGCAGCCCCTCCGGCCGCACCCCGAAGCGCAGGGTTTCGCCAAGCGCCACCGGCGTCTCGGACTTGATTTCGACGGTCACGCGCGCGCCGCCGCAGTCGCAAATCAGCACCGATTGCGCGCCGACGTATTCCGAGACGACGACCCGCAGGTCGAGCGCCCGGTCGGCCGTGGCGTCAGGTGCAAAATCGAGGTCCGACGGGCGGATGCCGAGCGTGGCCTTGCGCATCGCGGCGCGGCGCGCGCGGTCTGCCAACGCATCGGGCAGCGCAAGCGCAAAGCCGCGGCCTGTGGCGCGCAGCGTGCCGCCCTCCTCCGTCAGGTCGACGTCGAGGAAATTCATCGGTGGCGCGCCCAGAAAGCCCGCCACGAACTTGTTTGCGGGATGCCGGAACAACTCGGACGGGCTGCCCTGTTGCTGAATATGACCGCCATGCATCACCACGATCCGGTCTGCCAGCGTCATCGCCTCGATCTGGTCGTGGGTGACGTAGATCATGTTCTTCTTCACGGTCTGGCGCATCACCGCCAGTTCCGCCCGCATCTGCCCGCGTAGTTTCGCATCGAGGTTCGAGAGCGGCTCGTCGAACAGAAAGGTGGAGGCGTCGCGGCAGAGCGCGCGGCCCATTGCCACCCGCTGACGCTCCGCCCGACACCCGCCGGGCTTGCGGTCGAGATAGGCCGACAGGCCCAGCATCTCGGCCACCTCGCGCACGCGCTTGTCGATCTCGGCCTGCGGACGCTTTTGCAGCCGCAGGGAAAACGACATGTTCCGCGCGACATTCATATGGGGGTAGAGCGCGTAATCCTGGAACACCATGGCGATGTCGCGGTCCTTGGGGTCAAGCGCCGCCACCTCGCGCTCGCCCATCCAGATCTGGCCGCCCGACACGCTTCGAGGCCCGCGATCATGCGCAAAGTCGTGGATTTCCCGCAACCCGAGGGGCCGACGAGGACGGTAAACTCATGCTCGGCCATGTCGAGGTCGATGCCATGCAGCACCTCGACCGCGCCGTAGCGTTTCACGAGCCCCTCCAGACGAATGCGCGGCATCGAATCCCTTCCTCTTTCCTCGTTTCAGTTTCTGTATACAAAGATAAAAGTAAATATCCAAATTTGCATGCAGCGCCGAAATCGGTTACGGTGAGCCTTACCCGCAAGGAGGCGGACGGCCACGATGAAGGACGAAGCAACACGCACCCCGCCGCGCGGCAACACGGTCAGCCGCATCGAGGCGGCGTTGATGGATGACATCGCCATCGGCATCTTGTCCCCGGGCGAGCGGCTGGACGAGGTGACGCTGACCGAACGCTTCGGCGTGTCCCGCACCCCCGTTCGCGAGGCGCTGAGCCGCCTGACCGCGCAGGGCATCCTTGAGCCCGGCGAAAAACGCGGCGTGCGCGTGGCGCGCTATTCGCGCGAAGATCTTGCGCAAATCTTTGAAACTATGCATGAAATAGAGGCCGCCTGTGCCCGCATCGCGGCCCAGCGGCTGACGCTTCTGGCGCGCGCCGAGATCGAAACAGCGCAGGCGGCCTGCGCGGCGGCGGCACAGGCGGGCGACAAGCAGGCCTGATATGCGCGCCAACGAACCGCTGCATGAGGCGATCTATCGCGCCACCGGCAACCCCTATCTCGCCGGTCTCGCCTCGGATTTCCGGCGCCGCACCGGGCCGTTCCGGGCCAAGAAATTCGCCACCCATGAGGATCTGATCCCGTCGGCTCAAAAACCACGAGGCGCTGATCGCGGGCATCTTTTCCGAAGATTCCAAGACCGCCGCCGACGGGATGCGCGCCCATATGACGGCCGCCTTCCTGCAGACACTTGCCGCCAACTGAGGCCCCGACCGAGATTGGGGCTTGCAAATGGATGCCCGATCGTCACTTTGTATGCAAACTTGAATCACTGCATACGGAGGGCCTCATGGGCGTTCAGGAAACCCGCATCTACCCGATCAACACCGGGTGGCTCGAGGCCGATCTCGGCACCTACACCTTCTGGAAGGGACCGGCGGGCAAGAAGTTCTGGAACCCGGTCTATTGCCATTACGTCGACACCGGCACCCACAAGATCTTGATCGACACAGGGCTTTGCGACGAAGAACGCGCCACGAAATACCACCACAAGTGCCAAAAACGCGGCTGCCTGCAGGTGCATGAGCATCTGGAACAAAAGCTCGGCGTCCACCCCGACGAGATCGACGCCATCGTCTTCACCCATCTGCACTGGGACCATGTGCAGAACATGAAGCGGTTCAAGAATGCCCGCTACATCGCCCCCAAGGCCGAGATCGAGATGGCCTACAACCCCCTGCCGCTTTACTACCGCACCTACGAGAGCGGCTATCTGGGGATCGAGCCCGCCTATGCGGGCTGCGTCTTCGAGGCGGTGGCCGAAGAATGCGAGGTGCTGCCCGGCATCACCATGTTCCACACGCCCGGCCATTCGGTCGGCCACATGGGCGTGACGGTCGCCACCTCGGCAGGCGATATCGTGCTGGCGGGCGATGCGATCTTTCAGGAACGCAACCTCGAGCCCAACCCCGAGGAAGGCTGGCGCCACTGGGTGCCCGCGCGTTTCGTCAACAGCTACGAAGGCTGGAAATCGGTCGAGGAAATCGACAAGCGCGCCGATTACGTGCTGGCCTGCCATGACGAAGGTGCCAACGCGCGCTCGGACGTCTTCCCCTACCCCGGCATGCCGATCCGCAAGCGGCGGCAGGTCATCCCCGGCTTCCAAGTTCTACTTCGGCGACATGCCTGCTTCAAGCATGGCCGCAAAGCCGCTCCCGCCATGACGCGGGCCGAGGCGGAGGTCTATCTGGCCGGGCTCACCCATCCCAAGGACATGGCCGAGCACTGAACACGTGACGGATCGCATAACCCTGCGCCTGACCAAACTGACCGACGTCGCACCCCGTTTCGGCGCCATCGTTCTGGATCAATGGGGCGTGCTGCATGACGGCACCCGTCCCTATCCGGCGGCTGTGGCGGCGGTGGAGGGGCTCAGGCGCGCGGGACTGCGGCTCGCGGTCTGGTCCAATTCCGGCAAGCGAGCCACGCCCAACGCCCGGCGCATCACGGCCATGGGGTTCGCCCCCGATGCCTTCGATGTGGTCATGACCTCGGGCGAGGCCTTGTGGCAAGACATCGCGCAAGGCCGCGTGACGGCGAGGCGGCTTGTGCCCATCGAACGCGCGCCGGGCGATGCGGCGGAATGGGCGGCGGGGCTGAGCGTGACGCTGACCCCGATATCCGTGCGGCGGATGCCGTCTTGCTCATGGGCCTCGCCCGATGACGTGGACCCCGCCGCGCCTGCCGCGACACTGGCACAGGCGCGCGCGCTTGGCCTTCCGGTGCTCTGCACCAACCCCGATCGCGCCTCGCCGCGCGCGGGCGGCCTGACCGTCACCTCGCCCGGCGCGCTCGCCCATGACCATGCGGCTGCAGGCGGCGCGGTGCAGTTCTACGGCAAGCCCCACTTGGCCGTGTTCCGCGCGGTCGAGGCAGCGTTGGGGCTATCGCCCGACCGGCTCGTGATGGTGGGCGACAGTCTGGAACATGACATCGCTGGCGCGCGGTCTGCCGGTTGGGCCAGCGCCTTTGTCGAGGGCGGGCTGCATGCGGCGGATTTTGCCCAAGGCGCGCGCGAGGATGTAGGCTGATCCGGCTTGGCGACAGCCGAGGGCACCCCCTTCCCCGATTTCACGATGCCGGAGCTTGCCTGACCCATGCCCGACACGCCGCCGGATTTCACAGCCTTCCGCGCCCTGTCCGCCGCCTTGGGCAAGACCCGCTCAGGGTGCAGGGGCCGGGCGGAAATACTTCGCTCAAGGCGGGCGGCGTCATGTGGATCAAGGCGTCCGGCACCGAACTGGCAGAGGCCGAGACGCGCGGGATCTTCGTCGCCGTCGACCGCGCCGCCGCTTTGGCCGAGGGCGCAGGGGCTGGCCGGTGACGGGTCGTGCAAGGCCACCGTGATCGACAAGACCGTCACGCTCCGCCCCTCGATCGAGACCAGCTTTCACACGGCCCTCGACTGGCCTTTGGTGGCCCATACCCATTCCATCGCCACGCTGACCCATGCCATCACGCCGCAAGGCCGTGCCGCCGCCATGGACAAGCTGGCGGGCCTGCCCGCCGTTCTGGTGCCCTATGCCAAGCCGGGCCTGCCGCTGACGCAAGCCATCATAGCCCGTATGACCCCGGCGACGCAGGTGATCGTGCTGGAAAACCACGGCCTGATCGTTTGCGCCACGGATGTCGCCGCGACCGAAGCGCTGATGGACGAGGTCGAGGCGCGGCTGGCGATGCCTGCCCGCAGCTTGCCGCCCGACGTGCCCGCGACCGCAGCGCCTGACGGGTTCGATTGGACGGCGGAAAGCTGGATCGCCCGTGATCCGTGCGCCTGTGCCCTGGCGCGGGCCGGGTCCTACTACCCCGATCATGTCGTCTTTCTGGGTCCGGCCCTGCCCTTGGCCGACCATGAAGGAAATCCGCCCGCGATCTTGATCAAGGGCACGGGCATCGCCCTGCGCAAGGGCGCCACGGCCTCGCAGCGCGCGATGCTGCGCTGCCTGTCGGATATTCTGGCCCGCCTGCCCGAGGACTGGCTGCCCGAGCCCATAGGCCCCGCAGCCGAAGCCGCGCTGCTTGATTGGGACGCCGAAAATACCGGCAGGCGCTGGCGGCCCGGTCATGACCGGGCTGGCGCTTGGCATCGACCTTGGCACCTCAGGCGTGCGGTCCGCCGTGATCGACGCGGGCGGCACGGTCATTGCCATGGCACGCGCGACCTATGGCGACGCGCCGGATGACCGCCGCGACCCGGAACACTGGTGGCATGCGGTGACCGCCTGCCTTGGCGCGCAGATGCAGGCCTTGCGCGACTCGGGCCATGATCCGGGCACCATCGACGCCATCGCGGTCGATGGCACATCGGGCAGTCTTGTGCTGACCGATGCGGCGCTGGTGCCGGTGACGCGCGCCTTGATGTATGACGATGCGGGCTTTGACGCCGAGGCCGCGCAGATCGCCGCCTGCGCCCCTGCCCCGCATATCGCGCGCGGCCCGTCCTCGGCGCTGGCGCGGGCACTGCGGCTGGCGACCGAAGATCCGGCCACCGCGCCGCCCATCTGCTGCATCAGGCCGATTTCATCGCTGCGCGGCTGATGGGCCGGGGCGGTCTGACCGATCTGAACAACGCGCTCAAGCCCGGGCTCGATCCCGCGACAGGGCGCTGGCCCGACTGGATGGCGGGGCTGCCGTTGCGCGCAGGGCTGCTGCCGCGCGCTCTGCCGCCGGGTGCGGTCATGGGCCGGATCGATGGGGCGGTGGCGCGCCGTCTGAGCCTCGCCCGCAAATGCCGTGATCCGATGGCTTACACCACCGACAGCATCGCGGCCTTTCTGGCCGCAGCCGACCCGGTTCCGGGCGAGGCAGTCACATCGCTGGGCACAACACTTGCGGTCAAGCTGTTTTCCGACCGGCGCATCGACGCGCCCGAGATGGGGCTTTATGCGCATCGGCTGGGCGAAGGTTGGCTGTTGGGCGGGGCGTCCAACACCGGGGGCGGCGTGCTTTTGAGCCTGTTTTCGCCCAGTGAACTGGACCGCCTCTCAGCCAGGATCGACCCCTCGGTCGAAAGCGCGCTCGACTATTACCCCCTGCTCAAACCCGGCGAGCGCTTTCCCATCAATGACCCGACCCTACCGCCACGGATGGCACCGCGCCCGGAGGATGACGCGGCCTTTCTGCATGGGCTTTTCGAGAGCATGGCGCGCATCGAACGGCGGGCCTATGACCTGTTGACCGAGCTGGGCGCCCCTGCCCCGCGACGCATCCTGACCGCGGGCGGCGGGGCCACGAACAAGGTCTGGTCAGCGATCCGCGCCCGGGTTCTGGGCCTGCCAGTCAGCGCGGCAGACAACCCCGAGGCCGCGGTCGGCAGCGCGCGGCTGGCGCAGATGGCAGGCTGATGGTCTGCCCTATTCCGCCGCGGGCAGGCTGCTGATCCAGTCGCGCCCCGGCACCGCATCGAGCAGGCTTTGCGTATAGGGATGCTGCGGGTTGGCAAAGATCTCGGCGGTCGATCCCTGTTCCACGATCACGCCGCGCTGCAGGATGGCGATCTCCTCGCAGACGGTGGCGGCCACCCGCAGGTCATGAGTAATGAACAGCATCGACAGCCCGAACTTGCGCCGCAGATCGTCGAGCAGTTCCAGCACCTGCTTTTGCACCGACACATCCAAGGCCGACACCGGTTCGTCGGCCACCACCAGCTTGGGCTTGACCGCCAAGGCCCGCGCGATGCCGATGCGCTGACGCTGGCCGCCTGAGAACTCGTGCGGGTAGCGGTCGGCAGCTTCGGGCTGCAGGCCCACAAGGCGCAGCAGCTCGCGCGCCTCGGCCAGCGCCTGGTCGCGCGGCGTGCCCCAGATGACGGGGCCCATGGCGATGATATCCCCCACCCTCGAGCGTGGGTTGAGGCTGGCGAAGGGGTCTTGGAACACCATCTGCACATCGCGCCGGAACGCCCGCATCTGCGACCGGCTGATGCCCGTCATCGGCTGACCATCAAGCAAGATGTCGCCGCTGTCGGGCCGTTCCAGCCCGATCACGCATTTGGCCATGGTGGTCTTGCCCGACCCGCTTTCGCCCACCAGCGCCAGCGAGATCCGCGCGGGATCGACAGGCTGACCGATTGCACCGCCTTCACCTCGCGGCCTCCCCGACCCAGAAACCCCGACGACAGCCGGTAGGTGCGCACGAGATTGCGGATTTCCAGCAGCGGCGGCGCGACCTCGGCGGGGCGGGGCGCGCGGGTTTAGGCCCGGCACGGCGGCGACAAGCGCCTGCGTATAGGCATGTTGCGGGCGCACCAGCACGTCGTCGGCGGGGCCCTCCTCCACCACCTCGCCCTGCCGCATCACGGCGACGCGGTCGGCGATCTCGGCCACGACGCCGAAATCATGGGTGATGAACAGGACCGATGTGCCGTGCTTGCGCTGCAATTCCTTGATCAGATGCAGGATCTGCGCCTGCGTCGTCACGTCGAGCGCGGTGGTGGGCTCGTCCGCGATGATCAGCGCAGGCTCCAGCGCGAGGGCCATGGCGATGACGATGCGCTGACGCTGACCGCCCGACAACTGGTGGGGGTAGCTGCCCACCATTCGGTCGGGGTCGGGCAGGTGCACATCCTCGATCAGCGCGCGCACGCGGGCGGCCCGTGCGTTTGCGTTCAGATCGGTGTGAACCTCCAGCACCTCGTCGATCTGGCGGCCCACGGGCATCAGCGGGTTCAGCGCCGTCATCGGTTCCTGAAAGATCATGGCGATGCGGCCGCCGCGGATGGCGCGCATCTGCTCGGCCCCCAGTGTCAGCAGGTCGCGCCCCTCGAACATGATCTGGCCCCGGTCGGCATGGACATGGGGCGCGGGCAACAGGCCCATGATAGCCTTGCCCATCATCGACTTGCCCGAACCGCTTTCGCCCACGATGCACAAGATCTCGCGCGGGTTCACCTTCAGTGACACACCCTTGACGGCATGGCGGCGGTCGGACCAAGCAGGCAGGGCCACATGCAGGTCGCGTATATCGAGAACGGGCGGGGGCACGGCAACAGGAACAGAATCGGTCATAGGTCCGCAAGCCTCGGGTTCAGGGCGTCGTTCAGACCTTCGCCGATCAGGTTGATGGCGAGCACGGTGAGCAAGATGACGATGCCCGGCACCGTGACCAGCCACCACGCATCACGCAGGAAGGACCGCCCTGCCCCGATCATGAAGCCCCAGCTCATCTGACCCGGCGCACCAAGCCCCAGAAAGGAGAGCGCGCTTTCGATCAAGATTGCGGTCGCCACCATCAGCGAGCCGGTGACGATCAAGGGCGAGAGCGTGTTGGGCAGGATCTGGCCAAACAAGATGCCCATGTCGCGCTGCCCCGACACGACGGCGGCCTGCACGAATTCGCGCGCCTTGACGGCCATCACCTCGGCCCGGACGACGCGGGCGATGGGCGGCCAGCTGACCACAGCGATGGCGATGACGAGGTTCATCGCCGAGGGCGACAAGATCGCCACCAAAACGATGGCAAACAGAAACCACGGGATCGTCTGAAAGAACTCGGTCAGGCGCATCAAGATGTCGTCGACGATGCCGCCGTAATAGCCCGCAAGCGCGCCCAGCACCGTGCCGAAGGCCAAGGCCGCCACCGTGGACAGGACCGCGATCATCAGCGTGGTGCGCGCACCGTGGATCAGCCCCGCCATCACGTTGCGGCCAAGGCTGTCGGTGCCCAGAAGATACCCCTCCGAGCCCGGCGGCAAAAAGGGTTGCGCCACGATGGCAAAGGGGTCGCGCGGTGCAAAGACGCCCGCGAACACCGCCACCAGCACCACCAGGGCCAGCCAGATCAGGCCCAGATAGACCCGCGGGTTGCCGTAGAAGCGTGCGTTGAAGCTTTTCATGCCGTCACCCCAGCCGGATGCGCGGGTCGAGGATCACATAGAGGATATCGACCAGCAGATTCACCACCACGACAAGGATCGCGGACAGAAAGAAGATGCCCAGGAGCAGGTTGTAGTCGCGGGAAAACAGCGACTGGAAGGCCAGCTGGCCCAGCCCCGGCCAGGCAAAGACCGCCTCCACCACGACCGAGCCGCCCAGCAGCGATCCGGTCTGCACACCCGCCATGGTCACAACCGGCAAGAGCGCGTTGCGAAACACATGCCGCCGCGTGATCTGCGCATCGGTCAGGCCCTTGGCCTTGGCCGTGGTGACATAGTCGAGGCCCCGCTGTTCCAGCATCGAGGCGCGCATCAGTCGGGCATAAAGCGCAAGGTAGAACACCGACAGCGTGACCGTGGGCAGCACCATGTGATGCGCGATGTCCCAGACGCGGTCCCAGCCTTCGTTGAAGGCGACAACATCCTCCATCCCCGAGGTCGGGAACCAGTCCAGCTTGACCGCAAAGACCAGCACCAGCATCAGGCCGACCCAGAAGAGCGGCGTGGCGTAAAGCAGCACGGCGGTAACCGAGATCAGGTGATCCTTCCACGTCTTGACCCAAAGGGCGGCCAGCAGCCCCAGCACGATGCCCAGCGTCAGCGACACCACCAGCGTCGCCCCCATCAAGAGCAGCGTGGGCCAAAGCCGGTCCAGGAGCAAGTCCAGCACCGGGGCGCTTAGGCGGAAGGAATACCCAAGATCGAAGGTCAAGAGGTTGCCCATATAGTTCAGCAGCTGCACGAAAATCGGCTGATCCTGACCGAAGCGGGCGCGCAGTTCTGCGATGTATTCCGGCGTGGCCCCCCCGGCCTCGCCCGCACACGTCGCAAGGTCGCGGCCAGCGCAACAGCAAGAAATTGACGATCACGACACCGATGATCACCGGAACCGTCTGCAACAGGCGGCGCAGGATATAAGACCCGATGGAGGCGTTCTTCATGGCGCGATCCTTACCGTCTTGAAGAAGGAAAGCCCCGACGGGCGTGACCCGCCGGGGCTTGAATGGCAGGCCTCAGCGCTGATGCGCGAAGGCGTAGTTGCCATAGATGCCGAGCGGGCCGGTGATCACATCGGCGAACTGGGTGCTCAGAACGGTGGGATAGTTCAGCTCCAGCACATAGGCCACGGGGCTTGCCTCGGTCACCAGCGGCACGAGTTGCTGATAGAGCGTGCTGCGCACGGCCGGATCAGTCTCGATGGTGGCGGCATCCATCAGTGCATCGGTTTCCGGCGACGACCAGCGCGACCCGTTCACGAAGACGGTGCCGGGCACGATGCGGTTCGAATGAAAACCCCGATGCACACCGATCACCGGATCGGCAAGGTTGAACAAGAAGTTCGAGGTCAGCTGGAACCCGTAGTCGGTGTATGTCCGCGCGAGCCACGTCGGCAGGTCCTCGTAGCGCAGCGTTGCGCGGATACCGACTTCGGCCAGGTTTTGCACCACGATCTCGCCAAAGCGCTGCCATTCCTCGCCATAGGGGGTCACGTCATGGGTGATCTCGAAGCGGATGCCATCGGCGCCACGGGGAAAGCCCGCCTCGTCCAGAAGCCGGTTGGCGATGTCGATGCGATCAGGCACCGAGAAATCCACGCCGCGCCCGAACAGGCCCGAGGGCTCGAAGTTGGAACTGATGGGGCCCGATGCGGGCGTGCCATAGCCGAACCAGACGTTATCGATGACGAATTGACGGTCGATGGCGTAGTTCACCGCCTGACGCACCAACTGGTTGTCGAAGGGCGGTTCTTGCGTGTTGAAGACCATCTCCACGAGGGGCGAGATCATCTCGTAGCCGCGCGTCGTGACCTCGATCGTGTCGAGCGCCTCAAGCCGACGGACGTCTTGATAGGGCACGGCGCCAAAGCCTGCGACATGCGCCTCGCCCTGTTCCAGAACGGCGGTGCGGGTCGAAGCATCGGCGATGAAGCGCACCACGATGCGGTCGAGATAGGGCTGGCCATCGCGCCAGTAATTGTCGTTGCGGTCCAGCCGCACGAATTCTCCGCGCCGCCATTCGACAAAGCGGAACGGGCCCGAGCCGATGGGCTCGTTGGCGTTGGGATGCGCGCGGATATCGCCCTCGCCATAAATATGGGCGGGCACGATCGGGCTTTCCGAAGACGCCAGCGCCATCATGATGTAAGGCGCGGGCGTGTTTAGCCGGAAGATCGCGGTATGCGGATCAGGCGTTTCCACCGCGGTCACGTTGCGGAAAGTGGCGATGCCGCGGGGATGGGCCTCGCGCAGCACGTCCATGATGCTGAAGCGGATATCCTCGGAGGTGAGCGGCACACCGTCATGAAACACGACATCGTCGCGCAGGTTGAAGGTGATCGACAGACCATCGGGGGCCACCTCCCAGCTTTCCGCGAGCGACGGTTGCGGCTGGAGGTCGAAATTGTATTCCAGCAGACCGTCGAAGATCTTGGAGGTGACCTGCGCGATCGGCCCGGAGGTCGATACATAGGTGGCAAGGTTCGGCGGCTCTGGCTGGGTGATCTGCACAAGCGTGCCACCCTGCGTCTGCGCCAGCGCGCCGCCGACGGACAGGGCCGTGGCAAGCGCAAGGCTGGCGGCGGTCAGGAAAAGGGATTTCATCTGCATACTCCGGGCTGTTGGTGAGGCGATCATCGTTCTTTGACGGACCGTGACGTTTCGCTCTCGGACCTGTCGGCCCTGCACGCCCTCCGGTCCGGATGTGGCGGGTCGTGATCGTATGACGAAACCGTAACGTGCTGCGACGCTTGCGAACAACAACGGTGGCGGCTAGGATCTGACGCGAACTGACGCTTTGAGGCAGCCAATTCATGACAGGGGATCTGGATTACGCCTCGGGCAACTTGGTCGCCAACTTGCGATTTGCCTGCAGTTTCTCGCCCTCGGTGTCCGACATCTGCCGCAAGCTGGGGATCAACCGGCAGCAGTTCACGAAATACCTGTCCGGTGCGGCTTTCCCGTCGCGGCACAACCTGCGGCGCATCTGCGATTTCCTCGGCGTGGACGAGTTCGAGATCTTGATGCCCCATGACCAGTTCCGCCGCATCCTGCAGCTGCGCCCGCACCGGTCGGGCGACGCCCCGCCGGTGCCCGAGGCGCTGGATACGCTGCTGGTGCATGCCCAGCGCCAGAAAGGGCACCTTGGGCGATATCTGGGATATTACTACACCTATTACGCCTCGCTTTCGCGGCCGGGGCTGGTGCTGCGGGCGCTCTTGCACATCTACCCTTGGCAGGATTTCGTGGCCTACCGCCGGATCGAACGCCTCAACGATGGGCGCGGCGGTCCGCCCGATGTCTACAAGTACCGCGGCCTCGTCATCGAGGTGGGCGACCGCCTCCACATGATGGATCAGGAAACGCTGACCGGATCGGAGCTGACCCATACGATCCTGTTCCCTGTCTACCGCAACCGCGTATCGCTGCTGAGCGGTCTAACGATGGGGGTGTCGGGCGCGGACACGCGCCAGCCATCGGCGACGCGGATCATGATGGAATATGTCGGCCGCAACGTGGATGCGCGCGATGCGCTGCGCCGTTGCGGGCTCTATCTGCCCGGATCGCCCGAGATCCCTGCCCCCATCGCCGCCCATCTGCGCAGCCCCGGCACCGATCTGGACCCGCCATTGCGCGCCGAGCCACGCGCCCCGATGGCCGAGGGCTGAGCGCCCCGCAAAACTTTCGGCGCATCCAGAGCGTCATGTCGCGTCAGGTCGGCGGACCAAGAGGATTGGGATTCAGCCACGCCTCCCGGCAATGTCCTCCACATACCGACACGAAAGGGCGGACTGATGGACATGGACTTGCGCGAGCTGGGAATCGCACTGGCCGCGGGCAGGAGATCCTCGCGCGCCCTTGTCGATGACTGTCTGGAGCGGATCGACGCGCAGAACGGACGGCTTCACGCCTTTCTCAAGGTCTTCGCCGACACCGCCCGCACCGAGGCCGACCGGGCCGATGCCGCCGCCGGCCAAGGCAGATCGCTCGGGCCGCTCCACGGCATCCCCTTTGCGATGAAGGATCTGGCCGATATCGCCGGGCATGAACCGAGTTTCGGTTCGCGCTGCTACGGGCGCGGGGTCGCGGACACGACCGCCCCCGCCGTCGCGCGGCTGCAGGCAGCAGGGGCGATCTTGCTGGGCGTCACCCATATGGTCGAATTCGCCATCGGCGGCTGGGGCACGAATTACAGCATGGGCACGCCGCGCAACCCTTGCGACCCGGACCATCACCGGGTGCCCGGCGGCTCGTCCAGCGGCTCGACCGTGGCCGTGGCGGCGGGGCTTGTGCCCTTCGCCATCGGGTCCGACACAGGCGAGGTCGGTGCGCATCCCGGCCTCGCTCTGCGGGATCGTGGGGTTCAAGCCGACCTCGGGGCGCATCCCGCTTGATGGCATCGCGCCGCTGAGCCCCAGTTTCGACACGCTCGGGCCACTGACGCGCAGCGTCGATGATGCCGGGTTTTTGGCCGATATCATGGCGGGGGACGCACCTCGTGACACGGGCTCTGCCCTGCCCAAGCGGATCGGATATGTGCCGCTGGCGTATCTCGACCCGATCGATGCCGAGATCGTGGCGGGCTATCTGGCTACGGTTGCGGCGCTCAATGCGCTTGGCCATGAGCTTGTCCCCGTCGATCTGCCCTGTGACGCGCTCGAATATCAGCGCCGCAATGGCAAGATCGTGGCCCATGAGGTCTATGCCCATCTCGGCCCGCTGGCCCGCGACGCCACCCGCCCGCTCGACCCCTATGTCCGCCAGCGCGTCCTTGTCGGGGCCGATGTCGCGGCCGGGGAGCATGAAACGCTTTTGGCGCAGCGCGCCCATGCCATCGCCGAGATGCGGCAGATCATGACTGATACCCCGGTGATCTTGATGCCGAGCACGCCCATCAGCGCGCGCAAGATCGAGGAGATGGACGAGACGACGATCCCCCTGTCGCGCTTCACGCGGGTGGCCAATTACCTCGACCTGCCCGCGATCAGCCTGCCCATGCCGGGGTTGCGCCTTCCCGCCGGGGTGCAACTGATGGCGGCGCAGGGCAATGACGGTGCGGTAATCGCGGGGGCACGCGCGCTGATGCCTGTGGTGGCGGGGCTTGCGCCCATCCGGATCTGAATGGGCGAGGCAAGAGGGCCACAGCCCGTCAGCGCATGTAGCCGACCAAAAACCGCGCCAAGAGCGGTTGGCTGGCCGCGCCAAGCGCGCGCGCATCAGGCCCCATGCTGCCTTCCTGCAGCTCGGGCATGTTCAGGCCGGTCAGGTCATGGTAGAGCAAGATAGTCCGCCACCCGCCGCGTCAGGGCGCTGCGGATGTCCGAATGGCATCCAGCCGTCGATCTTGACGGCCGAAACATCCAGAACCGCCAGCGCGGAATGGATGGCATGGGCGATGGCCTCGGCGGCCTCCTCCAGCCATGCGGTCACGATCGCATCCGGCAAATCCCACCGATCCGACGAGGTCCAAAGCCCGCTTGCGTCGATGCCTTCGGCCTGCAGCCGCCGCTCCAGCGTCACCAAGGAGGCAAGGTCGATCAATTGCCGCATCCGGCCCGTCCGGTCGGGCACCGGCATGGAGCCCACCGCGCCTGCGTTCCCTGTCGGCCCCTGAAACAGGCGGCCATCCAGAACCACACCACCGCCGATGAAGAAGGCGACGTAGAAATGCAGGAAATCCGACGGTTGTTCATGCTGGCCAAAGACCAGTTCGGCGCTGCAGGCCGCCGTGGCATCGTTTTGCAAGAATACCGGCAGCGACAGCCGCGCGGACAGGTCCTGCCCGATGTCGCGCAGCTTCCACGGCGTCATCGCCTCGGGGGCGACGCCGACCATCGGGGCCCAACCCCACAGCTCGAAGGGCATGGCGATCCCCAGCCCCGCGATCCGGTCGCGCTCCACGGGGGTGAGAGACGCGGCGAAATCGCTTGCGGCCCCCAACGCGAAAGCCGTGACGCTGTCGTAATCGGGGTAGTCATGCTGGCGTACACGCCGCGCCACGACCGAACCCAGAAAATCCGTCAGCACCATCTCGACCGACCGGCGCCCGATCTTGAGACCGTGGAAAAAGGCGCCGCGCGGGTTCAGCTTCATCGGCACCGAGGGCTGGCCCACCCGGCCCCGCTGGGGCTCTCCGCGCAAGATCAGCCGCTCATCCTCGAGCGCGCGCATGATCACCGATACGGTCTGCGCCGACAGGCCCGTCAGCCGCGCAAGATCGGATTTCGGCAGCGCGCCGTGGCGGCGGATCAAGGTCAGCACGAGGCGTTCGTTGTGCGCGCGCATGCCGGATTGATTCGTGCCCATCGCATCGACGGGCACCCGCTATGCCGGGGTGAGTCTGGCCGCGGTGTCTCTGGCGCGTCCTTCATCGGCAGCTCCTCCCGCGCTCATCTTCGCGTTTCCGCTAATTCTGTCAATTAATAAATAAGAGTGATTTATTTATTGACTCAGCCATGCCTAACCGCGCATGGTCAGAGCGTGAGGGCGCAACGCCGCCCGACCGCATTTCTGGGAGGAAACCATGACCACTACCCTCAAGACGCTCTTGCTGAGCGGCGCCGCCGCCGTTGCCTTCACCGGCATGGCACAGGCGCAGGCCACCGGCGACATCACCGCCTGTCTGATCACCAAGACCGACACCAACCCCTTCTTCGTGAAGATGCGCGAAGGTGCGACCGAAGCGGCCGAAGCCGCAGGGATCACGCTGCAGACCTATGCCGGCACCATCGACGGCGACGTCGAAAGCCAGGTCGCCGCCGTCGAAACCTGCATCGCGGCGGGTGCCTCGGGCATCTTGATCACGCCGTCCGACAGCCGGGCGCTGGAACCCGTCATCACCCAGGCGCGCGAGGCTGGCCTTCTGGTCATCGCGCTCGATACGCCCTTCGAGCCGACCGACACCGCCGACGCGACCTTTGCCACCGACAATTTCGAGGCTGGCCGCCTGATCGGCGCATGGGCCGCAGCGACCTTGGGCGATGCTGCCGCCGATGCGCGCATCGCAACGCTCGACCTGAACCCGTCGCAGGTGTCGGTCGATTACCTGCGCAACCAGGGCTTCATGACCGGTTTCGGCATCGAAGTGAACGATCCCACCCGCATCGGTGACGAGGATGACGCCCGCATCGTCGGCAGCGATGTCACCAACGGCAACGAGGAAGGCGGCCGGACCGCGATGGAGAACCTTCTCCAGATCGATAACGGCATCAACGTCGTCTACACGATCAACGAACCCGCCGCCGCGGGCGCCTACGAGGCGCTCAATGCCTTCGGTCTGGCCGAACAGGCGCTGATCGTGTCGGTCGATGGCGGCTGCCCGGTGTGCAGGACGTGGCCGACGGCGTCATCGGCGCGACCTCGATGCAATTTCCGCTGAGCATGGCGGCGCTGGGGATCGAGGCGATCGTCAGCTACGCGGCCGATGGCACCATGCCCGCCAATACCGAAGGCCTCGATTTCTTCAACACCGGCGTGATGCTTGTCACCGATGCGCCAGTCGATGGGATCTCTTCGATCACCTCGGCCGAGGCGCTGGAGCTGTGCTGGGGCTGACCCCGGCCTGAGACCCGGGCGGCGCGTCCCCGACGGCGCCGCCCGACCATCTTCCCGCACCCTGATCCCATGGCCGGTGCATTCCGCCTTGCCGCCCGCGGCAGGCCCGTGGCACGCTCATGGACGCGGAGGTCGACATGGCAAATACCCCAGACCCCGGCGAGGATTTCGAGCGCCGCCTGAACGACAGCACCGGGACGGTGGCGGAGTTCGAGTACGCCCCACGCGGCTTCATCGGTACGGTGCAGCACGTCCTGCACGCCAACCCGACCTATGTGCCTGTCATCGTGCTGGTCGCCTCCATCGCGGTCTTTGGCGCCATCGCGGGCGAGCGGTTCTTTTCGCCCTTCAACCTGACGCTGATCATGCAGCAGGTGTCGATCATCGGCATTCTGGCCGCGGCGCAGAGCCCTGATCATCATCACCGCGGGGATCGACCTGTCGGTCGCGGCCATCATGGTGCTGATCAGCGTGATCACCGGCAAGCTGTCGGTGGAACTGGGCGTGCCCACGCCGATCGCCGCTGCTGGTCGGCTTCGTGCGTGGGATACGGCGGCAGGCTATCATGAACGGCTGGCTGGTCACGCGGGTGAAGCTGCCGCCCTTCATCGTGACGCTTGGCACCTGGAACATCTTCTTCGCGCTGAACCTGTGGCTGTCGGGCGCGCAATCGATCCGGAGCGCGGATATCGACGCCAACGCGCCGCTGCTGAAATTCTTCGGCAACACGATCGAGATCGGCGCGGCGCGGCTGACCTATGGCACGGTCTTGATGGTCCTTGTGTTCATGGCGCTTTGGTATGTGCTGAACAAGACCGCATGGGGCCGCCACGTCTACATGATCGGCGACGACAAGGAGGCGGCGGAACTGGCCGGCATCCGCACCGACCGCACGCTGCGTCAGGTCTACATGCTGGCGGGCTTCATCTGCGCGCTGGCGGCATGGGCCTCGATCGGGCGGGTCGGCTCGATCTCGCCGCAGAGCTTCTTCGAGGGCAACCTGCAATCCATCACCGCCGTGGTGATCGGGGGCATCTCGCTGTTCGGCGGGCGCGGCTCGATCATGGGGGCGCTGTTCGGCGCGCTGATCGTGGGCGTGTTCCAGTCAGGGCCTGCGGCTGCGCGGGGTCGATGTGCTCTGGCAGGTCTTCGCCATCGGCTGGCTCATCATCACTCGCGGTCGCCATCGACCAGTGGATCAGAAAGGTGTCGGCATGACCGAGCCCCTGCTCAAGGCCCGTGGCCTCGTGAAACGCTATGGCCGCGTCACCGCGCTTGACCATGCCGATTTCGACCTGATGCCCGGTGAGATCCTGGCCGTGATCGGCGACAATGGCGCGGGGAAATCCTCGCTCATCAAGGCGATCTCGGGCGCGACCCTGCCCGATGAGGGACCAGATCACGCTGGACGGCGCACGACGGTGCGCTTCGCCTCGCCGCTGCGAGGCGCGGGATGCGGGGATCGAGACGCGTCTACCAGACGCTGGCGCTGTCGCCCGGCGCTGTCGATCACCGACAACATGTTTGTGGGCCGCGAGTTGCGCAAGCCCGGGATCATGGGGCAGCTGGTTCGGCATGCTCGACCAGAAGGCGATGGAGAAATTCGCCCGCGAAAAGCTGACGGAACTGGGCCTGATGACGATCCAGAACATCAACCAGGCGGTCGAGACGCTGTCGGGCGGCCAGCGGCAGGGCGTGGCCGTGGCGCGCGCCGCCGCCTTCGGGTCCAAGGTCATCATCCTGGATGAGCCCACGGCGGCCCTTGGCGTAAAGGAAAGCCGCAAGGTGCTGGACCTGATCCAGGATGTGCGGTCGCGCGGCACGCCCGTGGTGCTGATCAGCCACAACATGCCCCATGTGTTTGAGGTTGCCGACCGTATCCACATCCACCGTCTCGGGCGGCGGCTTTGCGTGGTCGACCCAAAGGCCATCGGCATGTCGGATGCTGTGGCGCTGATGACGGGGGCGATGACGCCGGAAGACATCGGACGGACCTGAACGGGCGGGCAAGCGGGGGCCGACCGTTCAAGCGGGCCCGGAGTCTGACGTATGGCGGCATCGTCTGCATGCTGAAGACGGAGCCGGGTCGCGCCCATCAGGTCGGACACCAGATCGACGAAGCCGATCTTGCGCCCCATGGCGAGGGTTTCGTGCCGCGCCGCCATCGCGAGCCGACGCCGGATCGGGCTGCCCGATAGCCGCCTGACGCCAAGCTCGCCGCGCAAAACCTCGTCGCGGACGGAACCGAAGGGGCCGACCGACGTGCCGAGGCCCCGACACAACAGCCCGCGCCAGACGTCGATGGATTACCTCCCGGTGCGCCAGCGCAAGCGGCAGGTTCCGCCGGGCGGCGACTTCGGTCACCGCGCGCCAACTGACGCTGGATTGGCCGTAGAATACCAAATCGGAGGCCAGCGCGTCGGCAAGGTCGATCTCGGCCGGGCCGGGGTGGTGGTCGGGGTGACAGATGAAAACAAACTCATCCTCGAAAAAGGTCACGACTTCGATGTCGTCATAGGGGTCCAGATCATAGGCGATGACGAAATCGAGCGCGCCCCCGGCCAGTTTCTCGAGCAGGTCCCCGGACCAGCCTTCGGACAGTTGCAGCGTCGTGCCCTTGAGGGTCTGCGCCGCGGCGGCGATCACCTCGATGCCCAGCATACGCGTCACCGCGGGAACCGCCCCCACCCTCAACGAACGCGGCGCCGCAATCCCGCCGCCAAGGATGAAGCGTTCAAGCTCCGACACCCGGCCTAGGATCTCCCGCGCGTGATCGCAAAAGATGCTGCCCGCCTCTGTCGCCGAAACGCCCCGCGAATGCCGCAGCAAGAGGCGTGAGCCGACCATCTCCTCAAGGTGCTTGATCTGCAGGCTGAGCGATGTGGGGGTGACGTTCAGCCTGTCCGCAGCCCGCGTCAGGCTGCCCGCGTCGATGACGGCCACAAGATAGGAGAGCTGTCGCAGCGACAGTTGCATCACGCAAGTCCCCCCGAGGGCAGCCAAAAGGCCGCCCACCCTTAGGTTTTTCTTAAAGCAGCCATTGGAAATACGCAATGGACAAGAAAGCTGGCCCCCCAATAGCCTCAGGACAGGCGGCAGTGCCGCCAAGGAGAGGAAGCCAGCGAACAACCAGTCGCCCGCGCCCCGGATGGGTAGGAGAAACATCCGCCGCGGGTCTGCAGTGTCCATCACCGTGTACTCGCACATCAGCATCTCCCCTCACGAGGCCCCGGCCCCGTGCCGGGAAAGGCATGCCTGCGCTCTGCACGGTCGGGGACGATCCTGCGCAATCGGGGACGGCAAAGGCGGTGACGCGGATGCCAGAATGTGGAGTATGACCATGACACTTGAGAAAAAGATCAAACCCGGCTTGCCGGATGCAGGCCCGGACGAGGGCGGCCCTGAGCCGCCGCGACTTCTTCACCACGCCTATGACGCGGCCGGTGTGGGGCAGCGCTGGTCGCTGGGGGCGGCACCGAAGCGGCGGCATCGCCCATCGCGTCCAGCTCGATGGAATGGGACTATGAGGTCGACGTGGTCATCGCGGGCGGCGGCTGCGCAGGCATCACCGCGGCGATCCGGGCGCGTGACGCAGGCGCGTCAGTGCTGGTCGTGGACCAGAACTTCGACCTTGGCGGGCGTATGCTGCATTCGGGCTCGTTCCTGTCGCTGGGCGGCGGTGACGCGATCCAGCTGCGCGACATGGCCGGGGAATCGGATGCCGAGGGTTTCATCACCGTCCCCCCGGTCGAGGACCCCGAGGAACTGGATGACAGCGTCGACCTGCTGTTCACCGATGTGACCGACTGGTCGATCGTCGATCGCAAGGCGCAAAGCCCCTACCGCTACAACGACCGCGAATTGATGCGGGCCTGGGCCGAGAATTGCCCGGCGACCCGCGAATTCCTGATGGCGAACTATGTCCGCTTCACGCGGATCAACGGCACCCATGGCGGTGGCGGCCTGAGCCGGGCGCGCGCGCCTCTACTGCTTGATGCTGGGCGACCGCACCGACATGCGGGCAGGCATGATCACGGCCGAGGATGCGGGTGTCGCAGACCCCGAGCGCACCAGCGCAATGGCGCCCGTGCAGATGGAAGACGCCAGCACCTTCGTCGGCCCCGGCGCGGTGCGCAATGGTGTGGCGCTGTCGCGGCCACTGGAATTCTCGGCCCGCGAAAAGGGCGTGCATTTCATGCTCAACCGGCGCTTCACCGACCTGATCCGCGAACAACCCTTCGAAGGGCGCATCCTGGGGCTGCGGGCCAGCTATTCGCCCCGCATCCACCCCGAAAGCGGGCAGCGGCTGGAAAGCTTCTGGCAAAACGGCAATGTCGACGAGCGGCGCGAGACCATCACGATCCGGGCGCGCAAGGCGGTGATCCTCGCCTTCGGGCGGGCATGCAGGCAACCCCGAGGTGCGCGCCATGTTCTACCCCGCCATGCGCGAACCGGCGTTTCCGACATCGGGCATGGCCCTGCAGGGGCCGGGCGGTCAGGATGCCAGCGCGCTGATCGCGGGCCTTCGCGTCGGGGCGAACCTGTCGGGGATGCAGCAAAACCTGTCCTATCCGACCACCTTCCACATCTCGACCCGGCTGGGCACGCGCGACGCCTATACCGACATGATGCCGGGCCATCCCACCTTTGCCTTCCGGGGCTCGGCGGGGCTTGCGGTCGGCAACGTGGGCTTTGAGGAGTTCATCGCCGTCAACCAGGTCGGCAAGCGCTTCTTCAACGAGGTGCGCCTGCCCAAGCGCCCAGGGGCGAACCGCTATCCGGGTGACGGCGGTGCACCCAACCGCGGTGTGGCGCATGTGCCGAACGACTGGCGCAATTGCCGCAGCGAATGGGTCCGCGAGATGTACAACTACGATCACGGTCTCGACGCGGCGCTTGCGATGAACGAGGGATCGACGGCACCGGATTATCACTCGGGTCCGATCTGGGCGATCTTCGACGCCGACGCCATCGAGCGCACGGGATGGGAGCTCCGCTTCCCTTATGTGAACGAGAACAACGGCTACTACTTCCAGGGCGACACGATCGAAAGCCTTTCGCGGCAGATCTACGCGAACCACCCGTTCCAGCGGGTGCCGCTGCGGTATCTGTCGCAAACGGTCGAGACCTGGAACGGCTATGTCGCCGATGGCGTCGATCCCGAGTTCGAGCGCGAGGTGGATGCGCCGATGTATGCCATCTCTCGCCCGCCGTTCTACGCCTTGTCGATCATGGTCGTCTGGCACGACAGCTATGGCGGGTTGCGCGTGAACGGCCGCCAGCAGGTGATCGACATGCGCGGCCAGCCGATCCCGGGGCTCTATGCCGGGGGTGAGGCGGTGGGCGGCTTCAACAAGCACGGGTTGGGCAAGGGCCATGTGCACGGGTTCATCGCCGGAACCCATGCCGCGGCCGAGCTTGGCTGAGCAGACCGCAAGAAGACACGGGCGGCGGTCATGCCGCCCGTGACTTGACCCGGAACGCGAGCAATGGATCAGACATGACCGACATGAACCTTGAGACGACGGAGCTTGAAATCGGGGTGAAACCCGCACGCCCCGAGGCTGGTGCGCCAATGCAGATCGAGGTCGTCCCACAAGGGGATCTGCTGGGGCAGACCGA
The DNA here is from genome assembly GCA_018401055.1 of Roseicyclus sp. Next base: position 125,791 of record JAGYLB010000087.1, read on the forward strand.
AGGGCTGGTGGCCGTTCTGCAAGACGCCGACGCACAGCATCTGGCGACTGCCCCTATGGAGATCGACCCCAACGGGGGAACCCCGCGCGCCCTTTTGCGGGTGAGCGCGCCGAATTGCGTCGGCGATTGCCGCTGGACCCTGCGCGCGACCCGCGAGGGCGAAACGCTGGCGCAGGCCGAGGTGACCTTTGAGGTCGCCGCCCAAGTGATCCGGCCAAGTGTGTGGAACCTGCCCCCCGCCATCACCGCGGGCGAGGAATTCCGCTGCACGGTCGGGCTTGCCTGCGCAGGGGAAAGCACCGCCGCGAACCTTGCCTTCGTCGTCGAGGACGAGGGTGGCACCGTGCTGCAATCGGGCGTGACGGGGTCCACTCCGACGCCCGGAACCCAAGGTCTGCATTGCGCCGAGATCACGCTGCGGGCCCCCGACCGCGCGGGCCGCAATGTCTGGCGCGTCCGTCCGGTCGACCCCGGCCTCGACCTGCTGCATACGCCGGTCTGCACGGAAATCCACCTCAATGTCGTTGCCCGGCCCGACCGCGTGATCCGGGTTCTTGTGCAAGATGCCGTCAGCGGGGAACCGGTCGAACGGGCGCGGGTCACGGCGCATCCGTTCCGGACCCTCACCGATGCCGAGGGCCGGGCCGAGCTCGCCGTGCCGGCGGGCACCTATACGGTCTTCGTGTCGGGCTTGCAGTATTTCGCCTTCAAGGCCGAAGCCGACCTGCAAGGCGACGCCGAGGCCGACATCATCGCGCGGATGCATGTCGACCGGGCCTATGACGAGGTGGACCAATGGGCGTGAGACATACACGCGCCAGAGCCGCGGCCACGCTGATGGCGGTAATCCTGACCCCTGCGGCCTGGGCGCAGGGGACCGATGCCGCCAATGCCCTCGCCACCGGTCAGGCCCTCTACGAGGCGAACTGCGCCATCTGCCACCAATCCAGCGGTGCGGGCCGACCACCGGTCTTTCCCGACCTGCGCGGCAATGACATTCTCGCCGATCCCTATGTCCTCGTGTCCAAAGTGGCGCAAGGACTGGGCAACATGCCGCCCTTCCCCACCCTGACCGCCGAGGAGATCACGGCCCTGGCCACCTATGTCGGCAGTGCCTGGGGCAACAGCTACGACGCCCCGACCGAGGCGGAGGTCGCCGAAATCCTTGCCGATTTCTGACCCGCCGATGGCTCCGCGCTCGATCTGGGACGGCGTCTATACACAGGCGCAGGCCGAACGCGGGGCGCAGGTCTACCGCGCGCCTTGCGGCATATGCCACGGCACAAGGTTGAACGGCGCGCCGGACGACAATGACATGATTCCGGGACCGGCGCTTGCGCGGCACAACTTCCTGAGGATCTGGGACGGTCGGTCGCTGGGGATGCTCTATACCTACACCATCTCCACCATGCCGCAGTCGAACCCCGGCTTCCTGCCGCCCGAGGATTACGCCGCGATCATTGCGCATATGCTGGCCGTCACCGGCGCGCCGCCCGGCGAAACGGACCTGCCCGCAGACGCGTGGGACCTCGGCCATATCCAGATCCTGCCCGCGCCATGAGCGGGCTGGCGCGGGTGGCTTGCCTGACGGCGGCGATGACAGCGGGATCGACGGCGCTTGCCGACGACGTGCCGCAAGGCCTTGTCTGCCGGGTGGAGGGGTATGACCTTGCCCTGATCAACACCGGCGCTGTGCCGGTGGCGGCGGGCAGTGTCATTCAATGGTCGGTCCCCTTCGCCCGCGCGGAAGGACGCTATGACTTCGACGCGCCGCTGGCCCCCGGGGGGATGGTGATGCTGGGGGGTGTGCTGGAGTCCAGCTACCTGCGTCCCGGCACGCCGTGCCACCTCGCGCCGGGCGACGCGGACCCGTGATCATGCGCGCCGATGTGCACTCGCCCGCAAAGCCGCGATCCCTGCGTCTGGCGCGCGGACTTTGGGCGCGGTAAGGATCTGTCTGCCAGACGGACCGGTCTGGGACACCCAACAAGGCCCGAACAGATCCCATGCCCGCCAAACGCATCCACTTCATTCGCCACGCACAATCGCAGCACAACGCCCGCGCCGCCCTTGTCGCCGACGAGACACCCGTGCGCCTTGATCCCACGATGCGCGATGCCGCCCTCACCGATCTGGGGCATGCGCAGGCCCGCGCCATCGCGCCGGGCATCCGCAAGCTGACGGGCGTCGAGGTCGTCGTGGTCACGCCGCTGACCCGCGCCATCCAGACCATGCGCCACGCCTTTGCCGATCACCCTGCCCCGCGCGTCGTCCTCGACCTGCACCGCGAACACCAGTGGAGCTTTTGCGACATCGGCCAACCGCCCGCCACCTTGGCGCAGGCCTTTCCCGATCTGAGCTTTGACCACCTGCCCGACCCGTGGTGGCATGTCGACGCCACCGATCCCGGCCCCTTCGCCATCGAGACGGCCATGATGCTGGATGCCCGGATCGAAGCGTTCCGCGACTGGCTGGCGGACCGGCCGGAACACGAGATCGCAGTGGTCGGGCACGGCACCTTCCTCAACCGTCTGACTGGGCAGAAATTCGACAACACCACCCGCCACATGGTCGAGATGTGATCAAAGCCGCAGCTCAGCCCGGAACCGACGGGACCGCGACCAGCGCCGCGACCCCGGCCAGGATCGCGACAAGATAGACCGCCCCCACCCGGCGCCCCAGCGCGGCGCTGCCCGCCACAGCAGCAATGCCGCCCTTGACGGGCCGTGTTGACGCAGGCGGCGATGAAGATCGCCATCGCGCCTTCGGTAAGCATCAGCCCCTCCCCGGTCAGGCGCGCCACCGAAATGGTCAGCGCATCCACATCGCTGACGCCCGAGAGCGCGGCCGCGATATAGACGCCGCCCGCGCCAAAGCCGCGCGCCCAGCAGATGGACCGCCAGCACCACGATGCCAAGGATCGCCCCAAAGGCCAGCGCCGTCGTCAGGGCCAGAGGGTTGGTGATGCCCGCCACCGCCCGGTCCTTGGTGGTCGATCCCGCAGCCAGCCGATACTGCCACGCCGCCCCCCGCCAATCCCGTCGCAGCCATCGCCCCCAAAGGCGGGGCGAGCGGCAAGATAAGGTGGGGTTCAAAGACGGCCAGCAAGGCGAGGATGCGCAAAAAGGTCACCGACCCCGACAGCAAGATCCCCGCCGCCAGAAGCGATGTCGCCCCGCCCGTGCCCTCGCGCCAGCCGCGACAACACCAGTGTCGTCGACGTCGACGAGGCGAAGCCGCCGAAAAAACCCGTGACCATGATCCCCGCGCCGGTGCCGAACAGGCGGATGGCGACATAGCCCGCAAAGGACAGCCCTGCGACGATCACGACCGCCCACCACAGTTCGTAGGGGTTCAGCACCGCCCCGGGACCAAAGCCCCGATCCGGCAGCAGCGGCAAAATCACCGCCGAGATCAACGCCAGCTTGAGCAAGGCCTCCAGTTCCAGATGCTCGATGCGGTCGATCAGGCCGTGAAGCCGGGGCTTGAGCGACAGCAGCACCGCAACCACCACCGCCCCCGCGGCCGCAGGCGCCATCTCGGCCAGCGTGGCCGCGACCCCCAGCCCGAATGTCAACAAAAGCGCGATTTCCGTGGTCAGGCCCAGATCGGCATCGCGGCTCAGTTTGGCGCGGTAGCTGACCGCCAACAGGACTGTCAGTGCCAACAGCCCCGCCGCCGGAAGGATCGGCAGTGTCCCGTGGGCCAGCCAGCCGCAGATGCCGCCCAAAAGCCCCGTCAGCGCAAAGGTGTGGATGCCGGCTGTGCGGTCGCCCTCGCGCGCGCCGCGCTCATGCCAGCCGCGCTCCAGCCCGAGCAAAAGCCCGATGGACAGCGCAAGCGCCAGCCGGATCAAGATGTCGGTATCCGCCATGGCTGCAAGCATGTCGCAAGTCGTGGCGCGCGACCAGCCCCGGCCAGATCACGCCTGCGCGGCCCGCTCGAACACCGCCATCTGACTTGCCCCGCCAAGCCCGGGATGCTGGCCCGCCACATCGTGAAACCTGACCGCATACCCCCCCGCCTGCGCCACCCGCGCGCCCCAGCGCCGAAACCGGGCACGGTCCCATTCAAAGCGGTGGTCAGGGTGGCGGAAGCGGTGCGCAGGCACCCCCAGAAGCGTGTTGAATTCGGCATTGGGCGTGGTGATCGCCACAACGCGCGGGCGCATCGTGGAAAACAGCGCCCGCTCCAGCGTCGCCAGCCGGTCGGGATCGATATGTTCGATGGTCTCGAGCAAGATGGCGCAATCGAACCCGGCCAGATCCGGCGTGGGCTCGGTCATCGAGGCCTCGCGCAGATCGACGCGGGGCACCACGGGGGCTGTCTTTGCCAGCCGCTGGCGCAAGCGGTCCAGTGAGGCGGCGCAGATGTCGAGCCCCACCAACGCCTCGATCCCCGGCTCGGCGGCCAGACGCAGGAACAGATCGCCATCGCCGCAGCCCAGATCGAGCACGCGGCGCGCCCCGCAGGTCCGCACGACCGCCTGAACGGCCTGCAACCGCTCCTCGTGATGCCATGTCGTCATGGTCTGCCACCGCTGCCCTTTCCGGACCGGACGGGCCGGACCATTGATCGATGGACGCCCCGCATGACCTACCTGCCACCCGCAAGACCGGATGCCTCAGCCCCCGGCCCGACAATCAGATCGGCGCGCGTGCTGTCCGCGATGACGCGCGCGGCGTTGACGATGTCATTGCCCTCCGCGCGTGTCTGCGCCTGCTCGGGCGACAGCCCATGGTCAAGCCAGCGCCGCACCAGCCGGGCGCGCAGCTCGTCCAATGGCACCGACAGCATCACGGTCAGATCGAACAGATGGGCTAGATCGGCCCAGGGCGGGTCTTGCAGCAGCAGGTAGTTGCCCTCCACCACCACGACGGGCGTGGTGGCATCCACCCGGCCCGCATCCGGCACCGTCGCATCGAGCCTGCGGTCGAACAGCGGGTAGCGGATCGGGCCGTCTTGTGCCTTGATCCGCCGCATCAAGGCGACAAAGCCCTCGGCGTCGAAGGTCTGCGGCGCGCCCTTGACCGCGCGCAGGCCGCGGGCGTCCAAAACCGTGTTGTCGAGGTGGTAGCCATCCATCGGCACCAGCGCCGCACACCCCGCCCCGTCGCGCGCCACAAGGGCCGCGACAACCTGTTCGGCAAGCGTGGATTTGCCCGAGGCGGGCGCACCCGCGATCCCAACCAGCACCCGGCCCACCGCTTTGCGGCTGGCGTCCACGCGCGCCAGAATGGCGTCAACGGTCGCGTCTGTCACAAGCCCACCCTTTTGTTGTTCTTGCCTTGGCGATCCCGCGCGCCCTACCCGCGCGCAACAGCCCTTTTGGGGCAGATCTTCACGGAGCATGATGGCTTTTGCACGCGGAAAGGGAAAGGGATCATCCCGGCGATGTCGTGCCTGCGCGTCGCTGAGCCGCCGCCTTGGTCCGCGGGGAACCGCGCTCCAAGATGGGCGCTTTCAGGATATCGCCGCAATGGCGAAATCGAACAGCGACCTTGCATGCGCTGCCGTCGCCGCGCGCGCGGCTTCGGGATCGGCGGCCTGCAGGGCGTCCAGAATGGCGAGGTGTTCGCGCGAATCCGGGCCGAGACGGTCGGCAAGAGCCGCGATCTCGAACAGGCGCGTCGTGATGCGCAGGTTGCGCAGGATCTGCGCCATCACGGCATTGCCGCAGGCGTCGATGAACAGGTTGTGCACCTGATCGTCGCAGGCCCAATGCGCATGCGTGTCGTAAGGGTCGAGCCGTTCCAAGGCCAGCACCGCCGCCCTGACCGGCGCGATGGCCGCGGGCGGCACCCGGCCCGCGGCCTGTGCGGCGGCCTCGGCCTCCAGCACCTCGCGCACGCGCAGGCTTTGCAGATATTCCCCCAGATCGACCTTGCGCACGCTGTAGGACCGGTTCGCCGCCTTCAGCAACAACCCCTCGCCTTCAAGGCGCTGCATGGCTTCGCGCAGGGGGTACGCGACACGCCCAACTGGGCCGCCAGCCGTTGTTCGACCAGGGTATCCCCACCACGCAATTCGCGGCTCTTGATCTTGTTGGAAATCGCCCGGTAGGCCTGCGCCGACATGTTCGCGCTTTCGGGCGCGCGCGTTCCGCCCGGCTGGGCCCCGGCCTGCGCCAGCCCGGCCTCCGCAGTTCCCACATCATCCGTTGGCATGCCGACACCCCAAGCCGTTCTTCATCCTCGCTTAGGCGACCGCCACAATGGCCCGCCCGCGCCATCGCACGCCGTCTTCCGCACAAAAATCAAGCAGAACCTGCCTGCCAAGTCGGCTCGCGGAACGAGGGGTAGCTTTCCTCTTGCACTAGCACAAGAATCGTTTCGTAGTCAAATTGTGCACAATCTGCCCACCATTCGTATATCAAACCCGCAAGGACCCCGATGACGGTCGCTCAGCCCACCCAGACCAGCAGCGCAACGGCCGTGGAACATGGCCCGGACGAGGTCGAGGCCATCGCTTTCCTGCGCGCCCTGATCACGGCGCAAGCCACGGGAGAGGCAGCGGTTCAGGCGCTGATCACGCAAAAACTGACCGAGGCCGGGGCCGTCGTGGAAAACCGCCCCTTCGACCCCGCCATGGTCCCTGTGGTGGGCGAATTCCGCCGCGGCGCGGTCCCAGCAACCGGGCGAGCGGGTGAATGTGATCGGCAGACTGCCGGGCGATGCGGCGCGCCGGTCGCTGCTGATGTTCGCCCATCCCGACAGCGAGCCTGTCGCGGGCACCGAGGGCTGGAGCCACGATCCCTTTGCCGGCGAGATCGCTATGGGCAGAGTTTACGGCTGGGTGTGGCCGATGATCTGGCCGGGATCGCCGCGGGCACGCTGGCCGTGGCTCGGGCCGCGCGCGCAGGCGACACTCTTGGTGAGGTCATCATGATCTCCGCCCCTCCAAACGCCATGCGCGTGGGGTCGCGGCGGCGATGCATCAGGGTCTGGTGGCCGATGCGGCCCTCTATCTGCACCCCGCCGAAAGCGGCGCGGGCCTGAACGAGATCAAGGCCTTCGCCTCGGGGCAACTGGAATTCCGCATCACGGTCACGGGGAAATTCCCGCCCACGAACGAACCCGGGCACACCGCCTTTGCGCATTTGGCCGTCAACCCGGTGGACAAGGCCATGGTGATCCATGCCGCCCTGCGCGATCTGGACGCCGCGCGGGGCGCGCGCATCCATCATCCCGCGCTTCACAAAGAGGTCGGACGCTCCACCAATATCCTCGTGTCAAACGTCATCTGCGGCGAGGATCGCAAGTTTGGGCGGCTGAACACGGTCTGCACGCTGGCCGGCGCGATATCGTTTCCGCCGGGCGAAACCCTCGATCAGGTCAAGGCCGAGGTCGAGGCGGCACTGGCCGCCGCCTGCGCCGCCGATCCGTGGCTGTCCGAAACCCCGCCATCATCGAGTGGTTGAGCGGGGTCACCGGCGCGGAATGCCCGCCCGACCACCCCTCTACCTCACTGCGGCCCGCGCTGTCAGCGCCCAGACCGGGCGCCAGCCGCATGTGAACCCGATGCACACCTCGTCCGACATCCGCAACCCGATCGTGCAAAAGGCAATCCCGACGGTCGGGCTGGGCGGGCTGTGCGGCGACCTGACCCAGAACGGACGCACCGACGAATGGGTCGATCTTGACGACTACCTGCGCACCATCACGGCGACGACCGCGATCATTCTCGACTGGTGCGGAACCCATCGCACGACCTGACGACGTGCCTGCTGCCGGGTCGCAGGGGAACCCCTGCGGTCCTTTCGACCAACCAACAACAGGGAAGACAGACGATGAAGATCACCACCACGCTCAAGGGCGCTGCTGCCACGCTTGCGCTGACCCTCACGACCGGAGCTGCCATCGCGCAGGATTGCCCGACCGACCTGCCCACGGTGACGCCGGGCGTCCTGACCATGTCGATCAACGCAACGATCCCGCCGCGCCAGTATATCGACATGCAGGGCAACCTTCAGGGCCTGCACCCCGACCTCGGCCGGGAAATCGCACGCCGCCTTTGCCTTGAGGCCGAGTTCATGAATGTCGGGTTCGAGGTGCAGATCCCGGGCCTCGCAAACCAGCGCTGGGACATGATCAACACCGGCATGTACTACAACCCCGACCGCGCGATGATCATGCGGCTGGTGCCCTATACCGTGAACGCGCTGGCCATCGTGGTCGAACGCGGCAATCCGCTCGGCGTCACCGGCTATGACGAGCTTGCGGGATATCCCGTCGGCACCGAGATCGCGGGCTTCGCCGATGCGCTTCTGCGCGAGGTGAACGCCGAACAGGTCGCCGCCGGGATCGAGTCGATGCAGATCCAGTCCTTCAACACCTTTGCCGAGGCCTTTGCTGCGCTGGCCGCCGGACAGGTGCGCGGTGTCTTCGGGCCCGATGCGACCGCCGCATGGTATGCCGAACAGGGTGCCTTCGACGTCGGCGCGGCCGGTCTGAACCCCGGCCTGCCCTCGGCCTTCGGCTTTGACGGCGCCAGCGGCGAGGTCCTGTCCGAGGCGGTGGCGCAGGTGCTGCGCGACATGGTCGCCGATGGCACCTACCACGAGATGCTGGGCGCCTATGGCGCGACGCCCATCGAGTTGTGGGACGACTACACCGGCGACATCGCGGTCTACTACACGCCGCAGGGCTGAGCGCCGTCCCGTCACCCGAGACTCGATTTCGCCCGGCGCGGTCCTGCGCCGGGCGAAGCCCCGTGATGCAGGAGCGCGCCCGTGAACTGGAGCTGGACCTTTTTCTTCGAGTACCTGACCAACGGGTTCATGCTGCGCGGCGCGTGGACGACGGTGTGGCTCTCGGTCATCTCGATGACCATCGGCCTAGGTCTGGGCGTCGTGGCGGCCATGATGAAGATGTATGGCAACACAGCCGTCCGCTACATCGCCGAATTCTACATCTGGCTGTTCCGCGGCACGCCCGTCTTGATCCAGCTCATCATCATCTACACCGGCCTGCCGCAACTCGGAATCCGGTTGAACGTTGTGGAATCCGCCATTCTCGGTCTCGCGCTGAACGAAGGCGCCTATCTGGCCGAGATCATCCGCGCGGGCATCATGTCGGTGGACAAAGGCCAGAACGATGCCGCCCGCTCGGTCGGCATGACGTGGCGCGAGCGGATGTATCTGGTGATCTTGCCGCAGGCGACGCGCACCATCATTCCGCCCTTGGGCAACCAGTTCAACGGAATGCTCAAGACCACGTCGCTCGCCTCCGTCATCTCGATGGAAGAACTGATGCGCAACGCGCAGATGCTGGCGCAGATCAACTTCCGCGTGCTCGAGGTCTATAGCGTGGCCGCGATCTGGTATCTCTTGCTGGTGTCGATCTGGGGCCTGATCCAGCAAAGGATCGAGGCGCATTACGAAAAACCCTTCGGCCCTGCGGCGGCCATATCGCCCGATGCCGCGAAGGACCTCAAGAATGCCATGCAAAAGGCCGGGGCGACCAGGCTATGACACAAGGCTCCCAGACCGCCCCGCAGACCGAAAGGCCCGCCATGACGACAGACGCCCCAAAGCCCGCCGCCCGCACAGCCACCGCGCGGCCCGCCAAGGCGCTTGGAGCGCCCATCGTGCTGATCGAGAACGTGCAGAAATCCTTTGGCGACAACCATGTCCTGCGGGATGTCTCGATGACGATCCGACAGGGCGAGGTGGTGGTGATCTGCGGCCGCTCGGGCAGCGGGAAATCTACCCTTCTGCGCTGCATCGACCAGCTGGAAACCATCGACGGCGGCACCATCCGCGCGGCGGGCCACTTGATGGGGTTCCGCGAAAAGAACGGCAAGCGCGTGGCCCTTCGCGACACCGAAATCGCCCGCCAGCAACGCGACCTCGGCATGGTGTTCCAGAACTTCAACCTGTTTCCCCATGTCAGCGTGATCGAGAACATAATGATGGCGCCTGTCCGCATCCTCAAACGCCCCCGCGCCGAGGTGAAGGAGGAGGCGCGCGAGCTTTTGGCCCGTGTCGGCCTGCCGGAAAAAGAAAACGCCTATCCGCGTCAGCTTTCGGGCGGCCAGCAGCAGCGCGTCGCCATCGCGCGCGCCTTGGCGATGAAGCCGCAGGTTATGCTCTTCGACGAGCCGACATCGGCGCTCGACCCCGAGATGATTTCCGAGGTGCTCGACGTGATGGTCGACCTGTCGCACCAGGGCATGACGATGATCGTCGTCACCCACGAGATGGGCTTTGCCCGCGCCGCCGCCGACCGCGTGATCTTGATGCACGGCGGCGAGATCGTGGAGGAGGCCCCGCCCGGCGAGTTCTTCACCAACCCCAAGAGCGAGCACACCAAGCTTTTCTTGTCCAAGATCCTGAGCCACTAGCCCCGCCATGCCCGCCCAAGACGCCCCAATCGGCACGATCCGCACCGTTTGCGGCGACCGCCCCGCCGCCGATTTCACGGCCGTGATGGTGCATGAACATCTGCTCTACGACATCACGCCGCCGGGCGCGGCCACGGACGACACCGAGATCACGCCGCACAATCGGTGGCAAATCGACTACCTGTCGAACCAGACCCCCGCCAACGCCCGCCAGCAAGACGCGGACATTGCAGCGGCGGAACTTGCGGCCTTCCGCGCCGATGGCGGCGACCTGATCGTGGATCAATCCGTTGGCGGGCTTGCCCGCGACCCCGCCGGGCTGCAGGCCGCCTCCCTCGCCTCGGGTTGCGCGGTGGTGGCGGCGGCGGGCACCTATACCGCCGCTTATCTGGACACTGAGACAAAGGCCGCCGACACCGACCGGCTCGCCGCCCGCTTCGTGGACGAAATCAACGTGGGCCTTGATGGCACCACGATCTGCGCAGGCCTGATCGGAGAAATCGGCTGCTCATGGCCGCTCGACCCGTGCGAACGCCGCGCATTGATCGCTGCCGCAAAAGCCGCACGGGCAACCGGCGCGGGCATCTCCGTCCACCCCGGCCGCGACCCGCGCGCTCCCTTCGAGATCGTGGACATTCTGGGGGACGCCGGCGCCGACCTGTCCCGCGTCGCGATCTGCCACATGGACCGGACCTATCCAGAGCCCGACGCAGATGGCCCCATGGCGCTGGCCCGACTGGGCGTCATGGTGGAATGGGATTTTTTCGGCGTCGAATCCTCGCATTACTGGATGGACGAAGGCGTCGAACTTCCCACCGACCGCGGCCGCCTGCGCGCCATCCGCGCCCTGATCGACGCCGGTCTGCGCGACCGTATCCTTGTCAGCCACGACATCTGCACGCGCACCCGCACCCACCACTGGGGCGGGCATGGCTACGGCCATCTCTTGCGCAACGTCCTGCCCATGATGCGGCGTCTCGGCTTCGTGCCCGGGGATATCGCCCATCTCATCCGTATCAATCCCTTGCGCCTGCTTGCGATGCCTCAGGCTGCCACCCACCCGGAGTTTGCACGATGACCAAGGCCTTTCGCGGCACCTATACCGTCATGATCACCCCCTTCGACGCTCAGGGTGCGCTGGACATCCCCGCGCTGGAGGCCTTCACCGACTGGCAGGTGCGCGAGGGCATCCACGGCCTGATCCCGCTTGGCTCCACCGGCGAGTTTCTCTCGATGACGGAGGCCGAGCGCGAAACCGTTGCGCGCTGCGTGATCGACACCGTTGCGGGCCGCGTGCCAGTCTTGATCGGCGCAGGCGCGGAATGGACCGATGACGCCGTCCGCGCCGCGCGCATGGCCCAAAAGGCGGGCGCCGACGGCGTCATGATCATCCCGCCCTATTATTCCAGCCCGACCGAGGATGAACTTTACCACCATTACGCCACCATCGGCGCGGCCATCGACCTGCCGATCATGATCTACAACAACCCCGCCACCGCGAATGTCGACCTGACGCCGCCCATCGTCGCGCGCCTGTCCACCATTCCCAATGTCAGCTACATCAAGGAAAGCACACTGGAGGTCACGCGCATCCGCGATATCCTCGATCTCTGCGGCGACCGCATGACCGTTTTCGGCGGCATCCTGGGCTTCGAATCCTTCGTCGAGGGCGCGGAGGGCTGGGTCTCCGTCGGCTCCAACATCATGCCCGCGGCCTTCGCCGAGCTGTTCACCTTGACCGCGGATGCGCAGGATTACGACGCTGCGCGCGCGCTTTACAAAAAGGTGTTGCCGGTGATCCGGCTGGTCGGCGGGCATCACTATGTCGCGGCCTCCAAGGCGGCGCTGGGCATGATGGGCCGTGACGTCGGCCTGCCGCGCGCCCCGCGCCTGCCTTCGACGCCCGCCTATCAGGCGCAGATCCGGCAGGTTCTGGGCGATCTGGGCCTGATCACCAAACCCGCGGCATGAGCGATCCGGGTTTTACCTATGACGGACAGACGGTGCCGATCCGCCCCGGCGACACCATCGCGGCAGCGCTCCTGCGCGCGGGGCTGACGGCGCAGCGTATCACGCGGACGGGCGAGGATCGGGGCCTGTTTTGCGGCATCGGCCTCTGTCACGATTGCCTTGTCACCGTCGACGGCCGCGCGGGCCAGCGTCGCCTGCATGATGGCCGCCCGCGACGGCGCCGAGGTGCACCGCCACAGCGATCGCCACGGCGACACGGGCGCCCCCATCGCCCGCCTCGCGCCCCTGCCCGGGGGCGACAGCCTGCCCGTCACCACCGCGGATCTGGCCATCGTCGGCGGCGGGCTCCGCAGGCATCACCGCCGCACTTGCCGCCCGCGGGCCGCGGTCTAGCCGTCGTGCTGGTCGATGAACGGGCCAAGGCGGGCGGCCAGTATTTCAAACCCCTCGCCGCCCCCCAGCCCGACACCGACCTCGACGCCCAGCACCGCGCGGGGAACGCCTTGCGCGCCCGCCTCGCCACCAGCGACGTGCGGCATCTGACCGGCACCACGATCTGGCATGCCCGCGCCGAGGGGCCGACCTTCGAGCTTGGCCTCTTCGATGGCACCCAGGCCAGCCTGCTCCATGCCCGCGCCCTTATCCTAGCTACCGGCGCCTACGAGC